>NZ_BOMS01000235.1 GCF_016862315.1 Actinoplanes palleronii | reverse complement strand
TTCAGCCCGTGATCACCTTTTGCTCGCCGCTCTGGCGTGCCACCACGTTGACCTTGCGGGGCTTGGCCTTCTCGGCGATCGGGATGCGCAGGACGAGCACGCCGTTGTCGTAGGCGGCGTCGATGCGGTCGGTGTCGAGGGCGTCGCCGAGGAACAGCTGGCGGGAGAACACGCCGAGCGGGCGTTCGGTGAGCTGGACGGTGGCGTGTTCGCCGAGGTCGATCGGGCGGCGCTCGGCGCGTACGGTCAGCACGTTGCGTTCCACGTCGATGTCGATGGCGTCGGGGTCGACGCCGGGCAGGTCGAGGGCGATGACGAACTCGTCGCCGTTGCGGATCGCGTCGACCGGCATCGCGGTCGGCCGGGACCAGGTCCCGGTGGGTGTGGCTCCGAACAGCTGCTGGGCGAGCCGGTTGACCTCGGTGAAGGGTTCGCTGCGCATCAACATGTTCCCACCTCCTGCGGTCTCGACTACGGGGTCAATGCGCGATACCTTGTTTCTAACACGTCATC
>NZ_BOMS01000234.1 GCF_016862315.1 Actinoplanes palleronii | reverse complement strand
GTCGGTGCGCCTCCCGGGTACGTCGGTTACGACGAGGGTGGCCAGCTGACCGAGAAGGTGCGGCGCAAGCCGTTCAGCGTGGTGCTGTTCGACGAGATCGAGAAGGCTCACCCGGACGTCTTCAACACGCTGTTGCAGATCCTGGAGGACGGCCGGCTGACCGACGGTCAGGGCCGGATCGTCGACTTCAAGAACACGGTGATCATCCTGACCACGAACCTGGGCACCCGGGACGTGGCGAAGGCGGTCTCGCTGGGCTTCCAGGCCTCCGAGGACGTCGAGTCGAACTACGACCGGATGAAGGTCAAGGTCAACGACGAGCTGAAGCAGCACTTCCGCCCGGAGTTCCTGAACCGTATCGACGACACGATCGTCTTCCACCAGCTGCGTGAGCAGGAGATCCTGCAGATCGTCGACATCTTCACGGCCCGGATCGAGGGGCAGCTGAAGAACAAGGACATGGGTCTGGAGCTGACCGACAACGCCAAGAAGTACCTGGCGAAGAAGGGCTTCGACCCGGTCCTGGGCGCCCGGCCGCTGCGCCGGACGATCCAGCGCGACCTGGAGGACACCCTGTCCGAGCAGATCCTCTTCAACGAGCTGCG
>NZ_BOMS01000233.1 GCF_016862315.1 Actinoplanes palleronii | reverse complement strand
GCCGAGCACCTTCACCTTGCCGGTGTCGAGGTCGTAGCGGGCACCGACGACGGCCATCGCGCCCTTCTCGACCCGCTCCCGGATGACGGCGCTCTGCTGCACCACGGCCGCGGCCTGCGCCAGCACGTTCACCTGAACACCCTTCTCCACCGCGTTCGCCTGTCCCGCGTACGGGGCCACGATCGGCCGCAGCGCCGCCACCACCGCGCCGATGTGCCCGGGCGGCTCCTCGCCGCCGTTGACCACACCGACCGTGGCCTTGATCGCGCCGCACCGCTCGTGGCCGAGAACGATCAGCAGCGGCGGGCCGAACTCGGCGACCGCGTACTCCATGCTGCCGAGAAGCAGGTCGTCGACCACGTTGCCGGCCACCCGGTTCACGAACAGGTCACCGATGCCCTGGTCGAAGAGCAGCTCGGCGCTGACCCGGGAGTCGGCGCACCCGAGCACGATCGCGAACGGGTCCTGGCCGGCGGCCACCGTCTTCAGCCGCTTGCCGGACTGGTGCGGGTGCTTGGCGGTCCCGTTGACGAATCGCTTGTTGCCGTCGAGGAGGGCGGCGAGGGCCGCCTTCGGCGTGCTGGGCGCGGCGCTGGCGGCCATCGCCGGCGACGCGGCAAAACCGGCGAGGGCGAGTGAACCGGCGATGGCCCCACCCGCTCCGAGCAGCGAACGGCGACGCAGAAGCGATTCGGTCATGCGAGGCTCCAGACTGTCGGTCGTGGTTACGGCCGTCACAGTTCGGTCGCCCCTCCCCCGATCCGAAGGTCCGTGGAATTCCGCACAGTCCCGCCCCGGTCCTCAGGTTCCGGCAGGCCACCGAGGTATCAATCCCCC
>NZ_BOMS01000232.1 GCF_016862315.1 Actinoplanes palleronii | reverse complement strand
CTAGAGCCGACCGGTTCGGCCGATACCCATACGAGTCGGGATGGAAGATCGGTTCGACCTTCGCCTCCAACCGCCTGGCCACGACCGTCTGCGCCACTCTGTCCGCGATGGTGGGAACACCCAACACCCGGGTGCCGCCACCATGCGACTTCGCGATCTCTACCGCTTTCACCGGAGGAGGAAAATATGAACCCGAGGACATCCGATTCCAGATCCGATACAACTTGTTCTTCAGATCTGCCTCGAAATCCTCCATCGTCATACCATCCACGCCCGGCCCACCCTTATTGGCCTTCACCTGCCGATACGCTTCCCACACTTCCTGCTTGGAAATGTCAAACGACTTACCTTCCGCTGACTTCTGCCTCTCCACGTGACTCCTCCCGGGAACACCGGTTGATCAGACGAAAAGACCTCGAACGACCCGACACCTTCGCTCGACCGCCATTACAACGGCTTTCATCACTACTACGAGTCGGTCCGCCAGCACGCCCAGTATCGGTACTCGATCTCTCACGGTTTGTGCCGCTTGAGACACTCCCTCTCGCCACCCCCAGAATGCGAGATGGCAGTAGCCGGACATGCCTTCCCCTGTTCCATACGAGAGCCGCAGATCAGGCTCACGTCGCCATCCATGCCGGACACCGCCTGGCCAGAAAATCGGGAACCCGCCAGACTTATCCCGGGAACGCATTGGAAATCCCGGTTCCGATGTCACTTCTTAAATAACGACACCTCAACGACGATCGTCTTCCTGATCCCCACCTGACACATCTTGTGCGCCTTTTCCACATCGCTCACCACGACGGTCTTCAGCCAACGCAGCATGTGGTGGTTTGAAGCCTCCCCCCGAGTGGGCGGCTCCGAAGGGCCAAACCTTCATCTCCCGCACAGCATCACTTACAGAGCTTGCCTACAAATAGCTCCTTCACTGTTCAGGGCACAA
>NZ_BOMS01000231.1 GCF_016862315.1 Actinoplanes palleronii | reverse complement strand
CCGAGTAGCCGGAGGGAGTCTCACCCTCCGGCCCTCACAGATCCGTACGTGACAGTCTCCCGTCATACGGCTCTTGTCGCTCTGATCATCAGAAGGTTTTGATCCACGCCCAGTGGGCGAAGGCTTTCGGGTACTGACTCGTGATGCGTTGCCAGCCTGCCTTGGCCTTCTTGAAGGATCGGACTCGTTTGAACTTGTTCCGCAGAAACCGCACCAAGTAGGCGTTGATACGTTGTAGGAACGGATACAAGACGGAGCGGTTGAACCGTCCGTAGTATTGCATCCAGCCACGCACGATGGGATTTATCCACTGTGCGAGGTCGGCAAGGGTCTGGCCTGTTCTGCGGTCCAGCCGCCAGCGGCGGACTGTTCCACTGATCTTCTTCAGGGCTTCTTTACTGATCGCCGGCGCGAACGAAGTGAACGTCACGTGCTGACGTTCGTTCCGAGCCCCGCGAGGGCGGAACGTGTAACCGAGGAACGTGAATGAGGTGTGCTCATATGTTGCACGCCTGCTCGCGTCCTTGCAGTATACGATCTTCGTCTTGTCGGGATGCAGTCGCAGCCCGACCTTTTCCATTCTAGTAGCGATAGCCTGGACCAGGCGCTCTGCCTGACCCTGGTTCACGCAATGCACCACCGCATCATCGGCATAACGCTCGAACGGAACCCCCGGGCATTCCCGGGCCATCCACGCATCAAACGCGTAGTGCATGAACAGATTTGCCAGCACAGGTGATACCGCCGATCCCTGCGGAGTCCCCCGGTCCCGTGTCTGCAGCGTGCCGTCAGTCAATTGCAACGGCGCGACCAGCCACCGTTTGACATAGAGCACCACCCACGGAACATCAGCGTGCTTTTCGACCGCCTTGAGCATCAGCGCATGATCGACGCTGTCGAAGAACTTCTGAATGTCCAAATCGATCACCCAGTTGTTCTGCCAGCAGCGCTGGCGACATGCGCTCACCGCGT
>NZ_BOMS01000230.1 GCF_016862315.1 Actinoplanes palleronii | reverse complement strand
GAGTAGTTCCGATGTCAGGGGTCGATGTCTTGGGTACGAAGGGAGGGTGTCCAAGATCGTGTTGTGACGCAAGACCTGGACACCCTCTTGACCGCACTTTACGTGAAGATCGACGACAGCATCCGTACTCGTCGGTGGCGTGGCCGGCCGCCGCGGCTGACCGACTCCGAACTGGTCTGCCTGGCTGTGGCACAGGTCCTGCTCGGCGCCCGTTCGGAAGCACACTGGATCCGGTACGCCCGTATTCACCTGCATGGCATGTTCCCCTACCTGCCCCAGCGGCCCGGGTACAACAAACGACTCCGTGCCGCCCTGCCACTGATCAAGAAGACCCTCCGGGACCTGGCCCGCGACAGCGACTTCTGGTTCGACAACCACTGGATCGTCGACTCCACCCCGATCCCGTGCGGCATGTCGCGTCCCACGGTGCAACGCTCGGACATGGCCGGCTGGGCCGGCTACGGCTACTGCGCCTCGCACTCCCGGTTCTTCTGGGGACTGCGGCTGTACCTGGTCTGCACCCCGGCCGGGATGCCGATCCTGTGGGCCCTGGCCAACCCGAAGATCGGCGAACGCGAGGTCCTGGCCGCGATGCTCGAACACGATGCCGACCTCGTCGCCGACCGTACGGGTGTCCTGCTGATCAGTGACAAGGGTTTCGCTTCGAAGCCGTTCGAGCGGCGACTGGCCGAAGACCACGGCATCGAGCTGCTGCGCCCGTCCCGCAAGAAGGAGAAGGCCCGCTACGGCGAACCGATGCTCAAGAAGGTCCGCCAGCTGATCGAGTCGGTCAACGACACCCTCAAAGGCCAGCTTGACCTGGAACAACACGGCGGCCGTACATTCGCCGGCGTCGCCGTACGCATCGCGCAGCGGCTGCTGGCCATGAGTGCAGCGATCTGGCACAACAACAAGACCGGCGCACCCGTCACCCGGTCACTGATCGCCTACGACCACTGACCGGGATATCGGAACTACTCGTCTA
>NZ_BOMS01000229.1 GCF_016862315.1 Actinoplanes palleronii | reverse complement strand
AGAGGGTGGTTAGGAAGGTTAGGTCCGTTTCGGGGCGAGGGTGAATATTCCGGGTTCGGTCTCGGTCAGGATTTTGCGGCTGACCATGCGTTTGAGTCGCGCCCGGGCGCCTTCGACGTGTTTCGGGGTGGGGTCGACGCTGACGGCCAGGCAGATGTCTTTGGCTCGTAGCCCGGCCGGGTTTGCGGCGAGGACGGCGAGGATCTGCTGGTAGGGGGCGCTGGCGATGGTCGGGTCGTCGTCGGTGAACTGGTCGGCGGCCAGATCGTGCAAGGTGATGCGGGTGGTCGCCAGGTCGGCGAGTTCGTTGTCGAGGCGGGCGAGTTCGGTAGTGAGAGCGGTGATCTGCTCGCGGAGCCGGTCGGCGGCCTGACCTGCGGTGTTCTCGCGTTCGGCGATCAGGTCGAGGATCGCGGTCAGGTGCACCGCAGGTTCACCGCCAGGTCGCGGTGACAGTGCCGGTGAGCCTGCGGACCATGTTCGCCATCGACGCCCATAAGGTGCGTGACACGCTGGATTCGGGTCGGCTCTCGTACTCGCGGGTCAGCCGGCGGTGCAGCATCAGGGTGCCGTTGACCTGCTCTACCAGCCACCGTTTCTTGACCGGCACGAACCCGGGCCGGGCGTCGGATCGTTTGACGACCTCGACGTCGATGTCCAGCACCGCGCCGTGCAGGGCGAAGTCCTGTTTGAACCCGGCGTCGACGAAGGCCCGGGTCGCCGTCGGGGTGTGTTCGGCGACCTTGTCCAGCAGGCGGATCCCGATCTGGTTGTCGCTGACGCTCGCGGCGGTCACGACCACGGCGATGATCAGGCCGAGAGCGTCGACGGCCAGGCCGCGTTTACGGCCGGGAACCTTCTTGCCAGCGTCCTTGCCGGTGGTCGCGGCCGGCACGTGGTTCGCGGCCCGGATCGACTGGGTGTCCAGGATGACCGCGGACGGATCCTCGGCACGACCGGCCTTCTCCCGGACCTGGCAGCGCAGCAGGTCATGGATCACCTGATCGGTGCCGTCATCACGCCAC
>NZ_BOMS01000228.1 GCF_016862315.1 Actinoplanes palleronii | reverse complement strand
CCCGGGTGGCATGCAGGACCTGATCGGCCGTGCCAGCTGGGACGACGCACTGGTCCGTGCGGACGTGCGAGATTTCGTGACAGCCCGGCTCGGGCATCCCGACGGCGTGCTGCTGGTCGATGAGACCGGGGATCTGAAGAAAGGCACCCGCACTGTCGGCGTGCAGCGGCAGTACTCCGGCACCGCCGGGAAGATCGAGAACTGCCAGCTCGCAGTGCACCTGTCCTACGTCTCACCGCTCGGGCACACCCTGGTCGACGTCGCGCTCTACCTGCCGAAATCCTGGACCGACGATCCGCAGCGACGGGCCGAAGCCGGGATCCCCGACACCGTCGGGTTCGCTACGAAGCCGCAGCTGGCACGTCGGCTGATCGAGACCGCGGTGACCGGCGGACTGCCGTGCCGGTGGGTCGCCGGCGACGAAGCCTACGGCGGTGATCCGCAGCTGGCGGCTGCGCTGAGAAGCAGCGATCTGGGTTATGTCCTCGCGGTCGCCTGCTCACACCGGGTGCCGACCGGACTCGGCGTCCAGCGTGCCGACCAGATCGCTGCCGGCCTGCCGAAACAGGCGTGGCAGCGGATCTCCGCCGGAGCCGGAGCGAAAGGACACCGCTACTACGACTGGGCGTTCATCAACCTGCCGCAGGCTGTCGACCAGCACGCCGGCCATCACTGGCTGCTGATCCGCCGCAACCGCACCACCGGCGAGCTGGCGTTTTATCGCTGCTGGTCACCGCAACTCGTCCCGCTGCACCATCTGGTCGCCGTCGCCGGATCGCGGTGGCGAATCGAGGAATCGTTCCAGGCCACGAAGACCGGACTCGGCCTGGACCAGCATCAGCACCGCCGCTGGAAAGCCTGGCACCGCTGGACCACCCTGGTCATCGCCGCCCACGCGTTCCTGGCCGCCGCGACAACAGCCAGCGCTGAAGCCCCCGACGGGCTGATCGCGATCACGGTCAACGAACTCCGCCGGCTGTTCCACGCCCTGGTCATCGAACCTGCACGCCGCGTCGCCGACGCCATCGCCTGGTCCATCTACCGACGACGCCATCAAGCCACCGCCAAGACCAGCCACTACGCCCGGCAAGCCCTCACGGAGCCCTAAAACGGATCTCCTGCTGGAGTA
>NZ_BOMS01000227.1 GCF_016862315.1 Actinoplanes palleronii | reverse complement strand
GACGGTAAGTCGACGCTCATCGGGCGGTTGTTGTTCGACACGAAGACGATTTTCGAGGATCAGCTCGAGGCGGTCGAGGCGGCGAGCGCGTCGCGTGGTGACGAGTACACGAACTTGGCGTTGCTCACCGATGGTCTGCGGGCCGAGCGGGAGCAGGGCATCACGATCGATGTGGCGTACCGGTATTTCGCGACGCCGAAGCGCAAGTTCATCATCGCGGACACGCCGGGGCACATCCAGTACACCCGGAACATGGTCACCGGGGCGTCGACGGCGGATCTGGCGTTGATCCTGGTCGACGCGCGTAAGGGTCTGGTCGAGCAGTCGCGGCGGCACGCGTTCCTGACGAGTCTGTTGCGGGTGCCGCATCTGGTGTTGTGCGTGAACAAGATGGACCTGGTCGATTGGGACAAGGCGGTGTACGACCGGATCGCGGATGAGTTCACGTCGTTCGCGGCGAAGCTGGACGCGCCGGATCTGACGATCATCCCGATCTCGGCGTTGAACGGTGACAACATCGCGTCGCGGTCGGAGAAGAGCCCGTGGTACGAGGGTCCGTCGTTGTTGCATCACTTGGAGCACGTGCACATCGCCAGTGACCGCAACCTGGTCGATGTGCGGTTCCCGGTGCAGTACGTGATCCGTCCGCAGTCGACGACGGTCACCGACTATCGCGGTTATGCCGGTCAGGTCGCGTCGGGGGTGTTGAAGCCGGGTGATGAGGTGATGGTGCTGCCGTCCGGGTTGACCAGCACGATCGCCGGGATCGACACGGCGGACGGGCCGGTTGACGAGGCGTTCCCGCCGATGTCGGTGACGGTGCGGTTGAACGACGAGATCGACATCTCGCGCGGTGACATGATCTGCCGGCCGCACAATGCCCCCGCGGTCGCGCAGGACATCGAGGCGATGATCTGCTGGATGGACGAGAGCGCCCCGCTGCGCGTCGGTGGCAAGTACTCGATCAAGCACACCACCCGGACCGCGCGGGCCGTGGTGCGAGGCCTGCAGTACCGCCTCGATGTGAACACCCTGCACCGCGATGAGTCCGCGGACGCGCTGGGGCTCAACGAGATCGGCCGGGTCCGGCTGCGGACCACGCTGCCGCTGCTGGCCGACGAGTACCGGCGGAACCGGACCACGGG
>NZ_BOMS01000226.1 GCF_016862315.1 Actinoplanes palleronii | reverse complement strand
TAAGCACGTGCGCAAAGGTTCTGCACGTAACGGCCTCAGCTAAGACTCACCCGGCAAGATGGACATAGTCACAGAAAAACCTCGTCGTGGGTTCGGATCAAGTTTCCACACAAGCCCTAAACCCCCGACGAGGTCACCACCAGTATGCGCCCCGCGCACGTCTACGCCCGGATGCCGGCCGAGCAACACACCGAACTGATTACCGCCCTGCACGGGCCCTGGCGTACCGCCACCCGGATCGTGATCGTGGTGCTGTCCGCCGGGGGCATGTCCGCCAGCGAAATCGCCGACCTGCTGCACTACGACCCCACCACCGTCCGCCGCTGGATCGCCCGCTACCAGAGCGAAGGCCTCGCCGGACTCCCCGACCGGCCCCGCAGCGGACGGCCCCGCAAAGGCAGCCGCCGACTCGGCGAACGCATCCACCGGCTCCTCATGATCCCCAGAGCCTGGACCACCGCGAGCCTCTGGCGAACCCTGGGCCGGCCACAGATCAGCCTCTCCACCCTGCGCCGCCGCATCCGGGAACAAGCCCGCTGGTCACGGCCCCGACTGATCGCCAAGAGCGACCCGAACCGCGACCAGATCTGCGCTGACATCCGCCAGCGCATCGCCGCCCTGCCCACCGGATCGGTCGTCCTCGCCGAGGACGAAACTCACCTGGATCTACTACCTCGTATCCGATCCTGCTGGATGCCCGCCGGGATCCGGCACCGGATCCTGACCCCGGGCACGAACCTGCGCCGCACCCTGCACGGCGCCATCAACCTGGCCACCGGCGCCTTCCACCACCACGTCAGCGTCAAGAACGTCTCCGAAGTGTTCTGCTACTTCCTGCAGCAACTGCTCGACGCCTACCCCGAGGCACCCGTCATCGCCGTGATCTGCGACAACGGCAGCACCCACCACAGCAAGATCACCCAGAAATGGCTGGCTGAACACCCTCGCCTGCACGTGATCGAAGGCGCCAGATACAGCCCACAGGACAACCCCGTCGAACGGATCTGGGCGGCCTTGAAACGCACCATCGCCAACACCGCACCCGCGACCATGGCCGACCGAGTCCGTCAAGCACATGCGTTCTTCCAGCACCGCACCGACACCGACAACCTCACCACCGCCGCACCCTGGACCTCACCCTGGCTCCCCGAGGGTTACGGACAACACTTCTCAACAGGCGCTTAG
>NZ_BOMS01000225.1 GCF_016862315.1 Actinoplanes palleronii | reverse complement strand
GGCCGATTGCTGTCGCGGGCGTGGTGGCGGTTGGCGGCGGCGATGTTGTTGGCTCCGGCGGCTCGTAGTGCACTGATGGCGGCGTTGCGGAGGGCGGCCATGACGTGTGGCCCGGTGCCGGTGCGGATCTGGCTGTGGTCTTCGTCGTAGGTGACGTCGCGTACCCAGTGGATTTTGTTTTCGATCGTCCAATGCCCGCGGATCCACGCTGCGAGCTGGACGGGTTTGGCCTGGTGGACGCGCAGGTCGGTGATGGCGTAGACGGTTTCGGTGGTGAATCGCCGTGGCTGGTCGAGGCGGCGTCTGCGGCGGCGGATCTGCAGGGCCTGGGCGGCGTGGGGGAAGTCGATGCCGGCCGCGATGGTCAGGATCTTCAGGGTGCGGATCTCCCGGCGGCCGTGGCCGCGGTCGTCGTCGCGGGCGGCTTGCGGGACCTGCTGCCAGGGCAGGTTGGAGAGTTGTTTGTGCAGGTGGGGCTGGTTGCCTTTGACGGTCAGGATCCAGTGGGCGCCGCGGTCGGCGAGGTAGTCGACGTGGTCGCGCTGGCAGTGCATGGCATCAGCGGTGATCACGGCGTCTCGCAGGTCGCCGATCTGGTCGAGCAGGGGTGCGAAGCGGGTGATCTCATTGGTCTTGCCGTCGACATCGGTGCTGGCCAGGACCATTCCGATGCTCTGATCGCAGGCTGCCAGGACGTGCCGGGCGGTGTGGTCGCCGGTCCTGGATCCACGCAGCGTCTTGCCGTCGACCGCGATGGCCTGCCGATCCGCTGATGTCGCCTGGCCGGCGAGCCAGACGGCGATCGCTGTGGTCAGCAGTTGCGCGTCGAGGGCTTGCAGGAGCCGGCGGATCATCGCTTCGGACGGGCGCCGGTCCGGGGCGATACCCAGAGCGAGAGCGGTCGTGGCCGGGACGTCGGCGACCCATTCGGCGATCGCGGTGTAGGACCGGCTGCCGGCGATGACCGCGCAGACCGCGGCGATCACCACCACCGTCAGCCGGTGCCGGACCCCGCGACGAGCCCGCGGATCAGGCAGATCGGCAAGCGCTGCGACCAGCCCACCAGCAGTTTCGGGCACGGTCAGAACCGGTGCGCAGGACAAAGAGGAGATCAGCAATGATGGCAGTGCGGGCATGACTCACTTCGGATCGATCAACACGGCGTAGGAACCTTGATGATCTTCCGAACCGGTCATGCCCGTCTTGCTGCACCAAGTAGCGGCGTTTCTACTTCAAACACCCCAAGTCGGACACTCTCACGACTTTGCCGAGGCCCTGG
>NZ_BOMS01000224.1 GCF_016862315.1 Actinoplanes palleronii | reverse complement strand
GATCCGCCCCGACGTTTCCGGACAGCTGCGTAACGGCTAATTCAAGCTGCGAGTTGCAGGTTCATGTACTCGGCGTGAACCTGATTAGGGGTTCTGTATCCGATACCCGAGTGACGCCTGCGGGAATTGTAGCGGAGTTCGATGTACCGGGCAATGTCGCGGCGGGCGTGTTCGCGGGTGGGGTACTCGGTGCGGTGCACGCGTTCATTCTTCAGGGCAGCGAAGAAAGATTCGGCCATGGCATTGTCGTAGCAGATTCCGGTGCGGCCCACCGAATGCCGGATTTTTAGCTTCCTTAGAGCTTTGGCGAAAGACCGCGACGTGTAATTGCTGCCGCGATCTGTGTGAAATATGGCGTCAGGGGCAAGAATACTATTGCGTGCGGCCATGGTGATAGCTGCGGTGATGAGGGGTGTCTTGTAGTTATCGTCCATCGCCCACCCGACGACGGCCTTGGTGTGGCAGTCGATGACCGTGGCCAGATACAGCCACCCTTGCCAGGTTTCGATATAGGTAATATCTCCGACCATCTTCTGCCCGGGAGCCTTGGCAGTGAAGTCACGGTTGACCAGGTCTGGAATCGGAGGCGCTTGGTCGTCGGCCTCGGTGAGACAGTGCCGCCACGGACGCGGCTGGCAGGGCTGCAACCCCAGCTCACGCATGATGGAACGCACCAGTTCCAGCCCGCCGGCGATCCCCTGGGCTGCCAGGTCGGCATGGATACGGCGGTAGCCGTACGTGCCGTCAGACTCCTTAAAGGAAACGGTGACGGCGCGTTTCAGGGCCTCGCGGCGCTGGGCAGTGGCAGATTCCGGACGTCCCCGCCATTCATAAAATCCGGAACGGGAAACCCGTAGCCAGGAACACATCGAAACAACAGTAGGCGCGTAACTATTGGGCAGTGATTTTTCGTCTGCGTACTCAGCGTCGATGAATTCGAACGTGTCGCTCACCGATGATCCTTGGCGAAGTACGCGGCTGCTTTTTTTAGGAACTCGTTCTCCATCCGCAGCTCCCGCATTTCGCGTTCCATCTGCCGGAGGCGGGCACGTTCGGTCACGGTCAGCTCCGGCTCGTCGCTGACATGCTCACGCCGATATCGTGCCACCCAGCTTCCGAGAGTCCCTTCCTGAACGCCGAGTTCCTTGGCGACTTGAGCAATCGGACGCGATGTCTCAATCACCAATTTGACAGCTTCTTCCCGGTATTCAGGGG
This sequence comes from Actinoplanes palleronii, assembly GCF_016862315.1. Lineage (GTDB taxonomy): Bacteria > Actinomycetota > Actinomycetes > Mycobacteriales > Micromonosporaceae > Actinoplanes > Actinoplanes palleronii. Next base: position 91 of record NZ_BOMS01000224.1, on the reverse strand, counting down.
AGTAGCTCTTCTTCGGACGCGGCAAGGGATTCCTCTCGGCTCAGCCCCAATTTTACTTGGGGCATGTGTCCGGAAGGTTCGGGGCGGCTCA
>NZ_BOMS01000223.1 GCF_016862315.1 Actinoplanes palleronii | reverse complement strand
GGCTGGATGCTCCTATGTTCGTCAAGGGGTTGCGGGGAGTAGGAAACCGTAGATTTCGCGTGCTATGTAGCGTTTTAGGCAGCGGATGATTTCGCGGGGTGTCTTTCCCTCGGTTCTGCGGCGGTCGCGGTAGGCGCGGGTGGCGGGGTCGTGGCGTAGCCGGGTCAGGACGATGCGGTAGAGCGCGGCGTTGGCTTGCCGGTCGCCGCCGTAGTTGAGGCGGTGGCGGTCGGTGCGCCCGGAGGACACCTCGACGGGGCTGGCGCCGCAGAGCGCGGCGAACGCGGCTTCGTGGCGCAGCCGTCCGGGGTTGTCACCCGCGGTGATCAGCAGGGTCGCGGCGTTGTCGGGGCCGACGCCCAGGCGTTGCAGCAGTTGCGGGCGGTGGGCGTCGATGATCGTGTGCAGCTGCGCGGTGAGTTCGTCGATCTCGGTGCTGAGGGTGAGGATCCGGACGGCCAGGCTGCGCAGGGTGTAGACGGCCGCGTTCGTGGTGTGGGTCAGGTCGGTGCCGGCGGTCAGCGCCGCGCACCGGCGCAGCAGGGTTTTCGGGCCGAGTCCGTGCAGGCTGTCGCGTAAGGTCGCGTCGGCGGTGACCAGGACCGCTTTGAGTTGGTTGAGGGCCTGGGTGCGGGCCTTGACCGCGGAGTTCTTGGCGAGTTTGAGCAGTCGTAGGGCCTCGACCGGGCCGTCGACGGTTTTCGCGACCGCGGTGGCGGTGCCGGCCAGCACGGCCCGGGCGGCGTGTTCGGCGTCGATGACATCGTTCTTACCGCGGCGCCGGCGGGTGGCCTTGTCCGGGAAGTTGACCTCGATGATCGCGATGTCCTGCCCGCGCAGGTAGCGGTTCAGGCCCGCGCCGTAGGAGTTGGTGCCCTCGAGACCGGCGCGTCGCAGGGTGCCGTGGGCGCGAGCCCAGGCCAGTAACTGCTGGTAGCCGCCCGTAGTGGTCGGGAACGACGCGTCACCCAGGACCCGGCCGGTGACCGACAACGCCACCACGACGTTGGCGTCACGGTGGGTGTCGACCCCGATCACGAGATCTTCGGGCAGGTCGGGCTGCTGCCCGCAGAGCAGATCGGGCATGCTGGCAGAGGTCATGTTCGCTGTTTCCTGTTCGAGGGGCACACGAGGACGGCCAACCCCGGACCGGTCGCAGCGGTCAGAACTGTGACGGCGCCCTTGTTTGCGGCAAGGCCCCTATCAGGACACGCGGCACCGGTCCGGGATCACACACACCGTTCCGAACCATGGTCGACAGATCCAGCACAAGACATCGACGTCAGTTCTCAGGCGAGTCAAACCACGACCCGGAACAGCACCCCATGATCCTCACAG
>NZ_BOMS01000222.1 GCF_016862315.1 Actinoplanes palleronii | reverse complement strand
GGCCGTTTCATGATCGATAGTGGCGGTGAGTGACAATGCCCGCGTCGGCGTGTCGGATATGGACGAAGCCCCGTTGAGACCAGGTCTTCTCACGGATCTGGTGCAAACGGAGCTTCGTCGTGCCGCAGTCTGCCATCTCGCCACCCGATTCAGCATCGTCGGCCGTCGCGGACGGGACGTCGTTCACGCCTTCGTGTCACGGTCTGCTCGACCTGCTGCTCGCCGTCGGCGACGGCCGTTGCGGTCAGGGCCGTGATCATCCGGTCGCGGTGGTGCTCGCGCTGGTCGCGGCGGCCACGGTAGCCGGGTTGAAGGGCTACACCGCGATCAGCGGCTGGGTCGCCGACGTCCCCACCGACATCCTCGACAGCCTGTACCTGCGAGTCGAGGCCCGGCCCGCCGGGCGGCCGTCACGCTCGACGCTCTGGCGCGTCTGCACCGACACCGACGGTGACGTCCTGGACGCGGTGATCGCCGAGTGGACCACCGCCCAGCGCACCAGCACCGGCGAACAGGTTCCCACCAGCAGCGATACACCGGCACAGGTACGCCTGGACGGCAAGACCGTCCGCGGCGCCGTCAACACCGACGGCGAACAACTGCACCTGCTGTCCGCCCTGGCCGGTACGCCCGGCCCGGACCCGGCCGCCGTCATCATCGCCCAGGCACCGACCGACGGGGCCAAGACCCGCGAACCAGAAACCGCCCGCGCTCTGCTGGAAACCCTCGATCTGCGTGAGGTGACCGTGACCGCCGACGCCCTGCACACCGTCAAGGCCACCGCCGACCTCATCCACCAGCAAGGCGGCCACTTCGTGCTGCCGGTCAAAGAGAACCGGGCAGCCCTGTTCGCCGCCCTCGACGCCCTGCCCTGGGCCACCACCGCGATCGGCCACGAGAGCACCGAGACCGGCCACGGCCGCAGCACCCGCCGCACCATCCGGGTCCTGCCCGCCCCGCCCGGCCTGCCGTTTCCGCACGTCAACCAGGTCTGGCTGATCGAACGCTACATCACCGGCAGCGACGGCAAACAGTCCGCCGCAGCGCAACTGGGCGTCACCAGCCACCCCGCCGAGGCCGCCGGACCGGCCGAGATCGCCGCGTTCAACCGTGGCCAGTGGGCCATCGAAACCCTGCACTTCATCCGCGACACCTGCTACCGCGAGGACCACTCCCGTATCCGCACCCGCTCCGGACCCCGCGTCCTGGCCTCCCTCCGAAACCTCGCCATCAACGCCCTACGCCTGGCCGGCCGCACCAACATCACCGAAGCCACCCGCTGGGCCAACCGCGAAATGACCAGGCCATTCACCATCCTCGGCCTCACCGGATGATGTTGAAACGGCCGT
>NZ_BOMS01000221.1 GCF_016862315.1 Actinoplanes palleronii | reverse complement strand
AAGGCCGTGAAGTTAGGCGTACGGGTTGGTAGTCAACATCCGGTCTGAGCTGGTCTATGCCCGATACACGTAGGAAGCGGAGCTCCGGTAGAAACGAGTTGTCCGACCAAAGACATCCGTTCCAAATGGAGCTCCGCTGTCCCTTCAGTCTGCCATCACCCGCACGATCTGTGTCTCCGGCGGGGTCTTCGCCCCGGGTCATCTCGGCGAGTTGACCCGGATCGTGCCGTTCGACATGGTCGATGCCGTCCTCACCGAGCACGGTTCGGTCCAGCAGCGGCTGCGCAAGCTACCCGCCCGAGTCGTGGTCTATCTGCTGCTGGCTGCCGCATTGTTCGAGGAGTGCGGCTACCTCGCGGTCTGGCGCAAACTCACCGGCGCCCTCGACGGCCTGCCGATCCCGAAGATCACCGGAACCGGACTCTGGCACGCCCGAGCCCGGTTGGGCGTACGGCCGCTGCGGGCCCTGTTCGACCTGCTGCGCGGGCACACCGCCGCGATCCGGACTACCGGCACCCGCTGGGCCGGCCTACTGGTCGTCGCGATCGACGGTACCCACCTGGACGTGCCTGACAACCCCGCCACCCGGACCGGGCTCGGTAAACGCGCCAACCAATACACGCAGGCCAGCGGCTATCCCCAGATCTCTCTGGTAGCCGTCGTCGCCTGCGGCACCCGGGCGATCATCGACGCGGTCTTCGGACCGACCAGCACCGGCGAGAGCACCTACGCCGCCCGGCTGACCCGCTGCCTGCACACCGGCATGATCGTCTTATTGGATCGCGGCCTGTCCACCAACACCCTGCTCAACACCGTCGCCGGCACCGGAGCCGCGTTCCTGGCCCGGCTGACCGGCAACCGCAAACCCCCGATCCTGCGGCACCTGCCCGACGGCTCGTTCCTGTCCAGAATCGGCTGTCTCGACGTGCGCATCATCGAATGCGAAATCACCATCGCCACGACCACCGGCCGGCAGACCGGCGTCTACCGCCTCGCCACCACCCTGCTCGACCACCGCCGCTACACCGCATCCGGCCTGGTCACGCTCTACCACGAGCGATGGGAAATCGAGTCGGCGTTCTTCGCCATCAAGAAAAGCATGCTCGGCCGCCGAGTCCTGCGCAGCAACCACCCCTCAGCCATCGCCCAGGAGATCTACGCCCTACTCACCGCCTACCAGGCCATCCGCATCGCCATCACCGACGCGACCACGACCACCGGCGCCGATCCTGACCGGGCCAGCTTCAGCATTGCCCTGCAAACCGCCCGTGACCAGGTCATCCACGCCGCCAACGTCATCGCCGACACCGTCATCGACCTGATCGGCACCATCGGACGCGCCGTCCTCGACCAGCTCATGCCCGCCCGCCGGCTCCGCGTCAGCCCCCGCGCCGTGAAACGACCACTATCGCGATACGCGTACAAGAGCCTCCGCGTCGACCGGCGAACCTACCAAGCAACCATCGAAATCAACATCTTGACGCCCGCCGACAGCCCGTAACTTCACGGCCTT
>NZ_BOMS01000220.1 GCF_016862315.1 Actinoplanes palleronii | reverse complement strand
CTAGTGCTGCACCGCGTTAGTTCGTCGGGGGTGTGAGCCAGGCGGTCGGGTCGTTGAGGTAGAGGCCGCAGGCGCAGTCGAGGGCTTCTTCCGGGCTGCCTACTGGTAGCCCGGAAGGCAGGGTGTTGTCCTGGTAGCCGTCGCGGCTGGCGAGGTAGATCGCGAAGCCCCAGGTGTGCAGGACCCCGGTGAACCGCAGCCGGCACAGCGGCTGGACCTGGCCGCCGGGCAGGACGCCGTCGAGGTAGGCGAATCCGGCCCGGTAACGGACCTGCACGCTGTCCAGTTGCGGCCAGCGGTCGTGGGCGTATTCGTTGAGGCGTTGCCGCAGGTGATGCTGCATCGACTCGGGCGGGTTCCGGCGGGCCATGGGCTCCATGCTGCCGTGCCCGCCGCTGTCACACCATGATCGGTGATGATCTTTCCCCGGACGGGTCGGGCTTGTGGATAGGTACGGGATTCGTGGTGAGAGCGGCGGTCACGGTCGTGATGGATGAGCGGACCCGCGGGCAGCTGTCCCGGACCGCCCGGTCAGGGCGTGCTCAGGCCCGGGCGGTGTTACGGGCGAAGATCATCCTGGCCGCGGCGGGCGGGACACCGAACGCCCAGATCGCCGCTGACCTGCACGTCGGTGTCGACACGGTCCGTAAGTGGCGGTCCCGGTTCGCCGTCGGTGGTCTGGCCGCGCTGGCCGACGCGAAACGGTCCGGGCGGCCCCGCCGGCATGGTCCCGAGGTCCGGGTCCAGGCGGTCGCGATCGCGACGTCGGCACCCCCGGGCCCGGAATCGACCTGGTCACATCGGCGGATCGCCGAGCAGATGGCCGACACCGGGATCTCACCGTCACAGGTCGGGCGGATCCTGGCCGACTGCGATCTGCGGCCCTACCGGGTCCGGGGCTGGCTGACCCGCAAGGACGACCCGGTGTTCTGGTCGCGTACCGCCGACATCTGCGACCTCTACCTCAACCCGCCGCCCGGCACGGTGGTGCTGTCCATCGATGAGAAGACCGCGATCGCTGCCCGATCCCGCAAGCATCCCGGCCGGCTCGCCCAGCCGGGCCGGCCCGCCTATCAAGAGTTCGAGTACGTCCGGCACGGCACCGTGTCGATCGTTGCGGCCCTCGACGTCCAGACCGGTCAGGTGGTCACCGAGCCGATCAGGCGCAACGACTCGGTGACCTTCCAGCGGTTCCTGACCATGCTCGATGCGGTCATCGACCCGGCCAAACAGATTCACGTCGTGCTGGACAACGGGTCCTCACACGTTGCGAAAGCGACCCGGGCCTGGCTGGCCGCTCATCCCCGCTGGCACGTGCACTGGACCCCGGTCCACGCCTCCTGGCTCAACCAGATCGAGCTGTACTTCTCCGCGCTGACCCGCCGAGTCGTACGCCACGGCGACTTCAGCTCACGCGACGACCTCATCGAGAAGATCGAAACCTATGTGATCAACAAGAACAGCACCGCGAAACCCTACCGATGGACCTACGACGGAACCCCGCTCAAGGCCGCATGACCCCCGACGAACTAACGCGGTGCAGCACTA
>NZ_BOMS01000219.1 GCF_016862315.1 Actinoplanes palleronii | reverse complement strand
CCTCGGCCCTTCGTTAAGGGCTGCCCAAGGGCTGGGCTGAAATAGAGAAGTGCCTTCTGATCAGGGAAAATAGGGCTTGTCGAAGGTCCCATAGTCCCGTCACGGAAGGCACTTGCAGGGTGCAGGCTACCGCAACACGTCCGAAGATCATCGTTACTGGCGGCGGGCGAGGCGTGGTCGGTCACGCCGGCGCCCGGCTGCTCGCCGATCTCGCCGACGCGACCGGGCTGACCAGCGCGTTCAGCCTGGCTTTGGCCAGGCTGCGGCAACGCCGCCGCGATCATGAACCCGGCCGGATCGCCGTCGATCTGGCCGTGCTGCTCGCTGACGGCGGCGAGGCCATCGCGGACCTGGCCGTGCTGCGCAACCAGCCGGCCCTGTTCGGACCGGTCGCGTCCGACCCGACCGCGTGGCGACTGCTGTCGCAGCTCGACGCCACGATCCTCGCTGAACTGCGGGCTGCTCGCGCCCAGGCCCGCGAGGTCGCCTGGGCCCAGCACGCCGAGACCCGCGGCGACTTCCCACAACCGACGGTGGCCGGCCAGCAGGTCGACGGCCTGGTCCTGGACATCGACGCGACCATCGTGATCTGCCACTCCGAGAAGGAATCAGCGACCCGCACCTGGAAAAAGACGTTCGGCTTCCACCCCTTGCTGTGTTTCCTGGACAACACCGGCGAAGCCCTCGCCGGCATGCTGCGTGAAGGCCGGGCCGGATCCAACACCACCACCGACCACATCACCGTCCTCGACCAGGCCCTGGCCCAAATTCCCGACGCACACCGGCACGGCACCCCGATCCTGCTGCGCGCCGATTCGGCCGGTTCCAGCCACGGGTTCCTCGCCCACATCCGCGGTCTGCGCCAGCAGCAGGTCGACATCCGGTTCTCGGTCGGCGCCGCGATCACCGAACCGGTACGGACAGCGATCCAGGCGGCGACCGGCTGGGTTCCCGCCATCGACACTGATGGTGACCTGCGCGAACACGCCGAAGTCTGCGAGATCACCGGATCGTTCGACCCGGCCGGCTGGCCGGAAGGGACCCGGTTCCTGGTCCGGCGCGAACGCCCACATCCCGGCGCTCAATTGTCGTTGTTCGACACCATCGCAGGCTGGCGGCACCAGGTCGTCGCCACCGACACCCCGCCAGGCGGTGGCAGCATCCAGCACCTGGAAGCCCGGCACCGGGCGCACGCCCGCGTCGAAGACCGCATCCGCACCGGCAAGAACACCGGCTTCGGCCGGTTCCCGTCCCGCATCTTCGCGATCAACCAGGCCTGGCTGCAACTCGCGCTGACCGGAATCGACCTACTCGCCTGGACCCGAACTCTGCTTCTGGACGGCGATCTCGCCAGCACCGAACCCAAGAAACTGCGCTACCAGCTGCTGCACGTCGCCGCCCGGATCACCCGCACCGCCCGGCGGACCTGCCTCGCCATCGCCGCCAACTGGCCCTGGACCGACGCCCTGACCAGCGCATTCAGCAAGCTCGCCGCGCTACCCCGGCCCGCCGGCTGACCCGGCGGCTCACACCCCGACCAAGCAAACGGAGGAACCCGGCCTCGCGCCGGGTACTCAGCATGCCCTCAAACCAGCCACAAATACCCGAATCACTTCCATCGAATAGCACCTATGAACCGACGCCCAAATGAAAGACCGAGG
>NZ_BOMS01000218.1 GCF_016862315.1 Actinoplanes palleronii | reverse complement strand
AAGGGCTCGTAAGAGAACAAGCCGTTGCTTGACTGATTTCGATTCGTTGATCTGTTATGGCGGTCACGGATGAGGTGCGGTCGATGTTGGCGGCGAAGTTCGAGGTGATCTTGCCGCATCTGAATGAGCGGCAGCAGCGGTTGTTACTGGGTGCTGAGGCTCGGGTGCTGGGTCATGGCGGGATCCGGGCGGTGGCGCAGGCAGCCGGTGCTCGTGAAGCGACCGTGGCGCTGGGCGTCGACGAGATTGAGGCGGGAGCGCCGGTGCTCGATCGGGTCCGGCAGGCTGGTGGAGGCCGTAAACGGGTCATCGAGCAGGACCCGACGTTGCTGCCGGCACTGCTTGCCCTGGTCGAGCCGGACCAGCGCGGCGATCCGATGTCAGCGTTACGGTGGACGACCAAATCGCTGCGGCATCTTGCCGGTGAACTGACTCGGCAAGGTCACCGGGTCAGTCACGACACTGTCGGTGATCTCCTGCGTCGGCTGGGATTTAGTCTGCAGGCCAACGCCAAAACCCTGGAAGGCAAACGACATCCCGACCGTGACGCGCAGTTCCGTTACATCAACGAGCAGGCCCTCGAGCACCTGAGCGCGGGTGACCCGGTGGTCAGCGTGGACACGAAGAAGAAAGAACTGGTCGGTGATTACGGCAACAAAGGCCGCGAGTGGTCACCGGCGGGTGAGCCGGTCCACGTGCTCAGCCACGACTTCCCGCACCCGGGGTCGAACAAGGCCATCCCTTACGGCGTCTACGACCTGGCCGCGAACACCGGCTGGGTCAGTGTCGGCACCGACCATGACACCGCCGCGTTCGCCGTCGCCACGCTACGGCGCTGGTGGGACAGCTACGGCCGGCAACGCTACCCGGACACCAGCCGGCTGCTGATCACCGCCGACGCCGGCGGCTCCAACAGCACCCGCGCCCGCGCCTGGAAAGCCGAACTCGCCGCGTTCGCCGCCGACACCGGGCTGGCCGTGACCGTCTGCCACTTCCCACCCGGCACCAGCAAATGGAACAAGATCGAGCACCGCCTGTTCTCCCACATCTCCACGAACTGGCGCGGACGGCCCCTGAACAGCCACGACGTCATCATCAACACGATCGCAGCGACGACCACGACAACCGGCCTGAGCGTGCACGCCGAACTCGACCCCGGCCTCTACCCCGTCGGGAAGACCGTCACCGACGCCACCATGGCCGCTCTGCCCCTGGACCGCCACGACTGGCACGGCGACTGGAACTACACCCTGCGCCCGGAACCAGCCACACCCCCACCCACCAGCCCACCAGCCCCGCCGCTGGCACACCTGACCCCGTTGATCCACCCAGCGATCACCGGCATGCCCGACCCCGCATGGCATGACCTGATCACCCGGCTGACCATTCCCTACCAGGCCCACCACGAACAATTCCTGCACAACTACCGCGGCCACCACCGGACCCGCGGCGGCGGCCGCCCCCTGCGGGTCACCCTCACCCACCAAGTCCTGGCCACCCTGCTACACCACCGCTACCAGACACCACGCCAGGTCATCGCCGATCTGTTCGGCGTCTCACTGACCACCATCAACATCGCCGTCCGGCACACCCGCAACATCCTCACAAAAACCCGGCAAACCATCACACCCGCCGATATCCGCCTCAAAACTCTCACCGAACTAACC
>NZ_BOMS01000216.1 GCF_016862315.1 Actinoplanes palleronii | reverse complement strand
CGGCCCCTCCAACGCCGAGCGCGGACCCCTGCCGCCCCACCGGTACCGAGCGCGGACCTCCACCGCCCCTTCGACACCGAACGCGGACCCCAGCCGCCCCACCGGTACCGAGCGCGGACCTCCACCGCCCCTTCGACACCGAGCACGGACCCCCTGCCGCCCCACCGACGCCGAACGCGGACTTCCACCGCCCCGCCAACCCCGACCGGGTGCTCCCACCGGCCCGTGAGGTCTGATCTCGGGCTGCCGACGCCCTCGGGGGCTGGTCCCAGCGCGCGGAGCGCCCTGCGCCGTCGCAGGGGGACAGGGCGCGGTGCGGTGCGGTGCGGTGCGGTGCGGTGCGGTGCGGTGCGGAGAAGATGATCACTAATTCAGGGATTTCGCTGTTTGAATCTAGTAAGTTGGTAGGAGTTGTAGGTAGGCTGCGCGGCATGAGCGCCGTTCCCCTGCGACTTGACGGTGTCGGCAAGGTGTTCAGCGCCGGTGGCCGGCAGCGGGCCGTGCTGGCTGATGTGGATCTGAGCGTTGCCGCCGGTGAGGTGGTGGCGCTGCTCGGGCCGTCCGGATGCGGGAAGTCGACGTTGCTGCGGCTGGTCGGCGGGCTGGAGACGGCGAGTTCCGGCAGCGTGCGGGTGGACGGCCGTGAGGTGCGGGGTATCGAGGCGCGGTGTGCGGTGGTGTTCCAGGAGCCGAGGCTGCTGCCGTGGCGGAGCATCGAGCGGAACGTAGCGTTCGGACTGCCCCGTGGCACGAGCCGGGAACGGACCCGCACCGAGGTGAAGCACTGGTTGTCCGTGGTCGGGCTGGCGGAGTTCGGGCGGTATCGGCCCCGGCAGGTGTCCGGCGGGATGGCGCAGCGGGCGGCACTGGCCCGGGCGCTGGCGCGGCGGCCCGGGGTGCTGCTGCTGGACGAGCCGTTCGCGGCGTTGGACGCGCTCACCCGGCTGCGGATGCAGGACCTGCTCGCCGAGGTGCAGCAGGCCGCGGGCACCACGGTGCTGCTGGTGACCCACGACGTGGACGAAGCCCTGCACCTGGCCGACCGAGTGGTCCTGCTCGGCACCAGCGAGCGCACCCGCGAAGACGCCGTCGAGGACGCTGACGAGCGCACCCGCGAGGACCCCGGAAGAAACGCCGGAGACGACGCCGGGAAGCGCACCGGGAACATCACACCGCCCGGCGCGGCCACCATCCGGTCGATCGTCGAGGTGCCCGGCATCCGCCCGCGCGACCGCGGCGACGCGGAACTGGCCGCCCTGCGCGTGCATCTGCTGGCCGAGCTGGGCGTGCACACCCCAGCCCCGGCCGCCGCCCACCCCTGACCCCGGCTGGCCCACAGAGGTGCCACAACAAGACCGACACACCCCTGACAACCAGCCGGCGACAGCACGCCAGCGCACCTCTGAGGACCAGCCGGGAGCAGGACCGCGGCTGGCCCACAGAGGTGCCTCAACAAGACCGACACACCCCTGACAACCAGCCGGCAACAGCACGCCGGCGCACCCCTAAAAGCCAGCCGGAAGCAGGACCACGGCTGGCCCACAGAGGTGCCACAACAAGACCGACACACCCCTGACAACCAGCCAGCGACAGCGTGCCGGCGCACCTCTGGGGGCCAGCTGGGAGCGGGACCGCGGCTGGCTCGCAGGGGTGTGACAGCAGCACTGAGGCACACCTG
>NZ_BOMS01000215.1 GCF_016862315.1 Actinoplanes palleronii | reverse complement strand
CAAGGCCGCGCGGTTAAGTGTTTTGGCTGACTGTCAGCACTCTTTCGATTGACATGAGCGCATAAGTAACGGGACCTCAGGTAGGCAGGTAGTCGACCAAGATCTATCTGCTGTCCGAGTGAGGTCCCGTTGCTGGTCGAGTCTGCCACGGTCACCGTGGTGCGTGCTATCACTGTCGCCGCTGGAGTGTTCGCTCCCGGACACCTGGGAGGATTGACACCGTTTCTACCGTTCGACCTCGTCGATGCGGTTCTGGCCGAGACCGGACGGGTCCAGCAACGACTCAGGGTGCTGCCCTCGCGGGTAGTGGTGTATTTCGTGATCGCGCTCGGGCTTTTCCCGAACTTGGGATACGCGCTGGTCTGGGACAAACTCGTCGCCGAATTGATCGAAGCGGGCCTGACGGTGCCGAAACCGGCCGAGTCGGCGCTGCGAGACGCGCGGCGCCGGGTCGGCCCGGGCCCGTTCAAAGCACTGTTCGAGGTCCTCGCGGGCCCACTCGCTCGCCCGGACACTCCCGGAGTGTCCTACCGGAGCCTGCGAACCGTCGCGTTCGACGGCTGCGCCTCGTTCAAAGCCGCCGACACCACTGCCCAGCACCACTGGCTGGGACGGATCCGGTCGAAGCTCGGCTGGGCCGGCTACCCGCAGCTGATGCTGATGGCTCTGGTCGAGACCGGCACCCGCGGGCTGATAGGCGTCCGGTTCGGACCGATCGGCGAGGGCGGAGAAACCGGCTACGCCGGCAAACTCCTGCACCTGCTGACCCGCGACATGCTGCTCCTGGCCGACCGCGGGTTCGCCGACACCGGCTTCCTGAAAGCCGCCGCGACCAGAGCACACCTCCTCGTGCGGATCAGCCGCAGCCGCCGCCCCAGCGTCGACACCCCACTACCCGACGGCAGCTACCTGACCAACTTCGATGGCCTCACCCTGCGCATCATCGAAGCCACCATCACCACCACAACCAGCACCGGCGACGTCCTGCACGCCGAATACCGGCTCGCGACCACCCTCACCGACCACCACACACACCACGCCACGACCCTGCTACGCCTCTACCACGAACGCTGGGAAATCGAATCCGCGTTCTACGCCCTGCGCCACACCCTGTTCCACGGCCGGGTCCTGCGTTCCGCGACCCCAGACGGTCTGCAACAAGAACTCTGGGCCCTGCTCATCCTCTACCAGCTGCTACGCGCCGCGATGACCGAAGCGAGCGAACACCAGCCCGGCACCGACCCCGACCGGGCCGGATTCACCATCGCCCTGCAACACGCCCACAACCAGGTCATCAACGCCGCAGGCATCCTGCCCGACCCCCACCGGCACACACCCGCGCGCATCGGCACCGCCGCCACCAACACCCTCGGCGACCGCCGCGACCGCACCAGCAAACGCGTATTGAAAACCCCCGTCGCCCGCTACGCCAAACCCCACCCCGACGACCCCCGGCCCACCACCAGCACCACCATCACCACCCGCACCCACACCATCAACGCCCGCACCCACACCCCACCACCACGACCCCGGCCCGAACGCGGCATCCCCACCGGCCAACTCACCCACACCATCCTCAACTACCTCAACACCCACCCCGACCAGCCACGAACCATCCAGCAAACCGCACAACACACCGGCCACGACCCCACCAAAACCCGCCACAAACTCAACGACATGACCAAAAAGGGCTACATCACCAGAACCAGCCCCGGCCACTACGCCCTCCCATCCACACCCTTGACAACCACACCACCGCCCTAACCGCGCGGCCTTGCCACCTGGGGG
>NZ_BOMS01000214.1 GCF_016862315.1 Actinoplanes palleronii | reverse complement strand
AGACCCTGTTGGTTTATTTGGTGGGGTTATGCGGCGAGGGTGAAGTTGAGGCGTTGGAGGTGGGTTGTTCGGGTGCGGTCGAGGGGGTGGCCGGTCCAGTGGTTGTCGAGGCGGTGGATGTTGATCGCGGTTGCGGCGATGGTGTGTTCGAGGGTGGTTTTGGGCAGGCCGCGGTAGCGGGCGGTGCGGATTCCGGTGACGTGGGTGGCTTGGCGGATGGTGCCTTCGACGCCGGCGCGGGTGGCGTAGAGGGTTTTCCATTCCGGGGTGGTTTGTGTGGTGCGGGCGGTGGTGAGGGTTTCGTGGATGTCGCGGGGTTGGATGCTGACTTTGCGGCGGTCGGCGCGGGTGCAGGGTTCGCGGGTGGGGCAGGGGCGGCAGGTTGTGATCGGCCAGGCGACCACGATGGTGTCGGTGTTGTGGGAGCGGGTGGGGGTCCAGCTGCTGCTGGTGTTGCCTTGTGGGCAGGTGCCCTGGCGGGTGTCGTAGTCGAACGTGAACGCGGTTCTGTCGTAGCCGTGTCCGGCTCTGGCTTGCGCGGAGTTGTCGGTCAGTAGTGGTGTGATCAGGGTGATGCCGTGTTGGTGGGCGGCGGTCACGATGATGTGCGCGGAGGAGTATCCGGCGTCGGTGAGGTGTTCGGCGGGAGCCAGGTTTTTGTTGTCGAGTTGCTGGTGGATGGTGGTGGTCATCGCGGTGTCGGGGACGGTCGCGGTGGTGGTGGCGATGTTCGTGATCAGGTTCGGGAGTTCACCGGGCCCGGTATCCGTGCCGGCCGTGCTGGGTGGGTCGCAGGTTTCGGTGATGTGGACTTTGTAGCCGGTCCAGGTGGTGTCGCGTTTGATGCTGTATCGGGCGTCGAGGTCGTACGGGGAGATGATTTTGTTTCTGGCGGGCGGGATGCCGTCCCCGTCAGGGGCGGGGTCCCGCCGTCGCACCTCCTGCCGGCCGGTGCCGGTGGTGCGGTAGTACTGCTGGATCCAGATCTGGCGTAATGCCTGCACGGCGGGCAGGTTGGTCAGCCAGCCGGGTGCGTCCGGGTGGTGGATCGCGTCGAGCAGGTGGTAGCCGTCGACGCCGTACTGGGTCATCAGGGCGTCGCGGCGGGTTTGGCTTTCCGGCAGGCGCAGGTTGTCGATCCGGGCGCCGTAAACCTGGGCCCAGGACGCGTCGATGGTGGCGGTCAGCCAGTCCGGGGCGGCCGCGGCCAGGGCTTCCAGGGTGGCACGCAGGGTTTCCCCGGCCAGTTCGAGACGGTTCAGGTTCCGGATCGCGGCCAGGACATGGGTCGAATCGGTGCGTTGCCGGCCGCGGGCTTTGACCAGCCCGAGCCCGGCCAGCCGGACCAGCAGGGCGTCCAGGGCCAGGGCGGTCAGGTCACCGTCGACCAGCCGATCCCGGAACTCGCTCAGGACGGTGAAGTCGAAACCCGGGTCTTCCAATTCGAGACCGAGCGCGTATTTCCAGGTGATCCGGTCCCGGACCGCGTCCGCGGCCTGCCGGTCGGTCAGGTTCTCCGAAAACTGCAACACCGTGACGATCATCAACTGCGCCGGGGAGATCCCGGGCCGGCCCCGCACCCCGAACGCCGCCGTGAACTGGGAATCCTCATACACCTGACCCAGCTCGTCACGGATCCGGGTGGCGAGATTTCCCTTACGAAACGACGCCTGAGCCATCCGCGCGGTCAACTCCGGCACCTCAGGCCACGGCCTCGGCTGTAACGACATAACCCCACAATGTATCGATACACCGAAGGAAACGGCACACCTACAAATTAACCAACAGGGTCT
>NZ_BOMS01000213.1 GCF_016862315.1 Actinoplanes palleronii | reverse complement strand
TGACCCTGCTGGCTTATTCGGGTTAGGCAGCGAGGGTGAAGTCGAGGCGTTGTAGGTGTGTGGTGCGGGTGCGGTCGAGGGGGCGGCCGGTCCAGTACTGGTCGAGTCGGATGATGTTGAGGCTGGTGGCGGCGAGGTGGTGTTCGAGGCTGGTTTTGGGTAGGCCTCGGTAGCGGGCGGTGCGGATACCGGTGACGTGGGTGGCTTGGCGGATGGTTCCTTCGACGCCGGCGCGGGCCTGGTAGGTGGTTTTCCACTGGTCGGTGGTCTGCAGGTGGCGGGCGGTGGTGAGGGCTTCGTGGATGGCTCGGGGTTGCAGGCCGATTTTGCGGCGGGTGGCGGTGGTGCAGAGCTGGCGGGCTGGGCAGGGCTGGCAGGTGGTAGCGGCCCAGGCGACGATGATCGTGTCGGTGCCGCGGGTCTGGCAGGGTGACCAGCTGCTGCTTGTTCTGCCTTGTGGGCAGGTGCCCCGGCGGGTGTCGTAGTCGAAGGTGAACGCGGCCTTGTCGTAGCCGTGTCCGGCGCGTGCCTGCGCGGAGTTGTCGGTCAGCAGGGGTGCGACCAGGGTGATGCCGTGGTCGTGGGCGGCGCTCACGATCAGTTCGGCCGAGGGGTAGCCGGAATCGAGCAGATGCTCGGCGGGCGTGAGGTTCTTGCCGGCGAGCTGGTCATGGATGGTGGCGGTCATCGCGGTGTCTGCCACGGTCGCCGCGGTGGTGACCACGTTCGTGATCAGGTTCGGGTGTTCCCCGCGTCGCCGGTCCGGACTCGTGCCGCTGGTGCCGGGTGCGGGCGGGTCGCAGGTTTCGGTGAAATGGACTTTGTAGCCATGCCATCGGGTGTCGCGTTTGGTGCCGTAACGGGCGTGAAGGTCATACGGGGAGGCGATCCTGTCTCTAGTGGGAGGGACCCCGTCCCCATCGGGGGCGGGGTCCCTGCGGCGTACCTGCTGCCGGCCGGTGCCGTCGGTATCGCGGTAGAACTGCTGAATCCAGATCAGGCGTAATGCCTGCACCGCGGGTATCTGGACCAGCCACGGCGGGGCGTGCCGATGGCCCACGGCTTCGAGTAGGTGGTAGCCGTCCCGGCCGTACTGGAGCATCAGCTCGTCGCGTCTGGTCTTGCTGTCGGGCAGCCGCAGGTTGTCGATCCGGGCGCCATAGACCTCGGCCCACGACGCGTCGATCATCGAGGTCAGCCAGTCCGGTGCCGCCGCTGACAGCGCCTCCAGGGCGGCACGGAGCGTTTCTCCGGCCAGTTCCAGGCGGCTGAGCTGCCGGATCGCGGCCAGCACGTGCGTGGAGTCGGTGCGCTGCCGGCCTCTCGGCTTGATCAGCTTCAACTCCATCAGCCGCTGCAACAGAGCGTCCAGGGCCAGGCTGCTCAGGTCGCCTTCGACCAGCCTGGCCCGGAACTCGGTGAGCACGCTGGCATCGAACCCGGGATCGTCCAGTTCCAGCCCGAGAGCGTATTTCCAGGTCATCCGGTCCCGGACCGCGTCCGCAGCCGCTCGATCGCCCAGATTGTCCGCGAACTGCAGCACAGTGACGATCATCAACTGTGCCGGCGAGATTCCCGGCCGCCCACGTACCCCGAACGCCGCCGTGAACCGGCCATCGTCGTACACCTGACCCAGCTCATCCCGGATCCGCATCGCGAGATTCCCCTTCCGGAACGCCGCCCGCGCCACCCGCGCGGTCTGCTCCGGCACCTCAGGCCACGGCCTCGGCTGCATCGACATAGCCACGAACCCTACGAACACCCACCACAAACACCCGTCAGGCACGCCGTCGAATAAGCCAGCAGGG
>NZ_BOMS01000212.1 GCF_016862315.1 Actinoplanes palleronii | reverse complement strand
TTAACTGCCGCATTGAGTGCGTCCGGGTCTATAATTCAACCTTCAGTGACTCGACGAATATATTGGGTCGTCCCTCGTAGTGGTCTACCAATCGGGACTCGACGTGGTGGGCCGACCAAACTGCCTGCCGCTCCATGCCGATGCATTCCTCTCTCGGCACCAGCAACCGAGTGCTCCGGCCTGGCTCAACAATCGAACATGCCCCACTTCCGATTTCCTGCCTGAAGACCGGAGGCGCCGCAGGAATTGCTGTCTCCCGAAGTTGGCCCAGCACCTGGCCCCATCGTCCTGCGGAGTATGCGGCCTTCATCACGGCGATGACGAACAATGGTTCATTGGCGGAAAGGCTCCCGATATCGGCGATATCGAACTCGTCGCGACAGGAGTAGAAGGCAATGTGTGGCGTTTTTGCAGTCATGACCGCCAGTGCGTGATACCGGCCGGCAGGCACCAGAAGCACTGACCCCGAATTAAAGCTGATCGCCATAGCATCCCTGCTTTACCCGCGCACCAAAATTATGACCATAACCGCCTGCCGCCTGCCGCCTGCCGCCTACGTAGTGCTGGAAGCCGCCCGCCACGGCTTGCCGGATCTCCTTGACGTCGACCGCGCCGATCTGCTCGTGCGCCGGCCCGGTGATCTCGGCGGCGGAGATTTGCGACAGGAGATCAAGCGCCACCCTGTGCCCTGACGGCGTCATCTCGGACAGGGCCGCGACCAGGGCACTCGCGACTGTCCCGCAACCCTCGCAGAGGCCGGCCACGGACAGAAGGATGCGTTCGATCCATACGCCGAGCAGGGCAGTCTCCTCGTCCGAAGCCGCGATGAGCTTTCTTAACGCATAGGGCACCATTTCGGCGTAGCCGGGATATGTCCGGATACGGGACCAGTCGAATCGGTCGAGGTCGTCCTCGATACTCACGCGAAGACCTTCGCTCGACGATTTCGGAACAGGATTCCGATACCGCGATCTGACCTGCTCATCTGCCGCGATCCGGCGCTACAGAATAAGCCCTTCGCGCGGAAAGCCGTGCCGCGTCATCGAGGGACCTGACAGTCAGCTGCTTTCCGGCCGCTCCCTTCGTACGCGTAGGCTGTTCAAATCTGCCGAGAGCGGCCCGGCGGGTGCTAGGTGATATCTTCGAGGCCTTCCTCGATATCGTTGAATCCCGGCGGAATCGGCAGTGCTTCACCGCTGGCTCGGGCATCCAGGAACAGAGCGGTCTGTAGGACGCCCACCAGCATCCGGCGTAGCGGCAGCGACCCACTATGCCGTAGGTAGTCGAATGCCGCCAAGATGAAGGCTCGGAAGACTGGCGGGTCGATATAGACCTCGTCGTTGCCGGGCGCGTCGACACCGCTCGGCGTCTTCAGCATCTCTTCTAGGGACGCGATCTGCGCGCAGAACATGAAGCTCGTCTTCTGACTGCGGTCCCAGATCTCTAATTTTCCCGATCGGTCGGATTGTTCGTACGCTGTCGCCGGCGCCGTACCGGTGTAGAAAGTCATGCCCACTTCATGCACCTCCGTCATGTACTACTGCGCCGGCCATCCCGAAGTCTCCAGCGAACAGTCACGCGGGAAATAGTCCCACCTCGCCAGACGTCCTCAACTGCCGCCGACACAACGAGGAGCGTGCTTGCGTGCTGGTGGCGCGTTGCCCGTCGGTTTTCGTGGCGGCACCCGTGTAGGAGCACCTCGACGCTGACGAGATCAGCACTCAGCCGTCACTGAGGTCGCTGCGGCAGAAGGGGCCGTCACCGGGCCAGGCGCGATGATCTGCGGGCAGCGTGTGCGGTACGGAAATGGGCCGGCGCCGCACGGTGCTGTCAGTGGTTCGGGGTGCGCAGCACGGTGTCGAGCTGCCCGTCGTGGTCGGTGTCGAGGTAGGTGAGGTCGGGCACCCCGTCACCGTCGAGGTCGAGTTGCACCACGTCGGCGATGCCGTCACCGTCGAGGTCGGTGACCACCTCAATCGATCCGTCCGAGCGCCGGATGACAATCGAGTTAGCGGCGGTGGCGACCCGGTCTGCCGGTCCGGGGATGGGCGGTGATCCAGGCGCGGAGGATGGTAGCGGCCCGGGCCCGCTGGCGTACGCCCCGACCGGGCCGTCGGTGCCGGCCGGATCGATCTCCTCTTCAGAGGGGTAGACATCGCCGTGCCAGGCCGGATCAGGATAGGTACTCATCTCCCTGAGGTTCCCTGACGGAGCCGGCGGTAACCGTCGGCGCAGGAGAAGCGCATTGCGGTGCCGAGCAGCGGTCATCGCGGGGAG
>NZ_BOMS01000211.1 GCF_016862315.1 Actinoplanes palleronii | reverse complement strand
TGCTAGCGGAAACGCGAAAATCCTTGTCGGCGGACAGTTGAGTCCCGGCTCGCGGACACCGGAATTCCTGGTGTGCGGTCAGGTGATTTCGGTCCCGACGTTCTGAAATCGGATCTCTCCGGCCGATCGGTGCGGGTGCTGACCCTTGCACTCGTTCGGACCGGAGAGACCGTGACCAAGTCTGACAGGGAAATAATGGAAATTCTGGAAGCTTTCGACCTGACCGGGTGTGCGTATTCGGCCGGGCAACTTGCTGGCTGTGACCCGAAGACCGTCCAGCGGTATGTGAACCTTCGCGAGACCGGCGGGGACCCGTTCACGCGGGCGGCGAGACCGAAACTGATCGACACGTTCCTACCGAAGGTCGAAGAGCTCGTCGACCGGTCGAAGGCGAAGATCCGGGCGGACAAGGTGCATGAGCGCCTGGTCGTGATGGGGTTCGCCGGCACTGAACGCACCACCCGGCGGGCGGTGCGGGCCGCGAAAGCAGCGTGGCGGGCCGGGAACCGGCGCGTCTACCGGCCGTGGGTCGCCGAGCCTGGCCTGTGGTTGCAGTTCGACTGGGGCGACGGCCCGCGGGTCGCCGGCCGCAAGACCAGCTTGTTCTGCGCCTGGCTGGCCTGGTCACGCTTCCGGGTGGTGATCCCGACCTGGGACCAGACCCTGGGCACCCTGGTCGCCTGCCTGGATGCCACCCTGCGCCGACTCGGCGGGGCCCCGGCATATCTGCTCGGCGACAACGCCAAGACCGTGACTGTCGAACACGTCGCCGGCGTCGCGGTCCGGCACCCGCAGATCGTCGCTGCCGGCCGCCACTACGGTGTCACCGTCGCGACCTGCGAACCGTTCGACCCCGAAAGCAAGGGCGGCGTCGAGGCCACCGTGAAGATCGCGAAAGCGGATCTGGTGCCGACCAGCGCGAACCTGCGCGGCGAGTACGGCTCGTTCACCGACCTGGTCGCGGCCTGCGAAGCCTGGTGCGAGAAGGTCAACGCCCGCACCCACCGCGAAACGTCCGTCGCCCCGATCGAACGCCTCGCGACCGAACGCAGCCTGCTGCATCCGCTGCCCGCCGACCCGCACACCGCCGCGCTGGGCGAGGAACGCCTGGTCAACGAGGACCAGACCGTCCGGTTCGGATCCGTGCGTTACTCAACTCCACCCGGGCACATCGGTGAGCGAGCCTGGTGCCGAGTCGTCGGCGATCACCTATCGATCACCGCGATGACCAGCACGGGTGTCACCGAGATCGCCCGGCACCGGCTGTCGACACCCGGCAACCCGTCCATCCGCGACGAGCACTACCCACACCATCCGCACCTGGGCGACGGCCCGAAACCACCACGGCCCAAGCCCCGCAGCACCGCCGAGGCCGCCTTCCTCGAACTCGGTCCCGGCGCCCACGACTGGCTGGTCGAAGCCGCCGCGACCGGCGCCACCAGGGTCCGGGCAAAGATGGCCCGCGCGGTCGAGCTGGCCACCATCCTCGACGCCGGCCGCGTTGACCACGCCCTCGGCCTGGCCGCCGCCGCGGGCCGGTTCGGCGAACATGACCTCGCCAGCATCCTCGACCACCTGGCCTGCGCCGGTGACCCCGCGGAGGTCGTCCGCGCCGACGAAACCTACTCCGCGCAGCCCGGCACCAGCTCCTGGAAGCAGCTCGGCGCATGACCGACTCCAGCCCCACCACCGCCGCCGTCCGGGCACCGCGCTCACGCAGCCGCCGCACCGACCAGACCCCGACCGCCGCGCCGTTGCCCGCCGACCTCGACGCCCTGCTGCGCCGGATGCGGTTCCCCTACCTGCGCGCCGCGGCACCTGACGTCCTGGCCACTGCCCGGGCGCAACGCTGGGACCCCGCCGAAGTCCTGCGTGTTCTACTCACCGAGGAAGTCCTCGGCCGCGACACCGCCGGCCGGCGCACCCGCCGCAAAGCCGCGAACTTCCCAACGGGCAAAACCTTCGCGTCCTGGCGGCCCGACGACTCCGGCATCCCCGCCGCCACCCAGCACGGCCTCACGACCCTCGAATGGATCAGCCGCGCCGAGAACCTCGCCATCGCCGGGCCCTCCGGCACCGGCAAGAGTCACTTCGTTGAAGCCCTCGCCCACACTGCTATCGACCACGACATGCGAGTCGCCTGGTTCACCCTCGAAACCCTCACCAGCACCGTCGGCAGGGCCAAAGCCGACGGATCGGTCGCCCGCACCGTCGCCCGGATCTGCCGGGCCGACCTGATCATCGTCGACGACATCGGCATGCTCCCGGCCGGAGCCGACGCCGCCGAAGCGTTCTACCGCGTCGTCGATGCCGCCTACGAACGCCGTTCCATCGCCGTCACCAGCAACATCCACCCCTCCGGATTCGACACGATCATGCCGAAAACGATCGCTACCGCGACCGTCGACCGGCTCCTGCACCACGCCCACGTGATCACCACCAAGGGCGACAGCCACCGCCTGCAACAAGCCCTCGCCGGCCACGGCGTCCAAGCCCTCACCAGCTAAGCCGACTACCAAACACCTGACCACCGGCATGGAATTCTGGTGTCCGCCCACGACGAGGTTCAAAGCCCATCAGCCAAGACTTCGTCTTGACCGTTGACA
>NZ_BOMS01000210.1 GCF_016862315.1 Actinoplanes palleronii | reverse complement strand
GGCGAGATGCCGAACAGCCCCGGGTCGAAGTCACCCGCGCCGTAAAGGAAGCCACCCTCCCGGGTATACGACGTGCCGGGGTGATCCGGGTCCGGGTGATAGATGTCCGCCCACCCGCGATCCTCCGGGAACAGCCCGATCCCCTCGCCACCCGCCGCGACCAGATCCCACAAATCCTCCGGCGAGGCGACCCCGCCCGGATAACGGCAGGCCATGCCCACGATCGCGATCGGCTCGTCGGAGGCGGCGGCAGCGGTCACCACCGGCACGTCCGTCGCGCCCGCACCGATGAGCTCGCCGATCAGGTAGCCGGCGAGCGCAGTGACAGTCGGGTAGTCGAAGACCAGGGTCGAGGGCAGCCGCAGCCCGGTCACCGTGCCGAGGCGGTTGCGCAGCTCGACCGCGGTCAGCGAGTCGAAGCCCAGCTCCTGGAACGCCCGGCCGGCCTCGACCGCGTCCGCGTCGGCGTGGCCCAGCACCGCGGCCACGTGGGTGCGGACCAGGTCGAGCACGGTGCGTTCGCGGTCGGCGCCGGTCAGGCCGGCAAGGCGGGCGGCGAGACCGTCGGCGGCCGGGGCAGCGGCACGGCGGCCGGGGCGCACCAGGTCGCTCAGCAGCGGCGCCATGCCGGGACGGTCGCGCAGCGCGGTGAGGTCGAGGCCGAGCGGTGCGACGACCGCGCGGTCCGCGGCGAGCGCGGCGTCGAAGGCGGCCAGGCCCTGCTCGGCGGTGAGCGGCACGATGCCACCCTGCCGGGCCCGGGCCCGGTCGGCGTCGCTGAGCGCGCCGCCCATCCCGGCGTCCCACAAACCCCAGGCCAACGAGGTCGCCGGGACGCCTTCGGATCGCAAACCGATGGCGTACGCGTCGAGAAACGCATTTGCGGCCGCGTAGTTGCCCTGCCCCGCGGTCCCGAACAGTCCGGCAGCCGAGGAGTAGAGCACGAACGCGGCTAGGGGCAGGTCCCGCGTGGCCTCGCGCAGGTTGCGGGCCGCGTCGACCTTGGCCCGGAACACCGTGGCGAGCCGCTCCGGGGTCAGGTCGGCCAGCAGCGCGTCGTCGAGCACCCCAGCCGCGTGGATCACCGCGGTCATCGGCTCACCCCGCAACGCCTCGACGACCGCGACCGGGTCAGCCAGATCGCAGGCCACCGCGCGCACGTTGACACCATCGATGTCGAGAGTCCCACCGGAACGGGACAGCAACAGCAGCTCACGAACCCCGTAGGCCTCGGCCACGTGCCGGGCCACCAGCCCACCGAGCGTGCCGGTCGCACCGGTCACCACCACGACACCGTCGCCGAGGCCGGCCGTGCCGGGTGCGGCGAGCCGGGTGAGGCGCGGCACCAGGGTCACGCCGTCGCGGACCACCGCTTCCGGCAGGTCGTAGAACGTCGTGCCGGCGGTGTCGAGCAGGTGGATGCGGTCCGGGTACTCGGCCTGCGCGGAGCGGATCAGGCCCCACAGCGCGGCACCGTCCGGGTCGATGACGTCGTCGCCGGCCGCGCCGAGGGTGCGCACCACCAGCCGGGAGCCGGACCAGGCCGGGTCGGCGAGCCACGCGTGCAGCAGGGCGAGCAGCGCGGTGCTGCGGTCGAGGGCGGTGCCGGGCGCGGTCGCGTCGACCAGCACCACCGCGGCAGGTGCCGGCAGGGCGGCGCCGAGCGGGATCGACACGGACGGCTCGGCGACGGCGGTGGCGTCCACCGGGGTCCAGTGCACGCCGTAGAGCAGGCGATCGCTCGCGGACAGTTGCGCGCCGGAGACCGGGCGCAGGGTGAGCTGGTCGACCTCGGCGACCGGGCGGCCGGAGCCGTCGGCGAGCCGGACCCGCACGCTGTCCGGTGCGGTGGCGGCGCTCAGCCGGGCGCGCAGCAGCGGGCCGGCCTCCCCCGCCACGCGGACGCCGGTGAACGCGAACGGCAGCCGGACACCCGGCCCGGCGAGCAGCCCGGCGGCGCCGACGGCGTGCAGGGCGGCGTCGAACAGGGCCGGGTGCACCGCGTACCCGGCACCGGTCTGGTCGGTGGCGATCTCGGCGTACACGTCGTGGCCGCGCCGCCAGGCCGCGCGCAGGCCCTGGAAGGCGGGTCCGTAGGCCATGCCGGCCTCGGCCAGCCCCGGGTAGTAGCCGGTGAGGTCGACCGGTTCGGAGCCGGTCGGCGGCCACACGGTCAGCCCGGCGTCCTGCATCGTGGTGAGGTCGCCGGTGAGCTGGCCGGTGGCGTGCGGCGTCCACGGTTCGGTCTCGTCGGCGCGGGCGTGCAGGGTAACCGCGTGCCGGCCGTCCTGGGCGTCCGCCGCGACGGTGACCCGGACCTGGACGCCGCCGTCGGCGGACAGTGTCAGCGGGGTCTGCAGCAGCAGTTCCTCGATGCCGGGCACGCCGGCACGCTCCGCGGCCGCGAGGACCATCTCCACCAGGGCGGTGCCGGGGACGACGATCCGGTCGAGCACGACGTGGTCGGCCAGCCACGGGTGGGTGGCGATGGCGAGCCGGCCGGTGAGCACGGTGTCCGCCGAGCCGGGCAGTTCGACCGCGGCGCCCAGCAGCGCGTGGCCGGTGCCGACCAGGCCGAGCCCGGCCGGGTCGGTGACCGGCCGGGCGGGGCGCGGGGTGGGCCAGTAGGTGGTGTGCTGGAACGCGTAGGTGGGCAGCTCGGTGCGGGTGGCGCCGGTCCCGGCGAAAACCGCCGGCCAGGTCACCGGCACACCGGCGGTGAACAGCGCGCCGAGCGCGGTGAACACGGTGGTGACCTCGTCGCGGTCCCGGCGCAGCGCGGCGACCGCACCGGGCACGAGCGTGGCGAGCACGGTGTCCGGGCCGATCTCCAGGACCCGGGTCGCGTCGAGGCGGGCCACGGCGTCGGCGAACCGGACCGGTTCGCGGACCTGCCGCACCCAGTACTCCGGATCGGTCCAGTCGCCATCGGCGTCCACGGTCGAAACCACGGCCAGGCGCGGCTCGCTGAACGTCAGCGTCTCCACGACAGCG
>NZ_BOMS01000209.1 GCF_016862315.1 Actinoplanes palleronii | reverse complement strand
GGTGTTTTGCGGATGGGGTTGTGGGTTGGTCGTTGGTTGAGAATTGCACAGTGGACGCGAGCATCTTGTTTTTTGTGGTTAAGTTGTCAAGGGCGAACGGTGGATGCCTTGGCACCAGGAGCCGATGAAGGACGTGGTAGGCCGCGATAGGCCTGGGGGAGCTGCCAAACTAGCTGTGATCCCAGGGTGTCCGAATGGGGAAACCTGGCACGAGTCATGTCGTGTCATCCATGCCTGAATTCATAGGGTGTGTGAGGGGAACGCGGGGAAGTGAAACATCTCAGTACCCGCAGGAAGAGAAAACAACCGTGATTCCGTGAGTAGTGGCGAGCGAAAGCGGATCTAGCCTAAACCTTGCGTGTGTGATACCTGTCAGGGGTTGCGCGTGGGGGGTTGTGGGACCTGCTTATCAGGACTGACATTCTGGTGAAGAGTTACAAAGTTTCATGCTAGTCGAACGACGTGGGAAAGTCGGCCGTAGACGGTGAGAGCCCGGTAGACGAAAGTGTGTGACCTCTTTGCAGTGTTCCCGAGTAGCAGCGGACTCCTAGAATCTGCTGTGAATCTGCCAGGACCACCTGGTAAGGCTGAATACTTCCTGGTGACCGATAGCGGACAAGTACCGTGAGGGAATGGTGAAAAGTACCCCGGGAGGGGAGTGAAATAGTACCTGAAACCGTTCGCCTACAATCCGTCAGAGCCACCCTAGCAGTGGTGATGGCGTGCCTTTTGAAGAATGAGCCTGCGAGTTAGTGGCATGTGGCGAGGTTAACCCGTGTGGGGAAGCCGTAGCGAAAGCGAGTCTGAATAGGGCGCTTTTAGTCGCATGTTCTAGACCCGAAGCGGAGTGATCTAGCCATGGGCAGGTTGAAGCGTGGGTAAGACTGCGTGGAGGACCGAACCCACCAACGTTGAAAAGTTGGGGGATGACCTGTGGTTAGGGGTGAAAGGCCAATCAAACTCCGTGATAGCTGGTTCTCCCCGAAATGCATTTAGGTGCAGCGTCGCGTGTTTCTTGCCGGAGGTAGAGCACTGGATGGTCTAGGGGGCCCACAAGCTTACTGAAATCAGCCAAACTCCGAATGCCGGTAAGTGAGAGCGCGGCAGTGAGACTGCGGGGGATAAGCTTCGTAGTCGAGAGGGAAACAGCCCAGATCGCCAGCTAAGGCCCCTAAGCGTGTGCTAAGTGGAAAAGGATGTGGGATCGCATTGACAACCAGGAGGTTGGCTTAGAAGCAGCCATCCTTTAAAGAGTGCGTAATAGCTCACTGGTCAAGTGGTTCCGCGCCGACAATGTAGCGGGGCTCAAGCACACCGCCGAAGCTGTGGCATTCATACTTTACCCGGCTGTCGTCTTTGGGCGATGGTCCAGGTGTGTGGATGGGTAGGGGAGCGTCGTGTAGCGGGTGAAGCGGCGGAGTGATCCAGCCGTGGACGCTACACGAGTGAGAATGCAGGCATGAGTAGCGAATGAAGGGTGAGAACCCCTTCCGCCGGATGACCAAGGGTTCCAGGGCCAGGCTAATCCGCCCTGGGTGAGTCGGGGCCTAAGGCGAGGCCGAGAGGCGTAGTCGATGGATAACGGGTTGATATTCCCGTACCCGCAAAAGAGCGCCCAAGACGAACCTTCAGTTACTAACTTTTCGATCAATTCAATGGTTTCGGCCGGCGATGCGGGAGACTAGGACCTATTGGGGTAGTAGTTTAGCGATGGGGTGACGCAGGAAGGTAGATGATCCCGGCCGGTGGTTGTGCCGGGGTAAGCGTGTAGGCCGTACCGTAGGCAAATCCGCGGTGCATTAAGGTTGAGACGTGATGCCGAGCCGTTCTGGTGAAGTCATTGATCCTATGCTGCCGAGAAAAGCCTCTAGCGAGCTTTGAGCGGCCCGTACCCTAAACCGACACAGGTGGTCAGGTAGAGAATACCAAGGCGACGGGTGAACTGTGGTTAAGGAACTCGGCAAATTGCCCCCGTAACTTAGGGAGAAGGGGGGCCGGACGCGTGAAGCCACTTGCTGGTGGAGCGTGGTATGGCCGCAGAGAGCAGGGGGAAGCGACTGTTTACTAAAAACACAGGTCCATGCCAAGTCGTAAGACGATGTATATGGACTGACGCCTGCCCGGTGCTGGAACGTTAAGGGGACCTGTTAGCTCTTCGGGGCGAGGCGGAGAACTTAAGCGCCAGTAAACGGCGGTGGTAACTATAACCATCCTAAGGTAGCGAAATTCCTTGTCGGGTAAGTTCCGACCTGCACGAATGGCGTAACGACTTCCCCACTGTCTCAACCACAGGCCCGGCGAAATTGCAGTACGAGTAAAGATGCTCGTTACGCGCGGCAGGACGGAAAGACCCCGGGACCTTTACTATAGCTTGACATTGGTATCTGAATTCGATTGTGTAGGATAGGTGGGAGACTGTGAAGCTCGGACGCCAGTTCGGGTGGAGTCATTGTTGAAATACCACTCTGTTGGGTTTGGGTATCTAACTTGCGGCCCTGATCGGGTCGAGGGACAGTGTCTGGTGGGTAGTTTAACTGGGGCGGTTGCCTCCTAAAGGGTAACGGAGGCGCCCAAAGGTTCCCTCAGCCTGGTTGGCAATCAGGTGTTGAGTGTAAGTGCACAAGGGAGCTTGACTGTGAGACTGACGGGTCGAGCAGGGACGAAAGTCGGGACTAGTGATCCGGCACTTGCGTGTGGAAGCGGTGTCGCTCAACGGATAAAAGGTACCCCGGGGATAACAGGCTGATCTTCCCCAAGAGTCCATATCGACGGGATGGTTTGGCACCTCGATGTCGGCTCGTCGCATCCTGGGGCTGTAGCAGGTCCCAAGGGTTGGGCTGTTCGCCCATTAAAGCGGTACGCGAGCTGGGTTTAGAACGTCGTGAGACAGTTCGGTCCCTATCCGCCGTGCGCGTTGGATACTTGAGAAGGGCTGTCCCTAGTACGAGAGGACCGGGACGGACGAACCTCTGGTGTGCCAGTTGTTCCGCCAGGAGCATGGCTGGTTGGCTACGTTCGGAAGGGATAACCGCTGAAAGCATCTAAGCGGGAAGCCTGCTTCGAGATGAGGTATCCCACCACCTTTGAGTGGGTAAGGCCCCCAGCTAGATTACTGGGTTGATAGGCCGGAGATGTAAGCACGGTAACGTGTTGAGTTGACCGGTACTAATAGGCCGAGGGCTTAACCACCTCAAACTTTGTGCTACGCGTCCACTGTGTGATTCACAGCAAACGAACAACCA
>NZ_BOMS01000208.1 GCF_016862315.1 Actinoplanes palleronii | reverse complement strand
GGCCGGCTGAGGCCCGCCTGGTGAGGACGAGCTAGGCAGGCTGAGGCCCGGCGTCCTCACGGCCGGTGCCGCGCCCCTGTAACAGCGGCGTCGACCGCTTCCACCGCGGCCCGTCGCCGTCCTTGCGCCGCCGGGCCATCCCGGAGAGCGCCTCGAGCACCACCCGGTTGCCCAGCATCGCGGTGATCTCCGCGTGGTCGAACGGCGGCGACACCTCCACGATGTCCATCCCGACCACCGGCAGCTCGTGGCAGATCCGGGAGACGCTGTCGAGCAGTTGCCGGCCGGTGAAGCCGCCGGGCTCCGGGGTGCCGGTGCCGGGCGCGTGCCCCGGGTCGCAGACGTCGATGTCGACCGAGAGGAAGACGCCGTCGCAGCCGTCCATGGCGATCTCGAACGCGCTGTCCAGCACGGCGTCCAGGCCACGCTCGACGATCTCGCTCATGTGGAACGAGTTCATCCGCTGGTCGGCCATCCAGTCCAGCACGTCCGGGCCGGGCCAGTAGCCGCGCAGGCCGAGCTGCAGGAACCGGTCGCCGCGGACCGCACCGGACTCGATCAGCCGGCGCATCGGCTGGCCGTGGCCGTAGAGCGAGCCGAACTCGATGTCGCCGGTGTCCGCGTGCGCGTCGAAGTGGATCACCGAGATCCGCTGCGGCGGGTGCGCGCTCGCGACGCCGGCCA
Source organism: Actinoplanes palleronii (assembly GCF_016862315.1). Lineage (GTDB taxonomy): Bacteria > Actinomycetota > Actinomycetes > Mycobacteriales > Micromonosporaceae > Actinoplanes > Actinoplanes palleronii. The sequence continues at coordinate 2,646 of NZ_BOMS01000208.1, read as the reverse complement.
CGTCCGGCCAGGTCACCGTGTGGTCGCCGCCGAGCACGAGCGGGACCGCGCCGTGCTGGGCGATGAAGCCGACACCCTCCTCGATCGTCGCGCAGCTGCGCTGGATCTCGCCGCTGAAGACCTCGAGGTCGCCGGCGTCCTTGACGGTCAGGTCGCCGGTGAGCGCGTCGACGCGCATCGCCATGTGCGGGCGGGAGCCGTCGTGCGGCAGGTAGTCGGTGCCGCGGATGACCTGTGGGCCGAAGCGGGCGCCGGGGCGGTGCGAGGTGCCGCCGTCGAACGGGGCCCCGATGATCACCACGTCGGCGTCGGCGTACGTCTCCGGCTCGCGCCAGTCGCAGGCCGGGACCCCGAGGAACGTGTAGTCCGGCCCGAACATCGGTCCATAACGCGTCATGCTGTGCATCCTTCCGGGCCGGTGGTGTCGGCGGGGACTGTATCGTCATACTGTATGGCCGTACAGTAAAAGAAGGCCGTTAAGGTTCAGCGGTGCTCGAAAAGCTGATCTCCTTCCTCCGCCAGTTGTTCGGCGGCACCGCCCCGGAAAAGACCGTCCAGCGACGGCCGTCTGCCCCCAAGCCGTCCGCCCCCAAGCCGTCCGCCCCGAAACCGACCCCACCCCCGCGTGCGACAGCGAAACCGACCCGCAACGTCCCGACCGTCGACAACGGGCGCGCGGTCGCCTACGCGCCCAACCTCGACGGTGACGCCGACCCGGGCGAGATCGTCTGGACCTGGGTCCCCTATGAGGACGACCCGGCCCAGGGCAAGGACCGCCCGGTCCTGGTGGTCGGCCGGGACGGCAGCACCCTGGTCGGCCTGATGCTGTCCAGCCAGAGCGAACGGGACGGCCAGCGCCACTGGCTCGCCCTGGGCGCCGGCGAGTGGGACCGGTCCAACCGTCCGAGCTGGATCCGCCTGGACCGGGTGATCGAGGTCGAGGAGGACGGCATCCGCCGGGAGGGCGCGATCCTCGATCGTGGCCGCTTCGACCAGGTGGCCGCCGCACTCCGGGGGGATTACGGCTGGGCCTGATCGGACGACCGGCTAGCGTTGCGGGCATGGACAAGGACGTCATGGTCAGTTTCGGCGGCAAGCAGGCCTGGCTGGCGGTTTCCGGCGCCGACCAGGAAGCCGTCCTGAATGCTCTCGGACTGCGCGACCTCGGCCCGATTCGCTGGCGGGACGGCCTGGACCTGGCACATCTGACCGGTGACCGGGTGGCGGTGACCCCGCCGCTGCCCGGTGCCCGCGGCACCACGTGGGTGCTGGCGGCCGGTCGTCGACTGATCAATCCCGGACCGGACGTTGTCGCTCTCTCCGCCGCGCTGGACACCGAGGTGCAGTACTTCGCGACCCACCGGGTCACCGAGTTGCACCGGTGGCAGCGCGCGGTGAAGGGTGATCTCGTGCGCGCGTTCGGGTACGTCGGCCAGACCGGTGAGGTCACCTCCTGGTTCGGCGAGCCCGGCCCGGCGGAGCGGGAGGCCGGCCTGCCCGGCGAGCTCGACGACGAGACCACCGTGCTGGTCGCGGAGCGTGACGTGTTCCGGGTGGCCGGCGCCTGGAGCATCGACCCGACCACGTTGACCGGGCCGGCGCCCGGCCCGCTGCGGATCGGCGCGGCGGACTGAACCCCACTCGGAGACCACCACATGCGTAAATACGTGATCATGGGCGTCCAGGGCAGCGGCAAGGGCACCCAGGGCAAGGTGCTGGCCCGGGACCTCGACCTGGTGCACATCAGCGTCGGCGACATCTTCCGCTGGCACGTGCGCAACCACACCAAGATGGGCGCGCAGGTCCGCCGGGTGATGGCGGCCGGCGAGCTGGTCGGCGACGACCTGGTCGAGTCGGTGGTCCGCGAACGCCTGGACCAGCACGACTGGAACTACGGCTTCATCATCGACGGCTTCCCGCGCAACGGCCGCCAGGCCGAGTTCTTCATGGAGAGCTACGACATCGACGCGGTCATCCACCTGGAACTCCCCGACGACGAGGTGCGCCGCCGGGTCCTCAGCCGCCGCCTCTGCCCGAGCTGCGGCATGGACTACAACCTGATCGCCGACCGCCCGGAGCAGGAGGGCCGCTGCGACATCTGCGGCCACGAGCTGGTCACCCGCCCGGACGACACTCCGGAAGCCCTGGAGGCCCGCCTCCGCGACTACCACGAGAAGACCCGCCCGGTCCTGGAGCTCTTCCAGCGCAAGGAGGTCGTCCACAACGTCGACGGCCGCCCCCCGGTCGACGACGTCCAGTCCGCGATCCGCAAAACCCTCCGCCTGCCGTCATACATCCCGCAACCCCCGGCTTAACCCTCCTTCGGTACGACTACGGAGCGCTCGTCCGCAGGCTACGAGCCGAGTCCCACCCGTGAGGCCGCCGCGACACCGTGCCCACCCCGGACCGCCGCGCGCCTCCCGGTGCGGGGTCTCCACGCGAGACCGCTGCCACCCCGGGCCGCCGCGCGCCTCCCGGTCCCGGCTGGGCCTCAGGGGTGTCTCCGCGCCGCGGAGACACCCCTGAGAGCCAGCCAAAGCCCGCGGGCGCGGCCGGGCCTCGAGTGTCGCGGTCCCGCGTTCCAGCGCGAGGCCATGCCCGCTCCCTGCCGCAGCGCGACTCCGGGCGCTGGCTGGTTCTCAGGGG
>NZ_BOMS01000207.1 GCF_016862315.1 Actinoplanes palleronii | reverse complement strand
GTCACGCGGTGTGACGGTAGCGTTGACCACCTCGCGCACGATCGGCGGCAAATGCCGGGTGGGTCTACAACCGGGCAACGCCACCATGTGAGCCGCTTTCCTCCTGAAGCGCCGCCGTGAGCAGGTTCCGGGTCTGTTCCTCGAATGCGACGAGAAAGATCTGCTGGACGGTGGTGGGTGTCGAGCGCAGGGTGTTCACCGCGATGCGAGCGGCGTCGTCCGGCGGGAAGCCGTAGACACCGGTGGCGATGGCGGGGAACGCCACTGACCGAGCCTGCAGCTGGTCAGCTACCTGCAGGCTGCGCCGGTAGCAGGCAGCCAACACGTCCGCCTCGCCGTAGCCGCCTCCCTCCCAGACGGGGCCGACTGTATGGATGACGTTGCGTACCGGCGGGTTCAGCTCGAATGCCGGGGTCGCCTTGGCATCGCCCGGATCGCAGGGGGCGATGGCCGCGCCGGCGTGTGCCAATTGCGGACCTGCGGCCCGGTGGATAGCGCCGTCTACTCCGCCGCCACCGAGCAACGACTCGTTGGCGGCGGTCACGATGGCGTCTACCTGCTGGCACGTAATGTCGCCAAGAACCACTTCGATCGTTGCCATGACCGATAGTCGCACTTGCTGCGCACAGCGCTCGTGCTGGGTCCATTCCAATGCCCGATGCCCGCTTCTCGGCATGTCTGCGCAAGGCCTGGCCAAGTGGCTATCACGCCGGTGCGACGGTAGCTTGACCACCTCGCGCACGATCGGCGGCAGAAGCAGATGCCGGTCGGCCAGTGAAACGGTCGTCAACCTCTGACACCGGTTCGCTAGCCTCGGACGCGTGATGGATGATGACCTGGCCGATGTTCGCGCCTCGGTCAGCGTGCTGTGGGAGACGTTCGGTCGCTGCGCCGACTTCATGATCCGTGCCGACGCGGCCGACCTCGAACACTGCCGAGTGATCTGCGAGGCGCTGCGCGCGATGCCGACCGTCGATGACCGCGTTCTGTTCCTTGTGGGGCAGTTGGAGACCCGCGTCTGTGACCAGGATCCGTCATGGAGCGACGTGGGCGCTATCGCACTAATGCTCGGCGACCTTGATGCCGCCCTCCGGCCAGCCTGACTGAGAGTTACTGGCATTCGGCCTGACCGCACCTTATCGGCGGCAGAAGAGTGGATGTTCCCTTATCTGTGGATCACGATTCTGGCACAGTTCCCGTTGGCCCTAACTCTCCCTCACTATGACTAGATCAATTTCTGCTGGGTTATTCCCAGCGTCTCCGTTGATCTGAATTCGATAGCGACCTGACGGAACGCAAACCTGGAAAAACTTCTCTCGCAGAACATCGCTCACTCTAATCTGGCCCGAAGGAATGGATATGTGCGTCACGCCGAGCTCAATGGATCCGTGCTTTCCCCACTCGTCGGCGCCGGCCCAGAGCCGTACTTCAACGTCTCCGTCGCTGCCGTGCTGTACTAGAACGATAGTAGCCGTTTCGCTGCTCACAAAGGCCAGCTGCTTTCCCTCGGCGTCCTCTGGGAGTGCGTCAGGAAGCCCGTTATCCTCGTCGTGGCTGAAATCGGTTATGTACACCAGGCCCCACCCGAGGTCCTGACGCATACTGGCTAACTGCATGCCACACCCATCTCTCCACGCTGCTGAATATGCACGGAGCGTACTAACGGTAGGTTGATGGCGCGCACTCTCATCGGCATGATAGTGAAAATGGTGCTCGGCGTAGGTGAATCGTCCGCTTGTGTGACCTCGGGGTCCTTGCTCGTGGGGAGCGCGTTGGGAGCACGGAGCTGACCAGACTTCGTCGTTGGGCTCGGCTGAGGTGCCGGCGGGGAATGGGAGCGACCCGTTCTCGCCGGCCATGATGTTTGCCCTGTTCAGAGGCCATCCTCGGCAGCAGCGGTGGGGAGCGCCGCCACGATGAAATCGGGCTGTTCAGGGTCGGCGGTGCGGCGCTGCTCCAAAACCACGATCGGACGGGGAGCAAGCGGGGTTGAAACCAGCAGCGCCGAACGGCGTTCAGCGGCGCCGGGCACCAGGTGTTGAGCCACGCGCTCAACGAGTGCGCGAGCCATCCGGAAACCCGGCCTGGTATCGGCTCAAAAGTAGCCTTGACCCACCTTCAGGTGATCTCTCACATCAGGGTGCTCGCGGACCGGAACTGATCCCTCTTGGATCATTCCTTGGCAGGACACGGTGCGCTGAGCAGCATGTCGGCGGAAGATCAAATCGACCCATGTGACTGCATCTGCCCACCCGAAGGTGCGGCGTGTGCGAAGGCTTACCGTGTCTCAGTCGTTTCTATTCGTAACCGGCCGACGCGGGCCCTCGGTCTGTGGCGGTCACTGGTGGGCCGGATCGGCCGTTTCTACACGGTCGGTGAACGGCTGGGGCAGGGTGGATCAGTGGTACCAGCAGCCGAGGACTACTCGTGGCTCGTTGAGACTCAAACGCTCGGTTTCAGCTTCAATCTGGCTCTGGTGCGTGGGCTCGCACCGGACGACGTCATCGCTCAACTGGGCGGCCCGGACCCGGTGGACATCACGGGAACGGCGTTGCTGGAACCGGCCGCCGGCCTGGGGATTTCGCTGCCGGACCCAGATACCTTCGACGCCACCCTGACAACAGGGCTGACGTTCGTCGCGGCCGCTCGCGTCGGCTCCTGGACGCTGATCGTAGAGCCGCTCGGGTCTCTGTGCGCCACCCCGGCCGTCGCCCGGGTGCTGTCGACCCGCGGTGAGATGGTCTGCTTCGACTACCACGAACACGCCACTTCCCACCTTTACTGGTCGCGTGACGGCGACATGCTGGTCGTACTCAATCCCGAATCCCCGGGGTTACGGGAGGGCAGCAGTCCGGATCAGCTCAACGACACGCTCACCGAACTCGGCTTCACGGTGGAACGAAGCGATGACGTGCCGTATGACCGCCTGTACGGGCAGCGGACACTGGCGCTGATGGAATGCTTGACCGGCGTGCGGATCACGCCCGAACTGTTGGACAGCACGGCTTACCGATGTGCCGCCGTTCCCGGGCCAGGAAGCTGGGGCTCAGGCACGCTCGATCCGTCGGCGGCCGGGCCGTTTCTGCTCGAGGTGCGGGAACTGCTGGCGGATTACGCCGACGACCCAGCGGACCACAACAACCCGGACCATTCCGCATGGTCCGAGATGGGCGTCACCGACAAACGAGTCAGAGCGACCGGGCACTACGGCCTCCAACTGTTCACCGCGGATCCCGCATTCCTGCGGGCGGTCGCTCACGCTTCGCCCGAATTGCACCACCGATTGATCCGATGGCTCCGTGACCAGCCCTTCGCGGAGGCCGGGATCTTGAACGAACCTTGGTTCGCACCTGTCCGGAACGCCCTGCACCGCGGCGCTCCGATCCCCAAGGCGGAACTACGAAAGGCCGAACAGCACCTCGACTCGTCGAGCCCGGACGATCGCCGTGAGGCCCCCGGCCGGCGGGCCTTCCGGTCGATTCGATTCCAGCCCGGCAGGAGCATCGACCCGGGCGCGGTGACCTGCATCCTGATGTCCCAGTTGGCGGGGTTCCGCGACACCGGTATCGCCGAGATCGTACCCGCCGTTTGGCAGGCATTTCCGGAGCTCGCCGACGTCGAGATCCCCGAGCAACCACCGGAACGGGACCGGGCGCGCCGCTGGCGCGAGACCCGCGAGCGCGTACGCGAGCAGCAGCGAAACGAGACGTAGGCAGCCGACTGGGGCCGCCGAGGCCCCGGCAACGATCGGCTGCGACAGGCCGCCATACGCGCACGGCCGCTGGCCAGGGTCGATCGGGATCGATCAATTGCAGATCCAGAATGCTATCAACGCGACCTCGACGCGAGGCGGTGGAAACATCGAACCGGCATTGCGCGAATTGTCCGACGCCGTCGAGACCTCCGGCAGTCCGGAGGCGCGTGATAGCTTCGATACCCTAACTGAGGAGCTTGCCAACCTGAATTGAATCGTAATCGCGTTCGAATCTGGCTGGACGCCATCCCTTCGGCAATTCCTGACGTTGCGCAGGTAGCGACTGCGGCAGCAGCCATAGCAAGCGCTTTAAATTGATAGCCGCATATGACCGAATTAAAATCGACAAGCCGGCGCCGGCCCCGACAGTCTGGGACCGTCCGCGATACGAGGCACCTACCCTGTTCAGATGCCAGGCAGCGGTGCACCCTCGTGCGGGTCCCTCCC
>NZ_BOMS01000206.1 GCF_016862315.1 Actinoplanes palleronii | reverse complement strand
CAACGCGTCATCCGGCAGGCGTTGGCCAACGCCCGCGTGCCCGCTACCGGCATCGACGTGGTCGAGGCACACGGCACGGGTACGCCGCTCGGCGACCCGATCGAGGCGCAAGCCTTGCTGGCGACCTATGGACAGGACCGCACCGGCGACCCGCTGTGGCTCGGCAGCGTCAAGTCCAACCTCGGCCACACCCAGGCCGCTGCCGGTGTCGCCGGGATCATCAAGATGGTGCAGGCCATGAGGCACGGCACCCTGCCCGCGACCCTGCACGCCGACGCCCCGTCCGCCCAGATCGACTGGACCGCGGGCGCGGTGGAGTTGCTGGCCTCGGCGCGGGACTGGCCGGCACTCGACCGGCCGCGCCGCGCCGCCGTGTCCTCGTTCGGGATCAGCGGCACCAACGCGCACGTCATCCTCGAGGCACCGGCCGCCGTCGCGGCCGCCGCACCCGCCGCCGACCTGCCGGCCGTCCCGGTGGTACTCAGCGCCGCCGGTGCGGATGCGCTGCGCGACCAGGCCGAGCGCCTGCGCGGCGCCCCGGCCACCCCCGGCGATCTCGCCCGGGCCCTGACCCGGCGGGCGTCGCTGCGCCACCGAGCGATCGTCGTGGCCACCGATCGGTCCGGCCTGGACGACGGCCTCGCCGCTATCGCCGCGGGCACCCACCCGCTGACCGGCGTCGCCGCCGACGGCCGGCTCGCGGTGGTCTTCACCGGCCAGGGCTCGCAGCGTCTCGACATGGGCCGCGGTCTCTACCAGGCGTTCCCGGTTTATGCCGCCGCGTACGACGAGGTCGTGGCGTTGCTGGAGCTGCCGGAGCCGCAGGTGGAGCAGACCGGCTGGGCGCAGCCGGCCATCTTCGCCCTCGAAGTCGCCCTGCTTGCCCTGGTGCGTTCGTGGGGCCTCCACCCGGATGTGGTCGCCGGGCACTCGATCGGCGAGATCGCGGCGGCCTATGCGGCCGGGGTGCTGAACCTGGCCGACGCTGCCACGCTGGTCTCCGCGCGTGGTCGCCTGATGCAGGCGCTTCCCGCCGGTGGGTCGATGCTGGCGGTGCAGGCATCGGAGGACGAGGTTCGTGCCGCGTTCCCGGGGATCGACATTGCGGCGGTCAACGGGCCGCACGCGGTCGTGGTGTCAGGCCTCGCAGGCGACATTTCGCCCGTCGAGTCGCGCGGGTGGAAGACGGCCCGGCTGCGGACCAGCCACGCGTTCCACTCGCGGCTGATGGAGCCGATGCTCGACGACTTCCGCGCTGTCGTCGAGACGCTGACGTTCAGCGAGCCGCGCCTGACCGTGGTCTCGACCGTGGAGGCGGGCGGCGACTGGACCGACCCGGAGTACTGGGTGCGGCAGGTCCGCGAACCGGTCCGATTCGCCGACGCAGTCACCCGGCTGCCTGCCGGCCGGGTCCTGGAGCTCGGCCCGGACACCGTCCTGGCGACATTGATTCCCGACGCCGTCGCCGCCCTGCGCCGCGACCGGGACGAGGCCACCACCCTGCTCACCGCGGTCGCCGCGCTGTTCACCGACGGCCAGGACGTCGACTGGACCGCCGTACTCGGCACCGGACCCGCCGCCGAAGTGCCCACCTACGCGTTCCAGCACAGCCGCTTCTGGCCCCGCCCGCGCACCGGCGCCAGCCGCGACGCCACCGGCCTCGGCCTGACCGAAACCGGTCACCCGCTGCTCGGCGCGGCCGTCGAGGCACCCGACAGCACCGCCACCCTGTTCACCGGGTGGCTGTCGCTGGCCACCCACCCGTGGCTGGCCGACCACGTCGTGCTCGGCCGCCCGCTCGTGCCGGGCACCGCCCTGGCCGAGATGGCCCGCGCCGCCGGCGAGCGCGACGGCGTCCCGGTCGTCGAGGAACTGCTGCTGCAAGCGCCGCTGCCGCTGCCCGCCCGCGGCGGCGTCCAGCTGCGCGCCACCCTGGCCGAGGCCGGACCCGGCGGCCGGCGCACGATCACCGTGCACGCCCGCACCGACGACGACGAACCGTGGACCACCCACGCCACCGGCGTGCTGACCGCAGCGCAGGAACCCGCCCACCCGGCCGCCGCGGACTCCACATGGCCGCCGGCGGGCGCCGAGACGCTCGACCTGACCGGTTTCTACCCGGCGACCGCCGCCACCGGACTCGCCTACGGCCCCGCCTTCCAAGGGCTGCGCACCGTCCACAAGCGCGCCGACGAGGTGTTCGCCGAGGTCGAACTCGACCACCCGGTCACCGGCTACGGCCTGCACCCGGCCCTGTTCGACGCGGTCCTGCACGCCATCGCCGCCGGCGGGCTGTTCGCCGACGGACAGACCCGGCTGCCGTTCGCCATCACCGGGCTGCGCACCTTCGGCCCGGCCGGCACCCGCCTGCGAGCCCACCTGACCCGGGCCGCCGGCACCGACGCGGTCCGCATCACGATCACCGACCCGGCCGGCACCCCGGTCGCCGAAATTGACAGCCTCGCGCTGCGCCCGGCCGCCGGGATCGGCACCGGCGCGGCCGACCGGCTGCTGCACACCGTGACCTGGGCACGGCAGGACATCACCGCCGCACCGGACCTCCCGGTCACTGTCGTGCTGGGCGAGGGCCTACCGGACCCGGCGCCGCTGCTGGCAGTCGACGCGACCGCACCGGGCAGCGCCGCGGACCGGGCGGCGGCCCTGCTCGGCCTGATTCAGACCTGGCTCGCCGACCCGGCCTGGGCCGGTTCCCGGCTGGTGGTGCGCACCCTCGGCGCGGCCGGCGACGAGATCACCGACCCGGACGGCGCCGCGCTGTGGGGTCTGGTCCGTTCGGTGCAGTCCGAACACCCGGACCGGGTGCACCTGCTCGACGGCCCGGACAACGCCTACTACCCGGTGCCGCAGGCCTGGATCCACGACGGCGCGGCGCACCTGCCGCGGCTGGCCCGGATTCCCGCGGCCGCCGCGATCCCCGACCTCGGAACCGGGACCGTCGTGGTCACCGGAGCGACCGGCACTCTCGGTGAGCTGACCACGAGGCACTTGATTTCACGGTACGGCGTGCAGGACCTGCTGCTGCTCTCCCGCTCCGGCCGGTCCTTGGACATCGAGGGTGTCCGGGTGCGGGCCCTGGCCTGCGACGTCGCCGACCCGGACGCGGTGCACGCGGCCCTGCGCGACGAACCGGTGACCGCGGTGATCCACGCGGCCGGGGTGCTCGACGACGCCATGGTCGAATCGTTGACCCCCGAGCGGCTGCACACCGTGTTCCGCGCCAAGATCGAGGCGGCGCGGAACTTGCACCTGGCCACGCGGGACAAGCCCCTGACGGCGTTTGTGCTCTACTCCTCGGCGGCCGGACTGTTCGGCAACGCGGGGCAGGGCAACTACGCGGCCGCGAACGCGTTCCTCGACGCGTACGCCATCTTCTTGCGGTCCGAAGGTGTCCCCGCGACGTCTCTCGCCTGGGGTCTGTGGGACGCCGGGATGGGCGCCACGCTGAGCGACGCCGAACGCGCCCGCGCCCGGCAGGGCGGCATCGTGCCACTCACCGTCGAACAGGGCCTGGCCGCCTTCGACGCCGCGCTCGGCGCCGGCACCGCGGTCGTCGCCCCGCTGGCCCTGGACCTGGCCCCGATGCGCACCGCGGCCGAGGCCGGGCTGCTGCCCCCGCTGCTCGCCGGCCTGGTCCGCGTGCCGGTACGCACCAGCCCCGACAACGCGCTGGCCCGGCGGCTGGCCGGCCTGCCCGCCGCGCAGCGCGGACGGGCCGTGCTGGACCTGGTCCGCACGCATGTGGCCGCCGTGCTCGGCTACCCCGGGCCGGACGCCGTCGAGGTGGAGCGGGCGTTCCAGGAGTTGGGCTTCGACTCGCTCACCGCGGTCGAGCTGCGCAACCGCCTGGCCACCGTGACCGGGCTGCGGCTGCCCTCCACGCTGGTGTTCGACTACCCGAGCACGCTGGCCCTGGCCGGGCATCTGGCCGCCGAGCTCGCCGGTTCGGGCGCGTCGGACGTCCCGGTGGTGACCGCGGCCGCCGCCTCCGACGAACCGATCGCGATCGTGGGCATGGCCTGCCGTTATCCGGGTGGGGTCGCCTCGCCGGAGGATCTATGGGATCTGGTCGCGGCGGGTGGCGAGGGGATCGGGCTGTTCCCGGAGGATCGCGGCTGGGCGGACATCTACCACCCGGACCCGGATCACCCGGGCACCTCGTATACCCGGGAGGGTGGCTTCCTCTACGACGCCGGTGACTTCGACCCGGAGCTGTTCGGGATCTCCCC
>NZ_BOMS01000205.1 GCF_016862315.1 Actinoplanes palleronii | reverse complement strand
GGAACGATGACAAGAGAGATGTCAACGAAAAGATGACAGCAGGAGAGGTGTCGTTCCGCACCGACGTCGGCCGCATCCTGACCGTAGGGCGGCGGCATTCACCCTGACGGTCAGGCCTGCTGTGTGGTGGCCGTGGGCGTGCCGTTCGTGCAGCTCACTGACATGGTGAGCAGGGTCTTGCCGTGTTTGAACGTCACCGCGGGCGCGGATGCCGGCCCGGGGTCGACGGCCTGGACCTTGTAGGGCGCGGCCGCTTTCCAGGACAGGATCTGCGCGGTCGCCGGGCTGGGGCAGGTTGCGCGGACGGTGCCGGCAACCGTCGACAGCGTTCGCTCGGTCGGCTCGGTGGCCGGGGTCGCCGGCGGGGCTGTTTCGGCGGGTGTCGCTGTGGTGGCCGGCGTCGCCGGGCCGGTGGGACTGGCCCGCACCGATGCTCCGGCGGGTGTCGCGGGCTGCGAGTGCGTCGCTGTCGCGGCCGGTGCCACGGGCGTGATGCGCGTCGAGGTGGTGGCCTCGGGTGCGCCCGGACCCCGGCTGGTCGTGGCCGAGGCCGCTGGGGCCGGGGGAGCTCCCGCCCACGACGGCTCGTCTCGATCCGTGGTGGTCAGCTGGTGCACCCAGAGAGCTCCGCCGGTGCCGGCGACGATGACCAGCGCCGCGGTGATCAGCCGCCGGCGGTATGCCGTGCGGGCGTTCGGCGGGGTGGCCGGCGACGGTATCAGCTCGGTTCGCAGGCCGGAGTCGACGAGCGATGCCGCGGCTCCGGGCCGGCTGCTCGGTGCCCGGTGGATCAGGACCGTGGGGTCCGGGCCGGGATCCGTACGGGCCGCCGGCAAGTGAGCTTCGTCGTTCACCACGCGCATCCCGGCGCCTCCGGCCAGAACTTCGGCGGTCTCCCGGGCGGTCGGCCGCACCAGCGGGTCCTTGGCCAGGCAGCGGTTGCACAGCCCGATGACGTGGTCGGGCACGCCCGGCGTCGGTGGTAGCGCGGCCGGCTCGAGGTGGAGATGTGCCTCCAGCATCTGCCTGGTGTCCTCGCTGGTCCAGGGGGAGCGGCCGGAGAGCAGCAGGTAGAGCACGACGCCGAGGGCGTACACGTCGGAGGCTGGTTGCACCGCGTCGCCGGTCAGCCGCTCCGGTGCCAGGTAGGCCGCGGTGCCGAGGACCTCGGAGTCCAACTCGCCGGAGCCACCGGGCGAGACGACCGCGGCGATGCCGAAGTCGACCACTTTGGCGCCGGTCGGTGCGAGCATCACATTGGCCGGCTTGATGTCCCGGTGCACCAGTCCTTCGGCGTGGGCGGCGGCCAGCGCCGCGGCGATCTCCGCGCACACCCGCATGGCGAACTGCGGTGCCACCGGACCGGCGGAGAGCCTTCGCAGCAGCGTCCCGCCGGGAACGAGTTCCATCACGACGTACGGAAAAGTCTGTCCTGCCGTTGTCATTTCGCCGTAGTCGTAGACCTGGGCGATGTTGGGGTGCGCGAGTGCCGCGGCGGCTCGGGCCTCGTGCCCGATCCGGTCGCGCGCGTGCTGGTTGCCGGCGGCCGTGGGAGCCACGAGCTTGACGGCGACGGCGCGGGCGAGCACGTGATCGTGTGCCTGCCAGACGACTGCCATACCGCCGGCGCCGATCGGAGTCTGCAGGCGGTAACGGCCGCCGAGCAGCAGGCCAGGGTGCGCCTGCCCGAATTCACCGTCGAGAATGGGCGGTCCGTTCATCCGGGAAGTGTGCCTTGCCTGACGAAGATCTGCAGCCCGGCGATCGCCGCGGCGCGAGCGGGGAGACGGCCGCGCGCGAGCAGCCGTGACCACTTCGTCACCACCTCGACGCGTCCAACGGCGGCCCGGCCCATGCCACCTGTGTCAGTCTGACCATCTCCTCGGGAAAGCGAGCACCACACCTTGTCGATCACCGCCGGCCGCACCGCCGCCCTCACCGATCCGGCCCGGCTGGCCGCGGTGCGCCGCTACGAGATCCTCGACAGCCCCGCCGACGGCCAGTTCGACTCCGTCGCGGCCGCCGCGGCCGCGGTGTGCGGCACCCCGATCGCGACCGTCAGCATCGTCGACGCCGACCGAGTGTGGTTCGCCGCCGCCAAGGGGCTGAACGGCGTGACACAGGTGGGCACCGAGGCCGGGCTGTGCGCGTCGGCGTTCTGCGCCGACGGCCCCTACGTCGTCAACGACGCCGCGATCGACCCGCGCACCCTCGACCACCCGCTCGTGCGCGGCGAACTGGGTCTGCGGTTCTACGCCGCCGCGCCGATCATCACCCGCGACGGGCACCACCTCGGCACCGTGACCGCGATCGACGCCATGCCGCGGGAGCTGTCGGAAGGTCAGCGTGCCGTCCTCGGCCACCTCGCCGACCAGGTCGCGCAGCACCTGGAACTACGCCTGGCCACCATCACCGCCGTCCGCGCCGAACGGCAACTACGCGACGACGCCGAACGACGCGCCGCCGCCGCGACCGAACTCGCCGAGCGCATGCGCACCGCCGCCGCCGCGCACGCCACCCGGCCGCATCCGGAGAACTGCCAGCTCGGCGGCGCCACCCCGTGCACCGCCCCCGCCGAACTGAAGCTCGCCGACTCGTGGGGCGACTCCGCATGGGGCTGCAACAACCACATCGAAGAAGCCATCATCAACGTCCGGTCGGTGTTCATCGCCGACGAGGAGCTCGGCGGCCTGGCCGCTTTCCTGCACCGCTGACCGGCGGCAAGCACGCGGCGCAGGTCGACCGGGGCGTCGACGAGGCCCAGAAGCGCACCGGCGCCGGCGACACCCAGCCCTGACGCGGTGACGGCCGAGATCGAAAACTGACCGGGCTCTCCGGTTTCGGCCGACACCATCGCCCGGAGAGCCCATCAGCGATGCGCGCCGGCCGGCCCCGATCGGATCAGGGTCTGCGCCGTGTGCTCGTCGGCCGCGGGTCGCCGGCGGTGTCGAACAGGTCGTCCGGATAGACCGACAACTCGTCGTACAGCTCGGTCAGCCGCGCGTCACACACGACCGCGAGGCCGTTGTGACCCGCAGAGCGATCGGGTCCACGACGGCCTCGCGAAGTGCCGGCGTTCAGCGAGGTCAGTTCTGCGGGGGTTCGTCCTTGCCCTGCTCCTCGAGGCGGTCTGCCTCGTCCTTCGTCTGGTGGATCGCCTGGTCGGCGTGCTCCGGCGGGCCGTAGACGGTGTAGAGGACCAGCGGGTTCGGACCCTCGTTGGTGAAGTTGTGCTTGCGGCCGGCCGGGACGACGACGAGGTCGCCCGCCGCGACCTTGCGGGTCTGGCCGGAGACGACCGCTTGGCCGACGCCGCTGACGAAGGTGAGGATCTGGTCGACCTCGTGGACCTCCTCGCCGATCTCGCCGCCTGGCGGGATGGTCATGATGACCAGCTGGGTGTGCTTGCCGGTCCACAGCACGCGACGGAAATCGGGACTCTGCTCCGCAACGGTGGCGATCGTGAAGTGCTCCATGCCGGGCGTATACCCGCATTGCCGCACCGCCATGCGACCCACTCGTCTGAGGGCGATCAGCCGGAGAACCCCTGGCCGAAGCCGGTCCGAACCGCACGTGTGATCGTCGGAGTGACCGTCCACACAGGTACTACAAATTTGAAATAAGCCGGGTGGGGGTGTGGTTGAGCGGGGTAACGGCCTACCAAGGACCGGGAAACCCCAGGGAGTGGTTCTGATGGCGAGCAAGACGATCGCGGTTGTTGGTGCGACTGGTGCTCAGGGTAGTGGTGTGGTGCGGGCGATCCTGGCCGGCGGCGGCGAGTTCACGGTGCGGGCGTTGACGCGTGATGTGACCTCGGTGAAGGCGCGTGAGCTGGCCGCGTTGGGTGCTGAGGTGGTGGCTGGTGACTATTCCGATCCGGCGGGCCTGGCGGAGGCGTTCGAGGGGGCGCACGGGGCGTTTCTGGTCACGGATTTCTGGACGCACATGGATCCGGAGAAGGAGCAGGCGTACGTCCGGAATCTGATCGACGCGGTGCAGAAGGCCGGCGTGAAGCACGTGGTCTGGTCGACGCTGGAGGACACCCGGGAGTTGATCCCGGTCGACGATCTGCGGATGCCGACGCTGCTGGGTAAGTACAAGGTGCCGCACTTCGACGCGAAGGCCGAAGCGGACGCGTTCTTCGTCGAGTCGGGGGTGCCGACGACGTTTCTGCGGACCACGTTCTACTACGAGAACCTGGCCGACGCCCTCGCTCCGGCCCGTGACGCGCAGGGCCGGCTGGTGTTGAACATTCCGATGGGGGATGCGCCGTTGGCCGGGATCGCGTCGGGTGACATCGGCCGGGTCGCGGTGTCGATCTTCCGGGGTGGCAGTGAGTTCATCGGCCGCACGGTCAGTATCGCCGGTGACGTCCTGACCGGTGACCAGATCGCTCAGGCGTTGGGTGACGCGCTGGGGGAGCCGGTGGAGTACCGGCCGGTCACGCAT
>NZ_BOMS01000204.1 GCF_016862315.1 Actinoplanes palleronii | reverse complement strand
ATTACGGCGCTCAGGGCCAGCTTGGTGTGTCCGGCTGGCCTTGGCGGCCCTTATCGGAGGTGGATTACGGCCCCCAGGGCCAGCTCGGTGTGTCCGGCTGGTGCTGGTGGTGGTATCGGCGGCCGGGATACCACCATGAGCGCCAGCCGGGTGGCGTTGCGGGCTGCTGCCGCCCCTGGCGCGGGACATTGCGTGGCTCATGACGTACCCGAGTATGGGCGCAGCCCGCGACGACCCCGAGCGGACCATCTGCCGGGACCGGACGACCACCTCTCGGGACGGTCGTGCCCGGCGACGAGCGGCGAGCGGCGTGGCGGACCGCAACCAACCGGGACCTCGCCTGGCCAACCAAGCCGGGACCGGGCTGCCTGCCGGGACCCGGACTGCCTGGCGGGACCCGGCTGCCTGCCGGGGCAGGTCGCTCGCCTGGTGGGGCCGGTCGGCCGGCTGGTGAAACGCCACTGGGAGCGCGGCCCCACAGGCCGGCGCTCCCAGTGAACACGTGCGTTGAGCGGATCAGCGGCCCGCGCGGCGACCCCCGGATCGGGACGAGAACGCGGCAGCGCCGCCACCGCCCGCGGCCGGGCGTGGCGCCGGTGTGCCGGAGCGGGTGGAGCGCGGCGTGCCGGAAGCGGATCGCCCACCGGTAGCACCGCCCCGCGGCGTGCCGGAACCGGCACGCTGACCGCCACCGTCACCGGTGGTGGACGTGTGCCGGCGTGCGGAACCGGACTTGTCACCGGTCGCCGCCGGTGCGCCGCCCGATCCGCGCCGTCCGCCGGCCGAACCGCCGGTGGACTGGGACGGGCCGGCCGGACGCCGACGCCGGGAGGCGGAGCGACCGCCGGCCGGGGAGTCCCCGGCGGCGGTGCCGCCACCGCTGCGGTCCGGCGCCTCGGGTGCCGGCGGCGTGTACGCCACGAACGTCCGCTCA
Source organism: Actinoplanes palleronii (assembly GCF_016862315.1). Classification (GTDB taxonomy): domain Bacteria; phylum Actinomycetota; class Actinomycetes; order Mycobacteriales; family Micromonosporaceae; genus Actinoplanes; species Actinoplanes palleronii. The sequence continues at coordinate 7,902 of NZ_BOMS01000204.1, read as the reverse complement.
CCCGGCGCCAGGTCGGCCAGCAGCGCGTCACCCGGACGCGCCCGCCGCGTGATCGGCTTGATGCCGGCCTTGCGGGTCAGGTCCCGTACGTCGGCCTGCTGGTCGTCGGTCATCAGCGTGATCACCGTGCCGCGCGCGCCGGCCCGTGCGGTGCGGCCGGAGCGGTGCAGGTACGCCTTGTGCTCCACCGGCGGGTCCGCGTGGATCACCAGCAGCACGTCGTCGACGTGGATGCCGCGAGCCGCGATGTCGGTGGCCACCAGGGTGGCCGCGCTGCCGTCGGAGAACGCCGACAGGTTGCGGTTCCGGGCGTTCTGCGCCAGGTTGCCGTGCAGTTCGACGGCCGGCACCCCGGCCGAGATCAGCTGCTTGGTGAGCACCTTCGCCCGGCGCTTGGTCCGGGTGAAGACGACCGACCGGCCGGGCGCGGCGAGTAGGTCGACGAGCACGCCGAACCGGTCGTCCGGGTGCACGTGCAGCACGTGGTGGTCCATCTCGACCGGCGCCTGGGCGGCCGAGTCGACGTGGTGGGTGACCGGCTTGCGCAGGAACTGGCGGACCAGGATGTCGATCCCGTTGTCCAGGGTCGCCGAGAACAGCAGCCGCTGGCCGCCGGCCGGGGTCTGCCCGAGCAGACGCTTGACCACCGGAAGGAAGCCCAGGTCGGCCATGTGGTCGGCCTCGTCGAGCACGGTGATCTCGACAGCGTCCAGCGACGCGTGCCCGTTGCGGATGTGGTCGTCGAGCCGGCCCGGGCAGGCGACCAGGATGTCGACGCCGTTGCGCAGCGCGTTGATCTGCGGGTTCGCTCCGACACCGCCGAAGACGGTCATGGTGCGCAGCCCGGCCGCGTCGGCGAGCGGGCGCACGGCGGCCTCGATCTGTGTGGCCAGTTCCCGGGTGGGCGCCAGGATCAGCGCACGCGGGCGGCCGGGGCGTCGCGGCTTGTTGGCGGCGGCCAGACGGGCCACCACCGGCAACGCGAACGCGTACGTCTTCCCTGATCCGGTTCGCCCTCGTCCGAGCAGGTCACGCCCGGCGAGCGAATCTGGCAGCGTGGCCGCCTGGATCGGGAACGGTGAGGTGATGCCGAGCTCGGCGAGGGCGCCGGACAGAACGGCAGGGACGCCTAGCTCGATGAACGATGTCATTAAGGGGGTAACTCCGTAGGTCAGTTGGAGATCAATCCTACTGGTCACCCGTGGCAACCACTCTGCACCCGGTATCGAACCAGGATGCTCTCAGCCTCGCAGATCTTTTTCCTCAGCGCCGGAACCCCTCTCCGGCTTGTACTGAGGAGACCCCTGATGAACGGTGAGGCACCTGCCGTCGATCGGCGTCGTGAGGACATCGTACGGGCGAACATGCCGCTCGTCGGGCACCTGGTCCGCGAGATGCTGGCGCGGGTCCCCGCCCACGTCAATCGCGACGATCTGCTGTCCGCCGGGTACGCCGCCCTGGTCGCCGCCGCTCGTGGCTTCGACGCGGAGCGCGGCGTCCCCTTCCCGAGGTTCGCCGCGGCCCGGGTACGCGGCGCGCTGCTGGACGAGTTGCGCGGGCTGGACTGGGCGAGCCGCTCGGTGCGGCAGCGGGCCCGGCGTACCGACGCGGCCCGTGAGGAGCTGATCGCCGAGCTGGGCCGGACCCCCACCGTGCCGGAGCTGGCGGGCCGGCTCGGCTGCACGGTCGAGGACATCGAGAACGCCGAAGGTGACGTACATCGCGCCACGGTGTTCAGCCTTCAGGGCTTCGCGACGGCGACGGCGGACGACATCGTCACCGAGCCGACCGCCGGCCCGGAGGAGATGCTGATCATCCGGGAGCGGCTCGGGTATCTGCGGCACGCCGTGGAGGCTCTGCCGGAGCGGCTGCGCGCGGTGGTCCAGGGTTACTTCTTCGAGGAGCGCCCGATGGCCGAGATCGCCACCGATCTCGGGGTCAGCGAGTCGCGCGTGTCGCAGCTGCGCGCCGAGGCGCTGGTCCTGCTGCGGGACGGGATGAACACCCACCTGGACCCGGCGATGGCCGCACAGGACCCGCCCAAGGAGGGCTGCGTGGCCCGGCGCCGGGCGGCGTACTACGACCGGATCGCCAGCCGCGGCACGCTGAGCACCCGGCTCGCCCTGACCGGCCCGGACGGACTGCCGGTGGCGGCCTAGACATTCAGCAGGTTGCCGGGGCCCGTCGCGGTTCGCGACGGGCCCCAACCTGTTGATCAAGCGTTCGCGCAGGTGCCGGCCTTCTTCTGCGCCGCGATCGCCTTCACCGCGCCCATCTTGTAGAGCGCTAGGCCCTCCGGGGCCGGCTCCAGCTTCCACGCGTCCGCCTCGTAGACCATGGTGTACGACTGCGCCGCGACCAGCTGCTTCGCGATCACGATGGCCCTGTCGGTGCCCTCCATCCGGGCGCTGGTCAGCTGGATCGCGAGGCCCTTGCGGGAGCACGCGGTGTTGAGCTTGACGTAGTCGTCCTTGCTGATCGCCTGCTTGCCGGCCGAGGTGTACATCTCCCAGGCGCCGGCGAAGTCGCCACCGCTGAACCGGTCGAACACGGTCTGCGCGGCGTTCTTCGCACCGTCGACGGTCTTCTGCTCCGGGCCTCCGGCGGCGGCCGCGGCGGCGTTGCCGGCCGGGTCGTCGTCGTCGGAGCAGGCCGAAGTGACGCCGAGGGTGGCGACGGCGGCGAGAGCGAGGACGGCAAGTCGGCGGTACGGGTGGTTGTTGTCCATGTCCCGGTTAAGCCCGGCACGGGGTTCCGCGTAACGGCCCCGGCGTGTCGATGACGGGTTACGGACACTTGCCGTCGCGGCCGTAACCCCGCGGGCTTCAGCTAGTCTGGTCGTTTGCCGTAAACAGAAAAGGCAACCACAGAAAATGTGGTTGCCAGCGGCCGGAATGATAGCACGAAAAGGGGCGATTTTGTCAAGCTCGAACGCCGACGTCGATTCCGAGCAGGCGTACTTGACCGCGCTCTACCAGCGACTCGATCAATTGCGGGAGCAGGCCGACGGCCGGCTCAAAGCGATCCTGCTGGAGGCCGGTGGCACCCCGCAGGGCCGCACCCAGCGCGAGGCCACCCGCTCCCACTACGCCGAACAGCTCGCCCAGATGAATTCCGTCGAGAACGGGCTCTGTTTCGGGCGGCTGGACTTCTCCGCGGACGTTCCGCGCTACATCGGCCGGATCGGCCTGTTCGCCGAGGACCGTGACCAGGACCCGCTCCTGATCGACTGGCGCGCGGCGGCGGCCCGGCCGTTCTATCTCGCCACCGCGGTCAGCCCGGAGGGCGTCACCCGGCGGCGGCATCTGCGCACCCGCGGCCGGGTGCTCACCGGTGTCGACGACGAGGTGCTCGACATCGAGTCCGGCGACGGGACCGGCCGGGAGGACGTGACCGGCGAGGCCGCGCTGCTCTCCGCGCTCACCGCGAACCGCACCGGCCGGATGCGGGACATCGTCGAGACCATCCAGGCCGAGCAGGACGAGGTGATCCGGTCCGGGCTGGCCGGTGCACTGGTCGTGCAGGGCGGGCCGGGGACCGGCAAGACCGCGGTGGCGCTGCACCGGGCGGCCTACCTGCTCTACACGTACCGGCAGCAGCTGACCCGGTCCGGCGTGCTGATCCTCGGGCCGAACACCACGTTCCTGCGCTACATCTCCCAGGTGCTGCCGTCGCTCGCCGAGACCGGCGTGCTGCTGGCCACGCTCGGCGACATGTTCCCGGGTGTCCGCGCCCGCGCCGTCGAGCCGGGTGCCGTCGCCGCGCTCAAGGGCGACCTCGAGCTGATGCTCCCGGCCCTGGAGAACGCGGTCGCCGACCGGCAGACCGTGCCGGACGACTTCGCCGAGGTCGACCACGACGGGTACCCGCTGCGGATCGACCGCACGGTGCTGGAGGACGCGCGGTCCGCGGCCCGCCGCACCGGCCGTCCGCACAACGTGGCCCGGGCGGTCTTCGTCACCGAGGCGATCCACCAGCTGTCCCAGCAGATCGCCGACCGGATCGGCGCCGACCCGCTGGGCGGTGACAACCTGCTCTCCGAGGCGGATCTCGCCGAGACCCGCCGGGAGCTGCGCGAGGACGTCGACGTCCAGCAGGCGCTGTTCGACTTCTGGCCGGTGCTGACGCCCCGGCAGGTGCTGCGCGACCTGCTCACCGACGCCGGCCGGCTGGAGTCGGCCGGTCTGCCGCCGGCGCTGCTGCGCGACGAGGCGGCCGGCTGGACCCCGGCCGACGTGCCGCTGCTCGACGAGCTGGCCGAGCTGCTCGGGGTCGACGACACGCTCAAGGTCCGCGAGCAGAGCCGGCAGCGCAAGGCCGCCATCGAGTACGCCGAGGGCGTGCTGGAGATCGTCGAGGGCTCCCGGTCGCTGGACTTCGAGGACGTCGAGGAGGAGATCCTCTCCGCCATCGACGTGGTCGACGCGAGCGCGTTCGTGGAACGCCACGAGGTGATCGACACCCGGACCGCGGCGGAGCGGGCGGCGGCCGACCGGACCTGGGTGTTCGGGCACGTGATCGTGGACGAGGCGCAGGAGCTGTCGCCGATGGCCTGGCGGCTGCTGATGCGCCGCTGCCCGAGCCGGTCGATGACCGCGGTCGGTGACGTGGCGCAGACCTCGGAGCTGTCCGGCAGCACGACTTGGGACCAGGTCTTCGAACCGTACGTCGCGCAGCGCTGGCGGCTGGTCGAGCTGAGCGTCAACTACCGGACGCCGGCCGAGGTGATGGCGGTCGCCGGTGACATCCTCGCGGCGATCGACCCGGCGCTGAGGCCGCCGCGGTCGGTGCGGTCGGCCGGGGTCACCCCGTGGGCCCGGCGGGTCGCGCCGGAGGGGCTCGCCGAGGAGCTGATCGCGGACGTCCGCAAGGAGGTCGGCGCGGTCGAGCCGGGCCGGGTGGGTGTCCTGGTGCCGGCCCGCCTCGAGTCGTCGCTCGGCGCCGAGCTGGTCGCGGCGGTGCCCGGCGCGGCCGTGGGGGAGCAGCCCGACCTGCTCAACCACGTGGTGCTGATGACCGTGCGGCAGGCCAAGGGCTTGGAGTTCGACTCCGTGCTGGTGGTCTGTCCGGATGAGATCATCGCGGAGAGCCCGCGGGGTCTGTCCGATCTCTACGTCGCGGTGACCCGGGCCACCCAGCGTCTCGGGATCCTGCACACCGGGCCGCTGCCCGGCGTGCTGTCCTCGCTCGGCTGACGGTTCTTCCGGAACCGGCCGCGGCATCCGACCGCGGCCGGTTCCGCAATTTTTCCGGTACGGCCTCAGCCGGCCACCCGGGTCAGGAAGACGTATTCACGGCCGGGCCGGTCCGGGGCCTCGCGGACGTCCAGAACGTCGAATCCGGTTTCGGCCAGCGACGTGGTGATCTCGTCCTCGGAACGGAATCGCAGGGTCGAGTCCGAGGTCAGGATCGTCCCGTCGGCGTGAAAGCGATATTCGTAGCGGAATGTGACGAACGGGAGTTTCACCTCGGTGAGGGAGAAACGGCGTTCCACCGCGCCGACGCCCGCCACCTCGAGGGTCGTCGGCGTGTTCACCTCGACCCATTCCTCCCAGCCGCGGAATTCCGGGCGGCGCGACTCGAGGACCAGATGGCCGCCGGGGCGGGTCACCCGGCGGATGCCGCGCAGCGCGGCGGCCCAGTCGTCGTCGGTGCGGAAGACCTGCGCGACGTTCCCGATCATCAGGGCCAGGTCGGCCGGTTCCCGGCCGTGCCATACGCCGGGCAGTTCCGCGGCGCCGGCGTGCAGCCAGGTGACCGAGGAGCTGTCCGGTTTGGCCCGGGCCACCTCCAGCGACGCCGCGGCGGGATCCGCGCCGATCACGGTGCGGCCGGTGCGGGCGAGCCGCAGGGCGGGGGTCCCGGTGCCGCAGCCGATGTCGACGATGCGCGCGGGATCCAGCGTGCCGACGATCGCCAGATAGGCGTCCAGGTCGGTGCGGCCGCCGTCGAAGGCGTCGTAGATCCCGGCGAGCCGGGGATGGTCGAAGCACGCGTCAGGCATGCCCGGAACCTACGGATATCGGGGCGGTCCCGCCACGGGATAAAAAGCGGGATGAAAACGGGGTGAAACGGAGGGTTCGGCGGGGGAACGCCGAACCCTCCGGATCGTCAGGCGGCCGTCGCGGTGCGGGCGCCGCGGCCGATCGAGGTGTGGCCGTGGGCGTTGGTCATCGCCAGGCGGCTGTGCATCGTGGTGTTGCTGGCGATGGTCGCGTAGTAGGACGCGCGGCGGCGGGCCGTGATGCTGTCCGGGTTCTCCGGGATCGGCGCCATCTCGGGGTCGAGGTGGGTGTTCAGGCCGTCGCGGAGCAGCGAGAGCGCCTCGGCGCGCAGCTGGGAGACCCGGGACTCGGTGACGCCCAGGTCCTTGGCGATGTCGGCCATCGGGCGCTCCTGCAGGAAGTACTCGGTGACCACGGTCTGCAGGCGCTCCGGCAGCGAGCTGATCGCGTGGTGCAGGTACCCGATCTGCTCGCGGCGCAGCAGCATCTCCTCCGGGCCCGGGGTGCGCTCGGTGACCAGGTCGTCGGCGCTGCTGGTGGTGAAGCCCTGCAGCGACAGCACGGTGGCGCGCTGCACGTCGGTGTCGGTCTGCTGCAGGTCGGTGGTGGTGGTGCCGAGCGCCTGGGCGAGCTCCTCCGCCGTGGGCGTGCGGCCCAGGCTGGTGGTCAGGCTCTGCCGGGTGGTGTCGGTGCTGCGGGCCTTGGACCGCACCGAGCGGGTCGCCCAGTCCAGCGAGCGCAGCTCGTCGAGCAGGCCGCCGCGGATCCGGGTGCCGGCGAAGCGGTGGAACGGCACCCCGCGCTGCGGGTCCCAGCCGCGGGCGGCGGTGCACAGGGCGTGCAGGCCGGCGCTGGTCAGGTCGTCGCGGTGGATGTGGTTCGGGATCCGGCTGAGCATGTCCCGCACCAGGTGGCCGACGAGCGGCATGTGCGTACGGATCAGCTCCTCCTGCTCGCGGGCGGTGAGCACCGGAACGGCGGGCGCGGTGTCGGCGGTGAGGTCGGCAACGGTCGTCACGGTGCTGGTCATGTCGTATCCCCCGGTTGTTGTCGGCGCTCATTGGCTGGAAGAGCACCGGCTGACAGGGAGAAACTTTGACGACGCGGTGGTGCGGGAGCAGGTCACGGACAGTTGCCTCCCGGTTGCTTGAAAACCGGGCCGGTCGTCCGCGTTGCCGGAGCCATCGGCGGCGCACGGACCGGTATGAGACTTTCCCTCCGCCGGTACGGTGTGCCGCATGGAACTGAGCGACAGCGGCACGGCCGTCAACGTCATCGCCGGGGTGCTGATCGCCGCCGGGGTGCTCGGCGTGATCCTGCCGGTGATCCCCGGGCTGCTCCTGACCTGGTCCGGGGTGCTGCTCTGGGCGTTGCTGTCGGACGCCGCCTCGGGTGCCCGGTGGACCGTGCTGGCGCTGGCCACGGTGATCGCCGGGGCCGGGATGATCGCCAAGTTCGTCTGGCCGGGCCGCAAGCTCAAGGACAGCGGCGTGCCGGCCTCGACCCTGATGGTCGGCGGGCTGGTCGGCCTGGTCGGGTTCTTCGTGGTGCCGGTGGTCGGCCTGGTGCTCGGCTTCCTGCTCGGCGTGTGGGCCATGGAGGCCGGCCGGCTGGGCGGCGATCAGGCGTGGCCGTCGGCCCGCCGTGCGCTCGCCGCGGTCGGACTGTCCCTGCTCGTCGAGTTCGCCGCGTCACTGGCCATCGCGGTCATCTGGGTCTTCGGCCTGATCCTCGGCTGACCGCTCCCGGTCTCAGACCCCGGAACCCGGGGGCCGGAACCCCAAGGCCGGAACCCCAAGGCCGGAACCCAAGGCCGGAACCCGAAGGCCGGAAGCGGAACCCGGAACCCGGGGCGGAACCACGTGCGGGGCCGGGTCCGCGGCAGGCGCGAGGTCCC
>NZ_BOMS01000203.1 GCF_016862315.1 Actinoplanes palleronii | reverse complement strand
TTGCGGGTCCCGCTCGCTCGCCCGTCTCCCTGGCGGCTCGGTAAACATTACTCGCCGGCCCCCGCAACGCCAAATCAGGAGCGGGCGACCGCCGTCACACCATCCCAACGGGCTAAAACCCTCAGGCCAGAGCCCTGCGCGGCCCCCTGGACACCCCAATTCGGGGCAGAACAGAGGGACCGCGCAAACGGGACCGGATCAGGCCTCGAACTCCACGCCGGCGAACGTGCGCTTGCCGCGCCGCAGCACCAGGAACCGGCCGTGCAACAGCGCTGACGCGGGGACGATCGCCTCGCCGTCGGTGATCCGCTCGTTGTTCAGGTACGCGCCGCCCTCGTTGATCGTGCGACGGCCCTCGTTCGCGCTGGCGACCAGACCCGACTCCTTCAGCAGGGTGCCGACGGCCGGGAGCTCACCTCGTACCGAAAGAAGGCCGGTCTCGCTCAGAGCGGCCCGCAGCGTGTCGGCGGACAGTTCCTCCAGCGAACCTCGTCCGAAAAGGGCCTGGCTGGCCGCGATGGCCTGCCGGGCCTCCTCCTCGCTGTGCACCAGGGCGGTGAGCTCCTCGGCGAGCGCACGCTGCGCGAGCCGGGCCTGCGGCCGCTCAGCGGTCGCCTTCTCCAGCTCCTCCAGCTCCTCGCGGGTCTTGGAGCTGAAGTAGCGCAGGTACTTGCCGACGTCGCGGTCGTCGCTGTTGATCCAGAACTGGTAGAAGGAGTACGGGCTGGTCATCGCGGCGTCGAGCCAGACAGCACCGCCCTCGGTCTTGCCGAACTTGGTGCCGTCGGCCTTGAGCACCAGCGGGGTGACGAACGCCTGCACCGGGCCGGCGCCACGACGGCGGACGAAGTCGACGCCGGCGGTGATGTTGCCCCACTGGTCGGAGCCGCCGAACTGCAGCTGGCAGCCGTTGCGCACGTGCAGCTGGTAGAAGTCGTTGGACTGGAGCAGCTGGTAGCTGAACTCGGTGAAGCTGATCCCGCTCTCCAGCCGGTTGCGCACCACGTCGCGGGCCAGCATCTTGTTGACCGGGAAGTGCTTGCCGACGTCCCGGAGGAAGTCGATGACCGAGGTCGGACCGGTCCAGTCCAGGTTGTTGACCAGGGTGGCGGCGTTCTCACCGGTGTAGGTGACGAACGGGGAAAGCTGCTCGCGGATCCGCTGCACCCAGCTCTGGACCACCTCGGGCGAGTTCAGGGTGCGCTCGGCGGACTCGCGCGGGTCACCGATCTGCCCGGTCGCGCCGCCGACCAGCAGCAGCGGGCGGTGGCCGGCCTGCTGCAGCCGCCGGGCCGTGATGACCTGCATGAGGTGACCGACGTGCAGCGAGGCGGCGGTCGGGTCGAAACCGACATAGAACGTGATCGAGCCACCGTCCAACGCTTTGCGCAGCTCATCGGCATCGGTCGAGTCCTGGATCAGTCCACGCCACATCAGGTCGTCTACGAGAGTCACGCAGCGATTCTCCCGCACTGCCCGCTGCGGGACACACCGGGTTTCGGGGATGCTGGGCGGATGGGTCACCTGGGTAGCGCGAAGCCGCCGATCGAGATCGGCAAGAAGAAGGCCGAGGAACGGCTGAAGGACGCGCAGGAGCGGCTGCTGCGCCTGCGGCTGCTGCTGGGCGGTCAGATCGGCGAGCAGAAGATCGGGCCGCCGCTCTGCGTGGTGTTCGAGGGGTGGGACGCGTCCGGCAAGGGCGGGGCGATCAAGCGCCTGGTCGCGCCGCTGGACCCGCGGCACGTCCGGGTCGCGCAGTTCGCCGCGCCGACCTACGACGAGAAGCGCCACCACTTCCTGCAGCGGTTCTGGAACGTGCTGCCCGGCCAGGGCGGGATGGCCGTGCTGGACCGGTCCTGGTACGGCCGGGTGCTCGTCGAGCGGGTCGAGGGGTTCGCCACCGGCGAGCAGTGGAAGCGGGCGTACGACGAGATCACCGAGTTCGAGCGCACGCTGGCCGCCGAGGGCATGATCCTGATCAAGTTCTGGATGCACGTCTCCCCCGGCGAGCAGCTGCGCCGGTTCAAGGACCGGGCCGGCGATCCGCTGCGGACCTGGAAGCTGACCGACGAGGACTGGCGCAACCGGGAGAAGCGCGACGACTACGAGACGGCGATCGAGGAGATGCTGACCCGTACCGATCAGCCGCGGGCCCGGTGGCACGTCATCCCCGGCGACGACAAGGGCTACGCCCGGCTCGCGGTGGTCGAGCAGGTCTGCCAGGTGGTGGAGAAGCGGCTCGCCAAGCTCGGAGTATTGTCCTGATTAGTAACTTTTGACCGTTATGGTGAGCGGATGAGTAGGTTCCCTTTGCGCTCCGCCGCCCTGCTGGCGGGTCTCGCCGGAATCGTGTGCGGTGTCGCCGGACCCGCCGCCGCGACCGAACCGGTCCCCGCCACGACGCCCGCCGCGCCGGTCGTGGTGGCGTCCCCGCCGATCAAGCCGGCGCCCCCGGTCAAGGCGGCTCCCCCGATCAAGGCAGCACCCCCGATCAAGCTGGCGGCCAAACGGGCGATCGCCGTGGTCGTCGTCCGCACCGGTGGCCTGCGCGGCGGTCAGTCCGTCTTCACCCAGGTCGGCTCGGTCAACCGGCAGCAGGCCGCGGTGCTCCGGCTGGCCGGCAGCCCGGCGTTCCAGGCGCTCCGGCCGAAATACGTTCCGGCCACACCGGGCGCCGACCGGTACACCTACCGGATCGAGGCCGGATACCGCGACCACAGCAAGAAGCGGGTGCTCGTCGTCGACGGCGCGCCCGGCACGCCTCAGGTCGTGCTGGACGTCATCCGGCTGATGACCAACATGGACACGCCGGACCTGGCGGACCTGTCCGGCCTGCCGGTCCGCTTCCCGCCCGGCTTCCCGTTCAACTAGTCACCTCGTTTAGGGAAAGGACCTCCGCCGCGGCGGAGGTCCTTTCTGCTATCCCATCAGCTTGCGGGCCGCCGCCGCGTCCGGCGCCGCGACCGCCAGGTCCGCGAGACGACGACATTCCGCGTACGAATACCGCCCCAGCGCCGCCCGCACCCCCGGCAGCGCCCGCGGCGACATCGACAGACTGCTCACCCCGAGCCCGGCCAGCACCGGTGCGAGCAGCGGATCGGCCGCCGCCTCCCCGCACACCCCGACCGGTTTGCCGGTGTCCCGCCCGGCCGCACCGCAGATCGCGATCAGTTGCAGCAGCGCCGGTTGCCACGGGTCGAGCAGCTCGGCGAGGTCCCCGCACATCCGGTCGGCGGCGAACGTGTACTGACTCAGGTCGTTCGTCCCGATGCTCAGGAAGTCGACAGCGCGCAGCAGGTCGGCGGCCCGCAGCGCGGCGGCCGGCACCTCGATCATCACGCCCGCCTTCGGCAGCCCGGCCTCGTGCACGGCCGCCGCGAACGCGGTCGCCTCGGTCAGGGTGGACACCATCGGCGCCATCACCCAGACGTCCGCGCCGCAGTCGTCGGCGGCTGCCGCGATCGCGGCGAGCTGGGTGGTCAGCACGTCCGGACGCTGCCGGGCCACCCGCAGGCCGCGGATCCCGAGCGCCGGGTTGGGCTCACCCTCCTGCTTCAGGAACGGCAGCGGTTTGTCGGCGCCGGCGTCCAGCGTACGAATCACCACCCGCCGGCCGGCCATCGCCCGGAAGACGTCCCGGTACGCGCCGATCTGCTCGTCCCGGGTCGGCTCCGAGGTGCGGTCGAGGAAGAGCAGCTCGGTGCGGAACAGCCCGATCCCCTCGGCGTGCGCCTGGTCGGCGGCCGGCACGTTCTTCACCGAACCGACGTTGGCCAGGAGTTTCACCGCGTGCCCGTCGGCGGTCCGGCCCGGTTCGGCGTTGTCGTCGATCGCGGCCTCGGCGAGAGCACCCGCGGCCGCCACGCTCGCCGCGGAGACTCCCACCTCGACCCGCCCGGTCGACCCGTCCACCAGCACCAGGGTGTGCTCGGTCACCCCCAGCACCCCCGGGCACGCGACCACCGCGGGCAGCCCGAGCGCCCGGGCCAGGATCGCGGTGTGGCTGGTCGGCCCGCCGATCTCGGTGACCAGCGCGAGCACCTGCTCCGGGTCGAGGTCGGCGGTGTCCGCGGGGGCCAGGTCCCGGGCTGCCAGCACGTACGGAAAACCGGGTTGTGGCACACCGGGCATCGGCAACCCGAGCAGTACCGCGACCGCCCGGTCCCGCAGGTCGTCCAGGTCCGCGACGCGTTCCGCGAGGTAGCCGCCGGCCTCGGCGAACATCTCCCGGAACGCGCCGAACGCGGCGTCGACCGCGTGCGGCGCGTCGGCGCCGCCCTCGACGTGCTCCCGCACCGCGTCGCGCAACTCCTCGTCGTCGGCCATCAGCGCCTCGGCCCGCAGCACCTCGGCCACGGTCTCGTCGGCCGCCCGGTCCGCGCGCCGGGACAGGTCGGCGACCACCTCGGCGAGCGCGGCGACCGCCCGCTGCACCTCCGCCTCGACGTCATCGACCGGGACCGGGGCGGGCAGCGCCGGCGCCGCGGCGATCCGCAACAGCGGTCCGCCGGTGACGCCGGCGCACACCCCGATCCCGGTGAGGGTGGCCACCTCAGACACCGTCGGCGTCCAGGTCGCGGGCGAGCAGTGCGGCCAGGTCGTCCAGGGCCTGGTCGGCGCCGTCACCGTCGGCTTCGAGGGTCACCTCGGTGCCCTTCTTGGCGCCGAGGGCGAGCACCGAGAGCATGCTCTTCGCCGGGACCGGCTTCTTCTCACCGACCCGGATGGTCACCTTTACCGGGGCCTTCGCCGCCGCCTCGACGAATATCTTGGCGGGACGGGCATGCAGCCCGCTGGCGGAGCCGACGGCGACGGTACGCGTGGGCATAACGGTCCTCTCCAGAAACGATCAGGGCTCGATGGTGACCTTGATGGCCTCGCCGCGCTCGACGATGCCGAACGCCTCGATCGCCTGCTCCAGCGGCAGCCGGTGGGTGATCAGGTCGGCGACCGGCACCGCGCCGGTGGCGACCAGCTCGAGCGCCTGCTTGTTGTGCGCCGGGCTGGACCCGTTCGCGCCGATGATCATGAGTTCCCGGTAGTGCACCAGGTTCGAGTCGCAGGTGATCGTCGGCTTGTCCTTGGGCAGCCCGCCGAAGAAGCTGATCCGGCCCTGCCGCGCGGCCATCTGGATCGCCTGTTCCTGCGCCTTGCCGGAGGCCGCGGCCGTGATGATCACGTCGGCGCCACGGCCGTCGGTCAGCTTCAGCACCTCCTCGATCGGGTCGACCTCGGCGGCGCAGATCGCGGCGTCCGGCTTGACCAGGTTCGCGGCCATGTCCAGGCGCTGCCGGCTGAGCTCGACCAGGAACACCCGGGCGGCGCCGCGGGACCGGGCCAGCCGGACGTGCAGGCAGCCGATCGGACCGGAACCGATCACCACGACGTCGTCGCCCTCGCCGACCCGGGCCAGGTTCTGCGCGTTGAGCGCGCAGGCCAGCGGTTCGGCCACCGACGCCTCAGCGAACGAGACGCCGTCCGGGATCCGGTTCAGGCCGTCGACCTTCAGGACCTCCTTCGGTACGACCATGAACTGCGCGAAGCCGCCCTCGAAGTGGTAGCCCATCGACACCTGGTTGGGGCAGATGGTCATCCGGCCCCGGGTGCACTCGGCACACTCGCCACAGGGGATGGCCGCGATCACCTGGACCCGGTCACCCGCCGTCCAGCCCTCGACGCCGTCACCGACCGCGACGATCTCACCGGCGATCTCGTGGCCCATCACCCGCGGCGGGTGGATGTGGTGGTGCCCGAACTTGGAGATCTTCACGTCGGTGCCGCAGGTGGAGCAGCTCCGGACCCGGATCTTGACTTCACCGGCGCCGGCCTCGGGCTCCGGCGCGTCCTCGAAACGGACGTCGCCGGGAGCGTGGAATCGTACGACCTTCATGAGTTGCTGTCCTCTTCCTTCAGTGCCCCGAGCAGCCGGATCACGGTGCCGGGTTCGGTGGCCTCGCGCAGTTCGCGGGCCTGGTCCTCGTCGAGCAGGACCTCGGCGAGTGCGGCGAGCAGCTCGACGTGCCCGTCGCCCCGGGCGGCGATGCCGACGCACACGGTCACCGTCTCGCCGTCCCAGTCCACACCGTCCGGGAAGCGCAGCACCGACAGCGCGTCCCGGTTCACCAAGTCCTTGCCGCCGAGGGTGCCGTGCGGGATGGCGACACCCTCACCGACGTACGTGGAGATCGACTGCTCCCGGGCGAGCATCGTGGTGACGTACCCGGGCTCGACCGCGCCGATCTCCACCAGCGCCTCGCCGGTGCGGCGGATCGCGTCGTCACGATCCACCGCCTTCTCCGCGAGCTTGATCGCCCGCACGTCCAGCAACTCAGACATCGAGGTCGGTGCCCTGCTGGATGGCCTTGACCACCCGGGTGACCGCCGGGTCGCCAAGGAAGATCTGGAAGGCCACGATCGGCTTGCCGGGTACGACCGAGCGGGCCCGGGCGGCCAGGCCCTTGTGACAGACCACCAAGTCGGCGTCGGCCGGGATGGAGTTCACCGGGGTGTGCTCCACGGTCACACCGGTCTTGCCGAGCTGCTTGCGCAGGGTGCTGGCGAGCATCACGCTGCTGCCCATGCCTGCGTCACAGGCGACGACGAGCTTGTGAATGTCCTTGCCGTTGATGGTGGCCATGGCCGGACCTCCGTTCGGGTTAGGCGGTTTCCTTGGATTCCTTGACGGGGTTCTCGCTCGGTGCGGGTTCCACGGAGGCGGCGACGCGCTGGTCCGCGGTCGGGTGCTGGGTGCCGGCCGTCTCGGCGTCCAGGATCGCCTCCTCGGCGACCGTCTCGTCGATCTCCTGATCGGACTTGAGTTTCCCGAAGCCGAGCAGGAGCGACGCGACCCCGAACGTGACCGCCGCGGAGATGATCACGCCGAGGATCATCCCGACGTAGCCGCTCTTCGCGGTGACCGCGAAGTAGGCGAAGATGCTGCCCGGTGCCGGGGTGGCGACCGTGCCGGTCCCGGTGATCATGAAGGTGGCCACGCCGGACATACCGCCGGCGATCATCGCGAGGATCAGGCGCGGCTTCATCAGCACGTACGGGAAGTAGATCTCGTGGATGCCGCCGAGGAAGTGAATGATCATCGCGGCCGGTGCGCTGGGGCGCAGCGACTTCGGACCGAAGAACAGGTACGCGGTGAGCAGGCCGAGGCCCGGGCCGGGGTTCGACTCGATCATGAACAGGATCGACTTGCCGGTCTCCTGCACCTGCTGCACGCCCAGCGGGCCGAACACCCCGTGGTTGATCGCGTTGTTCAGGAAGAGCACCTTGGCCGGCTCGACCAGGATCGAGGCGAGCGGCATCAGGCTGTGGTCGAGCAGCCAGTCGACGGCGTTGCCGGCCGCCTTGGTCAGGCCGTCCACGACCGGGCCGATGGCGAGCTTGCCGAGGATCGCGAACAGGCCACCGATGATGCCGGCCGAGAAGTTGTCCACCAGCATCTCGAAGCCCGGCTTGATCCGGCCGTCGACAGCGTTGTCGAAGAGCTTCAGGACGTAGGCGGTGAGCGGGGCGATGATCATCGCGCCGAGGAACATCGGGACGTCCGCGCCGACGATGACGCCGAAGGTGGCGATCGCACCGACCACCGCGCCGCGCTGCCCGTGCACGATCCGGCCGCCGGTGTACCCGATCAGGATCGGCAGCAGGTACTTGATCATCGGGTCGACGAGCTGGGCCAGGTTCTCGTTCGGTATCCAGCCGACCGGGATGAACATCGCGGTGATCAGGCCCCAGGCGATGAGCGCGCCGATGTTGGGCATCACCATGCCGGCGAGGTGTCCGCCGAGTTTCTGCACCCGTGCCCGGAATCCGATTCCGGTGACCTCGGGGGTGTACGAAGAGGCCATGAAGGATCTCCATTCATAAACTGGGGTCGTGCCGGTCCCCCGCAGAAAAAGTTAGTTTTGTACCGCTAAAGAGCCAGATTTCGGATTCGCTGCGGGTAGCGGTGGGCCGCGACCTCACGGCCGCCACTGGTTCCGCTTCAATCCGATTTCGTACGAAGTGACAGATCAAACCGTGGAGCGGGTGACGCTGACCCGCCTCGCTCAGTCGCGACCGAGCAGGCGGGACGGATCGGGATGGTGATCGATGCGAATCGTCGTACGGTCGAGATCTTCTGGTCGTGGCATCCGGCTGCCCGGCAGCGACACCGCGGCCGCGCCCCACGCCAGTCCCTCGATGAGCGCGGCCTCGCCGCACGCGCCGGCCGCGAGGAACCCGGCGAGCAGCGCGTCCCCGGCGCCGACCGTGCTACGCGGCACGCTCACCGGCGACGTGCCGGTCAGCACGCCGGACTCCTCGACCAGCACCGCGCCGTCCGCGCCGAGGCTGGCCAGCACGGTCCCGGCGCCGGCCGCGCGCAGCCGGGCGCAGGCGTCCAGCACGTCGCCGAGCGTGGTCAACTCGGCGCCGGCCGCCTCGGCCAGCTCCTCCCGGTTCGGCTTGACCAGCGCCGCGCCGGCCCGCACCCCGGCGAGCAGCGCCGGGCCGCTGGAGTCGACGGCCAGCCGGGCGCCGGCCGCGACCAGCCGCTCGCAGAGCTCGGCGAAGGCCGGCACCGACGGGCCGGGCGGCAGGCTGCCGCAGATGACCACCCAGTCGCAGCCCCGGGCGGCGGACAGCACCGCGTCGCTGACCTGAGCGAACTCGGCCATCGACAGCACCGGGCCGGCCTCGTTGATTTTGGTGACCGTGCCGTCCGGCTCGGCCAGAGTGATGTTGGAACGGGTCCGCCCGGTGATCGGGACGGCCACCATGTCGACACCCTCCCCCTTGAGGAGGTCGACGAGCTGTTCGCCCTCGGCGCCGCCGGCCGGCACCACCGCGGTGGACCGGACCCCGTTGGCGAGCAGCGCGCGGGAGACGTTGACGCCCTTGCCGCCCGGATCGATGTGCGAGTCGCCGGCCCGCAGCACCTCGCCGCGGATCAGCACATCGACCTCGAGGGCCCGGTCGACGCTGGGGTTGAGGGTGACGGTGAGGATCATGCCGTCGATGGCGCTGGGTGTACTGGGTGTGCTCATGCCTTCACCAGCCGGACTCCGGTGGCCTCGACCTCGGCCGCCAGCTCGTGGTCGAGGCCGCTGTCGGTGATCAGCAGGTCCAGCTCGGCGAGACCGCCGAACCGGGCCAGATAATCGTTGCCGATCTTGGTGTGGTCGGCGAGCAGCACCACCCGGCGGGCCGCGGCGATCATCGCCCGCTTGACCGCCGCCTCGGCCGGGTCAGGGGTGGTCATGCCGCGCTCGACCGAGACGCCGTTGGTGCCCATGAACGCGACGTCGACATACATCTCGGACAGTGGCCGCAGCGCCCAGTCGTCCACCGTGGCCAGGGTCTTGCCGCGGACCCGGCCGCCGAGCAGCAGCACTGTCAGGTTCGGCTTGAGCCCCAGCGTGGCGGCCAGCACCGGCGAGTTCACCACGACGGTGAGCTCCCGGTCGGCGGGCAGCAGCTCGGACAGGCGGGCGGTGGTCGTCCCGGCATCCAGGATGATCGCGCCGTCCTCCGGAACCTCGGCCAGTGCGGCCTTGGCGATCCGCTCCTTCTCACTGATCAGCACCGCGTCGCGGGCCGCCAGCGCCGGCTCGAAACCGAGCCGCTCGACCGGGATGGCCCCGCCGTGCACCCGGCGCAGCACCCCGGCCCGCTCCAGCACGGTCAGGTCGCGGCGGATCGTCTCGGCCGTGACCGTGAAGCTGTCCGCCAGCGCCACCACGTCGACCCGGCCCTCGGCCCGTGCCCGCCGCACGATCTCCTGCTGCCGTTCCTCCGCGTACATCTGCTCACCGCCCTGGCGTTGATTTGGCTTTGTCTTTGTTTACGCCCGGTTCTGCCCGAGCGCAATATGTCAAAGAGATTTCGATCTCCTTACAGGCAAAATTGTTGCCGCCAAACGTGGCGGATCCCGATATATCGCCCGCACCAGGCGTAAGCCCCAAGAAGATCATCAATGCCCGCTTGTGTGGTTTTTCGCGCGCCAAGGCGCGGCGGGCGGGCGAGGCGAGGCGGGCGAGGCGGGCGAGGCGCACGCGATGCCCGCGGGTCAAACGGCCGCAGCGCGCCTCACGCTCCTGGCTGGTTCTCAGGGGTGTGTCCGAGCTTGCGAGGCACCCCTGA
>NZ_BOMS01000202.1 GCF_016862315.1 Actinoplanes palleronii | reverse complement strand
GAACCGTCCACCTCGCGCTTGCGGCCTGGGGTTGCGCTTGCGGGCGGGGAGCAGCAAGGAACCCGAGAGAGGGGGCCCTGGGAGAGAGGGCCCGAAAGTGAGGGTCTGGAGAAGAGCGGCCCGGAGCGGGAAGGGACTGGGAGCGGGAAAGGGGTTGGGGCAGGAAAGCGGCCGGGTGCCGCAGGAGGGACCTGGGCAGGGGGTTGTGGGTCGGGACCACCCACGGGCATTGCCCTGGAGGGCCGAGCGCTTTGGACGCGCCAGCGGCCAGCTCGGACCGGAAGGGCCCTCGGCGGGAGCGGCGGTCTGTACCCACCGCCCACATACGACATCCTGATTTTGATCTTGATTGGGGAGACCGGAACGAGGGACAAACGTGCCACTTGTGATTGGACCGCCGGGCAGCGGGTAGGCACAAGGCAGCGGCAATGTCATCGATGAAGGAGGCCGACATGCAACCCACGCCTTTCACTCCGTGGTCCTGGCGGGACCCGGCTCTGGCCGGAAATGCACAGCCCGCCGACGCCGATGTCGTCGACGAGGCCGGCCGGATCGGCGTTGATCTGGTCGGGTACAAGGTCGAGGCGACCGATGGACACATCGGCTCGATCGACAAGGCCAGCTACGACGTCGGCAGCGCCCACCTCGTGGTGGACACCGGTCCGTGGATCTTCGGTAGCAAGGTGCTGCTGCCGGCCGGCACCGTGCAGAGCGTCGACCACGACGAACGCAAGGTCTACGTGGATCGCACGAAGGACCAGATCAAGGACTCTCCGGAGTACGACAAGGAGACCTTCGAGACCGAGAGCTACCGGGATCAGGTCGGTGACTACTACGCCGGTAACTACCGGGACTATCCGCGCTGACGCGGACTTCTGCGCGCTGTCCCGCCCGAAACCCCCTCGGGCGGGACAGCCAGGAACTCGGCGAGCCGAGCCGCGGCCGACAGCATCGCCTGACCGTGAGTGATCAGCCGAGCCCGCCAGTCGGCAAGTGACGCGGCCAGGGCTTCGGCGCCGCCGGCCGCGCGGACCTGGCCGAGCACCGTGGCGATGTGCGACAGGCCGTGACCACCCCGCCGGAGCAGGTGGGCCAGCTCCGCGTCGCGCACGTCGTCCGGGCTGTAGAGCCTTTGCTGCGACGCCCGGTCCCGGGCCGGCACCAGGATCCCGGCCTGCTCCCATTTGCGGAGCGTCGCGGGGGTGACCCCGAGCCGGTGGGCGAGCGCCCCGACCGGCAGCGCCGCCGGCAAGCCGGCCGGCGCCGGTAGCGGCAAATCCACGAGGGAATCCGCGGCCGCCTCGACGGCGGACAGCGTCTCCCGGTCCCTGATCAGCCGGGCGTGACCGCTATCGATCGTCGTGAAGACGGTGTTCAGATCGCCCTGCATCGCGGCCCGCATGATCACCCCGGCCGGCCCGTGCCCATATGCCTTGGCGAGCGCGAGAAACGCGCCCACCGCGAGCACGTGCTGTTCGCCGTAGGCGCGATACCCGGTCGGGGTGCGCTGCGCCGGCGGGATGACCCCGTCGCTCTCGTAGTTGCGGATCGCCTGCGCGGAGAGCCCGTGCGGCCGCGCCAGATCCACCGGCCGGTAACTGATGGTTTGAGACTTCGGCATCATGCTCCTGGAAGAATCCAGCGGAACCCTCACTGGGTGTGTCAACGATACGATAGAGGCCATGCCTATCGAAGAAGTCGACGCGCTCGCCGAGCGGATCCGGCGCCTGCCCGGCGTCACCGAGCTGATCGCCGGCCCCGGCACCGGCGCGCCCGAGCTGAGCTGGGGTGACCGTTTCTACTTCGTCGGTGACGACCGGATGCGCCCGTTCGCCACGATCGTCGTGCGCAACGTCCCCGGCTTCGACGAGTGCTCCGACCTGGACCGCCCGGGCAGGTTCCGGCTCAACGTCGAGCTCGGCCGCGTCGCGTTCAAGGACCTCTTCGGGTACGGACCGGAAGCCTTCGCCACCCACCAGTCCGAAATCGACTTCTCCGCCACGGGGCGCTGGTTCCCCCACCCGGTCTACGCGGTCCAGAGCTGGGCGTCGATGGTGAACCCGCCCGAGGACGGGGACGTCGACCGGCTGATCCGGCACGCGCACGCCCGCAGGTGACCGGATCGTTCCGGGGTGGGTCTGGAAAGGGCCTGTCCCGGCCCACCCGGAGCGGGTTCGATGGACGGTATGACTGAAGCTCTGATCGTGATCGACGTCCAGGAGTCGTTCCGCGCCCGCCCGCTCTGGCAGACCGTGAACAACCCCGAGGTCGTCCCGAATGTGCAGCGCCTGGTCGACCACGCGCGCGCCACCGGGCAGGCCGTCATCTGGGTGCTGCACTCCGAGCCCGGCAGCGGCGGCACCTTCGACCCGGCGAACGGGTTCGTCCGGCTGATGGACGAGCTGGTCCCGGCGGACGGTGAGCCGGTGCTGGTGAAGACCGTGCACAACGCGTTCACCACCACCGACCTGCAGCATCGGCTGACCGTGGCCGGGGTGCACGCCGTGACGGTCTGCGGGCTGCGTACCGAGCAGTGTGTGGAGACCACCGCCCGGTTCGCCTCCGACCTCGGGTATCAGGTCACCTACGTCACCGACGCGACCGCGACGTTCCCGATCCCGCACTGGGAGGCGCCCGAGGACCAGAGCGTGGCCGAGCTGCTGGCCGACCCGCGTACGCTGGCCGCCGCGGACGTGGTGACCCGCACGGAGTACGCGCTGGCCGGCCGCTTCGCCACCGTCCGTACCGTGGCAGAGGTGGAGAAGGGCTGACCGGATCGTGAGCGTGGTGGTGTTCGTCCTCACCCCGCAGGTGCATCTGCTCGACCTGGCCGGGCCGGCCCAGGTCTTCTCCACGGCGCCCGGCTACACGCTCCGCTACGTCGCCGAGTCACCGGCCGTACCGACCTGGCAGGGCGTGGTGCTGCAGGCCGACCTGGACTGGCCCGCGCTCACCCCGGACGATCTCGTGGTCGTCCCGGGCTGGCGCGACGGGTACGGCTTCTTCCGCACCGCCACGCTCCGCCGGATCGCGGAGCATCACGCGGCCGGTGGCACCGTGGCCAGTGTCTGTGCCGGCGCCGACGCGCTGGGCCGGGCCGGGTTGCTCGACGGCCGCCGCTGCACCACCCACCACGACCTGCAGGACGTCCTGGCCCGCAGCTATCCGCGGTCGGCGCTGGTCCGAGACGTGCTCTACGTCTCCGACGACCGGGTGGTCACCTCGGCCGGCATCGCCAGCGGCATCGATCTGGCGTTGCACCTGGTCGCGCTGCGGCACGGCCCGGCGGTGGCCGCCCGGGTGGCTCGGGAGATGGTCGTCTACGCCCGGCGCAACGGCGACGAGCTGCAGGCCAGTGCGATGCTGCGGCACCGCGCGCACCTCAGCGACGTGGTCCACCGGGTGCAGGACCGGATCGACGCGTCGTTCGCCGAGCCGTTGCGGCTGGCCGAGCTGGCGGCCGGGGCTGACGTCAGCGAACGTACGCTGACCAGGCTTTTCTCGGCCGCGACCGGGCGCACTCCGCTGCGGTATCAGCAGCTGTTGCGGGTCGAGCGGGCGGAATACCTGATCGGGCACGGCGCGACGGTCGAGGCCGCGGCCCGCGCGGTAGGTTTCGGCGACGCGCGGATGCTGCGACGGCTACGCGCGAGGTGACGCGCGGAGACTGCGAGCGAGGGTGAATTGACGCTACGAGGGGTTCTCTTCGACCTGGACGGCACTCTGGGTGACCACGACGCTTCGGTGGAGCTCGCGCTGACGGCCTGGTTGCCGACTGTCGGAATGGTCGCGGATCCGGCCACGATCGCACGCTGGCACGAGGTCGCCGAAAAGCATTTGGCCACCTGGCGGCGACGCGAGATCGATTTCCCGGAGCAGCGCCGGCGCCGGCTTCGCGATTTCGGTTTTTCGGACGATCCGGAGGGCCTCGACGCCGTCTTCGGCGGTTACCTGGTCGAGTACGAGAGCGCCTATCACGCGTTCGGCGACGTGACCGGTGCGCTCGCCGCGGTGGCGGCCCACGGCCTCCGGGTGGCGGTGCTCACCAACGGCTCGGCCGGCCAGCAGCGCAAAAAACTCGCCCGGATGGGCTTGGCCGATCTGGGGCCCGTGTGGACTCCCGACGATCTGGGGATGGCCAAGCCCGATCCGGGCGCGTTCCGCGGGACGGTCGCCCGCTGGGGGCTGAGGCCCGGGGAGGTCCTCAGCGTTGGGGACAGGCACGATCTCGACGTGCTGGCGGCACGGGCCGCCGGGCTGCGGGCGGTCCATCTCGACCGGTGGGGAACCGGGCCGCTGGACGAACCGCACCGCATCACGTCACTGCATGAGCTGACCGATCACTTGTAGGTGACGTTGGCCTTGGTGAACTTGCAGTTCGTACCGTCGCCACCGGTGCTGCCGGTGAAGGTGGCCACCTTGGTCGGCTCGGCGCCGGTGTTGTTGCCCTTGAAGGTGATGCAGACGGCGAGCTTCTTCTTGGTGTCGTTCACGATGGTGATGTTCGACAGCGTCGCGGTGTCGCCGTAGTTGGAGTTGATCCCGACCAGCGACAGACCCGGGTAGGTCGCGGTGACGTTGTCGACGACGACCTTGCGCTTGTACTGGGTCTTGCAGTTGCCGCACGAGCGGTACAGCTTGCCGAAGTCGTCGACCGCGAAGTTCTTGATGGTCAGCGTGCCGCCGCCGTTGTGCTGGAAGACCTTGTCGTCGGCGCTCTTGGCCCCGCCGCCGTTGACGGTGTAGGTCGCGCTGGAACCGCCAAGGAACGTCGCGGCGTCCTCGCCGACGTTCTCCCACCAGACGTTGGTGAGCGTGCAGGAGCCCTTGCAGTGCACGCCGTCCGCGGCCGGGGAACCGAGGATGACGTTCTTCAGGGTGGCGCCGTCGGCCAGCTCGAAGAGCGGGTCCTGGCCTTCCTCCTGTGAGTCGCCGCCGAGCGCGCCGCTGCCGATGAAGCGCTTCAGGCCGCCGTCGAGGGTGCCGGAGACCGCCTTGGTGGCGGTCAGCTTGGTGGTGCCGGTGGCGGTCGGCCAGGTCGCCGCGGAGGCGCCCTGCGTGTAGACCACTGCGCCAAGGCCCAGTCCGATCGCGGTGACCGCCACGAGCCCGGCACGCCAACGCTTCCGCAGATTCTTGAACACGAGCAGCCTTTCCATGGGGGATGGGGAACGACGCTATCGTGCTTCCGGAAAATGGTGGTTGTCAACACTTCCCATTAGTTAATAAAGCGGCCCGGAATGCGATTCGGAATAGCGCTGTCAAAGGCATTAGTGTGCGGCCGGAGCGGAAAGGTTGCTTCCGCCCGCAAACTATTTTGCGCGACGCTGAGGTCACTGTCAGTGACGAGCGTGGACCGGCCCCGACCGGCTCGACAGCCGGTCGCCGGAGCCGCCGTGCCGCAGCGCGACGATCTCCGCGGCGATGCTCACCGCCGTCTCCTCCGGGCTGCGGGCGCCCAGGTCCAGGCCGATCGGCGAGCTGAGCCGGTCCAGCTCCGCCGCGTCCAGCCCGGCCTCGCGCAACCGGCCGAGCCGGTCGTCGTGGGTGCGCCGGGAGCCCATCGCGCCGACGTAGGCCAGGTCGAGGCGCAGCGCCAGCTCGCAGGTGGGCACGTCGAACTTCGGGTCGTGGGTGAGCACGCAGACGACGGTCCGCCTGTCGATCCGGCCGGCCTCGTCCTCGGCCGCCAGGTAGCGGTGCGGCCAGTCGACGACCACCTCGTCCGCGCCCGGGAACCGGCGGGCGGTGGCGAAGACCGCCCGCG
This sequence comes from Actinoplanes palleronii, assembly GCF_016862315.1. Lineage (GTDB taxonomy): Bacteria > Actinomycetota > Actinomycetes > Mycobacteriales > Micromonosporaceae > Actinoplanes > Actinoplanes palleronii. The sequence continues at coordinate 6,075 of NZ_BOMS01000202.1, read as the reverse complement.
CGTCGCAGACGGTCACCCGGTACCCGAGGAACGCGCCCATCCGGGCCACCGCGGCGGCGTGATCGGTGGCGCCGAAGACCAGCATCCGGGGCGCCGGCACGAACGAGACCACCAGCCGGCCGTCCGGCAGCAATCCGGTCCGCCCCTCGGCCAGCATCCGCCGTGCCTCCGGATCACCCGCGCCGGGGAAGACCACCGTGAACGCGCCGCCGTCGACGATCAGCGCGGCCGGCTCATCCGCCTCGACCGCGCTGACCAGGGCCGGAAGGTCGGGGAAGGACGAGGCGTCGACCCGGCCGACGGTCAGCTCGACCGTACCGCCGCAGGTCAGTCCGACACCCATGGCCAGGTCGTCGGCGACCCCGAACCGTGCGGTGCGCGCCTGCCCGGTCTCGGCGACCTCGAGGCACAGGTCGTAGACGGCGGCCTCCACACACCCGCCGGAGACGCTGCCGATCGCCACGCCGTCCGGGCCGACGGCCAGCGCCGCGCCGGCCGGGCGGGGCGCGCTCGACCAGGTCGCGGTGACCGTGGCCAGTCCGGCCGATTCGCCGGCGGACCACCAGCGGAGCAGGTCGGCGAGCACGTCACGCATCAAGATCTCCCGGACGGTCCAGATCGGTGTCGTCGGCGACGTCGCCGACCTCGATCACGGATACCTCGTGGGCGCGCAGATAATCCCGGGCGCCGCGATCACCGGTCGCGGCATCGGCGGCGCCGGCCCAGTGCTCGCGGCCGAGGAGCACCGGATGGCCGCGCCGGCCCGCGTAGCCACCCATCACCAGGGCGTCCGGCGCGGCGTGCGCGGCGATCCGGCGGACCGCCCCGGCGGTCACCCCGGGCATGTCGACGAGCAGGACCACGACCGCGATGAGGGAGTCGTCCCCGGTCAGGGCGGTCAACCCGGCGCGCAGCGAGGAGCCCATCCCGGTGGGCCAGTCCGGGTTGACGAGTATCTCCGGCAGATCCGGCGCGGCGCGGATGACGTCCTCGGCGCGGGCGCCGAGGACCACCACCGTCCGTGTGCAGCCGGCTCGGCGCAGGGTCGCGGCCGCGTGCTGCACCAAGAGCCTATTCCGGTACGGGACCAGCGCCTTCGGCATCCCGTACCGCCGGCCCGCACCGGCCGCGAGCACCAGACCGGCCGTGTTCATTACTGGACCATAACCACGTCCTGTTACAGGAAACCGCGCACGGCGGCCAGCGGCAATGCCGTACGCGGGTGGTAAGCCGTCCGCCACAGCCCGCCGTGCGCCGCCGCCACCGCCTCGTCCCGCCACGCCGCCGCGTCCGCCGCACGGGGTTTGCGCAGCTGATGGACGAGCAGCACGGCCATCAGCTTGCTCGCCGTGTCCGGCTCGAACACCTCGACGCCGAACAGGTGCGCCCCGGTGTACGCGGCCGCCAGCAGCCGGTTGTTCGTCACCGACCGGGTCCGGGCCGGCGGCGCCACCGCGAAGCTGACCGTCCCGTCCCGCCGCGCGACGGTGGCCCGCCACCGGTGGATCCGCTTCGCCAGGGCGTAGTTCGGCCCCTGCTGCGGCACCAGGCTGTCGTTGATCCCGGGCTCGACCGGCTGCGGATAGTTCGGGAACAGCAGCCGCCCGCCGGAGAACGCACCGGTCACCCGCGCCCGGCGGCCCCGAGCCGCGAACCTGGCCCGGGACTGCTCGACCGCCTCGGCCGGTACGGCGTACACGTCGGTCGGGGTGGCCAGCACCGCGAGCGCGGTGTCCGGGCGCTGCTGCCGGATGTGCACCGCGAGCGCGTCCACCGCCGTGGCCAGCCGCGGGTACGCACTGCCCGGCGCGTACCCGTAGTTGCCCAGCACCAGCGGCCCGTCGAAGCCGAGCAGCCACTGCGCCACCCGGCTCGGCTCCGCGCCCAGGTCCGCGCCGGGCGTCCCGCCGTCGGCCACCGGTGCGGACAACCGGCCCGCCGAGCCGGCCGCCACCGCGGAGATCCGCTCCCACAGGTCCGGCCGGGGCAGGTCCACTGCCAGCACCGTCGCGCCCCAGCCGAGCAGCGCCCGCAGCGGTCCCATCTCGGCGGCCGCACCGAGCAGCGCCATCCGCAGGTCACTCAGGTCCAGCCAGTCCGGGTTCGCGGCCACCTCGCGGACGGCGGCCGCGCACGACTGTTCGACCACGCCGGCCGCGACCCAGTCGTCGAGCGTCCGGGTCAGGGCGTCACCGCGCAGCTCGGCGCCCCGGTACGGCAGCGTGAGCTCGCGCTCGGGCGCCGCCGAGCCCTTCACCTCGACCGTGTCGTACGGCCGCTCCGGCACCGCGAGCAGCGCCTGGGCCAGGGTGAACTCGCCGTCGGTGCGGACGTACCGCATCCGGGCGTGCAGCGAGGTCAGCCCGGCCTCGGCGATGGTGTATCCGGCGGCGCCGTCCGCGCTCAGCCCGGCCTCCAGCAGCGCCCGGAAGTGCCGCAGGTAGCCGCGTCGCCAGTCGGGCTCGCGTTCGGCGGCCGCGGCGGCGGCCGGATCGACCGGGCGCAGGGCGTCGGCGACCACCGCCCGGCCCAGCGCCGCGCTGCTGCGGCGTCCGTCGGTGTCGAGGGGGTAATCGGTCAGGCCAGGGGCTCCGGGTTGCACCGGCACAGTATTGCCGCCCCCTACGGAGCCGCCTCCTACCCAGGGAGGAGACCGACCTCGGACGAGCGGCCGCAGGTACGGCCGCGGGATGGGCGATTTGCGGCACGGACGGCACCAGGGTGAAGAGCATGACGACCGTCGAAGTCTCCGCACCGCGCCGATGGCACCGGCCACTGATGGCGCTGACCTGGGCAACCGTCGCGCTGGCGGTGATCTCTGGTATCGGCTTGTTCGCCGACTCCCGGGTGCTGACCGGGGTGCCGATCTGGCTCAAGCCGTTCAAGTTCTCCGTCTCGTTCGCCATCTACGCCTGGACCCTGGCCTGGCTGTTTTCGATCATGCCGCGCCGCAGCCGGGTCGCCGAGTGGGCCGGAACGATCATCGTGGCCGTCACGGTGGCCGAGTTGGCGATCGTGGTGACCCAGGTGATCCGGGGCACCACCAGCCACTACAACGTGAGCACCCCGCTGAACGAGACGCTCTGGTCGATCATGGGCACCTCGATCATGGTGCTGTTCCTGGCCCACCTGGTGATCGGGATCGGCGTGCTGCGGCAGCGGATCGCGGACCGGGCCGCCGCGTACGCGATCCGGCTCGGCCTGTTCATCTCGCTGGCCGGCATGATGACCGGTTTCACCATGACCAGCCGGCAGACCGGGGTCGCCGGGGTCGCCGGCGCGCACACGGTCGGCCTCCCCGACGGCGGACCCGGGATGCCGTTGACCGGGTGGAGCACGGTCGGCGGGGACCTGCGGATCGGGCACTTCGTCGGGCTGCACGCGCTGCAGGTGCTCCCGCTGCTGGCGTTCGCCCTCGCGAGGTGGGCGGGACACCGGATCGATGCCGCGACTCAGGCGAGGCTGGTGCTGGTGGCGGGGATTTCGTACGGCGTACTCGTGCCGTTGTTGACCTGGCAGGCCCTGCGGTCGTCGCCGCTGCTGCAACCGGATGGTCCCGTCCTCCTCGCGTTCGCGGTCCTCGTCCTCGGGACGGCCGCGAGTGCCGGGATGGTCTTGTCCCGGGCGCGCCGGCCGGAGATGGTGACCGCATGACCGGGTTCCTGTTCGAGCTGACCTTCCTGCTGGCCGCGCCGTTCTGGGCGCTGATGATCGTGCTTCCCGGCTGGTCCTGGACCCGGCGGATCATCGCCTCGCCGCTGATCGTGCTCCCGGTGCTGGTGATCTACGCGGCGCTGGTGATCCCGGCGTTCGGCGAGGTGCTGCCCGCGGTCGCCAACCCGACCCTGGGCGGGGTGCGTGACCTGCTCGGCACGTCCAACGGCGCGGCGGCCGGCTGGGCCCACATGATCGGCTTCGACCTGTTCGTCGGCCGGTGGACCTGGCTGGACGCCCGCGACCGGGGCATCCCGCATCTGGTCCTCGCCCCGATCCTGCTGCTCACCATCCTGCTCGGGCCGATCGGGCTGTGCGTCTACCTCGCGGTACGCACCCGCTGGCCGGCCGTCTCACGGCCCGCCGTGGCCACCCCGAGGACCTAGGCTGACCGTCATGGCCAAGTTCCTCGATGCGCACGACACCCTGACGCGCATGGTGCTGCTCGACTGCAGTGGTGTGGCCTACCTGCTCGTGATCAGCCACTCCGAGCACCCGCCGACCACGCCGCAGTGGGTGCTCGCGGTGCTCGCGTTCGCCGCGGCCCTGCTGCTGCACCGCCGCCCGCCGATCAACCTGGTGGCGCAGACCGTGCTGTTCGCGATCGCGATGGTCCAGCTGGACGACGCGACGATCAACCAGGTCGGCACCGCGTGGGCGATCGGCGAGCTGGCTCTCTGGGCGTCCCGGAAGAGCTTCCTGGCGGTCGCGGTCGCCGCGGTGACCGTGATCTACCTGATCTGCGACCCGCCCTCGTCCGGGCACCTGCTGCAGTCGCTGATGGGGCTGGCCACCAACCTGGGCCTGCCGATCCTGCTCGGCCTGGTCGTCCGGACCACCCGCGAGCTCGGCGTGCAGGCCGCGAAACGCGCCGCGGAGGAACAGCGGCGCCGCGAGTCGGAACACCGGGCCAGCCGCGCCGACGAGCGCAGCGCGATCGCCCGGGAGCTGCACGACGTGGTGGCGCACCACGTGGCCTCGATGGTGCTGCGGGTCGGGGTGGCCCGGCACGTGCTGCCCGACCTCGATCCGCGTGCCGCGGAGGTCTTCGACGACGTGCACCGGACGGGCACGGCCGCTTTGACCGATCTGAGGCGGCTGGTCGCGGTCCTTCGAGACCCCGATCGCGTACGAGGTGATGCCGCCCTGACCGCCATCGACCCGAGCGCGTTGCCGGCCGCACTGGACGGTGCGGTCGAGACCGCGCGCCGGGCCGGCGTGGTCGTCGAGGCGGAGATCGACCCGGCGGTGGTGGAGCTGGACGCGGTGCGGGGGCTGGCGCTGCTCCGGCTCACCCAGGAGGGGTTGACCAATGTGGCCAAGCACGCCGGGCCGGATGCCCGCGCTGAGCTGTCGGTGGTGATGGAGGGCTCCGACCTGCACTGGTCGGTCACGGACTTCCCGTCGTCGCCGGCTTTTCCCCCGGCCTTTTCCCCGGCTTCCGCACCGGCCTCTTCCCCGGCTGTCTCATCGGCCTTTTCCCCGGCCGCCGCGCCGGTCGACATCGTGCCCGGTGGTGGGCACGGGTTGACCGGGATGCGGGAGCGGGTGGAGGTGCTCGGTGGGTCGTTGACGGCCGGACCGAGTGGGCCGGGCTGGCGGGTGGCGACCATGCTGCCCGGGGATCACCCGATCGCCGCACTGGCGTCCTCATGATCAGGGTGCTGCTGGTGGACGACCAGCAACTGATCCGGGCCGGCCTGCGGATGCTGCTGGACGCCGAGGACGGCATGGAGGTGGTCGGCGAGGCCGGCGAAGGCCGGGGCGCGGTGACCCTGGCGGCACAGCTCCTGCCGGACGTGGTGGTGATGGACCTGCGGATGCCGGGGGTCGACGGCATCACCGCGACCAGCCGGATCATGGCGGAGCGACCGTCCACCCGGGTGCTGGTGCTCACCACGTTCGGGGACGACGACCACCTCTACCCGGCGCTGCAGGCCGGAGCGTGCGGCTTCCTGCTGAAGGACGCGCCCCCGGAGGAGTTGCTCAACGGGATCCGGCAGGCCGCGGCGGGGGAGAGCCCGTTCAGTCAGGACGTGCTGCGCCGGCTGGTCCGGCGGGCGGTGGACGCGCGCCCGGAGGCGCCGGCCCGGGTCGACGGCCTGACCGCACGCGAGCAGGACGTCCTGGACCTGGTCGCCGAGGGGCTGACCAACACCGAGATCGCGGACCGCCTGCACATCGGGGTGACCACGGTGAAGACGCACATCACGGCGCTGATGACCAAGACCAACAGCCCCAACCGGGTGCGCCTGGCACTCTCCGCGCAGCGCACCTGACCCCCCGATTTTGCGTTGCGTGGGGGACCTAGTAATGTTTACCGAGCCGCCAGGGAGACGGGCGAGCGAGCGGGACCCGTGA
>NZ_BOMS01000201.1 GCF_016862315.1 Actinoplanes palleronii | reverse complement strand
GCCCGCGAGCAGCGGCGACGTGGCGACGAACACCGATGTCGCGGCGCCCTCCTCGGTGCTCTTCATCCGGAAATTGCCGGCGCTTTCGGCCTGTTTCACCTGCACCTCCGCTTCGGCGCGCTGCTCCGCGGTCCAATGCCGGGACAGATTGGTCGCGATGACACCGGGCATCACCGCGTTCGCGGTGATGCCGTCGGCGGCCCAGCGCCGGGTCGCTTCGACGGCGAAGAGCACATTCGCCGTCTTGGACTGGCCGTAGGCGCCATTCGGGGTGTATTCGCGGCGCTCGAAGAACACGTCGTCGAACACCACCGGCGACACGCCGTGACCTGCGGAGGCGACGGACACGATCCGCGCGCCCCCGGCGGACGCGAGTGCGGGATGCAACCCGGTCGCCAGCGCGAAGTGACCGAGATGGTTCGTTCCGAAATGTGTTTCCCAGCCCTGCTTCGTCGTTCCCCGCGGCGCGTCCATGACGCCGGCGTTGTTGATCAGAATGTCGAGCGGACCGGTCCACCCGGCGACGAACGCGTCGACCGTCGCGAGGTCGCCGAGGTCGAGGAACAGGACATCGACATCGTTGCGGCCGCTGGTTCGCTCAATGTCATTTTTGGTACGTTCGCCTGCCGCCAGATCGCGCACCGCGAGGGTCACCTGAGCGCCCGCGTGAGCCAGTGCCCGTGCCGTCTCGACGCCGATCCCGGACGAGCCGCCGGTGACGACCGCCCGTTTCCCGGCGAGGTCAACACCGTCCACGACCTGCAGGGCGGTGGTGGTGTCGTCGTAGCCGGTCGTGATCCGAGGTGGCTGGTCGTGCTGTGTCAACGGAAAGTCCTTGATTCGGAGGGAGTGACCGGCTAGCGCTGCGGGGCCCAGCTCTTGTGGACGATCTCGAACTGGTTGCCGTCGGCATCGGTGAAGTTGGCGGCGTAATACCCCTCGGCGAACTGCGGGCGCGGGCCGGGCGCTCCGGCATCGGTGCCACCGGCGGCCAGTGCCGCCGCATAGGTGGCGTCGACGTCCTCGGTGTTGTTGGCGGCAATGCCGAGGTAGATGCCTTCGATCGAGGCCGCATCACGACGGCGCAGCCACAGACTGTCGCTTCCGTCGGCAATACCCCAGGCGTCCACCTCGGTGCCGGGACCGCCCGAGCTGAACTTGCCGAACTCCTTCCACCCGAGCGGCTTCAGCGCCGCGAGAAGGAAGTCGAACGAACGCTCCGGGTCACTGGCGGAAATGTAGACGTGGTCAATCATGGCGGTCTCCCTGTCCTGCTGCCGGCCTGCTCGCCGGACCCTCACGAGGTGAAGGCTCCGCCACTGTAGCACTTCTTTTACAACTGTCAAAGAAGTCGTGCTGAGCGCAAAACACCTGCTCATGGCCATGATCGGGTGTCCTCGGAGCCCGGCCACGACCCCACGAGCACCGAGATCCCGGCACCGCATTCAGGTCGAGCCGCGTCGAGGCTCACCGATGGCCGATGATGCTCCGCAGTCCTACGGGCAGCGGATGGGTGTTGTCGTTGAATGAACCGCCGATCGTGGCGGTCACTCCGCGTTCGCGCAGCAGCGCCGGCACCGACGAGGTGTCGATCAGGACATTGCCGTGGTGTTCGTCCTCGCGGCGGTAGCTGCCGTCCGCGTTGCGGACGAAGGTGGTGAGGTCGCGGTCGAACCGTTCCGGGGTCGGCTGGCTGAACGTGGTGACGATGGCCCAGTCGTCGCCGACCCGCCCTTGCCCCATGGCACCCCGCCGGGCGGTTCCCCACTCGAGGTCGCACAGATCCACGGCCAGCACCCCGCCGGGCACCAACGCATCGGCGAGCGCGACCAGACCACGACGGACCGCAGCCGGATCGGCAAGGTAGTTGAGGGCGTGTCCGATCCCGACGATCGCATCCACCGCCGGAATCGGATCATCGGGCAGGATCAAGGTCCGGATGTCCTCGGCGCCACCGACCGCGCTCCGGGTGAGATCCAGCATCGCCGGTGACGCATCGGTGGCGATCACCCGATGACCGGCTTCCACCAGGCGCTTCGTCAGCAGGCCCGACCCACACCCGATCTCCAGGACCACGCCGTCGCGAGCCCGGACGTCCTCGAGAAGGGCCAGAATGCCCGGCGCGCAGGCCTCGGCATGAAAGCCGTAGCCCTGGTCGAAAACATAGGCCAGGTCCCGACGGTAGTACGGCTCATTGGTCTGCACCCAGGCATTGTGCCGTCACGGCGGCCCGATCGTGTGCGCTTACCTGCCGCCGACCGTGCGGCCGGCTGCGACGGGAAACGCGTGATACGGCGGCGCTGTGGCCTCGAAGGATCAGACCTGAGGGATCATCTGAAGGTGGGTCAGGGCCACCTCCGAGCCGATAGCCGACCGGGCTTCCGGACGGTTCGCGTACTCGTTGATCGCGCGGCTCACCAGCTCGGCGCTCACGCCCGTGGCCGGGAGCACAGTGCGGCCGCCGCTGCGAAAGCCGCGCTTGCGGACCAGATCGGGGCGCCCGATGCGGAGAGTCACCTGATGTGCGTCACGCGGATGCGCCGGGTCCGGCGTGGTCAGGGCGTCCCACGGTACGAACAGACGCCCGTGCACCTGCCAATCGACGATCCCGTCCGGAGTGAGGCGCACCCCGCACCGAACCAGCGCCGCCCACCAGAACGCGGCCAGCTGCCCACTGACGATCACCACGAGGGGTGACGCCAGCACCACGTCCATGCCCGTGACGAGTCCGTGGAAGGTCCCGCCCAGGGCGAATACCGCGAAGAAGGTGTAACTCGCGGCCCCGAGCACGGCAGCCGGGTTCGCCGGGACGTCGAAGGCGGGAACCTCGGGCCGTGCGATCAGCTCGGCCGGGTGGAAGACGCGGGCAGCGATGGCCGTGCCCACGACAAACGGAATGAGTGGCAGGACGCCGATCGCCAGATTGAGCCGCAGGGAGTGGCCATCTCCCACCGTCCACCGAAGCATCTGAAGGATGACCGCCACCACCAGCGACACGATCAACACCGCCACCCGCCGTCGGGCCACCCACCCGAAGATGTTGATCATCATGGCGACAGGTTAGGTGGCCAGCGCCGTCCGCAGAATCCGTCATACGGGCATCGATGCGCTACCGAAGGTCGCCGGGGAGGATTGGCGATAGCCGGCAGCCGCCAAGGCCTGGGAAGCTGCTCTCATGGTGATCTTGGGCGACAGTCCCGGCAGCAATCTTCTCTCGGCGGCGCTGGAGCACGCCCGCGCGAGCCTGCGACAGATTCCCGACGACGGATGGGGGCTGCCGGCCTCCGGTCTGGACTGGACCTGCCGGGAGACGATCGCGCACATCCTGGATGACCTCGGCGCCTACGCGATGCAGCTGTCCGGGACACACCGCAGGCAGGGCTGGACCCCGCTGATGGAGTTCTCACTGACCCCCGGACGACCCCCGTGCATGTTCTGGCCCGAGGAAGAGGGCGGAACACCAGCGGTGCTCGACTGCCTGGACGCTGTCGGAGGTCTTCTGGTCGCGGTGATCGCCGGCGCGCCCGCCGACCGCACCGGCTGGCATCCGTACGGAAACCCCGACCGCTCGGCCCTGGCCGCGATGGGCATCGTCGAACTGACCCTGCACACCCACGACATCCTCGGCGCGCACCACATCGACTATCAGGCACCGGCACCGCTGGTGGCACCGTGCCTCGATCGCATCTTCGCCCACGCCACACGCTCCGACGACCCCTGGCACGACCTGCTGACCGCCACCGGCCGCACTCCGCAGAGCCGGGGACACGCCTGGCGCTGGGACTCCACCGCCAGGCCTGTTCCCTGATCCACCTGACGGCCGCCTGGCGGCGTCTGCTGTGATCCGGCACGCAGAAAAGGAGCCTCACTGCCACCAGTCGTCGAGCGGCGTGACCGGGACGGTCCTCTTGTGGCGAGTGGCCAGGAAGGTGGCCTCGATCTTCGCGGCCACCTCCGGTGCCACCACGGCGCCTTCGAGGTAGTCGTCGATCTCGCCGTACTTCAGGCCCAGCGCCTCCTCGTCCGGCAGTGCGGGCCGATCGTCCTCCAGGTCGGCCGTGGGGATCTTCTCCCAGGTGCTGCGCGGAGCACCCAGTTCGCGCAGCAACGCGGCCCCTTGTCGCTTGGTCAATCCGGTCAGCGGCGTCACGTCCGCCCCGCCGTCACCGTATTTCGTGAAGAAACCGGTCACCGCCTCAGCCGCATGATCGGTGCCCACGACCAGCATGTTCAGCTGTCCCGCGACGGCGTACTGCGCCACCATCCGCTCCCGGGCCTTGATGTTGCCGCGCACGAAGTCCCGCAGCCTCTCCTGCTGCAGCCCCGCCGCGGCCTGGGCGCCGGCCGCGTCCGAGCCGGGTTTCACGTCGACGGCGATGCTCCGGTCGGGCTGGATGAAGGCGAGCGCGACCTGAGCGTCGGCCTCGTCAGCCTGCACGCCGTAGGGCAGCCGCACCGCGACGAAGGTCGCCGCCGTCCCGCCGGCCCGCAGTTCGGCGCAGGCCAGCTGGCACAACCGACCGGCCAAGGCGCTGTCCTGACCACCGCTGATCCCGAGGACATATCCGGTGGCGGGCGTGGACTGCAGGTAGGCCTTCAGGAAGTCGACCCGGCGGCGGATCTCCTCCGCGGGCTCGATCGAAGCCTTGACACCGAGTTCGGTGATGATCTGGTCACGAAGATTCGCCACCCACGCACTGTATGCGGCGCGCAGCCCCCTCGATGACCTCAACACCCGGTCGCCACCCTGCCCCACCTCTCCTGGCGAATGGCGTGCTGGTGACCGCCCGCCAGAAACGCGCGTCAGGTCGGCGCCTGCGATATTCTGCTCCCGCTTGGAGCCGTCAACGTCGATGGATGGAGCAGAAGTTGAGCCGATCGTCATCTGGCCGCGTGACCCTGGCGACGGTCGCTCGGGCAGCGGGCGTGTCGGTACCGACGGTGTCCCGGGTGCTGAACGGAGATCAGGTCGCTGAAACGACGCGGGTCCGGGTCGAAGCCCTGCTCGAGGAATACGGCTACCGCGCCCGTAAAAGGCGACTGCCGGCGTCGTCAGAAATGATTCACGTCGTCTACCCACGCCTCGACTCCTCGTGGCAGTTGGAGCACATCCGCGGCATGGAAGCGGCGACGCACGCGGCCGGCGTGGGCCTGCTGATCTCGACTCTGGACCGTGGTGATACGGGCGACCACGACCTCCTGCGGCACGCCCGAGCCGGGCAGGCAGCCGGCGCGATCCTGGCAGCCGCCAGCGGGGAAACCCCGCTCGGCAAGGTGCTGCACCAGCTGAACGTACCGGTCATCAGTCTTGATCCGGGCGCGAAGGCGGCCGCGACGCTACCGACGATCGGTGCCACCAATGGGGTGGGGGCGCGTGCCGCGACCGAACATCTCATCGGACTCGGCCACCGGCGCATCGGGGTGATCACGGGTTCGAAGGGCGGACTGCTGTGCAGCCGCGCCCGGCTGGACGGCTATCGGGCCGCCCTCGAGGCAGCCGGGATCGCCGAGGATCCCAGCCTGATCGAGCACGGTGAATTCGACTTTCAGTCGGGCATCACGGCGGCCCAGAAACTCCTCGACCGCACCGACCCGCCGACCGCGATCTTCGCCTGCAGCGACCACATCGCGCTGGGCGTCTACGAGGCCGCGCGCAGGCGAGGACTGTTGATACCCGATGACCTCAGCGTGGTCGGTTTCGACGACCTTCCCTCTGCCCGCTGGGCGTCGCCCCCGCTGACCACGGTCCGGCAGCCACTGGAGGAGATGGGGTGGCTCGCCGCCCAGACGATCCTGAACCTGACACGCCGCAAGGCGCCCGAATCATCGGGAATGGAGCTGGGCACGCGACTGGTCGAAAGGGCGAGCACGGCTTCTCCGTCACGCCCCTGACGGCACGCCGAGTCAGGCGTGCCGTGCCCGGTGCGGGCGGCGAGGCTGTACTCGAACTGGGTCGCCACGTTCGGGGTGCGCCCCGAGGGTGAAGTGCTCCCGGTCGGCCGCGAGCAGCTCGGCCAGGAACAGCTCGGACTCACCGCGCTGGTAGGTGTCGGCGGTGCCGATGGCGGTGCCGAACACGTTGTTCCGGGCGGAGCCGTCGGCGAAGGCGCCGTGGACGAGAAGGACCGTGGTCATGGGCGTGCCTTCAGGCTTGGGCGATGGTGGCGATGTCGTCGCCGAGGTGGTATTCGAGCGGGGTGCGCTGCTGCAGTCCCTTGTCGAACAGCCGGGCTGCGGTGGTCTGGAACTCGGTGCGGGAGGCGGCGCTCCAGAACGCGTCGGAGTGCAGCGGGAACTCGGCGTCGGGCAGCCTGGTGTACTTGTTGACGAAGGACTTGATCTCGGTCAGCGCCTGGTGGTTCCAGCCCGCGACCCTTCTCGCGTAGGCGGTGACGAACGCGTCGAACTCGGCGTCCGGGATCGCGCGGTTGACGTAGCCGTACTTCTCGGCCAGCGCGCCGTCGTAGTCGTTGCCGCCGAGCAGGATCTCGAACGCGCGGCCCCGGCCGACCAGCGCCGGCAGGCGCCCACCGGCACCGCCGCCGGCGACCGCGGCGAAGCCGACCTCCATCTGGCCGAGGACGGCCTTCTCGAGGCTGGCGAAACGCATGTCGGTGGCGAGGGCGAACTCGCTGCCGGCGCCGCGGGCGATGCCCCGGATCGCGCTGATGGTGACCGCGGCCAGCTTGCTGATACGCACGGTGATGTCGACCCAGGCCGGGTACCCGGTCGGGCTCGGCAGCGCCTCGGCGTCGGCGGGGCTGGCCGCCAGGTCGTAGTGGGCCAGGAAGAAGTCCGGGTCGGCGCTGTCGAAGACCACGACGTTCACCGTGTCGTTGTTCTCCAGCTCGGTGAGCAGCGTCTTCAGTTCCGACATCAGCTGCGGGCCGATGACGTTGACGGGCGGGTTGTCGAACGTCACGCGCCAGAAGGCCGGCGACTCGACGGTCAGTTTCAGGTGCCGGGGCGTGAACTCCTCGATGAAGGACATGCACCGACCGTAACCATCTGAGTTGGAAAAAACAATCCAGATGTGACGTCCGCGACGGCTGGATTGGAAAAGTTGTTAACCTGGGAGGGCTCCACCAGCTCCCCCGGAGGCGAGATCCATGCCCATCGCAAAACTGCGGGACAGCAGTTGTTCCGTGTCGCGCAGCCTGTCCGTGCTCGGCGAGCGCTGGACCCTGCTGATCCTGCGGCTCGCCTTCGAGGGTGAGACCCGCTTCGACGCGTTCCGTGGCAACCTCGGGGTCGCGGCCGACGTGCTCGCCGACCGGCTGAGCACACTGGTCGAGCACGGCATCATGACCAAGGATCCGTACCAGGACGCCGGCAGCCGCACCCGGTTCGAGTACCACCTGACCCCGACCGGCCGGGAGCTGCACGTGATCATCGCCGGCTTGCAGCAGTGGGGCGACACGCATCTGCCCTGGGAGGGCGGCCCGACCGTGGTGCGCCAGCGGCACGAGACCGACGCGCCGATCCGGGTCGCGTTCGTCGACGACAGCGGCTGCGAGGTCCCCCTGGACGAGGTGGACGCGGTCCGCACCGCCAGCTATCCGCGGTAGCCGGGAGAGCAGCGACACGCCGGCTCCCCGCCGTACCCTGCTAGGTTGTTTTTTACAACTTAGCTGAGGAGCCGTAACGATGGCAGCGAACCCGACCGACGCACGGCCCGTGCTGACCGACGACCAGTGGCAGCGGCTGTGTTCCTACGGCACCCCGGAGCAGCTTCCCGCCGGCGCCTGGATCTTCCGAGCCGGGGACGACGTGTGCGACATGATCGTCGTCGAGGCCGGGCGGGTCGAGATCGTGCGCCCCGCGACCGCCGACGACCACGAGGCGACCGTTGCCGACTACGGCGCGCGCGAGTTCACCGGCGAGCTCAATCTGCTCACCCTGCAGTCGGCCTATCTGAGCGCGCGCACGGCCGCGGCGTCGCGGGTGCGCCGCATCGGCCCGGCCGCCTTCCGTACGCTGATGGACCGCGACCCCGAGCTGTCCGACCTCGTCCTGCGGGCCTTGATCGCCCGGCGGCGCACCCTGCGCGACGGCCAAGCGGCCCGGAGCCTGGAGGTCGTCGGCCGGGCCTCCTCGGCGCCGGCGCTCGCGCTGCGGACCTACGCCGCCCGCCTGCAGCTCCCGCACACCTGGAACGACGTCGAGACACCCGCCGGAGCCGCGCTGGCCCGGGCGGTGTCGGCCACCGACGACGAGCTGCCCGTCGTGATCACGCCCGGCGCCGTCCTGCGCCGCGCGACACCGAGCGCCCTGGCCGAACACCTCGGCCTGTCCTACCGGCCCACCAGCGGCGACGAGTTCGACCTCGTCGTCATCGGCGCCGGCCCGGCCGGCCTGGCGGCGGGCGTCTACGGAGCCTCCGAGGGCCTGCGCACACTCGTGCTGGACGCGGTCGCGGCCGGCGGGCAGGCGGCGGCCAGCTCGCGGATCGAGAACTACCTCGGCTTCACCTCGGGCATCAGCGGCACCGAGCTGACCTCGGCCGCCGCGGTGCAGGCGCAGAAGTTCGGCGCCCGCATCGCCAGCCCGTGCCGGGTCGCCGCGCTGCACTCCGACCCGCACCGGGTCCGGGTCGTGCTGTCCGACGCGACCACGATCAACGCCCGGGCCGCCGTGATCGCCACCGGCGCGACGTACCGCTCGCTGCCGTTGCCGCACTGGGCCCGGTTCGAGGGCGCGGGCATCTACTACGCCGCGACCGAGATCGAGGCGCGCGCCTGCGGAACCCGGCCGGTGGCCGTGATCGGCGGCGCCAACTCCGCCGGCCAGGCCGCGCTGTACCTGGCCGGCCGCGGCAGCCAGGTCGCCCTCGTCGTGCGGGGATCTGACCTGTACGCCGGAATGTCGTCCTACCTGGCCGACCGCATCGTCGCCGACCCCGCGATCACCGTGCGCACCGGCACCCGGGTCGCCGCACTGCACGGCGACAGCCGCCTGACGCAGATCACCCTCGCCGAGGCGTCCGGCGAGACCACGACCCAGGAATGCGTGGGCCTGTTCTGCTTCATCGGCGCCACCCCGGCCACCGCCTGGCTCGACGGCCTGGCCGTCGACGACCACGGCTTCCTGCGCACCGACGCCGGGCTGGACGGCGGCGACCTCGACGGGTCATGGACGGCGCTGGGCCGCCGGCCGCTGCCGTTCGAGACCAACAAGCCGCGCATCTTCGCCGCCGGTGACGTGCGCGCCGGCTCGATGAAACGGGTCGCGGCCGCGGTCGGCGAGGGCGCCAGCGCGGTGAGTTCGGTGCACGCCGCCCTGCGTACGACAAAGGGGTGACCGCCACGACGTCTATCCGCTCGCCGGGGAGTTGACGGCCGTCCCGATCGACGAAGGCGGCCCGGACCGGCTCGCCGGTCCGGCCGTCGAGGCGTTCGGTGGACGGCCAGGGCAACCCAGAAGAGGCGGCCACCACAAACCCTTCGGCCCAGCAACCCGCCGATGCTAGATTGTATTTTCCAACTCAGCTCAGGAAGGTCATCATGACCAGCATCAAGAACGCCGTCGTGGTCGTCACCGGCGCCAACGGCGGTCTCGGACAAGAGTTCGTCAAGCAGGCTCTCGATCGCGGCGCGGCCAAGGTCTACGCCACCGCCCGGACACCCCGGGACTGGAACGACGACCGGGTGGTCCCGCTGCACCTCGACGTGACCGACAGCGGCTCCGTCACGGCCGCCGCCGACGCCGCCCGCGACGCCACCATCGTCATCAACAACGCCGGCATCTACACCCACGGCGACACCATCACCGGCACCTCGATCGAACGGCTCCGGGAGATCTTCGAGACCAACTTCTTCGGCGCGGTGCTGGTGAACCGGGCCTTCGCCCCGGTGCTCGGCGCCAACGGCGGTGGCGCGTTCCTCGACGTGCACTCGGTCCTGAGCTGGCTGGGCGTCGCCGGCGCCTACAGCGCCGCCAAGGCAGCCTTCTGGTCGGCCACCAACTCGTTCCGCGTCGAGCTCGCCGCCCAGAACACCCAGGTGGTCGGCCTGCACCTCGGCTACACCGACACCCCGATGATCTCCATGGTCACCGACGAGAAGAACGACCCGGCCGACATCGTCCGCGCCGGCCTCGACGGCCTCGAGACCGGCGCCCACGAGGTCCTCGCCGACGACCGGGCCGTCGCCGTCAAGGCCGCCCTGTCCGGCAGCATCGCCGACCTCTACGGCCTGCCCGACGCCCCGCCGCCCGGCGGCGAATGAGCTCGAAAACGTCTCTTGCTCACGATCTTGTTTCTCGTCGTTCGTGGCGTCACTGTTGGCGAGGTGCATGGCGCGACGGTCCTTGACGGGGAACTTGATCAGTTGCTGCGGTCGGACGAGGACACGCGCCGGCGATGGCTCGACGACCGCCAACCGGTGCCTCCAGAGCCGAACTGGTGGTTGCACCTGCTGCTCGTGGTCGATGGGCGCGGGGACCGTCGGCCGGCGGAGCGACCGGCGTGGGCTCAGCTGAAGATATGGCTGCTGGGCCAGGCCGGTCGGCGTTCCGCGCTCGACCAGGTCGAGGTCGCGGAACGGACGGCGTACTACGTGGCGCAGATGCGTAGCGCCGGAATGGCAGCGTCGAGCTTGCCGTCGGCGGACACCGTCGTCCGGGCGTGCCTGGATGCCATACCCGTGGCCATCGACCACGTCGCCGTCCTGACCGATCGACGGAACCTGTACGCCCTGGAACGCCAAGAGATGATCGATTCGCGGCACGCCAGGCATCTCCTCAACGCTGCCGAACGGCACCAGGACGACCTCGACGATCCAGCTCTGGCCGACCGGCTCCACGCGTGGCTCGCCATCAAGCCGCGTTTGGTGTGAACTACGTTCCGACCCACCTGTCGGTGACCGCACCGCAGCCAGGGACCGAGCACAACGCGCCGTTGATTGCCCACTCCAGCGGAGACTGGCCAGCACCGCGACCCAGTAGTCCTTCATCAGGCAGGCGGCCCCGTCTGTTCATGGATCCTGGAATTACTGCCGCAGCGGTCGGTCAGCCTCCCGACGACGACGTGCCGCCGGCCGTGGAACCACTGCTCCCCCGGCCCACGACGTTGGTCTTCACGGTGCCGTTGGAGAGGCGCCCGGCGGTCGGCAGCGCGAACGCGCGCCGGCTCTCGGTATCACCGGGTGAGAAATAATCACCGCCATCCAGGTAAGCACCCGGCCCAAGACCGCGGGAGTAGGACGTGGAGTGCCAGATGAAATATGACCCGGTGTCGTCGTCGCAGTATTCCTCGTCGACGACCTCACCCTCCTCGTCCGCGCAGTAGAACACCTCCTCGGAGGGCTCCTCGTCGAGGGTCTCCTCCTCGGTGACCGACTCCTTGACGACCGTGCCCCCGCTGCCGGAGTCGTAGGTGTAGGCCGGCTCCTCGGTGTATTCCCACTCTTCGCCGGAACTGTTGTCGCAGGCCGCGGTGCCGCCGACCGCCAGGGCGAGAAACGTGGCCGTCAGGACGACCTTGCGCGAACTGACGCGTCGGGTGCTCAACTCGGCGTGGCGAACAGGCTGGCCGCCAACAACATCGTGGTCAGCAGAAGGACAGACCGAGACAGACGCAACATGAACCATCCCCGGGCGCGTATGAGGATTAGCAACGTAGCTGTTCTCCGCAACCGTCGGATCGGCTCTGGGGCCGGAGATATGCAACCGGCACCGCCGTGCACGAATCGGTTGGCTCCCGTCGACCTTCCGAACGGTTGAACGGATGCCGTTCACGCGGATAGCGCCGTCGGCTCGCCGGTGCGGTAGCGGCGCACTGAGGTCTTCGGGATGCCGGTCCTGGCCGCGATCGTGGCGAGGCTGTCGCTCTGGGCCCCGAACAGCCGGGCAGGCTCGACCTTCTCCGCCAGCCGCTACCGGAGTGATCCTGCGCCTGCAGGCTGACGGAACTTGCTAGAAGAGGATGTTCCGGTAGACGACGGCAGCAGCGACCTTCCCCGGCTGCTGAGGCGAACGGCGGATGAGATCGAGAAGCGCAACCTCGAATCCATGGATATCTTCGATTTGACGACATCCCAAGAGATGACCGCGGACGGCCCGTGGTGGTCAGCGACGATCTACTGGTCACCGGATGCGGACGAGCCGGCCCGGCCGCAACCTTGATCCCCACGTTATCGGCGGCAAATGAGGACGGTCCTTCAGTGCTGCGGCTGTGACCCGTAGCGTCGAGGAGTCGCGGGGGCATGAACTACAACGTGATTGTGCCTCCGGGGTTCATGCTGATGGGCACCCGGTTCGCGATCAAACACCTGCACGAGACTCGGTCGATCGCCATCGACCCCGCGAACCAGTACCGCTACCCGGGCGAGGAGATCGATGAGCAGGCGCTGGCGGACGAGTACGACGCCGCCGTCGCGGACCTCATGAGCCGGCCCGCGGGTTCGGGCGACGGCTCCCCGGACGGGTTGCTGGTGCACCTACCCGCATGGATCATGTTCGCGCGCGAGAGCGACGGCTACTTCGTCGACTGCCGCTCCGGTGAGCAGCACGGTTGCGTGATGCGGCAGGGCGCGTACGGCGGCTGGGGCAGCCCGGCGTGGCCGAGCGTGGCAGCACTGTGGGAAGAAACCGCAGACGTCCTGGCCGCGATCGGCACCGACGACGAGCCTGACTGGGTGCCGACCAGTGTCGGTGAGTGGCGGTTCCCCGGCGCATGGTGGCACCCAGAAAGGTGAGCCCACCCGGCAGACCAACCCACCTCTACCCAGTCAGTTCATCACGCTGGCTATGGGCCGCTGGTACCGGGCTGCGATCATCAAAATCATGGGTGACATCAACTTCGGCCCGTGTCCGCATTGTGGAAGTCCTGAGATCGCCTGTGTGCCCAGCGGCCCGGCCGACGGCTATAACCGCAGCGGCATGGCTGTCAGCACCTTCCGAACGATTCCGTTTTCCCGCGTGATCTGCCTGCAGTGCGGTTTGGTTCGTGAGTGGATAACCGACCGTGCGCACCTGGATCTCCTACGCAAGAAGTTCGGGCCCAAGCGGTGAGTCCAGTCGGCGCAAGGCCACGTCACAGGCTCAC
>NZ_BOMS01000200.1 GCF_016862315.1 Actinoplanes palleronii | reverse complement strand
ATGGGCTTCGACGGGTGCGATGTCCGCAGCGAGGCCGGACACCACGACCGCACGTGGCCCGTTGATCGCCGCGATGTCGACCTCCGGGAACGCGGCACGGACCTCGTCCTCGGACGCTTGCACGGCGACCATGACCCCACCGGCGGGCAGCGCCTGCATGAGGCGGCCCCGGACGGACACCAGGGTGGCAGCGTCGGCCAGCGTCATGACTCCGGCCGCGTAGGCGGCGGCGATCTCACCGATCGAGTGCCCGGCGACCACGTCCGGGTGGATGCCCCACGAACGGACCAAGGCGAGGAGAGCCACCTCCAGGGCGAAGATGGCCGGCTGGGCCCAGCCGGTCTGCTCCACCTGCGGCTCCGGCAGGTCAAGCAGCGCCGCGACCTCGTCGTAGGCGGCGGCGTAGACCGGGAACGCCTGGTAGAGACCGCGACCCATGTCGAGACGCTGCGAGCCCTGGCCGGTGAAGACGATCGCGAGGCGGCCCTCGGTGGCGATGCCACGGACGGTGGTGTCGCCGAGCAGGACGGCACGACGGTGCAGCACGGCCCGTCCGGCGAGGGTGTAGCCGGTATCGAGCAGGGGCGTCTGCGTCCGTCGTACCCGATGGATCTGGGCATCGAGGGAAGCGGACGATTTCGCCGAAACGACGAGCGGGACCACCGGCAGGATGGTGGGGTTTTCCGGCGCCGCAGGCGACGGCTCGGTGGGTGCCTCTTCCAGGATGACGTGGGCGTTGGTGCCGCTGATGCCGAACGACGACACCGCGGCGCGGCGCGGCTTGGCGCCGGCCGGCCAGGGGCGCGCCTCGGTGAGCAGCCGCACCGCGCCGGCCGACCAGTCGACCTGGTGCGTCGGCGCGTCCACGTGCAGGGTGGCGGGCAGCAGGTCGTGCCGCATGGCCTGCACCATTTTGATCACGCCGGCCACGCCCGCGGCGGCCTGGGTGTGCCCCAGGTTCGACTTGACCGAGCCGAGCCAGAGCGGCTCGGTGCGCTGCTGGCCATACGTCGCGAGCAGCGCCTGCGCCTCGATCGGGTCGCCGAGCCGGGTGCCGGTGCCGTGCGCCTCGACCGCGTCCACGTCGGCGGCCGACAGTCCCGCCGCGGCCAGCGCGGCCCGGATCACCCGCTGCTGGGCGGGGCCGTTCGGGGCGGTGAGCCCGCTGGAGGCGCCGTCCTGGTTGACCGCGGAGCCACGGATCACCGCGAGGATCGGATGGCCGTGCCGCTGGGCGTCGGAGAGGCGTTCGAGCAGCAGCATGCCGACGCCCTCGCCCCAGCCGGTGCCGTCGGCGGCCGCGGCGAACGACTTGCATCGGCCGTCGGCGGCCAGCCCGCCCTGCCGGCTGAACTCGACGAACGTGCCGGGCGTGGCCATCACCGTGACACCGCCGGCGAGGGCGAGGTCGCACTCGCCGTTGCGCAGCGCCTGCCCGGCCAGGTGCAGGGCGACCAGCGACGACGAGCAGGCGGTGTCGATGGTGACGGCCGGGCCCTCGAGGCCGAACGTGTAGGCGATGCGGCCGGACGCGACGCTGCCGGAGTTGCCGTTGCCGAGGAAGCCGGCGACACCCTCGGGCACGTCGAGCGGGCGCGAGCCGTAGTCGTGGTACATCACGCCGGCGAAGACGCCGGTGCGGCGGAACGGGACCGCTGTCGGGTCGAGCCCGGCGCGTTCGAACGCCTCCCAGGTGGTCTCCAGCAGCAGCCGCTGCTGCGGGTCCATGGCCAGGGCCTCGCGCGGGCTGATGCCGAACATGTCCGGGTCGAAACCGGCGGCGCCGGGCAGGAAACCACCCTCCAGGCGGGCGCCGGGGTCGAGTTCGCCGGTCTCGGCGTCGTAGAGGCCCTCGATGTCCCAGCCGCGGTCGCCGGGCGGGTCGCCGATGGCGTCGCCGCCGGCCGCGACCAGCCGCCAGAGGTCTTCCGGTCCGGCCACGTCACCGGGGTACCGGCAGCTCATCGCGACGATCGCGAGGGGTTCGCTGTGCCGGTACTCCAGCTCGTCGACCCGGCGGCGGGCCGAGCGCAGGTCCGCGGTGGCCCGCTTGAGGTAGGCGAGGTACTTCTCCTCGGTGCCCGCGGGTTCGCTGGCGGAGGTCATGGCGGAACCGCCTTCGGATGGGAGCCGGGTCACGGGGTGCCGAGCTCGTCGAGAAGGTCGAAGATCTCGTCGGCGGTCGCCGAGGAGAGGTCGTCCATGGCGTCGCCGCCCGGTCCGGCCCAGGCGGCGGCCAGGGTGCGCAGCCGCAGGCCGACCTCGGCCCGGTGCCTGTCGCCGAGGGCGGCCGCGGCGAGCCGGGCCTCCAGCTCGGCGATCTCGGCGTAGAGCGTGTCGACCGGGTCGGCCGGTGCCGGGCTCAGCAGCTCGCCGAGGTGGCGGGCCAGGGCGGTGGGTGACGGGTGGTCGAAGAGCAGGGTGGCGGCGAGGCGCAGCCCGGTTTCGGCGGCGAGCCGGTTGCGCAGTTCGACGGCGGTCAGCGAGTCGAAGCCGAGTTCGAGGAAGCCGCGGGCCGGGTCGACGTCACGCGGGGACGCGTAGCCGAGGATCCCGGCGGTGCGCTCGCGCAGCAGGTCGAGCAGCATCCGGTCGCGGGCGTCCGGGTCGAGCCCGGCGAGCCGGGCCGCCAGGTCCGGGGTGGCCGCCGCGGCGGTGGGTGCCCGGCGCGGTGCCGGGAGCAGGCTCTGCAGCAGGCCGGGTACGTCGCCGTCGCCCGCGGTGGCGCGCACCGCGGGCAGGTCCAGGGCGATCGGGACCAGCAGCGGCCGGCCGGTGGTGAGGGCGGCGTCGAAGGCGGCGAGCCCGGCGGTGGTGTCGAGGGCGCCGAAGCCTGCCTGGGCCATCCGTCGCCGGTCGGCGTCGCCGAGCGTGGCGCCCAGCCCGGCGTCCCACAGGCCCCACGCCAGCGAGGTGGCCGGGATGCCCTCAGCGCGCAACGTCACGGCGTAGGAGTCGAGGAACGCGTTCGCCGCCGCGTAGTTGGCCTGCCCTGCGTTGCCGAACAGCCCGGATGCCGAGGAGAACAACACCAGCGCCCGCAACGGCTTGCCCTGCGTCGCCGCGACCAGGTTGCGGGCCGCCGCGACCTTCGCCCCGAACACCGCCTCCAGCCGCTTGGCGGTCAGGTCCGTCAGCACACCGTCGTCGATCACTCCGGCCGCGTGCACCACCGCGGTCACCGGTTCGTCGCGCAACACACGCGCCACCGCGTCCATGTCGGCCAGATCGCAGGCGACGGCCCGGACCCGGGCGCCCTCGATCTCCAGGTTTCCACCGGAGCGCGACAGCAACAGCAGCTCCCGCACCCCGTGCGTGGCCACCAGATGCCGGGCCACCAGAGCGCCCAGGGTGCCGGTCGCGCCGGTCACCACCACGACGCCGTCACCGAAGTCCGCGGCGCCTCCGCCCTGGGCCCGATCCTCGGGGCCGCCAGCCTGGGCCCGGTCCGCGGCGCCGCCAGCCTGGGCCCGGTCCGCGGCGCCGCCAGCATGGGCCCGGGACAACCGTGGCACCCGCACCACCTCGCCGCGGACCAGGGCCTGCGGCACGTCGAGGTAGGCGTTCTCGGTGCTGTCGAGCAGGTGGAACCGGTCCGGGTGCTCGGACTGTGCGGAGCGGACGAGACCCCACAGCGCGGCACCGTCCGGGTCCGACACCTCGTCACCGACCGCACCGCACGTGCGCACCACCAGCCGCGACTGCGCCCACCCCGGATCGGCGAGCATCGCCTGCATAAGCGTCAGCAGCGACGCCGCCCGATCCTGGGCCGCGCCCGGCGCGGACGCGTCGACCAGCACCACCGGAACCGGAGCGGGAAGCGGGTCACCCAACATGATCACCACCGGCTCGGGACCGGCGGTGGCGTCCTGCGCGGTCCAGTCCAGGGCGAACAGCGTGCGGACACCGGCGCCGATCTGGTCGGCGGTGACCGGGCGGAACGAGATCTCGTCGACGGTCAGCACCGGGGCGCCGGAGCCGTCGGCGGCCAGCAGCCGGACCGAGTGGTCGCCGAGGCGAGTCAGGTGCACCTGCAGCGCTGCGGCGCCGACGGCGTGCAGGCGGGCGCCGGTGACCGCGAACGGCAGCCGGACCGTCGCGTCGTCGAACAGCCCGGCCGCGCCGATGGCGTGCAGGGCGGCGTCGAGCAGCGCCGGGTGCAGGCCGAAGCCGTCCGGGCCGGTGCCGTCGAGGCGGACCTCGGCGGTCACCTCGTCGCCGGCCCGGGCCGCGGCGGTCAGGCCGCGGAAGGTCGGGCCGTAGGTGAGGCCGGCGTCGGCCAGGCGCTCGTACAGGCCGTCGAGGTCGACCGGCACGGCGCCGGGCGACGCGGCGGGGATGACCACCGGGGCGGCGGTGGCGGCGGACAGCCGGCCGGTGGCGTGGGTGGTCCAGCCCGCGGCGTCGTCGGCCTGCGCGTAGACGGTCAGCGACCTGCTCGCGTCGGCGCCGGGCGCGGCGACCAGGACCCGCAGGGTGACACCGCCGGTGGCGGGCAGTGCGAGCGGCGCCTGCAGCAGCAACTCGTCGAGGACCGGGACACCGGCCCGGGTCCCGGCGGCCAGGGCGATGTCCACCAGGGCGGCACCGGGTACGACCACCGAGCCGAAGACCGTGTGGTCGGCGAGCCAGTTCGGCGAGCCGTCGGTCAGGCGGCCGGTGAACAGCAGCGCGTCGCTGTCCGGCAGGGTGACGGCGGCACCGAGCAGCGGGTGCCCGCCGTCGTGCAGCCCGGCGCCGGCGAGGTCCGCGGCCGGGTCGATGACGTCGATCCAGAGCCGTTGGTGCTGGAAGGCGTAGGTGGGCAGGTCGAGCACCGGCGCTGGACGCGGGCCGAAGGTGGCGGCCCAGTCGACGTGCTGACCGGCCGCGTAGAGCTGGGCGAACGCGGTGAGCAGGGTGGTGACCTCGTCCCGGTCGCGGCGCAGCGCGGCCACCGCGCCGGGCACGAACGCGGCGAGCACGGTGTCCGGGCCGAGTTCGAGGACGCGGTCGGTCGCCAGCCTGGTCACCGCGTCGGCGAACCGCACCGGCTCGCGGACCTGCCGCACCCAGTACTCCGGATCGGTCCACCGCGCGTCGGCGTCGACGGTCGAGACCACGGCCAGGCGCGGCTCGCTGAACGTCAGCGTCGCCACCACGGCGCGGAAGTCGTCGAGCATCGGCTCCATCAGCCGCGAGTGGAACGCATGACTGGTGCGCAGCCGGGTCGCCTTCCACCCGTGCGCCTCGACGGGCGAAATGTCCGCTTCAACCCCCGACACGACCACCGCGTGCGGCCCGTTGACCGCCGCGATGTCGATCTCCGGGAACGCTTCCCGGACCTCGTCCTCGGACGCCTGCACCGCCAGCATGAGCCCACCGGTGGGAAGCGCCTGCATCAGGCGCCCCCGCGCGGAGACCAGCGTGGCAGCATCAGCCAGGGTCAGCACCCCAGCCGCATGGGCCGCCGCGATCTCACCGATCGAATGACCCGCGACCACGTCCGGGTGGATGCCCCACGAACGGACCAGGGCGAGGAGGGCAACCTCCAGGGCGAAAATCGCCGGCTGGGCCCAGCCGGTCTGTTCCACCTGCGGCTCCGCGGGCAGGTCCAGCATGGCCGCGACCTCGTCGTGGGCGGCGGCGTAGACCGGGAATGCCTGGTAGAGGCCGCGCCCCATGTCGAGGCGCTGCGAGCCCTGACCGGTGAAGACGATCGCCAGCCGACCCTCGGCGGCCCGGCCGGTGGCGACCGGCTCCAGCGGGCCGGGGCTCAGCAGCACCGCGCGGTGCGGCAAGGTGGCCCGGCTGGTCAGCGCGTGACCGACCGCGGACGGCGACAACTCCGGGCGCTCACGCAGCACAACGCGGAGCCGGTCGAGCTGCCCGGCGAGCGCCGCCGGATCGTTCGCGGACACCACCAGCGGGACCGGGCGGGCCAGCACCGGTGCAGGCCGGGCGGCAGGCGGGGCCTCTTCCAGGATGACGTGCGCGTTGGTGCCGCTGATCCCGAACGACGACACACCGGCACGGCGCGGGCGGTCCCCCGCCGGCCACGGCAGCGCCTCGGTGAGCAGCGCGACGTTGCCCGCGGTCCAGTCCACCTGCGGCGTGGGCTCGTCGACGTGCAGGGTCCGCGGCAACATGCCGTGCCGCAGGGCCTGGACCATCTTGATGATGCCGGCCGCCCCGGCGGCGGCCTGGGTGTGCCCGAGGTTCGATTTGATGCTGCCGAGCCGCAGCGGTTCGGCCCGGTCCTGGCCGTAGGCGGCGAGCACCGCCTGTGCCTCGATCGGGTCGCCGAGCGTGGTGCCGGTGCCGTGCGCCTCGACCGCGTCCACGTCCTGCGGGGTCAGGCCCGCGGTGGCCAGCGCCGCCCGGATGACCCGCTGCTGCGCGGGCCCGTTCGGCGCGGTCAGCCCGTTGGACGCGCCGTCCTGGTTGACCGCGGTGCCGCGCACCACGGCGAGCACCCGGTGCCCGGCGCGTTCGGCGTCGGAGAGCCGCTCCACCAGCAGCATGCCCACGCCCTCACCCCAGCCGGTGCCGTCGGCGGCCGCCGCGAACGACTTGCACCGGCCGTCGGCGGCCAGCCCGCGCTGCCGCGAGAATCCGGTGAAGGTGTCCGGCGTGGCCATCACGGTCACGCCGCCGGCCAGGGCCAGGTCGCACTCGCCGGAGCGCAGCGCCTGAACCGCGAAGTGCAGGGCGACCAGCGATGACGAGCAGGCGGTGTCCACGGTGACGGCCGGGCCTTCCAGCCCGAGCGTGTAGGCGATCCGCCCGGAAGCCACGCTGCCGGAGTTGCCGGTGCCGAGGAAGCCCTCGACCTCCTCCGGCACGGCGGTCAGCCGGCCCAGGTAGTCGTGGTACATCAGGCCGACGAACACGCCGGTGCGGGATCCGCGCAGGCCGAGCGGGTCAACGCCGCCGGATTCCAGGGCCTCCCACGACGATTCGAGCAGCAACCGCTGCTGCGGGTCCATCGCCATGCCCTCGCGGGGGCTGATCCCGAACAGGCCCGGGTCGAAGTCGGCGGCCTGGTAGAGGAAACCGCCCTCGCGGGCGTAGGAGGTGCCGGGGTGGTCGGGATCCGGGTGGTAGAGCCCGTCGACGTCCCAGCCCCGGTCACCGGGGAACGGGCCGATGCCGTCACGACCGTCGGCGACCAGGTCCCACAGCTCGTCCGGGCTGGTGATGCCACCCGGGTAGCGGCACGCCATGCCGACGATGACGATCGGGTCGTCGGCCACCGGTCCGGCGACGACCGGCACCGGCACGACGACCTCCACCGATCCGGTGAGTGCGGCGCTGAGGAACTCGGCGACGGCCGTGGCGTTGGGGTGGTCGAAGACCAGGGTGGCGGGCAGCCGCAGGCCGGTCTCGGCGGCCAGGCGGTTGCGCAGTTCGACCGCGGTCAGCGAGTCGAAGCCGAGCTCACGGAACGCCCGGGCCGCGGGAACGTCGTCGGCGCCGGGGTAGCCGAGCACCGCGGCGGCGAGGGTGCGCACCGTGGTCAGGGCCGCGCGGACCCGTTCGGCGTCGTCGAGGCCGGCGAGGTGCCGGGCCAGGGAGGATCCGGCGCTCGCGGCGGCCGCTGCGGCGGCCCGCCGCCGGGTGACCGCCGGCACCAGGCCGTAGAGGATCGGGTCGAGGTCGCCGGCACGCCGCAGGGCCGCAAGATTCACATTCAGGGGTACGACCAGAGCACGCGCCCCGGCCAGCGCCGCGTCGAACAGGGCCAGCCCGGTCGTGGTGTCGAGCGCGCCGAAGCCTGCCTGGGCCATCCGTCGCCGCTCGGCGTCACCGAGCGTGGCGCCCAGCCCGGCGTCCCACAGGCCCCACGCCAGCGAGGTGGCCGGGATCCCCTCACTGCGCAACGTCACGGCGTAGGAGTCCAGGAACGCGTTCGCCGCCGCATAGTTGGCCTGCCCCGCGTTGCCGAACAACCCGGACGCCGAGGAGAACAACACCAACGCCCGCAACGCCTTGCCCCGGGTCGCCGCGACCAGATTCCGGGCCGCCGCGACCTTCGCTCCGAACACCGCGTCCAGGCGCTCGGCCGTCAGGTCCGTCAGCACACCGTCGTCGATCACTCCGGCCGCGTGCACCACCGCCGACACCGGTTCGTCGCGCAACACCCGCTCGACCGCGGCCGCATCGGCCAGATCGCAGGACACCGCCCGCACCCGGGCACCCTCGATCTCCAGGCCGCCACCGGAGCGAGACAGCAACAGCAGCTCCCGCACCCCGTGCACAGCCACCAGATGCCGGGCCACCAGAGCACCCAGGGTGCCGGTCGTGCCGGTCACCACCACCACGCCGTCACCCAGGTCGACCTCACCGGCGGACTGCATGCGTGCCAGTCGCGGCACGCGCACCACGCCGTCACGAACCAGCGCCTGCGGCACCTCGAAGTACGCGTTCTCGGTGCTGTCGAGCAGATGGAACCGGTCCGGGTGCTCGGACTGTGCGGAGCGGACGAGACCCCACAGCGCGGCACCGTCCGGGTCCGACACCTCGTCACCGACCGCACCGCACGTGCGCACCACCAGCCGCGACTCCAGCCACCCCGGAACCGCGAGCAGGTCCTGCATGAGGATCAGCAGCGACGCCGCCCGATCCTGGGCCGCGCCCGGCGCCGACGCGTCGACCAGCACCACCGGAACCGGCGTGGGAAGCGGCTCCCCCAACACGATCACCACCGGCTCGGGACCGGTGGTGATCGCCTGCGCGGTCCAGTCGAGCTGGAACAGCGAGCGGTCGACCTCGGGACGAGTCGCCGTCACCGCCCGGAACACCAGGCCGGCCACGCTGATCACGGGCGCTCCGGCAGCGTCGATCGCGTCGACCCGCACGGCGTCGCCCTCGGTGCGCAGCCGGGCCCGCAGCAGGGCGGCGCCGTCGGCGTGCACGGTGACACCGGTGAACGAGAACGGGACGCGGGTCTCGCCGTCGGCGCCGGCCGGGGCGCCGGTGCTGAGGCCGTGCAGGACCGCGTCGAGCAGGGCGGGGTGGACGGTGAACCGGTCCGGGTCGCCGGGCAGGACGGCCTCCACGTACAGGTCGCCGTCCTGGCGCCAGACCTCGCGCAGGCCGCGGAAGAGCGGGCCGTAGTCGTAGCCGGCCGCGGCGAGCCGGTCGTAGAGCTCCTCGGTGGGCACCCGGGTCGCACCGGTCGGGGGCCACGCGAACACCTCGGCGGCGGGCTCGGCGAGGCTCAGGAAGCCGGTGGCGTGCACGGTCCACGGCTCGTCGGTGCCGGTGGCGTCGTCCGGCCGGGAGTGCACGCTCACCGGGCGGCGGCCGGTGTCGTCCGGGGCGCCGACGCTGACCTGCACGGCCACGCCTCCGGCTGCGGTCAGCGCCAGGGGCTGGCGCAGCACGAGTTCCTCGACCGCCGGTGCGCCGGCCGCGGTGCCGGCGGTCAGGGCGAGGTCGAGCAGCGCGGTGCCGGGTACCAGCACCTCGCCGAGCACCACGTGCTCGGCGAGCCAGGGCCGGTCGCGCAGGGTGAGACGGCCGGTGAGTACCAGGCCGTCGCCGTCGGCGAGCGGCACCGCCGCGCCCAGCAGGGGGTGCTCGATCAGGCTCAGGCCCAGGCTCGCCGGGTCGGTGGCGGTGGCGGTGCCCGGTCGCGGCCAGTAGCGCTGCCGCTGGAACGCGTAGGTGGGCAGGCCGGGCAGCGGGGTGCCGGCGTCGGCGAGCACGGCGCCGAAGTCCAGGTCGGCGCCGTGCGTGAACAGCGTGGCGACGCCGGTGAGCAGGGTGGTGACCTCGTCGCGGTCGCGGCGCAGGGTGGTGACCGCGAGCGCGTCGGGTACCAGGGTGGCGACCATCGCGGTCAGCACGCCGTCCGGGCCGGCCTCCAGGAACCGGGTGACGCCGGCGGCGGTCAGCGCGGTTACCGCGTCGGCGAAGCGGACCGGGCGGCGGACCTGCTCGACCCAGTACTCCGGGTCGCTCCAGCGCGGCGGGCCGGCCGGGTCCACGGTGGAGACGGCGGCCAGGTGCGGTGCGGCGAAGGTGAGCCCGGCCAGGACCGTGCGGAACTCGTCGAGCATCGGCTCCATCAGCACCGAGTGGAAGGCGTGGCTGGTGCGCAGCCGCCGGGTCTTCCAGCCGCGCGCGGCGACCGCGTCGACGGCCGCCTCCGGTCCGGACACCACGACGGCGTCCGGGCCGTTGACGGCGGCGATGTCGAGATCCGGGAAAGCCTCGCGGACCTCGTGCTCGCTTGCCTGCACGGCGAGCATCACGCCACCGGCGGGCAGGGCCTGCATCAGCCGGCCCCGGGCCGCGACCAGGGTGGCGGCGTCGGCGAGCGACAGCACCCCGGCGGCGTACGCGGCGGTGATCTCGCCGATCGAGTGCCCGGCCACGAAGTCCGGCCGCAGGCCCCAGTGGCGCAGCAGGGCGAGCAGGGCGGCCTCGACGGCGAACAGGGCGGGCTGGGCGTACCCGGTGCTCTCGAGCGCCTCCGGGTCGGCGAAGACGGTCAGCCGCAGCGGCTGGTCCAGCAGCGGATCGAGGTGCGCGCACGCCTCGTCGAAGGCGGCGGCGAACACCGGGAACGCGGCGTAGAGCTGCTCGCCCATCGCCAGGCGCTGGGCGCCCTGGCCGGTGAAGAGCAGCGCCAGCCGGCCGTCGGTGATCTCGCCGCGGGCCACGGCGTCCTGACGCTTGAGGGCCCGCATCAGCGGGGCCCGGCCCGGGGCCAGGTAGACGGCGCGGTGGCCGAGCCCGGCCCGGCCGGCCAGGGTGCGGGCGACATCGGCCGGGGCGGCATCCGGATGGCTGTCGAGCCAGTCGCGCAGCTGGGCGGTCTGCGCCGCGAGGCCTTCCTCGGTCGCGGCGGACACCACGAACGGCAGCGTCGGCAGCGGGCTGGGCTTGCCCGCCGGGCGGGTGTCGGCCGGCGGCTCCTCCAGGATGACGTGCGCGTTGGTGCCGCTGACACCGAACGCGGAGATGCCGGCCCGGCGCGGCGCCGCTGCGGTGGTCCACGGCCGGGCCTCGGTGAGCAGCTCGACGGCGCCCGCGGTCCAGTCGACCTGCGGGGTCGGCGCGTCGACGTGCAGGGTGCGGGGCAGCAGGCCGTGCCGCATCGCGAGGATCATCTTGATCACGCCGGCGGCGCCGGCCGCGGACTGGGTGTGCCCGATGTTCGACTTGACCGAGCCGAGCAGCAGCGGGCTGTCACGGTCCTGGCCGTAGGTGGCGAGGATCGCCTGCGCCTCGATCGGGTCGCCGAGCGTGGTGCCGGTGCCGTGCGCCTCGACCGCGTCCACGTCGCGGGCGGTGAGGCCGGCGTCGGCCAGGGCGGCCCGGATGACGCGCTGCTGGGCCGGGCCGTTCGGGGCGGTCAGGCCGTTGGAGGCACCGTCGGAGTTGACTGCCGAGCCGCGGACGACGGCCAGGACCGGGCGGCCGGCGGCACGGGCGGTGGAGAGCCGCTCGGCGAGCAGCATGCCGGCGCCCTCGGCCCAGCCGGTGCCGTCGGCGGCCGCGGCGAAGGCCTTGCACCGGCCGTCGCCGGACAGCCCGCGCTGCTTGGAGAACTCGGTGAACGTGCCGGGGGTGGCCATCACGGTGACGCCGCCGACCAGCGCCGCCTCGCACTCACCGCGGCGCAGCGACTGTGCGGCCAGGTGCAGGGCGACCAGCGAGGACGAACAGGCGGTGTCGACGGTGACGGCCGGGCCTTCCAGGCCGAACGT
Organism: Actinoplanes palleronii; assembly: GCF_016862315.1. Lineage (GTDB taxonomy): Bacteria > Actinomycetota > Actinomycetes > Mycobacteriales > Micromonosporaceae > Actinoplanes > Actinoplanes palleronii. Next base: position 2,699 of record NZ_BOMS01000200.1, on the reverse strand, counting down.
GTAGGCGACCCGGCCGGAGGCGATACTGCCGGCGCTGCCGATGCCGAGGTAGCCGCTCAGGTCCTCGGAGGTGTCCTCCAGCAGCGCGGCGTATCCCTGGTGGGTGGTGCCGACGAAGACGCCGATCGGGCGGCCGCGCAGGCCGAGCGGGTCGAGCCCGGCCCGTTCCAGGGTCTCCCAGGCGGTCTCCAGCACCAGCCGCTGCTGCGGGTCCATGGCCAGGGCCTCGCGCGGGCTGATCCCGAACAGGCCGGGGTCGAAGTCGGCGGCGTCGCGCACGAACCCGCCGTGCACAGTCGTGGAGGTGCCGGAGCGGTCGCTGCCGGGGTCGTAAAGGGCCTCGATGTCCCAGCCGCGGTCGTCCGGGAACGGCCCGATCGCGTCGGTGCCGGCGGCGACCAGGTCCCACAGCGCGTCCGGGGTGGTGACGCCGCCGGGGAAACGGCAGGCCATCGCGGTGAGCACGATCGGGTCGTCGTCCGCGGCGACGGCCACGGCCGGCCCGACGGCCGGGGCGTCCCCGCTGCCGAAGACCTCGGTCTGCAGGTGCCGGGCCATCTCGAGCGGGGTGGGATAGTCGAAGGCCAGGGTGGCGGCCAGGCGCAGCCCGGTCTCGGTGGCGAGGGCGTTGCGCAACTCGACCGCGGTGAGCGAGTCGAAGCCCAGCTCCCGGAACGGCCGCTTGACCGTGATCGCCTCGGCGGACGGGTAGCCCAGCACCCGCGCGGCGTGCCCACGGACCAGGTCGACCAGGGCGGTCTCCCGCTGGGCGCCGGGCAGCGCGGCGAGCCGGGCGCGCCAGCCGGTGTCGGCCACCGGAGCGGCGGAGACCGGCACGGCGAGCTCGGGCAGATCCTCCAGCAACGGACGGCGCCGGGCGGCGGTGAACGTCTCCGCGAACGACGGCCAGTCGACGTCGGCGACGGTGAGCACGGCCGCCGGGGCAGTGACGGCCTGGCACAGCACGTCGACGGCGTGGCCGGGGGCGAGGGCGGCCAGCCCGCGGCGGCTCAGCGCCGCTCCGGTCTCCCCCTCGGTGGCCATGCCCGCGTCGGCCCAGGGTCCCCAGGCCAGCGCGGTACCGGCCAGGCCACGGGCGCGACGGCCCCGCGCGAGCGCGTCGAGGGCGGCGTTGGCGGCGGCGTAGGCGCCGCCCCAGCCGCTGCCCCAGGTCGCGGCGATCGAGGAGAACAGCACGAACGCGTCCAGTGGCGTGTCGCCGAGCAGGGCGTCCAGGTGCAGGGCGCCGCTGGTCTTGCCGGCCAGTACGGCGGTGAGCCCGGCGGCGTCGAGGTCGGTGAGCGCGGCGCTGTGCGCGATGCCGGCGGCGTGCACGACGGCGGACAGCGGCTGCTCCGGGTCGGCGGTGGCGTGCGCCAGCAGGTCGGCCACGGCGGCACGGTCGGCCAGGTCGGTGGCGAGCACGGTGACGCGGGCACCGGCGGTGCGCAGCTCGGCGGCCAGGGCGTCGGCGCCGGGGGCGTCGGGGCCGCGGCGGCTGGCCAGCACGAGGTGGGCGGCGCCGTGGGCGGCGGCCCAGCGGGCGACGTGGCCGCCGAGGGCGCCGGTCCCGCCCGTGATCAGCACGGTGCCCCGCGGCTGCCAGCCGTCGCCGGTGGCGGCCGGTGCGTGCTCGATCCGGCGCACGAGCACGCCGGACGGGCGCAGGGCGATCTGGTCCTCGGCGCCGAGCGCCCCGGCGAGAACCGCAACGAGCCGATCGCCGTCTCGCGCACCGAGGCCGGGCAGGTCTCCGGCGAGCGTGCCGAGGGCAGGCAGGTCTGCGGCGGGCAGGTCGCGGGCGGGCAGGTCGATCAGGCCGCCCCAGCGGTCCGGGTGTTCGAGGCCGGCGACGCGGCCCAGGCCCCAGACCGCGGCCTGCGCGACACGGTCACCGCGGTCGCCGGGTGCGGCCGCGACCGCGCGCCGGGTGAGCAGCCACAGGGGGGCGGTGACGGCGGCGTCCTCGACGGCCTGGGCGAGTGCCAGCGCCGCGTGCAGGGCGGTGGGCACGCCGGCCTCGCCGGTGCCGTCGCCGTGCGGAAGCAGCACGACGCCGGCCAGATCGCTGCGGTCGCGGAGCGCGGCGGTCAGGTTCTCGCGGCCGGTCGTGTTCAGGGTCTCGACCCGGGCGCCGGCGGCGGCCAGCAGCGCGCCGACGCCGTCCGGGTCGTCCGGGCCGACCAGCACCCAGGTGCCGGTGAGCGGGCGCGCGGCCGGGTCGGGCAGCGTGGTCCAGGTCTCGCGGTAGCGCCAGCCGTCGACGACGTCGCGCTGCTGCTTGCGGCGGTGCCAGGAGGCGAGCGCGGGCACCAGCGCACCGAGCGTCTCGCGGTGCTGTTCGGCATCGATGCGCAGCTCCTGCGCGACCTTGCTGAGGTCGGCGGCGTCGACAGCGGCCCAGAGGCCGGCGTCGGTGCCCGGCGTGCTGCCGGCGGCGGGCGGGGTGGGCCGCAGCCAGTACCGCTGCCGGGTGAACGGGTAGGTCGGCAGGTCCGCCGGGCGGGCACCGGTGCCGTCGACCAGGGCCGGCCACCGGACATCCTGGCCGCGGACGAACAGCTCGGCGACCGCGGTCAGCAGGGTGACCGCCTCGTCCCGGTCGCGGCGCAGGGCGGCGACCGCGCCGGGCACGAGCGTGGCGAGCACGGTGTCCGGGCCGATCTCCAGGACCCGTTCGGCGTTCAGCCTGGTCACGG
>NZ_BOMS01000199.1 GCF_016862315.1 Actinoplanes palleronii | reverse complement strand
TGGGTTCATCCTGATCGACGAGTCGACCAACCGTACGGTCGCCGCCGGAATGATCATCGAAGCGTCCTGAGACGCCGTCAGGCGACGGTCCGGCGTGGCCGGACCGTCGCCCAGACCACCTTGCCCTCCGGGGTCGGCACGGCGCCCCACAGCTCGGCGGTCTCGTGCACGGCCCGCAGCCCGCGCCCGCGCTCGTCCAGCGGACGGCCCTGACGCGGGCGGGGCGGGCGGAGCAGGTGCGGCATCCGCGGTGAGCCGTCGCCGACCGACAGGTGCAGGCCGGTGCCACGCCAGGCGACCACCACCCGGATCTCGGTGCCGGCGTGCTCGACCGCGTTCGTCACCAGCTCGGACATCACCAACCGGCTGGGATGCAGCAGATGCGCCAGGCCCCAGGCCAGGCAGGCGTCGCTGACCAGGTTGCGGGCCGTGCTCGGCGCGTCGGTGTCCGGCCGCAGGACGGCGATCATCCGCTCGGCGCCCGGCAGCCGCCCGGCCACCGCGACCCGGGCCTGCCGCACCTTCGCGAAGACCGGCAGGAACCGGCTGCCCGCGCCCAGGCCCTGCATCCGGTCGGCCAGCGGCAGATCCGGTGGCACGCACAGGGCCAGATGCACCGGCGGCCGCAGCTCGGCGGCGACCGTCCGGGCGACGGTCCAGGTGGGCGCGCTCTCGCTGCGCGGGTCGAGCAACCGGCTGAGGTCGACGATCAGCGCGTCCGGGTGGTCGGTGAAGCACCGGCGCAGCGAGACCGACGTGGTCCGGCGCAGCCGCTCGTCCCAGGGGCCGCGCACGGTGAGCAGGGAGACGGCGGTGTCCGCGCCGATGTCGACGCGGACGGAGACACCGGGCTCGGTGTCGTCGTGAAGATACGGTGTGCTGACCGCCATGCCGACACCATAACCGCGGGCCCACCCGCCCGGCCCGGGTCTCGCTCCTGCGGGTGATCGGGTGAAAGGGCAGGTGGGTGACGACCGAACGGGTCACTCGCGGCTCGGCGGGCGAGGTGCCCGCCGAGCGTCACGAGGCGGTCAGATCTTGCCCGCGCCCGGGCCGGCGACCGCCACCCAGCTGGTCGGGGCGGTGAAGCCGTGCTCGGTGTAGGCGGCGGCGACCGCGTCGGCGGTCACCTCGGCCCGGTCCGCGTCGATCAGGGCGAGCACGCAGCCGCCGAAACCACCGCCGGTCATCCGGGCACCGTACGCGCCGGCCGCCAGCGCCGCCTGCACCGCCACGTCCACCTGCGCCACGGTGATCTCGAAGTCGTCGCGCATCGAGTCGTGCGAGGCGGTCAGCAGCGGGCCGATCTCCCGGACCTTGCCCGCGCGCAGCAGCGCCACGGTGTCCAGCACCCGCTGGTTCTCGGTGACGATGTGCCGGGTGCGCTTGCGCAGCACGTCGTCGCCGAGCCGGTCCAGGGCGGCCGGCAGCTCGTCGACGCCGACGTCGCGCAGGGCCGGCACGCCGAGGATCGCGGCGGACTCCTCGCAGCTCTTGCGGCGGGCGCCGTACTCGCCGTCGACGTGCTGGTGCGGCGCGTTGCTGTTGATCACCAGGATGGCCAGGCCCGCGGCGGCCAGGTCGAACGGGATCTGCTCGATGGCGTACGACCGGCAGTCCAGGAACAGCGCCCGGCCCGCCTCGCAGCGGATCGAGGCGGACTGGTCGAGGATGCCGGTGGGCGCGCCGACGTAGAGGTTCTCGGCGCGCTGGGCGATCGCCGGGCGCCGCTCCAGCGGCACGTCCAGCCCGCCCAGGTCGATCAGCGCGGTCAGCACCGCCGACTCCAGCGCGGCCGAGGAGGACAGGCCGGAGCCGAGCGGCACCTCGGAGGCGATCGCGATGCGCACGGCGGGCGGCTCGAAGCCGGCGTCGCGCAGCGCCCAGACCACGCCGGCGACGTACGCGCCCCAGCCGGTCACCTCACCCGGCTCGGTGACACCGAAGGTCACCGGTTCGGGGGCCAGGGTGGAGCTGACCGACCAGGTGCCGTCCGGGGACGGGCCGACCGCGGCGACGGTGCGCTGCGGCAGGGCGAACGGCAGCACGAAGCCGTCGTTGTAGTCGGTGTGCTCGCCGATCAGGTTGACCCGGCCAGGCGCGGCCCACAGTCCTGCGGGTTCCGTGCCGTACGCCGCGGTGAAGGCCGCCAGGGCCTCGCTCGCCGTGCTCATGCTGCGCCTTTCTTCGGCATGTGCTTCTGGCCCTCGCCTGCGAGGTCGTTGTCCGGTGCGGCGAGGTGCCGCTCGGTGCAGTCGCTCATGCTGCGCCTTTCTTCGGCATGCGCTCGTGGCCCTCGCCTGCGGGGCCGCTGTCCGGTGCGGCGAGGTGCCGCTCGGTGCAGTCGCTCATGCCACGTGCTTGCGGTAGAAGGTCCAGGCGTCACCGATCATGGCCTGCAGGGTGTTCTTCTGCGGCACCCAGCCCAGCTCGGTGCGGGCCCGGTCGGACGCCGCGACCAGGGTGGCCGGGTCGCCGTCGCGCCGGGGTGCGGTCTCCACCGGGATCGCCGCGCCGGTCACCTCGCGGGCCGCCTCGACGACCTGCAGGTTGGAGAAGCCGTTCCCGTTGCCCAGGTTGTAGATCTTGTGCTCGCCGGGGGTGGCCGCCTCCAGCGCCAGCAGGTGCGCCCGGGCCAGGTCCTCGACGTGGATGTAGTCCCGCACGCAGGTGCCGTCCACGGTGGGGTAGTCGTCGCCGAACAGCTGCAGCTTGTCCCGCTTGCCGGCGGCCGCCTGCAGGGTGATCGGGATGAGGTGCGTCTCCGGGTCGTGCCGCTCGCCGATCTCGTAGCCGTCGGCGATGTACGCGCCGGCCACGTTGAAGTAGCGCAGCGAGACCGCGGCCAGGTTGTGCGCGAACGTCTCGGAGGTCAGCGCCAGGTCGAAGGTGAGCTTGGTCGACCCGTACGTGCTGGTCGGCGCCTTCGCGGCGTTCTCGCTGATCGGCAGCTCGACCGGGTTGCCGTAGACCGCGGCGGTGGACGAGAAGATCACCCGCGGGACACCGGCGGCGCGGATCGCGTCCAGCAGGGCCAGCGACTTCACCACGTTCTCGTGCCAGTACAGCTCGGGCTTGGCCATCGACTCGCCGGCCGCGATCAGCCCGGCGAAGTGCAGCACCGCGTCGAAGCCGGCCTCGGGGGTGAGCACCTGGGCGGCGTCGGCGATGTCGGCCTCGACGAAGGTGGCGTCCGGCGCGACCGACTCGCGGAACCCGGTGCGCAGGTTGTCCAGCACGACGACCTCGTGACCGGCGTCCAGCAACAGCCGGCTGGTCACACTTCCGACGTAACCGGCGCCGCCGGTAACGAGCAATTTCACGAGGTGAACCTCTCTGGCGAAGACGGCGATCCGGATCAGTCCCGAGCGTACGCAGGGGCAGATCTCCGAGTGAGTATCGCCGTCAAGCACTCAAGGGTCAACATCTTCGAACATTATTGAGCATGCGAGCAACGGGACAAAACATCCCCGCGTGCCTTCGCTGGTCACATGGCCGGCACCGGGGGTGTTGGTCATACGGGGACGGTCACTGACACAATGGCGTTCATGTCCGACGTTGCCCGCCGTCCGCGAGTGCTCTCCGGCATCCAGCCGACCGCCGATTCCTTCCACCTCGGCAACTACCTGGGCGCGGTGCGCAACTGGGTGGCGATGCAGGAGACCCATGACGCGTTCTACTGCGTCGTCGACCTGCACGCGATCACCATGGGGCACGACCCGGCGGCGCTGCGGTCCCGCACCCGCGTCTCGATCGCGCAGCTGCTCGCGCTGGGGCTGGACCCGGAGCGCTGCACGCTCTTCGTCCAGTCGCACGTCCCCGAGCACGCGCAGCTCGGCTGGGTGCTCAGCTGCATCACCGGGTTCGGCGAGGCCGGCCGGATGGTCCAGTTCAAGGACAAGTCGGCGAAGGCCGGCCAGGACAGCACCAGCGTCGGCCTGTTCACGTACCCGATCCTGCAGGCCGCCGACATCCTGCTCTACCAGGCCGACCAGGTGCCGGTCGGCGAGGACCAGCGGCAGCACCTGGAGCTGACCCGCGACCTGGCGCAGCGCTTCAACGGCCGGTTCGGCCAGACCTTCACCATGCCCTCGGCGTACATCGTCAAGGACACCGCGAAGATCACCGACCTGCAGGACCCGACGAGCAAGATGTCCAAGTCGGCCTCCTCGCCGAACGGCATCATCGAGCTGCTGGAAGACCCGGCCCGCTCGGCCAAGAAGATCAAGTCCGCGGTCACCGACACCGGCCGGGAGATCCTCTACGACGAGGTGAACAAGCCCGGCATCAGCAACCTGCTGACCATGTACGCGGCGCTCACCACGCGGACCATAGACGAGCTGCTCGAGCAGTACGACGGCCGCGGCTACGGCGACCTGAAGAAGGACCTGGCCGAGGTGCTCGTCGAGTTCGTCAAGCCGATCCAGGAGAAGACCAAGGCGTACCTGGACGACAAGGCGCAGCTCGACAAGATCCTCGCGATCGGCGCGGAGAAGGCCCGGGCGGTCTCGGCGGCGACCCTGGCCAGGACGTACAAGAACGTGGGGTTCCTCAGCCCCGTCCGCGGAGCCTGACCACCGTGGCCGACCCAGCCCGGACACGCATCGGCGTGGCCGTCGACATCCCGGAACCGTGGGGCGCCCTGCTGACCCGCCGGCGCGCGGAGGCCGGCGACCCGCAGGCCGCCTACACGCCGGCGCACGTCACGCTGCTCGGTCCCACCGAGGTGGACACCGACGCGCTGCCGGCGGTGGAGAAGCATCTCGAGGCGGTCGCCGCCGCGCAGCCGCCGTTCACCATCCACCTGCGCGGCACCGGGACGTTCCGGCCGATCACCGAGGTGGTGTTCGTGACCCTGGCGATCGGGATCAGCGAGTGTGAGCTGCTCGCCGAGGGGATCACCCGGTCGGCGGACATCCACCGGGACAGCCGGTTCCCGTACCACCCGCACGTCACCGTCGCGCAGGACGTGGCACCGGAGGCGCTGGACGCGGTCTTCGACGACCTGGCCGGGTTCTCGGCCCGGTTCCCGGTGTCGTCGTTCACGCTGTTCTCGCACGGCGGCGAGGGACCCTGGCAGCCGCGCCGCGACTTCCCGCTGGGCTCCTGACCCGCGCCTGACCGGCCATCCGGTGTGGCGTCCGTTACTGTCGCCCGGTGAACCCAGTCGACCGGGCGTACGACGCGGTCACCGCCCGGATCATGGCGGTGCGATACCGGTCCCGATACTTCGATCATTTCTGCCGGGCGCTGCTGCGGTACGACGGCGTCCAGGGTGGCCGGTTGGCCGCGGCCATCGCGTACTACGGGTTCTTCGCGGTGTTCGCGCTGCTGCTGATCGGCTACTCGATCTTCGGCCTGCTGCTGACCAACAACACCGAGCTCTTCGACCTGGTCCGGGACTTCCTCCGGGACAACCTGCCGTTCCTCGACGTGCAGGCCATTCTGGACAGCAAGAAGACCGTCGGCATCGTCGGCATCCTCGGCCTGACCGTCACCGGGGTCGGCTGGGTCGAGGCGATCCGCTCCTCGCAGCGGCTGATCTGGCAGCTGCGCGAGCAGCCCGGGTACTTCGGCATCCGGCAGGCCGTCGACCTGATGGTGCTGATCGGGATACTGCTGCTGCTGGCGCTCACCCAGGCCGCGGTCTACGGCCTGGAACGCCTGCTCGACTGGCTGGCCGGCAACCACGTCCCGGAGCTGCTCGCGGTGGTCAGCCTGGTCCTCACCCTCGGGGTGAACCTGCTGCTGGCGGCGGCGCTGCTGGCCGCGGTGCCCCGGCTGCGGATGACCGCCCGCCGGATGGCGCCGCCGGTGCTGCAGGTCGGCATCGGACTGATGCTGCTGAACACGGTGGGCAAGACGTTCGTCGGCATCGTCGAGCGCAATCCGGCGTACGGACTGGTCGGCTCGGCCGTCGGCGCACTGGTCTATCTGTACGTCTTCAACCAGCTGCTGCTGTTCGGCGCGGCCTGGGCGGCGACCAGCCCGCACGGCCGGGTGGTGGACCTGTCGGCGGACGACAAGACCGCCCCGGTGGGGCAAAACCTCTGGATCCGGGAGTCCCGCCCGCGATGATGTCCGGATGGGGACCCTCGTGACGCTGCACCTGCCGCCCGGCTCGCCGCTGACCGAGCAGCCGTGGGTGATCACCATCGGCTCGCTGGGTGACCGGGAGGACTGGGAGCCGGTGGTCTGCGGGCCGTACGAGCGGGACCACGCGGTGGCGCTGGCCCGCGCGGTGGTCGCCGACGACGACCTGATGGCGGTGGTCGAGCCGATGCTGCCGCTGGACGGCGCGGACGCGATCCGCGCCGAGATCGAAGCGGTCCGGGTGGCGGCCGAGGACGACAGCGAACCCGCCGACGAGCTGCTGGCCGAGCGGTTCGGCGCCGGGCCGCCGCCGGAGACGCCGGAACCCGCCGACGTACGCGCGGGCTGGCGCCGGATAGCCGCCCGGCTGGCCGGTTGAGCCCACTGCGATACTCGTCGCCGTGGTGATCACGCGACGGTGGGCAGGGTTCCTGGTGGCGGTCGGCGTGTGGACGTGGGTGATCTGGCCCCGGTTCGGACTGGCGATCTACCGCGACGACAGGGCTTTCGACGGCGGGACCCCGACCGCGTTCCTGTGGGTGCACGCCCTGCTGATCGGCGCCTCGCTCGTCATCGGGACGGTTGTCGGGCTGCTCGGCGTACGCGCATGGCGGGCCGCAGGCCGAAGCGGACCGTGACCCGGCCGCAAATCCGGCGGCGAACGTGGTGGTGGCGCGAAAGATTAAGCCTTCGTTACGGGGCTACCGGGCAATTCCTCTGCGAACCCATCGAAAGCGGCAGGGCAAACCCCTGGTGATTGCGGCGCGATAACGGTGCGCCAACAGTCCGTACCTTTCTCCCGTCCGGCCCGTGGCCCGCAGTTACGCTGCCGACCTGAGCCCACCGGTTGGCGGTGTGCATGGAAAAGGAGAGCGTCTTGCGCCCAGTACGTGGGAAGCGGATCGTGGCGATTCTCGCGGCAGGTGGGCTGACGCTCGCAGCTGCCGCTTGTGGCGACGCGCCGGCCGACACACCGTCCGGTAGCAGCAGCAGCGCGGCCACCACCGCCGCTTACAAGGCCTGCATGGTCACCGACACCGGCGGCATCGACGACAAGTCGTTCAACGCCTCCGCCTGGGCCGGCCTGCAGGCCGCCAAGGCCGAGGTCAGCGGCATCGACCCGAAGTACGTCTCCTCGTCCTCCGAGGCCGACTACGAGCCGGGCCTGCGCAGCTTCGTGACCCAGAAGTGCAACTTCATCCTCGCGGTCGGCGGCCTGATGGGTGACGTCACCAAGAAGGTCTCCGACGAGGCCAAGGACTCGCAGTTCGGGATCGTGGACAGCGGCAGCACCGGTGCGAACGTGTACCCGATGCAGTTCGCCACCCACCAGGCCGCGTTCCTGGCCGGCTACCTCGCCGCGGGCTACTCGAAGTCCGGCACGGTCGGCACCTACGGTGGCATGAAGATCGCCCCGGTCACCATCTTCATGGACGGCTTCGCCGACGGCGTCGCGTACTACAACACCAAGAAGGGCAAGACCGTCAAGGTCGTGGGCTGGGACAAGGCGAAGCAGAACGGCACCTTCGCCGACAGCTTCATCGACCAGAACAAGGGCAAGACGATCACCAACACCCTGGTCTCGCAGGGCGCCGACGTGGTGCTGCCGGTCGCCGGCGGCACCGGCCTGGGCACCGCGCAGGTCGCCAAGGACTCGGCCGGCAAGGTCTCGGTCATCTGGGTCGACCAGGACGGCTGCAAGAGCGCCGCGCAGTACTGCGACGTGTTCCTCTCCACGGTCGTCAAGAACGTCGAGGAGGCCGTCAAGGAGGCCGCGGTGAACGGCGCGAAGGGCACCGCCCTCGCCGCCACCCCCGGTTACCTGGGCACGCTGGAGAACGACGGTGTCGGCCTGGCGCCGTACAACCAGTTCGACAGCAAGGTCGACGCGGGTCTCAAGACCGAGATCGACCAGCTCAAGAAGGACATCATCGCCGGCACCGTGAAGGTCGAGTCGGCGAACGCGCCGAAGTGACCTTGCAGTAGTAGCATTCGGCCGCCGCGCGGCCGCGGGGTTCGACCCGTGGCCGAGCGGCGGCTCGCATTAGACCCACTCCACCAGGTCCAACACCGAAGTCGGGAGATTCCGCTGAAACTGGAATTGCGCGGCATCACCAAGCGCTTCGGCGACCTGGTGGCCAACGACCACATCGACATCACCGTCGAACCCGGCGAGGTGCACGCCCTGCTGGGCGAGAACGGCGCCGGCAAGTCGACCCTGATGAACCAGCTGTACGGCCTTCTGCAGCCCGACGAGGGCCAGATCGTCGTCAACGACGAACCCAAGGTCTTCCGCAGCCCGCGGGACGCGATCGCGTCCGGCATCGGCATGGTGCACCAGCACTTCATGCTGGTACCGGTCTTCACGGTGGCGGAGAACATCGCGCTCGGCGCGGAGAACGTCCGCGGTGGCCCGCTGGGCTGGCTGGACCGCCGCCGGGCCCGCCGCGAGGTGATCGAGACCTCGAAGCGCTTCGGCCTGCCGGTCGACCCGGACGCCCTGATCGAGGACCTCCCGGTCGGCGCCCAGCAGCGGGTGGAGATCGTAAAGGCGCTGACCCGCGACGTCGACCTGCTGATCCTGGACGAGCCGACCGCGGTGCTCACCCCGCAGGAGACCGACGAGCTGCTCGCGGTGATGCGGTCGCTCACCGAGATGGGCAAGTCGATCGTCTTCATCACCCACAAGCTCAAAGAGGTCAAGAAGATCGCGGACCGGATCACCGTGATCCGTCGCGGTCAGGTGGTCGGCACCGCCAGCCCGGACACCAGTGAGGACGAGCTGGCCGCGCTGATGGTCGGCCGCGCCGTGAGCCTCGAGGTGGACAAGACCCCGGCCGAGCCGGGCCGCGCCGTCCTGCAGGTCAAGGGCCTGATCGTGGACGACGACCGGGGCATCCGGGCGGTCGACGGGGTGGACCTGGAGGTCCGCGCCGGCGAGGTGCTCGGCATCGCCGGTGTGCAGGGCAACGGGCAGACCGAGCTGGTCGAGGCCGTGATGGGGCTGCGCGAGGTGCGGGCCGGCACGGTCGAGCTGGACAGCGAGAACCTGGCCGGGCTGAGCACCAAGCGGATCCTGCGGTCCGGGGTGGGTTACGTCCCCGAGGACCGCAGCCACGACGGCGTGGTCAAGGAATTCAGCGTCGCCGAGAACCTGATCCTGGACATGTACGACAGCACGCCGTTCGGCAACGCCATCCGGCTGGACACCAGCAGGATCGCCAGCAACGCCAAGGAGCGGGTCGCCCAGTTCGACATCCGGTGCCAGTCGGCGGACACCGCGGTCGGCACCCTCTCCGGCGGCAACCAGCAGAAGGTCGTCATCGCCCGGGAGATGTCCCGGCCGCTGAAGCTGTTCATCGCGTCGCAGCCGACCCGCGGTGTGGACGTCGGCTCGATCGAGTTCATCCACGGCCAGATCGTCCACGAGCGGGACCAGGGCACCGCGGTGCTGGTGGTCTCCAGCGAGCTGGACGAGGTGGTCAACCTCGCGGACCGGATCGCGGTGATGTACCGCGGCCGGATCCTGGCGATCGTCTCGCCGGATACCCCGCGTGAGGCGATCGGCCTGCTGATGGCCGGTGTCACCAGCGAGCCCGCCGCCGTCGCGCCGGTGGAAGAGGACGCGCCTGTGGAAGAGGCTGCGGCTGAGGAAGAGGCCGGCGGCGCCGGCGAGGAAGGAACGAAGTGACCGCCGAAGCCACCACCGAGGCGCCACGCGAGCCGGAGCAGAAACCGGCCGAGCGGGAAACCCTGCTCACCGCGTTCCAGCGCAACCTCTGGGCCTCCAACGGCGTCACCGTCACCACGCTGTCGATCTTCCTGGCCGTGGTGATCGGCGCCGTGCTCATCGTCCTCTCCGACTCGGCCGTGCTGGCGAAGTTCGCCTACTTCACCGCCCGCCCGGGTGACGCGCTCGGCTCCAGCTGGGACCTGATCAGCGCGGCCTACTCCGACCTGCTCAAGGGCGCGTTCGGTGACCCGGAGGCGATCAGCGCCTGGTTCTCCGGCACCGGTTCCTGGCAGGACGCGCTCGGCCCGATCTCGGAGACCCTGACGTACGCCGCGCCGCTGGTCTTCACCGGCCTCTCGGTCGCGCTGGCGTTCCGCGGCGGCCTGTTCAACATCGGCGCGCAGGGCCAGGCCGTGCTCGGCGCGGTCACCGCCGGTGTCGCCGGGTTCAGCTTCGGCCTGCCGATCGGGCTCAACCTGGTGATCGCGCTGATCGTCGGCGCGCTCGGCGGTGCGCTCTGGGGCTTCCTGCCCGGCCTGCTCAAGGCACGGACCGGCGCCCACGAGGTGATCACCACGATCATGCTGAACTACACCGCCGCGCTGTTCCTCAGCTGGCTGGTCATCCAGCAGGGCATCCAGCAGCCGGGCCGCAGCGACGCGATCAGCAAGGCGGTCGACTCGTCCGCCCAGCTGCCGTCGTTCGGCGGCGCGCTCCGGGTGCACCTGGGCATCGTGATCGCGGTACTGGTCACCGCCGGGGTGGCCTGGCTGCTGAACCGGTCCGCGTTCGGGTTCGAGCTGCGCGCGGTGGGCGCCAACCCGCACGCCGCGAGGACCGCCGGTATCAGCGTGGCCAAGACGTACGCGCTGCTGATGGCGGTCGCGGGTGGGCTGGCCGGGCTCGGCGGCGCCACCCAGGTGCTGGGCACGGCGCACGCGCTGACCCCGGCGGTGGCCGGCAACATCGGCTTCGACGGCCTGCTGGTCGCGCTGCTCGGCCGCAACCGCCCGTGGGGCACGCTCTTCGCCGCCCTGCTGTTCGGCGCGCTGCGGGCCGGTGGCAACCGGATGCAGTCGTACTCCGGCATCTCGCTGGAGCTGGTCACCGTGCTGCAGGCCCTGATCGTCATCTTCATCGCCGCACCCGCCCTGGTGAAAGCGATCTTCCGACTTCGCACCGCCCGCGCCGCCGGGCAGAGCGCCTCTCCGGCGAAGGGCTGAAACCATGTCGACCACGACTGTGCAGGAGCTGACCGCGGTCACCGCTCCGGAGCCGTTCTGGACCCGGCAGCGTCGCCTCGGGGTGGCACTCACCCTGCTCGGTGTGCTCGCCGCGGCGGTCTTCGGCGCGCTCGCCCCCGGCGAGACCGCCCGGTTCACGCTCAGCGACAACGCCGAGGGCGCCGCGATCTCGATCAACGGTCAGCTCGGCGCGGTGCTGTTCGGCCTGCTGACCCTGGCGGCCGGCGGTGTGCTCCTGGCCGGCCTGGCCAAGCGCTGGTCGACCCTGCTGCTCGGGCTCGGCGTGCTGACCTTCGTACTGTCGTTCCTGTGCTGGCAGGTGGCCGGGCAGTTCATGCCGCTGGTGGACATCCTGAGCGGCACCGTGCAGCTGGCCCTGCCGCTGATCCTGGGCGCGCTGGCCGGTGTGCTCGGTGAGCGCTCCGGTGTGGTCAACGTCGCGATCGAGGGGCAGTTCCTGATGGGCGCGTTCGCCGGCGCCCTGGTCGGCACGATGGCCGGCAGCGTCTGGGCCGGCCTGATCAGCGCGGCGGTCGGCGGTGTGATCATCGCGGCGATCCTGGCCGTGCTGTCGATCCGCTACCTGGTCGACCAGACCGTGGTCGGCATCGTGCTCAACCTGTTCGCGCTCGGCATCACCGGCTTCCTCTACGAGCGGCTGATGCAGCCGGACGCGGAGCACTACAACGCGCCGCCGCAGATGCCGACGTGGAAGGTGCCGGGGCTGTCCGACATCCCGGTGCTCGGCCCGGTGCTGTTCAACGCGACCGGGCTGCTCTGGCTCGCGCTCGCGCTGGTTCTGATCATCCACTTCGGGCTGAACCGGACCCGCTGGGGCCTGCGGACCCGGGCGGTCGGCGAGCACCCCACCGCCGCCGACACGGTGGGCATCCGGGTGCGCGGGCTGCGCTACCTGAACGTGCTGCTCGGCGGCATCGTGGCCGGTCTCGGCGGCGCGTACTTCACGCTCGTGGCGACCGGCAGCTTCACCAAGAACATGACGGCCGGCGCCGGCTTCATCGCGCTCGCCGCGCTGATCTTCGGCCGGTACTCGCCGTTCGGGGCGTTCGCCGCGGCGCTGTTCTTCGGGTTCGCCCAGAAGCTGGCGTTCTATCTGAGCGCCATCAACAGCCCGGTGCCGAGCCAGTTCCTGAGCATGCTGCCGTACCTGGCGACGATCGTCGCGGTGGCCGGTCTGGTCGGGCGGGTGCGTGCGCCGGCCGCGGACGGTATTCCGTACGTCAAGGGTTGATGGTGTCCTGACAGATGCCCGGGCCTGGCCCGGGCATCTGTCGTTAGCAGACCGAGCAGTGGGGCAGAATCGAGATCATGGAGATCGACTGGGCGGCGCTGCGCGCGTCCGCCATCGAGGTGATGCGGCGTGCCTACGTGCCCGCATCCGATTTTCCGGTCGGTGTCGCCGCCCTGGTCGACGACGGCCGGGTCGTGGTGGGCTGCAACGTGGAGAACGCCTCGCTCGGCATGACCCTGTGCGCCGAGTGCGGCATGGTCAGCTCGCTGCACGCGACCGGCGGCGGCCGGCTGGTGGCGATGTCCTGCGTGGATGCCACCGGTGCGCCGCTGATGCCGTGCGGGCGCTGCCGTCAGCTGCTCTGGGAGCACGGTGGCCCGGACATGCTGGTCGAGGCGCTGCCCCGGCCGCTGCGGATGGAGGAGCTGCTGCCGCACGCGTTCGGCTGGGTGGACATGGAGAAGGTCACCGGCGCGGCCGGCGGCCCCGAGGTCCCCGCTGAACTGGCGAAGTGGCGCGGGCGCGGCACCGTGTTCGTGCACCCGGACCTGTCCGGTGGCGAGACGATCTGGACCGGGTACTGGGAGCGGTCCTCGGGCGCGCCCGGCGTCGACGAGGACAAGGGCATCCTGGAGGAGGGGCCGAACTTCCCGACCGCCTCCGCCGCGGTGGCCTGGGGCCTGGTGCGCAGTCCGCGGGTCGTGGTGGTGGATGCCGAGGGCGGTCTGTCCTGGGCGGGCGAGGGTGAGCTGCCGGACGGTATTCCGCAGCGCTGGGAGGGAAAGTCTTGAGCGGGTTCGCAGCGGTCGACGTCATCCGGGCGAAGCGGGACGGGCACGTGCTGTCCGACGCGCAGATCGACTGGGTGGTCGACGCGTACACCAAGGGTGTCGTCGCCGACGAGCAGATGTCCGCGCTGGCCATGGCGATCCTGCTGCGCGGCATGACGCCCGCCGAGATCGCCCGGTGGACCGCCGCGATGATCGCCAGCGGGGAGCGGCTGGACCTCTCCGGGGTGTCCCGGCCGACAGCCGACAAGCACTCCACCGGCGGCGTCGGCGACAAGATCACGCTGCCGCTGACCCCGCTGGTCGCCGCGTGCGGCGTGGCCGTGCCGCAGCTCTCCGGCCGCGGTCTCGGGCACACCGGCGGCACGCTGGACAAGCTCGAGTCGATCCCCGGCTGGCAGGCCCGGATCTCCAACGAGCAGTTCAAGCGCCAGCTCGACGAGATCGGCGCGGTGATCTGCGCGGCCGGCGACGGCCTGGCCCCGGCCGACCGCAAGCTGTACGCCCTGCGCGACGTCACCGGCACCGTCGAGGCGATCCCGCTGATCGCCAGCTCGATCATGAGCAAGAAGATCGCCGAGGGCACCGGCGCGCTGGTGCTGGACGTCAAGGTCGGCTCCGGCGCGTTCATGAAGGACCTGGCCACCGCGCAAGAGCTGGCCCGCACCATGGTCCAGCTGGGCAAGGACAGCGGTGTCACCACCGTGGCGCTGCTGACCGACATGAGCACCCCGCTCGGCCTGGCCGTCGGCAACGCCAACGAGGTCACCGAGTCGATCGAGGTGCTGGCCGGCGGCGGACCGGCCGACGTGGTCGAGCTGACCCTGGCCCTGGCCCGGGAGATGCTGGCCGCGGCCGGTGTCGACGCCGACCCGGAGAAGGTGCTCGCCTCCGGCGCCGCGATGGACAGCTGGAAGGCGATGATCCGGGCGCAGGGCGGCGACCCGGACGCGGCGCTGCCCACCCCGGCGCACACCGAGGTGCTGCGGGCCGAGCAGGACGGCGTGGTGACCACCGTGGACGCGTACGGGATCGGGGTCGCCGCCTGGCGTCTCGGCGCCGGTCGCGCCCGCAAGGAGGACCCGGTCAGCTTCGGCGCCGGCGTCCAGCTCAAGGTCAAGCCCGGTGACCGGGTGAAGGCCGGTGACGTGCTGCTCGAGCTGCGCGCCGACGACGAGACGCGGATCCCGGTGGCCCGCGCCGACGCCCTCGCCGCGATCACTCTGGGGAGCGACGCACCCGCCTCTGCCGGTCTCCTGCTGGACCGCATAGCCTGACGCACCATGACGAAGGCCGCACCGGATCCCCGCGCGGTTCGTGAGGCCAGCCTCGACGAACTGTCCCGGCTCGGACTGCCGTTGCCACCGCTCTCCTTCCCGCTGGTCTGGGAGCTCGGCGACACGGTCGAGCTGCGCCCGCTCGCCGAGCTGGAGGCACGCGCCGCGGTGCTGCACGTGGTCGTCGCCCGCTGTTTCGGGATGCCCACCGAGGCGGCCATGAGCTGGCTGCTCAGCTCACACCTGGTCGAGCTGGTGACTCCGCCGGAGTGGCAGTTCGTGATCGGCGCGAAGGGCGACCACCGGTCGTTCGTGCTGCACCACGACGCGGTGTTCGCGCTGGCCTGGCTGCTCGGGCTGGGCCGGCACCTGGACCCCGCGGTGCCGCCGGACGACCACCTGATGACCCAGATGCCCGACCTGCCGTCCGGCGAGACGTTCGGCCGCTGGCGGTCCCGGTCGCTGGTGGCGGCCCGGGACGCGGCCGAGGCGGCGGTGCTGCTCGACCTGTACTACTGCCTGGACTGGGCGTTCCAGGAGGCGGAACAGAGCGGGCGGCCGCTGCCCGGCGAGGTGGACAGCAACGCGATCGGGCAGCGGCGGTGGGCGCTCGAGTGGGCGGTCATCTTCCACGGCCCGTACCACGACAAACCCCCGGAGTGGGAAGAGGTCGACCTCTCCGTCTAGGCGGTCC
>NZ_BOMS01000198.1 GCF_016862315.1 Actinoplanes palleronii | reverse complement strand
ACCCCAAGACCGCAGAGCCCCACCGAGATCAAAATAGGCTGAGCGGCATTGGGGCAAGCTCGGCTGGTCCTGAGGGTCGCTAAAACCGGCACGAGACAACCCTGAACACCAGCCAGGCAAGCTCGGCTGGTCCTGAGAGCGCTAAAACCAGCACGAGACGACCCTCAGGACCAGCCGGAAGGTGCTGCGTGCTGGTGTCGTCTCGGGATACGGGACGGCGGGTGGACTGCGGCGTAGCGCGGAGTCGCGTCGCACCGGGACAACCCGCGCTTGTCCACATACCAGGACCGGAAGACCGCCTGCTGGGACGACCGGAGGTGGCTGCGGCTAGTACCGGCGCAGCGGGCCCTGATCTGCCGCTGCGCCGCCTGGCTGCCGGCCTCAGCCATCCGGCAACCATGGCAAAGCGGGCGCGCCCCGGGTCAGGGGTGGACCGTGCCGGGGGCCGATTCGGCGGCGGCATGGTCCGGGGCGGGCTGGGCGGGGACCACCGCCGGAACGCCGGCATCCGCAACCGGGCCGGCGTTAACAGCCGGGCCGCCATGGACAACCGAGCCGGCACTAACAACCGGGCCGCCGTGAACAACCGGGCCGCCGTGAACAACCGGGCCGCCATGGGCAACCGGGCCGCCATGGGCAGACAGGCCGCCGTGGGCAGACAGGCCGGCGTGGGCAGACAGGGCGTGGGTGGTGTCTCGGGCGCCCGCGAGGTTCGCGGTGAGCTGGGATTCCAGAGCGTCGACCGCTGCGCGGAGGTGGGCCAGCTGCTCTCGGACGTCGACCATCGGCGGGAGAGGAGGCGGGCCGGCCCACGGAACGCCGCCGGATGACAAGGCAGCGCTGGATGACGGGGCGGGGCCGGACGACGGGGACGGGGCGGGGCCGGGGGACGGGACCGGGCCGGGCGTCGCGGCCAGGAGGGTGATCGAGGCGGCCTCCGGGAGGGACCGTGGCGGCTGGGACGCGGTCTTGTGGCCGGGCTGGTGGGTGGCTCGCTCGTCCTCGTGTGCCTCCTGCAGCGCGGTCAGCACCACGCCGACCAGCAGGTTGGTCAGCAGGTAACAGGCGGTGACCATGTAGGACACGTAGTAGAGGACGGCCCAGCCGCTCACCTCCCGGCCGGCCTGCAGGGTGTCGGTGATGCCGTCCAGGGAGAGCAGCAGGAAGAGGGTGAGCATCGCCTGGCCGACCGTGCCGTACCGGTCCGGGAAAGCGGTGCCGAACATCATCCAGCCGAGCATCGCGTAGCCGTACAGCAGCAGGACGGTGACCAGTAGGAAGCTGGCCAGGCCGGGCAGGCTGCGCCGGATGCCGACCAGGATCACCCGCAAACTCGGGAAGAGCCGGAACGTGCGCAGGATCCGGGCCAGGCGCAACAGCCGCAGCAGGGTGACGTTCTCCCGCACCCCGGGCAGCAGCGGCGCGACCACGATCGCCAGGTCGAACAGGTTCCAGCGGTCCCGGAAGAACCCGGCGGGGGCGCTCAGGTGCGATCCGAACCGGACGATCAACTCGACCACAAAGCCGGTCACGCACAGGTACTCGAGGACCTGCAGCTCGGCGCCGGCGGTGCGGACCACCGGACCGTACGTCTCCAGCCCGAGAGCCGCGGCATTGACCATGATGACGACGAACCCGGCGATGTTGAACCAGGGCGCCTCGACCACTCGCGCACAGCGCGCGGCGAGGCCACGGGTGGACTTCATCAACGGTCGGTGCTCCCTCGGCCGAACGGTAACCGGCCGGAGCCTATGTCAGCCCGTGCCGCGTCGGGTAAACCGCCCACCTCGTCACACCGCGTGCCCTACCGGACACCACCCTCCCGGGTGATCCCGGTCGGCCGAAGTGGCAAACGTGGCCGGACATTCAGCGGAATGAGTGACCTCTATCGGTCAGCGACCGTCTGGTCACCTAGGGTGGCACGCAGTCACCGATGGGGAGAACGATGCAGAAACTGATTCGTGGGGTTCTTGTGCTGGCTCTGGCCGCTGGCGGCGGGGCCGTCCTCGCGTCGCCGGCTGAGGCGGCCGTAACGATCAAGACCTTCAAGAACTGCACCGAGCTGAACAAGAAGTACAAGCACGGTGTCGGCAAGAAGGGCGCGAAGGACAAGGTGCGCGGCAAGACCAAGGCCGTCACCACCTTCTACGTCAACACCAAGCTGTACAACGCGAACAAGAAGTCGGACCGCGACAAGGACGGCGTGGCCTGCGAGAAGCGGTGACGCCCGCTACGTGAGGCTCTCCGCGGCCCGGGCCCCGGCCGGCGCCGGTGCGCTGGTCAGGATCCGGGCCGTGCCGTGCCGATCAGCTGGACGCGGCTGAAGGCCTGCACGAAACAGCAGCACCCCGCCCGGCGCACGAAAAACCGCCGCCGGGGGCGAGGCCCCCGGCGGCGGCATTTCCGGCCGGGCTGGTCAGACCCGGTCGGCGGCGATCAAGAGGTAGTGGAAGCTACCTTCCTTGTACGCCGTGAGGAACGCCTCCTCGATCCCGGTCGCGATGTCCGACTGAGCGCGCAGCTCCCAGTACGGAATGGTCGCCGCGGTCAGGTCGACCACGTTGATCGGGACCAGATCGTGCGCCGCGAGCGACTTGAAGTAGTCGCTGCGCGGGTGGATGTCGCAGGTGTAGTGCTCGTTGATCTTGCTGACCGCCTTGGAGCGCCGGCCGGTCACGTCGTTCGCGCAGCCGGTGATGCAGACGTAGCGGCCGCCGAAGCCGAGCATCCGGGCGAACTCGCCGAACAGGTCGTCCAGATCGACGTACATCGTCGTCTCGTTCGTCCAGATCGCCTGCCGCGACCCGGTGGCGAACCCGGACTCCAGCATGTTCCGGAAGTGGAACCTGACCTTGTCGGCGACCCCGCGCCGGCTCGCCTGCTCGTTGGCGAAGCCGACCTGGTACTCGGAGATCGACACGCCGTCGACCTGGCAGCCGAACCGGGCGTTGGCCATGATGCTGGTGCCGCCCCGGCCGGAGCCGCCGTCCAGCAGCGCGTCGGTGGGCCGGATCGGCCCGAGGTGGTCGAGCAGCAGGTCGGCCTGCGCGCTCTCCAGCCGGTGCAGCTCGGCGATCAGCCGCTGCTCGCGGGTCTCGACCGGGCCGCCGAGCACGCTCAGGTCGGGCTCGCCGATCCCGTAGTGGTGGTGGTAGAGGCCGTCGACCTCGCCGAGGCGCAGGTTGACCGGGTCGACCTGGTTGGTGTTCCAGTAGGCCGCGACCGAGCGCTCGAAGTCGGTACGCAGCGGAGAGATGGCAGTGGTCGTCATGAGTCTTCTCCTTGAGAGTCGTGGTAACGGCCGCTCGTCGCGTGCCACTCCCGGCTGCCGCCCAGCCAGGCCCAGGTGTCGGCCAGGAAGCGACGGAGGTTCGGTGACCCGGTCGCGCTCAGCGAGGCGGCCAGGGTCACGAAGCTGGTCATCAGTTCGTTGTGGATCTCGACGGTGCGCAGGACCGCTTCCCGGGGCGTGAGCCCCTCGTGCGCGGTCAGCACGGTCGGCAGGTTGTGATCGGTCTCGGACTCGTTCTTTCCCGAGTAGAGGTCGTTGACCAGCACGGCGGCGTCGCCGGCGGTGGTGAACGCCTCGCGCACCCGCGGGTGGTAGAACTCGTCCGGGGACAGCTCGTAGCCGCCCAGCACGTCGATCAGGATCATCGGCGGCAGGTAGTTGTTGAGGTGCCGCTGCACCAGGTACTCCCAGACCGGCGGGGTGCGCCGGTTGGCGTGCCAGTCCGCCTCCTGCGTCCAGGCCAGGAAGAGGATCGCCATCTGGTGCTGGAAGCGGCCCATCTGCGCCGCGGTCGTATACCTGGCCAGGTGTTCCATCGCGCTGCGGAACGCCACCGAGATCGGCTGCAGCCGGTGGTGCTCCTCGTGGTCGGCCGCGTACCGGCGCGGCAGCGCGGCCGGGTCGACCACCGCGTGCAGGTTGGCGAGCCGGGAGCCGACCACCATCGGGTCGGCGCCCAGGGACACCTCGTCGACGTAGTAGTCGTCCGCCGCCCACTCCGCGACCAGGCACTTGGTCGCCGCGAGCAGCCGATCAGGATCGGACGTGTTGGGGTGGGCCAGCATCATGAACCGGCCGAAGTCGGCCGTCCGTAGCTTGTCCAGCCGGCCCGGGTAGATGCCGACCTCCTCGGCCCAGCGCACCACGGCCTGGTTGACCTGCTCACCCAGCGCACGGTCGTCGCGCACCGGTCCGGGGCAGAAGAGCTGCGGCGCCGGACTCTCCGGCCGGAGGAAGAAGCGGGCCGCGGAGGTGCCGAGGCCGGTCGGCGCCAGACCGATCTTCGACTTTTCCGGTACGGCGGTGAGCGCGGCAGCGAGCTCACCGGGTGGCGCTCCGCGCAGGTCACGCAGGATGTCCCTGCCGAGATCGGGGGCGAGCAGCATCAGTGCGACAGCTCGACGTGGTCCAGGATGCCCAGCGCGTCCGGCACCAGCACCGCGGCCGAGTAGTACGCGCTGACC
Organism: Actinoplanes palleronii; assembly: GCF_016862315.1. Taxonomy (GTDB): domain Bacteria; phylum Actinomycetota; class Actinomycetes; order Mycobacteriales; family Micromonosporaceae; genus Actinoplanes; species Actinoplanes palleronii. The sequence goes on along the minus strand of NZ_BOMS01000198.1, from coordinate 11,494 downwards.
AGGTAGGACATCACCGCCTGCTCGTTGATCCCCATGAACCGCACGGAGAGGCTCGGCTCGTACTCGTCCGGGATGCCGGTCTGGTGCAGCCCGACCACACCCTGGTCGGACTCGCCGAGCCGCATCGCCAGGATCGAGGTGGTGTGCGACTCGGTGACCGGGATCTTGCCGCTGGGCAGGATCGGCACGCCGCGCCACGCCATCACGGTGTGCCCGTCCATGTCGAGCATCGGCGGGTAGATGCCGCGCTTGGTGCACTCCCGGCCGAACGCCGCGATGGCCTGCGGGTGCGCCAGGAACATCTTGGTGCTGCGCCGCATGCTGAGCAGCTCGTCCAGGTCGTCCGGGGTGGGCGGGCCGCCCCGGGTGTGGATGCGCTGCCGCAGGTCGGCGTTGTGCAGCAGGCCGAACTCGCGGTTGTTGATCATTTCGTATTCCTGGCGCTCGCGCAGCGCCTCGACGGTGAGCCGGAGCTGCTGCTCGAGCTGGTTCATCGGGTCGTTGTAGAGGTCGGCGACCCGGGTGTGCATCCGCAGGATGGTCTGCGCGACGCTCAGCTCGTACTCGCGCGGGGCCTCCTCGTAGTCGACGTACGTGCCGTCCAGGACCGGCTCGCCCTTGTGGCCCGCGGCGACCGAGATCGCCGCCTCGCCGTGCTTGTTCTGCGGGCGGCGGTTCTTGGCCTGGAAGCGTTCGACGTGCGAGCGCAGGTGGACGCTGCGGCCGAGCAGTTCGACGAACGCGGACCGCGGCATGCTCAGCAGGGTCACCGCGGTCATCGCCTTGGCGGTGTAGTCCCAGATCCGCTCGGCGTCGATCAGCGCCTGCTCACCGAACGCCTCGCCGTCGGCCAGCACACCCAGGTTGACCGGGTCGCCGTAGGCGCCCACGCCGACCTTGTTCACCTTGCCGTGCGCGATCACGTAGACCTGGTCGGCGATCGAGCCGAACTCCACGATCACCTGGCCGGGCTGGTACTCCTGCTGGACGAACTTGTCGGCCATGTCGGCCAGCACTTCGGGATCGTCGAACTCGCTGAGCACGGAGAGCTCACGCAGCTCGGCGGGGACGACGCGGACCTGGGCGCCGACGTTGGTGAAGCTGAGCCGGCCGTCGCCGATCCGGTAGGTCATCCGCCGGTTCACCCGGAAGGCGCCGCCGGAGACCTGCACCCACGGCAGCTTGCGCAGCAGCCACCGCGAGGTGATCTCCTGCATCTGCGGGACCGTCTTGGTGGTGGTGGTCAGATTCCGGGCCGCCGCCGTGCTGAGACTGCTCTGGCGTTCCCGCTCTTTCTCTTCCTCACGGATTTCGGACTGGGTGGGAGTAGCCACCGTTCGTACCCCGTTCATCGGTTTGAAAGCATGTATTCCGTAACGCCGTTCTATCGCAGATCAGGCCGCTTTGTCGGGTTTCACGGAATATGCACACATGCTCTGAGCAGGGCTTCTAGCTTGAAGATCATGGAGAAGACCCTGTTCCGTGCCCTGCTCCTCGCCACCACCGCCTCGCTGGCGGCCGGCGCGCTCGCCGCACCGGCCGCGGCGCTGGCCGCCGGCACCACCACGTCGCTGAGCAGCGCCGAGATGGCCGCCGCGCTCAAGGCGGTGGCCGCCACCACGGCCACCGCGGAGATCCCCGGGTACGCCGGCGACGTCACGGCCACCTTCGACTCGTTTTCCACGACCGCGGTGACCACGACGTTGCTGCACCACCCGGCCCTGCTGAAGGCGACGGCCACCGGCCGGCAGACCGGCTCGGTGAGGTTCGTCGCCGACCCGGCACACGGCCGCGGCTCCTTCCGCAGCGTGATCGCCGGCGACGGCGTCACCATCGGCTACGGCGTGGGCGGCAAGGGCGAATACGTGTACCTGGCCGACCCGGCCGAGCGCGCCGCCGCCAGGATGGCCGGCCTCCCGGCCGCGCGGTACGTCTTCCAGCCGGACCCCAAGCTGACCCTGGACACCTGGGCCGGCCAGAACGCCCCGGCACCGTCCGACCTGATCGTCCAGGACCCGCGACACCCGGGCACCAGGACCGTCCACGACGACGGCTCCGCCGACTACACGTACACGACGGACTCCGCGACGATCACCTACTCGGCGGACGCCGGCGGGGTGGCCACCGGCTGCACCGTCGCGTCGCCCGCGATCGACGAGACGTTCGTCTTCCAGTACGGCGCGCAGAGCGTGACGCTGCCCCCGTCCACCCAGGTGATCAGCCGGGCGACGCTGACCAAGGCGCTGGCCTACCGGACCATGGCGCGCAGCGTGGCGCGGGTCGCCGGGGACATCACCGCGCTGGTCGAGGAGAAGGCGCACGGCAGGAACGTCACCGTGACCGGGGTCCGCAAGTGGGGCCGGGTGGTGGTCACCGGCTTCAACCGCAGCGTCGAGTTCACGATGGTCACGGTCAGGAACAGTGCCCGCGGGGTGCGGATCGGCGCGAAGAACCCGTACACCGGTGCCACGAGCGCCTACCTGGTCAAGGCGTGGGGCAAGCACGCGGTGGCCCGCAAGGCGTGATGCCCGGGAACCCCGTTCGACCCGCCGGTGTCATGACTTCATGCGTACGCTCGCTCCTGCGATCCTGATCCTCCTCCTCGGCGCGTGCACCGCGTCGAAGCCGGCGCCGGCCACCACCCCGCCCCGCGGGGACTGCGAAACCGGAGTGAGCCGGGCGGCCCTGCCCGAGTGGGCCCGGGCCGGGTTCACCGGCGACGGCGCCGGGACCCCGCACCGGCTCGGCGACCGGGGTGACCTGATGGCGGTGCTGTTCAACTACCCGCCGGTGGCCGACCCGGACCGGGGCACCAAGATCCTCTGGGTGTCCCGGCTCCCGGTCGACTCCCCCCGCCCGCTGGTCATCGACGCCGTCCGGGACGACGGGCAGGTCGCGCGCCAGGAACTCACCGGCGGTGCCGGCCCGTCGTCCGTCCAGCTCCCCGCGCCCGGCTGCTGGGCCCTGACACTCTCCTGGTCCGGTCACACCGACGCGATGCGCCTGCGTTTCACCTGACCCGGCCCGGCCCTCAACTCGGCAGCACGGGGGCCGATAGACCTCGAACCGGACAACGGCCGAGGACGGAGGCAGGGTGTCGTACCGCTCGTCGCTCCTGCGCACGGTGATGTTCGCCGCCGCCTACGCGATCGCCTGCGCGGCAGGCCGGCTGACCGTGATGGACTCGTCCAACCTCAGCCTGGTCTGGCCCGCCGCCGGCGTCGCCGTGATCTGGTTCTGCGCCCAGCGGCAGGCCCGGGCGACCTGGCCGGACGTGACCGCGTTCGCGCTGGTCACGATGGCGATCAACATGATCACCGGCGCGTCGCCCACACTCGCCCTGTGCTTCGTGGTGGCCAACCTGCTGCAGGTCGCGGTCTTCCTGGTGCTCTTCCAGCGCTGGCGCCCCGGGCTCTGGGGCACCGGCGGGCCCGCGCCGATGCGGACCCCCGGCGACCTGTGGGGGCTGCTCGCCGCCGCGTTCACCGCCACCCTCTCCGGCGCGGTCGTCGGCCCGCTGGTGATCTGGCTGGTCACCGGCACCTTCTCCTGGGCCGCGGCCTTCGTCTGGCTGGCCCGCAACACCGCCAGCGTGCTGCTGCTCGGTGCGGTGGCGCTGAGCGTCGGGCACGCGGTGACCGGGTACCGGGACCGGCACGGCGGCCTGGCGCAGTGGGGCCGGCACGGCATGTCGCTGCTCGCGGCCGCACCGCGGCGCCGGGTCCTGGAGTACCTCGCGATCATCGTCGGCACCATGGCCACGTACGTGGCCGGCTTCGGCCTCGGCCACGGCCTGCCGCTGACCTTCCTCATGATCGCCGTGACGGTGTGGGCCGGCGCCCGGCTCGCCACCCCGTTCGTGGCGCTGCACGCCCTGGCCACCGGCACCGTCTCGGTGCTGTTCACCCTGCACGGGCTGGGACCGTTCGCGGCGGTCGAGGACAACGCCACCCGGGCGTTCCTGGCACAGCTCTTCGTGGCGCTGGTGGCCGTGGTCGGCCTGGCCCTGGCGCTCGGCCGGGACGAACGCGACGCGCTGCTCGCCGAACTCGCCGCGGAGAAGGCCGAACTGGCCGTGCACCGCGAGGAGGCGTCCCGGCGCGCCGACATGATGACCACGATCGTCGACTCGATGACCGACGGCCTCGCGGTGATCGCCGCGGACGGCCGGGTGGTGCTGCGCAACCCGGCCGCGGCGCGCCTGCTCGGCGGCCAGGTCAGCCCGGACCACCGGATGCTCACCAGCACGCACTACGGCCTCTTCCACCTCGACGGCCGCCCGGTCGCCGAGTCCGAGATGATGCACCGCCGCGCGATAGCCGGCGACCACCTGCACGGCCAGGACTACCTGGTGCGCAACGCCGGTGTGCCGGAGGGCCGGATCCTGCGGGTCACCTCCGGCTCGTTCAACGACGTCGGCGGGGAGCGCACCGCCGTGCTGCTGTTCCACGACGTCACCGCCGAACGCCGGCACCGCGACGAGCTGACCAGCTTCGCCGGCGTGGTGGCGCACGACCTGCTGAACCCGGTGACCACCGTCGAGGGCTGGAGCGAGGCGGCCGAGGACGCCCTGGACGGGGTGCCCGGCGTGGAACGGGCCCGGGACGGCCTGGCCCGGGTGCGCCGCGCCGCGGGACGGATGCGCACCCTGATCAACGGGCTGCTGGACTACACCACCGCCCGGGACGCCGAGGTGGCACCGGCCCGGATCGACCTGGACGAGCTGGTCGCCGAGATCACCGCGGCCCGGAGCGACGCGGCGGTGGCCGCCGGCACGCCACGGCCCCACTTCACGGTCGGCGACCTGCCCGCGGTCTACGCCGACCCGGTGCTGACCCGGCAACTGCTGGACAACCTGATCGGGAACGCGATCAAGTACACCGCGCCGGGCGTCGAGCCGGCCCTGACCGTCACCGGCGGCACCGCCGACGGCCTGGTCCGGATCTCGGTGGCCGACAACGGCATCGGCATCCCGGCCGGCCAGCACGAGACGATCTTCGGCAACTTCCACCGGGCGCACCGCACCGAGGGGTACGCCGGCACCGGTCTCGGCCTGGGCATCTGCAAACGCATCGCCGAACGGCACGGCGGCACCATCACGGCCGGTGACAACCCGGGCGGTGGCTCCCGGTTCACCTTCACCCTCCCGGCCGCGCCGGTCCTCGCGCCGCTCCTCAGCAATGCCGGGGCAGAGCCGATGGTCAGGCTATGAGCGACGTCGTCAACGACGAGGCCCGGCTCGCCGCACTGCGCTCCTATCGGGTGCTGGACCGGCCCCGGCCGGCGGTGCTCGACGACCTCACCCGGCTGGCCGCCACCATGTTCGACACCCCGATCGCCGCCGTCTCGCTCGTCGACCGGGACCGGCAGTGGTTCGCCGGCAGCGTCGGCCTGCCGGTGCCGCAGACCCCGCTGGACGTCTCGTTCTGCGCGCACGTGGTCCCGGTCCGCAAGCCACTGATCGTCCCGGACGCGACCCTGGACCCGACGTTCGCCGGCTACGCCAACGTGATCGGCGCGCCGCACCTCCGGTTCTACGCGGGCGCACCGATCTTCGACGAGGCCGGCCACGTGCTGGGCACCGTCTGCGTGGTCGACGACGTGACCCGGGAGATCGGCGACCGGCAGATCGACGCGCTCACCACGTTCGCCGGACAGGCCTCGATGCACCTGGCCGCGATCCGCAACCGGCTGCAGCTCGCCGACCTCGGCGATCACCTGGCCCGCGCGGCACAGCGCGAGGAGGACCTGATCGCGACGATCACGCACGAGCTGCGGACCCCGGTCACCACGATCCAGGGGTTCCTGGAGCTGCTCTGCGACGACGAGGACCTGGCGCCGTACCGGCGGTTGATCGAACCGATCGAACGCAACGGCAGGCGCCTCGTCTCGATGATCGACCACATCCTGGCCGGCACCCGGCCGCCCGACGCGCCGCTGCCCGCCCCGATCGGGCCGGCCGACCTGAACACCGCGGTCGAGACGGCGGTGTCCGCCTGCCGGTCCCTCGCCGCCCGGCGGCCCGAGCCGATCGACGTGCACACCGGCCCGCCGGTCATCGTGCGCGCCGACCTGTCCCGGCTGTCCCACGCGATCGAGCAGCTGCTGCGCAACGCGCTGCTGTTCACCCCGGAACACCGGCCGATCACGGTACGGGTCACCGCCGATCCGCAACCGGTCGTCGAGATCAGCGACGCCGGGGTGGGCATCCCGGACGACGAACTGCCGTACGTCTTCGACCGCTTCTACCGGGGCCGACACGCCCGCGACCAGGCAGTTCCCGGCGTCGGGCTGGGCCTGACCATCGCCCGGGCGACGATCGCGGCGCACCTGGGCGAGCTGACCGTGACCAGCGATCCGCACGGAGTCACGGCCCGGGTCACGCTGCCCGCCTTCGACTGACCCGTTCCCGGCGATACGGTAGGCGGATGGAGCGGCCGATGTTCCCCGACGACGTGGTCGCGGTGATCATGCGGCGGCTGGCCGAGCAGCGCCGAGTGGTCCCCGGTTACGTGATCCGGGACGCCGTCGAGGCCGCGCTGCGCCGCCGGTTCCCGGACGTCCCGCTGGCCACGCTGCACGTCCCGCCGGAGGTGGCCGCCGAGCTGGTCACCGGGTTCGGCGACGGGAACGCGGCCGCCGAGGACGATTCCGCGACCATGCCGGCCGTGCTCAGCGGCGACGAGACCGGGCGGCTGCTCGCGGCGCTGGGCCTGGCCGTACACGTGGCCGCCTTCAACCTGGACCGGGACCGCCTGCACGTGGCGCAGATCCTGAACGGGTCGGCGGCCGCCCTGGTCGCTCTCGGCGCCGCGCAGCGCGCCGCGGACGCCGCCGGCACCGTGGCGGTGCTGCTCTCCCCGGCCACCCTGCGCACCGTGCGGACCACGATGGTCGCCGTCCTGCAGGGCGTCCGGAACCGTGGCTGGCAGGCCGAACATCTCGACCCGGTGGCGTCCACGGCGATGTTCACCGACGTCCTGACCCTGCTCGGAGCCGTGCCCTAATAGGGTGTTCCCGGTGAACGGCGTGCAGCTTCTGCTCATCATCGGCACCGGCATCGCGGTCACCTCGATCGCGCGCCGGCATCGCATCGAGCCGGGCTGGGTGATCGTGGTGATCGCGGCCGCGGCCTCGTTCATCCCCGGCGTGCCCCGGCTCGAGCTGGAGAGCCACCTGATGCTCGCCATCGTGATCCCGCCGCTGCTCTACTCGGCGACCCGCGGCGCCTCGGTCTCCGCCTTCGGCGCGAACCTGCGCGCGATCATCTCGCTCGGCGTGGTCGTCGTGGTGCTCACCGCCGCGGTGCTCGGCTGGCTCTCCTCGCTGCTGCTGCCGACGATCGGCCTCACCGCCGCGTTCGTGCTGGGTTCGATCCTGGCCCCGCCGGACACCATCACCACCGTCTCGCACGGCGACGAGATCGGGCTGCCGAAGCGGGCCACCTCGATCCTCACCGGGGAGAGCCTGGTCAACGACGCGACCGCGCTGACCCTGTTCAGCATCGCGGTGGCCGCGGTCAACGGCGAGCACGCCACCTGGGGCGGCGGCATCCTGGAGTTCCTGCGCACCGCGTCGATCGGGCTGGCCATCGGGGCCGGGTTCGCCCTGCTCGGGCTGATCCTGCGCAAACGGCTCGGCAACCCGACGCTGGAGACGGCGCTGACCCTGCTGCTGCCGTTCACCGCGTTCCTGACCGCGGAGGAGGTGCACGCGTCCGGCATCCTGGCCGTGGTCGCCGCGGCGTTCTCGATGAGCATCAACCTGGCCCTCGACCCGAAGCACCAGTACCCCGGCGGCTACCTGACCCGGCTGCAGGAGGAGCAGGTCTGGCGGGTGATGGACTTCCTGCTGGAGACGTTCGTCTTCGCGTACATCGGGCTGCAGCTCAAGTTCGTCCTCGACGACCTCGCCGAGTCCGACGACCCGGGCGTGGCCCGCACGCTGATCGCGGCCGGGGTGCTGCTGGTGGCCGCGATCGTGGTCCGGATGGTGGCGGTCTTCGGCCTGTTCGGCCGCTGGCGCCTGAAACACCGGGCGATCCAGGCGCGGGTCGCCCGCGACCCGCGCGCCGCCCAGGTCTACCGGGACCGGCTCGCCCGGCGCCGCGGCGGTGAGCCGCTGCCGCCGCCGACCGTCAAGGAGACCACCCTGGTCGGCTGGACCGGCATGCGCGGCATCCTCACCCTGGCGGCCGCGGCCGCGGTCCCGGAACACACCTCGTCCGGCGCGCCGTTCCCGGGCCGGGACGCGATCCAGGCGATCGCGCTGATCGTCACGCTCGGCACCCTGCTGATCCAGGGCACCACGATCGGCTGGCTGGCCAAGCGGCTGAAGTTCGACCTGACCGCCGAGCGCGCCGAGGAGGAGCAGGTCCGCGAACGGGCCCACCGGATCGTCGCCGAGGCCGCCGCCCAGCCGGCCACCGACGTGGACGCGTCCTTCGAGGCGCAGCGCCTCGCCCTGGGCCGGGCGGTGATGGAGCGGACGGTCACCGAGGACCTGGCCCGCGAGCTGATCGAGGACCTGGACCTGCGCCAGGCCGCCCGCCACACCACCACCGGCGTTCCCGGGGCGACACCGATCAGCTGAGGGCGAAGCCGTCCTCCAGGTAGGCCACCGTGCCGGCCGCGCGAGCCTCGATGGCGGCGGTGAGCCGGCGGGCCAGCAGCGCGGAGAGCCGGGTGGCGGCCTCCGGCCCGGTGCACCACGCCCAGCTGCGCAGCTCCTCGGCGGGCAGCCGGATCCGGCCGGCCGGGTCGGAGAGCAGCACCCTGGCACCCATCCGTTTGCGGGGCAGGGTGGCGGTCCAGTCCTCGGTCACCGCGTCAGGCTAACCAGCGGGGGCGATCTCCAGGCGCAGGGTGAAGACGCTGCCGGACGGCACGCCCGGGCGGTAGCCGACCCGGCCGCCGTTCGCCTGGGCCAGGCTGGACACGATGTGCAGGCCCAGCCCGTGCCCCTCGGCGAGGCTGTCCTCGGCCCGGGTGTAGCGCTCGAACAGGTGCGGCCGCAGCTCGGCGGGCACCCCGGCGCCCTCGTCGGTCACGCTGACCTCCGCCTCCCCGCCCACCACGACCGCGGAGAGGCCCGTGGCGCCGCCGCCGTACTTGCGCGCGTTGGTCAGGAAGTTCACCAGGATCTGCCGCAGGTGGGCGGGGTTGGCCAGCACCGTCACGCCGGGCGGGCAGTCGACCGGCACGGCCATGTCGGCCGCGTCCACCGCGTCCTGCAGCGCGGCGCCCAGCAGGACCGGCTGGCGTACCGTGGTCAGCTCGCCGGCGTCCAGTTTGCACATCGCCAGCACGTTGTGCCGCAGCTCGTCGATCCGGTGCGCGCCGTTCATGATCCGGGTGGTCAGCGCGGTCAGCGGAGCGGGCAGGTCGGCCTCGCTGAGCACTTCGCCGTACCCGAGGATCGCGGTGAGCGGGGTGCCGATGTCGTGCGACAGCATCCCCATGAGGTCGAGTTTCAGCTGGTTGGCGCGTTGCAGCTGCTCGTTGCGCTCGGCGAGCACGGCCTGGGTGGCGTCGCGTTCGTGCCGTGCCCGGGTCTGCTCGGTGATGTCCTGCACCACGCCGATCAGGTGCAGCGGGCGGCCGCCGCCGTCCCGGATCAGCCGGACGCCGGTCTGCACGTCGACCAGGTGCCCGTCGGCGTGCAGCAGGCGCTTGGTCCGCTCGTAGGAGTCGCCGTCGTCGGCGAACAGCCCGGCGAGCGCCTCGGTGTCGCCGTCCCGGTCGTCCGGGTGGGTCAGCAGCACCACGCCGGAGCCGGTCAGCTCGGCCGCGGACCGGCCGACCATCCGCGCGTACGCGTCGTTGACGTGCAGGATGTTCCCGTCCAGCCCGACGATCACCTGCCCGATCGTGGACTGGTGGAACTGCACCCGGAACCGCCGCTCGCTCTCCTCCCGGGCCTGCTCGGCACGGCGCCGCTCGGTGATGTCGGTGTTCGTCTCGATGATCTCCTGGCCGGTCCCGCCGGCGGCCGGTCGGGACACGAACCGGCTGAGCGCGACGACGGTCTTCCCGTCGGCGCGCCGATGCACCAGCTCGCCGTGCCAGGAGCCGGTCGTCGCGAGCGCCTGCTCGACCTCGGACAGCGGCTTCGGGAAGACCGTGGTGAGCAGCCGGTGGATGTTGCGGCCGAGCACGGCGTCGGCCGGCCAGCCGTACATCTGCTCGGCGCCCTGATTCCAGAACCGGATCGTGCCGTCCGGGTCGCGGACGATGACCGAGGCCGGAGCGGCGTCGATCAGCTCGGCCTGCCGGCGCAGCTGCTCCTCGGCGGTCCGGCGGGCGCTGATGTCGTGCAGGAACGCGTGGAAGACCGGCCGGCCGCCGCCGATGTTGGTGGCCTGCAGGGTGAACTCGACCGGGAACACCCGGCCGTCGCGATCCACCGCGGGCAGCTCCAGGCGCTGCCCGGCCAGCACCGACTTCCCGGTCGACCGGACCCGGTCCAGGCCCCGGCGGTGCGCCTCCCGGTGCGCCTCCGGGACGATCAGCGTGCTCAGGTCCATGCCCACGGCCTCGTCCCGGGACCAGCCGAAGAGCCGCTCGGCGGCCGGGTTCCACTCCCGGACCAGTCCGTCGGCGTCGATCGAGACGTAGGCGTCCTGGGACACCTCGAGGATCCGCCGGACCAGCGCGGAGTTCTCCTCGGCGTGCTGCGCCGACTGGACCAGCTCGATCTCCGACGAGACCGCCGCCGCGAGGTCCTCCAGGATCGCCAGGTGCTCGGCCGTCCAGGCCCGCGGCTCGACGTCGATGGCGCAGAACGCGCCGAGCGTCTCGCCGCCCACCCGGATCGGCATCCCGGCATAGGCGATCACGCCGATCTCGGTGATCGCCAGGTTGTCCCGGACCAGCGGATGCTCCCGCGCGTCCGACACCACCAGGGGCTGGTCGCCGTTCACGACGTGCTGGCAGAACGAGTGGCTCAGCGGCGTCTGCCCGAGATCCGCCCACGGCTGCGGCAACCCGATCTGGCTCGCGAACACCTGCCGATCGTCGAGCACCAGCGACACCAGCGCGGTCGGCGCACCCAGCAGCCGCGCCGCGAGCCTTGTCAGCCGCCGCAGCCCGGGCGCCTCACCGGCATCCAGCAGACCGGTCGCCCGCACGGCCGCGACCCGGCCCGGACTGTCCACCCGCCCCTGCTGGAGAACTGCCATATCGTGCCCATCGGCACTCCGCACCGATAGTTGAGCAGCGCCCACGTCACGGTCCGCTTCGGCTTCCGACCGCCCTTTTCCGGTACGAATACGGAGCGCCCGCCCGCAGGCTACGAGCCGAGTCCCGCGGTGGCCTCACGCGACGCCGCCCCCGCTCCCGACCGCCCCGCGCCTCCCGGCCTCGGCTGGCGCTGGCGGCTGCCTCCGGCCCGCCGAGACAACCCTCAGCACCAGCCGGGAGCGGGACGCGCGCTGCGGTCCGGGCCACGGACCGGCTCGCGGTGGGTGGCTGGTCGTGAGGGGTGTCTCGGCGGG
>NZ_BOMS01000197.1 GCF_016862315.1 Actinoplanes palleronii | reverse complement strand
GCAGCACGTCCGGCAGCCGGTGCGGTTCGCCGACGCGATCGCGGCACTGGACGGGGTCACCAGCTTCATCGAGCTGGGCCCGGATGGCGTGTTGTCGACGATGGTGGACGGGGCGGTGCCGATGCTGCGCCGCGATCGTGACGAGGTCACCACGGCGCTGACTGCCTTGGCCACCCTGCACGTGCAGGGCGTGCCAGTCGACTGGACGCCGCTGTTCGCCGGTGTGCGCCCGGCTGAGCTGCCCACCTACGCGTTCCAGCGTTCGCGCTACTGGCTGGAGAGCCGCCCAGCGCCGTCCTCCGCCCCCGCCGACGCCACGTTCTGGACCACTGTCGAACGCAACGACCTGGCCGGCCTGGCCGCCGGTCTGGGCGTCACCGCCGAAACCCTGGCACCCGTGCTGCCCGCCCTCGCCGCCTGGCGCGAGCGGGGCCGCGAACGCTCCGTCCTCGACACCTGGCGCTACCGCGTCACCTGGAAACCCGCCACCCTGAGCCCCGCCGTCCCGGCCGGGACCTGGGCGCTGGCCGGCCCCGATCACCACGGCCTCACCGAGCTGCTCACCGGGCTCGGCGTCCCGGTCGTCGACTGGGCCGCAGCCGGACCAGACCTGGCCGGCGTGCTCGCCACCCCGCGAACCCCGGCCGAGGCTCTCGACGTGGCCCGCGCCGTCGCCGAGACCGGCCGGGCCGTCCCGCTGTGGTTCGTCACCCGGGGCGCGGTCGCCACCGGCCGCGCGGACGGCACGGTCGACGTCGACCAGGCCGCCGTCTGGGGCCTCGGCCGCGCCGTGGGCCTGGAACACCCCGAGATGTGGGGCGGCCTGCTCGACCTGCCCGCGACACTCGACGCCCGCGCCGCCGCCCGTATCGGCGCGATCCTGGCCGGCGCACTCGGCGCCGAGGACCAGATCGCGGTACGCGGCTCCGGTGCGCTCGTCCGCCGGCTCGCACCCGCCCCGGCCGGCACCGCGCCCGCCTGGCGCCCGCGCGGCACCGTGCTGATCACCGGCGGCACCGGCGGGCTCGGCGCGCAGGTCGCCCACTGGGCCGCCGCGCAGGGCGCGGACCGGCTGGTGCTGGTGTCACGGCGCGGACCCGGCTCGCCCGGCGCTGCCGCTCTGCTGGCCGCCCTGCCGCACGCCGAGATCCACGCCTGCGACCTCGCCGACCGCGACGCCGTCGCGGCGCTGCTGGCCACCGTCGGACCGGTCGACGCCGTGGTGCACGCGGCCGGGGTCGCCGCCGACGTGCCGGTGCTCGACGCCGACCCGGCCCACCTGCACGAGGTCCTCACCGGCAAGGTCGACGGCGCCCGCCACCTCGACGAGCTGGCCGGCGACGTGGACGCGTTCGTGGTGTTCTCGTCGATCTCCGGGGTGTGGGGCAGCGCGCAGCAGGCCGCCTACGGTGCCGCCAACGCCGCGCTGGACGCGCTGATCACCCGGCGCCGCGCGGCCGGCCGGCCCGGCACCGCGGTCGCCTGGGGGCCGTGGGCCGAGGTCGGCATGGCCGCCGACACCGAGGTGGCCGCCCAGCTGCGCCGCCGGGGTCTGCAGCCGATGGATCCGCGCCGGGCGGTCGCCGCCCTCGCCGCCGCGGTCGGCGCCGGGGACGTCGCGGTCACGGTCGCCGACGTGCGCTGGGCGGAGTTCCTGCCGTCGTTCACCGCGGCCCGCGCCCGCCCGCTCTTCGACGACCTTCAGCCGGCCCCGACCCCCGCCGCCACCGGCACGGTCTTCTCCGGCTTCGCCCAGCGCCTCGCCGAGCTGCCCGGCACCGACCGGGAACGGCACGTCGCCGACCTGGTGCGCACCCACGTCGCCGCGGTCCTCGGGCACGCCTCCACAGTGGCGATCGCCGGTGACCGGGCGTTCAAGGACCTGGGCTTCGACTCGCTCACCGCGGTCGAGCTGCGCACCCGGCTGCAGAGCGCCACCGGGCTGACCCTGCCCGCCACGCTCGCGTTCGACCACCCGAGCGTGCAGCGGCTCGGCGGGTACCTGCTCGGCCAGCTCACCGGCACCGTCGCTGCCGTCGCCACGCCGACCGTACCGGTCGCGGCCACCGACGACCCGATCGTCATCGTCGGCATGGGCGTCCGCTTCCCGGGCGGCGCGGACACCCCCGAGGCGCTGTGGGATCTCGTCGCTTCCGGGTCCGACGCGATCGGCGAGTTCCCCCGCGACCGCGGCTGGGACCTCGACGGCCTCTACCACCCTGACCCCGATCACCCCGGTACCACCTACACCCGCGAAGGTGGCTTCCTCTACGACGCCGCCGACTTCGACGCGGGCCTGTTCGGCATCTCGCCGCGCGAGGCCCTGGCGATGGACCCGCAGCAACGGCTGCTGCTCGAAACGTCGTGGGAGGCGTTCGAACGGGCCGGGATTGACCCGCTGAGCCTGCGCGGCCAGCAGATCGGCGTGTTCGCCGGCACCAACAGCCTCGACTACGCCAGCCGCGCCGGCACGCTCCCCGGCGGCCTCGAAGGTCACCTGCTCACCGGCACCGCCGCCAGCGTCGTCTCCGGCCGCCTTTCTTACACGTTCGGCCTGGAAGGCCCGGCCGTCACCATCGACACGGCGTGCTCGTCGTCGCTGGTCGCGCTGCACCTCGCCGTGCAGGCGCTGCGCTCCGGCGAATGCACGATGGCGCTGGCCGGCGGTGTGGCGGTGATGTCCGGCCCGGAAACGTTCGTGCAGTTCTCCCGGCAGCGCGGTCTCGCCACCGACGGCCGCTGCAAGCCGTTCGCCGCTGCCGCTGACGGCACCGGCTGGGCCGAGGGCGCGGGGATGCTGCTGGTTGAGCGTCTTTCCGCGGCTCGCGCTTCCGGGCATCACGTTCTTGCTGTGGTACGGGGGACAGCCGTCAATCAGGATGGCGCGTCGAATGGGTTGACCGCGCCGAATGGTCCCGCGCAGCAGCGGGTGATCCGTCAGGCTCTGGCCAACGCGGGGCTGAGCGCCGCTGACGTCGATGCGGTGGAGGCACACGGCACCGGGACGACGCTGGGTGACCCGATCGAGGCGCAGGCGCTGCTCGCCACCTACGGTCAGGACCGGGAGCGGCCGCTGCTGCTGGGCTCGATCAAGTCGAACATCGGTCACACCCAGGCGGCCGCGGGGGTCGCGGGCATCGTCAAGATGGTCCTGGCGCTGCGCCACGAGACGCTTCCGGCCACCCTGCACGTCGACGAGGCGTCCCCGCACGTCGACTGGAGCACGGGCCGCGTTGAACTGCTCACCGAGGCTCAGCCCTGGACAGCGGGTGACCGGCCGCGCCGCGCCGGAGTGTCCTCGTTCGGCATGAGCGGCACCAACGCGCACGTGATCATCGAGGAGCCGCCGGCTTCCTTGCAGGCGCAGACGGAGGCGCTGACCCTGCCGGTGGTGCCGGTGCTGGTGTCCGGTCACACCGCGGAGGCCCTGGAAGCGCAGGCTCTCTGGAGCGTCGACGGTGACATGCTCGCCATCGGTGCAGCTGCCGCCCGGCGTGCCGCGTTGTCGCATCGCGCCGTGATCCTCGGCGAGACCACCGTCCGGGGTGTCGCCCGACCTGGCCGCCTGGCGTTTCTGTTCACCGGCCAGGGCGCCCAGCGGCGCGGCATGGGCCGGGGTCTCTACGCGACGTTCCCGGTGTTCGCGGATGCCTATGACGCGGTCGCGGTGCATCTGGACATCGACGAGTCCGCGCTGGATGAGACCGGAAATGCCCAGCCGGCGTTGTTCGCCCTCGAGGTGGCCCTGGCGGCGCTGTTGCGCTCGTGGGGTGTCGTTCCGGATGTGCTGGTCGGTCATTCGATCGGTGAGATCGCGGCCGCCCACGTGGCCGGGGTGCTGTCGCTGGAGGACGCGGCGGCGCTGGTATCCGCGCGTGGCCGGTTGATGCAGGCGCTCCCGGCCGGTGGCGTGATGCTCGCGGTGCAGGCGTCCGAGGACGAGATCCGCGCGACGTTCCCGGATGTCGACATCGCGGCGGTCAACGGGCCGCGTGCGGTGGTGGTGTCGGGCCTCTCGTCGGACATTTCTCCCATCGAGCAGCAGGGGTGGAAGACGACCCGGCTGCGGACCAGCCACGCGTTCCACTCCCGGCTGATGGACCCGATGCTCGACGAGTTCCGGGCCGTGGTGACCACCCTGACGTTCACCGGCACCGGTGACTGGGCTGACCCGGAGTACTGGGTCCAGCACGTCCGGCAGCCGGTGCGGTTCGCCGACGCGATCGCGGCGCTGGACGGGGTCACCAGCTTCATCGAGCTGGGCCCGGACGGGGTGTTGTCGGCGATGGTCGACGGCGCGGTGCCGATGCTGCGCCGTGACCGGGACGAGGTCACGACCGCTCTGACCGCCCTGGCGACCCTGCACGTGCAGGGCGTGCCGGTCGACTGGGCGCCGCTGTTCGCCGGGGTCCGGCCCGCCGACCTGCCCACCTACGCCTTCCAACGGTCGCGCTACTGGCCCGACGACGCTCCCGCCGCCGAACCCGCCGACAAGGACACCGACTTCTGGACCGCGGTCGACGACGGCTCACTCGCCGACCGGCTCGGCCTGCCCGCCACCGCCCTCACCGACGTCCTCCCGGCCCTGGCCTCCTGGCGCGCCCGGTCCCGGGAACGCTCGCTGACCGACGGCTGGCGCTACCGGATCCAGTGGGAGCCGGCCACCCCGGCCCCCGACACCACCCTCGCCGGCACCTGGTCCGTCGCCGGTGAGGACCGGTACCGCCTGGCCGACATCCTCACCGCCGCGGGTGCCACCGTGGTGCCGCTGACCGAGAGCACCGGCACGGACCTCGCGGGCATCCTCGCCGCGCCGGCCTCGCTGCCCGACGCCCTCACGCTGGTCCGTGGCCTGGTCACCGCCGGGCAGCCCGTCCCGCTGTGGCTGGTCACCCGCGATGCGGTCGCCGCCGGCCCGGCCGACATCGATGCCGCCGCCCTCTGGGGCTTCGGCCGCGCCGTGGGCCTCGAACACCCCGAGATCTGGGGCGGCCTGCTCGACCTGCCCGCCACGATCGACGCCCGCGCCACGGCCCGGATCGCCGCAGTACTCGGCGGCGCCCTCGGCGCCGAGGACCAGATCGCCGTACGGGCCAACGGCACCCTGGTACGGCGGCTCGTCCCGGCCCCGGCAGCCACCGCGCCGGACTGGCAGCCGCGCGGCACCGTGCTGATCGCCGGCGGCACCGGCGGTCTCGGCGCCCAGGTGGCCCGCTGGGCCGCCGCGAACGGCGCCGAACGCCTGATCCTGGTCTCCCGCCGCGGCGCCGCGGCGCCTGGCGCCGCCGACCTGGTGACGGAGCTGCTGGCCGAGCTGCCCGCCGCCGAGACGCGCACCGGCGACCGTGCGGACCGCGCCGCCGTCGAGGTGCACGCCTGCGACCTGGCCGACCGGGCCGCGGTCGAGACCCTGCTGGCAGCCGTCGGGCCGGTCGACGCGGTCGTGCACGCCGCCGGTGTGGGCGAGGACGTAGCGCTGCTCGACGCGGACGCCGCACACCTGCGCCGCGTGGTCGACGGCAAGGTCGACAGCGCCCGGCACCTCGACGACCTCGCCGGCGACGTGGACGCGTTCGTGGTGTTCTCGTCGATCTCCGGAGTGTGGGGCAGCGCGCAGCAGGTGGCCTACGGTGCCGCCAACGCCGCCCTGGACGCGCTGATCGCCCGGCGCCGCGCCGCCGGTCGGCCCGGCACCGCGATCGCGTGGGGACCGTGGGCCGAAGTCGGGATGGCCGCCGACCAGGAGGTGGCGCACCAGCTGCGCCGCCGTGGCCTCACCCCGATGGCACCGGCCCGTGCGCTGGCCGCCCTCGCCACCGCGGTCGGCGCCGGCGACGACCAGGTTGTGGTCGCCGACGTGCGCTGGGCCGACTTCCTCCCGTTGTTCACCGCAGTCCGCGACCGCCCGCTGTTCGCCCGCCTCACTCCCGAGGCCGCCATCCCGGCCGGTCTTGCCACCGCCGACCGGCCCGGCACCGGCCTGACCGCCCGGCTGGCGCCGCTCACCCTCGCGGAACGGCATCGCACCGTGCTGGACCTGGTCCGGGCCGCGGTGGCCGCGGTGCTCGGCCACGCCTCGGCCACGGCGATCGCCGCGGACCGCGCCTTCCAGGACCTCGGCTTCGACTCGCTCACCGCGGTGGAGCTGCGCAACCGGCTGCAGGCCACGACCGGGCTCACTCTGCCCGCGACCCTGGTCTTCGACTATCCCGACGCCGACCGGCTGACCACGTTTGTGCTCGGCCGGCTCACCCCGGAAACCGTGGTATCGGACGCCACCGTCGCCCGCGCCGTCGCCACCGCCGACGACCCGATCGTCATCGTCGGCATGGGTCTGCGGCTGCCGGGTGGGGTGGAGTCACCGGAGCAGTACTGGGATCTGGTCTCGTCCGGTGGTGAGGGGATCGGGGCGTTCCCGGTGGATCGGGGATGGGATCTCGATCGGCTCTATCACCCGGACCCGGACCACGCCGGAACGTTTTATGCCCGTGGTGGCGGTTTCCTCTACGGCGCCGGTGACTTCGACGCGGAGCTGTTCGGGATCTCGCCGCGCGAAGCCCTCGCGATGGACCCGCAGCAACGCCTGCTGCTGGAGACGTCCTGGGAAGCGTTCGAGGCCGCCGGCGTCAACCCGCTCGGCCTGCGCGGCGAACAGGTCGGCGTGTTCGTCGGCGCCACCTTCATGGGCTACGGCAGCGGACCCCACGACACCGCTGACGGCGTCGAAGGTCACCTGCTGACCGGTACCGCGTCGTCGGTGATGTCCGGCCGGATCTCCTACACGTTCGGCCTGGAAGGCCCGGCCGTCACGGTCGACACGGCCTGCTCGTCGTCGCTGGTCGCTTTGCACCTGGCGGCGCAGGCGCTGCGCTCGGGTGAGTGCTCGATGGCTCTGGTCGGCGGCGTGACGGTGATGCCGGACGCGGACGTCTTCGTGGAGTTCTCCCGCCAGCGTGGTCTGTCGGCCGACGGTCGCTGCAAGTCGTTCGGTGCGGGCGCCGACGGCACCGGCTGGTCCGAGGGCGCGGGCATGCTGCTGGTCGAGCGGCTGTCGGCAGCCCGCGCGGCCGGGCATGAGGTCCTGGCAGTGGTCCGGGGGAGCGCCGTCAACCAGGACGGCGCGTCCAACGGGCTGACCGCGCCGAACGGTCCCGCGCAGCAACGGGTCATCCGGGCCGCCCTCGCGGGGGCGGGCCTGGCGCCATCCGAGGTGGACGTTGTCGAAGCCCATGGCACCGGGACCACGTTGGGTGACCCGATCGAGGCGCAGGCGCTGCTGGCCACCTACGGCCAGGACCGCGTCGGCGGGCCGCTGCTGCTCGGGTCGGTGAAGTCGAACATCGGTCACACCCAGGCCGCCGCCGGTGTCGCCGGCATCGCCAAGATGATCCTCGCGATGCGGCACGAGACGCTGCCCGCCACCCTGCACGCCGACGAACCGTCCTCGCACGTCGACTGGTCGGCAGGCGGTGTCGAGCTGCTGACCTCAGCCCGGGCGTGGGCGGCAAGCGACCGGCCGCGTCGCGCCGGTGTGTCGGCGTTCGGTGTCTCCGGCACCAACGCGCACGTGATCCTGGAGGAGCCGCCGACCGATGTCGCCGTAGCCGCGTCGCCGCTGACCTTGCCGGTGGTGCCGGTGCTGGTGTCCGGTCACACGGCGGAGGCCCTGGAAGCGCAGACGGCCCGGCTGCCGCTCGACGGCGAGCTGGCGGCGGTGGGTGCCGCCACGGCGCGCCGTGCCGCGCTGGCACATCGCACCGTGCTCCTCGGTGATGTCACGGTCAGCGGGGTTGCGCAGTCCGGTCGTCTCGGGTTCCTGTTCACCGGTCAGGGCGCGCAGCGGCGCGGCATGGGCCGGGGTCTCTACGCGACGTTCCCGGTGTTCGCCGACGCTTACGACGCGGTCGCGGTGCATCTGGACATCGATGAGTCCGCGCTCGACGAGACCGGAAATGCCCAGCCGGCGTTGTTCGCCCTCGAAGTCGCCCTGGCAGCGTTGCTGCGGTCGTGGGGTGTCGTTCCGGATGTCCTGGTCGGGCACTCGATCGGTGAGATCGCGGCCGCCCATGTGGCCGGGGTGCTGTCGCTGGAGGACGCGGCGACGCTGGTGTCCGCGCGTGGCCGTCTGATGCAGGCGCTCCCCGCCGGTGGCGTGATGCTCGCGGTGCAGGCGTCCGAGGACGAAGTCCGCGCGGCGTTCCCCGACGTCGACATCGCGGCGGTCAACGGGCCGCGAGCGGTTGTCGTGTCCGGCATCGAGGCGGACATTTCGCCCGTCGAGCAGCATGGGTGGAAGACGACGCGGCTGCGGACCAGTCACGCGTTCCACTCGCGGTTGATGGACCCGATGCTCGACGAGTTCCGGGCCGTGGTGACCACCCTGACGTTCACCGGCACCGGTGACTGGGCTGACCCGGAGTACTGGGTGCAGCACGTGCGCCGCCCGGTGCGGTTCGCGGATGCCATTGCGGCTTTGGACGGGGTCACCAGCTTCATCGAGCTGGGCCCGGACGGGGTGTTGTCGGCGATGGTCGACGGGGCGGTGCCGATGCTGCGCCGTGACCGTGACGAGGTCACGACCGCTCTGACCGCTCTGGCGACCTTGCACGTGCAGGGTGTGCCGGTGGACTGGACGGCACTGTTCGCCGGGATTCGGCCCGATCAGCTGCCCACCTACGCCTTCCAGCGCCAGCGGTACTGGCTGCAACCCCGCCGGGAGGGCGCCGCCGCCGCGGCCGACGCCGAGTTCTGGGAGCCGGTCGACCGAGGCGACCCGCTTGCGCTGGCGGGCCGGCTCGGCGTACCCGTGACGGTCCTCGAACCGCTGCTGCCCGCACTCAGCGCCTGGCGTGAGCGCAGCCGGGAACGCTCGCTGCTCGACGGCCGGCGCTACCGGGTCACCTGGAAACCCGCCACCGGCCTCACCGCCGGGGCGCCGCGGGGCGTCTGGGCGGTGCTCGGCGACGACACCCTCGGTGTCGCCGCCGCGCTGAGCGACCTCGGTACGCAACCCGTGGTGCTGGCACCCGACGACCGCGACGAGCTGGCCACCCGGCTGCGGGAGCTGGCACCGGCCGGTCTGCTGGTGCTGCCCGCAGTGCCTCTTCCCGGCCTGCTCACCGCCGTCCAGGCGGCAGCCGACACCGGCGTCCCGCTGTGGATCCTGACCCGCGGCGCGGTGACCACCAGCCGCGCGGACGGCGCCCCCGACGTGGACCAAGCGGCCACCTGGGGCCTCGGCCGCGTCGCCGGCCTCGAACACCCCGAGATCTGGGGCGGCCTCGTCGACCTGCCGGACACCCTCGACACCCGCGCCGTTGGCCGGCTCGGCGCGGTCCTGGCCGGTGGGCTCGGCGCCGAGGACCAGATCGCGATCCGCGGCAGCGGCGTCCTGCTGCGCCGCCTCAGCCCCGCACCCGCCGGCCGAGGCGAGCGGCCCGGCACCGAGCCGATCGGTGGTGGCGGCGGTGAGTGGCGGCCTTCCGGCACCGTGCTGATCGCCGGTGGCACCGGTGGGCTGGGCGCCAAGGTGGCCCGCTGGGCCGCCGCGAACGGTGCCGAGCGCCTGATCCTGGTCTCCCGCCGTGGCAACGCGGCGCCTGGCGCCGCCGACCTGGTGACGGAGCTGCTGGCCGAGCTGCCCGCCGCCGAGACGCGCACCGGCGACCGTGCGGCCCGCGCCGCTGTCGAGGTGCACGCCTGCGACCTAGCCGACCGGGCCGCGGTCGAAGCTCTGCTGGCAGCCGTCGGACCGGTAGACGCGGTCGTGCACGCCGCCGGTGTGGCCGAGGACGCCGCGCTGACGGCCGCCGACGCCGCACACCTGAACCGGGTGCTCTCCGGCAAGGTCGACGGTGCCCGGCACCTCGACGAGCTGACCGGCGACCTGGACGCGTTTGTCGTCTTCTCCTCGATCGCCGGCGTGTGGGGCAGTGCCGGACAGGCCGCCTACGCCGCCGCCAACGCCGCCTTGGACGCCGTGGTCGCCGGCCGACGTGCCCGGGGCCTGCCGGGCACCGCGATCGCCTGGGGACCGTGGGCCGAGTCCGGCATGGCCGCCGACGCCGAGGTGAGCGCCCTGCTGCGCCGCCGCGGCCTCACCCCGCTGGACCCGGCGACCGCCCTCACCGCGCTGGCCGCCACGGTCGGCGCCGGCGAGGACCACGTCACGGTCGCCGACCTGCGCTGGACCACGTTCCTGCCCGCCTTCACCGCCACCCGGGCCCGGCCGTTCTTCGCCGACCTCCCGGCCGCCCAGGCCGTCGAGGCACCGGCAGTCCCCGGCGGACCCGAACAGTCGGCCTTCGCCCGGCGCCTGTCCGGCCTGACCCCCGCCGACCGGTCCCGGCTGGTCGCCGAGGTGGTCCGCACCCACGTTGCTGCCGTCCTCGGTCACGACTCCACCGCGGCGATCGCACCGGGCCGTGCGTTCAAGGACCTCGGCTTCGACTCGCTGACCGCGGTCGAACTGCGCAACCGGCTGCGCGCCGCCACCGGGCTGACGCTGCCGGCCACCCTCGCGTTCGACCACCCGACCGCGGCCCGGCTCGCCGACTTCCTGCTCGCCCAGGTCACCGGCCGCTCCGACACCGTGGTCACCGGCGTCGCGGCCGCTACCAGCGACGACCCGATCGTCATCGTCGGCATGGGCCTCCGGCTGCCCGGTGGGGTGGAGTCACCGGAGCAGTACTGGGATCTTGTGGCGTCCGGTGGTGAGGGGATCGGGGCGTTCCCGGTGGATCGGGGATGGGATCTCGATCGGCTCTACCACCCGGATCCGGACCACGCCGGGACGTTCTACGCCCGCGGTGGCGGTTTCCTCTACGGCGCCGGTGACTTCGACGCCGGGCTGTTCGGTATCTCGCCGCGCGAGGCCCTCGCCATGGACCCGCAGCAACGGCTGCTGCTGGAGGTCTCGTGGGAGGCCATGGAGCGCGCCGGCGTGGACCCGCACGGGCTCGCTGGTCAGCCGGTCGGCGTGTTCGTCGGCGCCACCGCGATGGGCTACGGCACCGGCCCGGTGGAGTCCGTCGACGGCATCGAAGGTCACCTGCTGACCGGCACGGCGTCGTCGGTGATGTCCGGCCGGATCTCCTACACGTTCGGCCTGGAAGGCCCGGCGGTCACGGTCGACACGGCCTGCTCGTCGTCGCTGGTCGCTTTGCACCTGGCGGCGCAGGCGCTGCGCTCGGGTGAGTGCTCGATGGCTCTGGTCGGTGGCGTGACGGTGATGCCGGACGCGGACGTCTTCGTGGAGTTCTCGCGGCAGCGCGGCCTCGCGGCCGACGGCCGCTGCAAGTCGTTCGGTGCCGCGGCGGATGGCACGGGTTGGTCGGAGGGCGCGGGGATGCTGCTGGTTGAGCGTCTTTCCGCGGCTCGCGCTTCCGGGCATCACGTTCTTGCTGTGGTACGGGGGACAGCGGTCAACCAGGACGGCGCGTCGAATGGGCTCACCGCGCCGAACGGTCCCGCGCAGCAGCGGGTGATCCGTCAAGCCTTGGCCAACGCCGGGTTGACCGCGGCGGATGTAGACGCGGTGGAAGCACACGGCACCGGCACGACGCTGGGTGACCCGATCGAGGCGCAGGCGCTGCTCGCCACCTACGGCCAGGACCGTTCCGGCGGGCCGCTGTGGCTGGGCTCGGTGAAGTCGAACATTGGTCACACGCAGGCCGCCGCCGGTGTCGCCGGCATCGCCAAGATGATCCTCGCGATGCGCCACGAGACCCTGCCGGCCACCCTGCACGCGCAGCAGCCCACCCCGCAGGTGGACTGGTCGGCCGGCGACATCGAGCTGCTGACCGAGGCACAGCCGTGGGCGGCAAACGACCGCCCGCGTCGCGCCGGTGTGTCGGCGTTCGGTGTCTCCGGCACCAACGCCCACGTGATCCTGGAGGAGCCTCCGGCTTCTCCCCAGGAGAAGGCGAAAGCGCTGACCTTGCCGGTGGTGCCGGTGCTGGTGTCCGGTCACACGCCGGAGGCCCTGAAAGCGCAGGCTGTCTGGACGCTCGATGGTGATGCGCTGGCGATCGGTGCGGCTGCCGCCCGGCGTGCCGCGTTGCCGCACCGCGCCGTGATCCTCGGCGAGACCACCGTCCGGGGTGTCGCCCGGCCCGGCCGGCTGGCGTTCCTGTTCACCGGTCAGGGCGCGCAGCGGGCCGGCATGGGCCGGGGCCTCTACACGACGTTCCCGGTGTTCGCGGACGCCTTCGACCGGGTTGCGCTGCATGTGGACGCGCACCTCGACCGCCCGCTCGGCACGGTCCTGGCCGACCCGGAGCTGATCCACCGCACGGGTTATGCCCAGCCCGCGTTGTTCGCCGTCGAGGTGGCACTCGCTGCGCTGCTGCGTTCCTGGGGCGTGACCCCCGATGCGGTGGTCGGCCACTCGATCGGTGAGATCGCGGCCGCGCACGTGTCCGGGGTTCTCTCGATCGAGGATGCGGCCACCCTGGTCACCGCCCGTGGCCGTCTGATGCAGGCACTCCCGGCCGGTGGCGTGATGCTGGCGGTGCAGGCGTCCGAGGACGAGGTCCGGGCAGCGTTCCCCGATGTCGACATCGCGGCCATCAACGGGCCGCGTGCGGTCGTCGTGTCCGGTCTCGAAGCCGACATTGCGCCCATCGAAGGCCAGGGGTGGAAGACGACCCGGTTGCGGACCAGTCACGCGTTTCACTCGCGGTTGATGGACCCGATGCTCGACGAGTTCCGGGCCGTGGTGACCACCCTGACGTTCACCGGCACCGGTGACTGGGCTGACCCGGAGTACTGGGTGCAGCATGTGCGCCGCCCGGTGCGGTTCGCTGACGCGGTCGCGGCACTGGACGGGGTCACCAGCTTCATCGAGCTCGGACCCGACGGGGTGTTGTCGGCGATGGTCGACGGGGCGGTGCCGATGCTGCGCCGTGACCGTGACGAGGTCACCACGACACTGACCGCCCTGGCCACCCTGCATGTGCACGGCGTGCCAGTCGACTGGACGCCGCTGTTCGCCGGTGTGCGCCCGGCTGAGCTGCCCACCTATGCCTTCCAGCGCGAGCGCTACTGGCTGCGGAACGCCGCCCGCCCGGCGGACACCCTCGACGCCGGTTTCTGGACCGCCGTCGAACGCGGCGACCTCCCCGCTCTCGCCGCCGAACTCGGCGTCGACGACGACACCGTCGCCACTGTGCTGCCCGCCCTGGCCAGCTGGCGCGCCCGCGGCCAGGAACGCTCCCGGATCGCCGGCTGGCGCTACCACGAAACCTGGAAGCCGGTCACCGACCCCGGCCCGGCCCGCCTCACCGGCACCTGGTTGCTCCAAGCCTCCGACAAAACCCAGGCCACCGACGAAACCCAGGCCACCGACGAAACCCAGGCCACCGACGAAACCCAAGCCGCGGGCGAATCGCAGGCCGCCGCCCTGGTCGCGGCCATGACCAGCCACGGTGCGACAGTGCTGCGCCTGCCGTCCGGCACCCGCGACGACCTCGCCGCGTGGCTGCGCGCCCTCGACACCCCCGTCAGCGGTGTCCTCTCCGCCTGCGGTTCGCTCGACGACACCCTGGCGACCGTCCAGGCCCTCGGCGACGCCGGGATCACCGCACCGCTCTGGCTGGCCACCCGCGGCGCGGTCACCACCGGCACCGCCGACCCGGCCGCCGCGCCACGGTCCGCTGCCACCTGGGGCCTCGGCCGGGTCGCCGCCCTTGAACACCCCGACCGCTGGGGCGGCCTCGTCGACCTGCCCGAGCGGCTCGACGCCCGCGCCGGCACCCGGCTGGCCGCCGTCCTCGCCGGCCGTCTCGGCGAGGAGACCGAGATCGCCGTCCGCGGCACCGGTCTGCTCGTCCGCCGCCTCGCGCAGGCACCGGAACCGTTCGGCAGCGCCTGGGAGCCCCGCGGCACCGTGCTGATCACCGGCGGCACCGGCGGACTCGGCCGCCAGGTGGCCCGATGGGCCGCCGCCCACGGCGCCGCCCGCATCGTCCTCGTCGGCCGCGGCATCACCGGCAGGCCCGTCACCGACAAGGCCGTCAACGGCAGCGCCGCCACCGACAGCGCCGCCACCGAAAAGGCCGCCACGACCGGTGACCTGACCGACCTGCTTGCCGAACTGCCCGGCGTTGAGGTGCGCGCCTGCGACCTGACCGACCGGGATGCCGTCGCGGCACTGGTCGGCGAGTTCGGCGGGGATGCCGACCTGGCGATCGTGCACGCCGCCGGCGCCCTCGACGACGGCCTGCTGACCGGCCTCGACCCGGACCGGCTCGACGCGGTCCTCGCGCCCAAGGCCGACGCCGCGTGGTGGCTGCACGAGCTCACCGCGCACCGGCCGCTCACCGCGTTCGTGCTGTTCTCCTCGACCGCCGGTGTGCTCGGCAACCCCGGGCAGGCCAACTACGCCGCCGCCAACGCGGCCCTCGACGCGCTCGCACGGCATCGTGGGGCCGCCGGGCTGCCCGCCACCTCGATCGCCTGGGGACCGTGGGCCGACGCCGGCATGATGGCCGGGCACGCGGACACGGCCGGGTTCCGCCGGGCCGGCCTGGCGCTGCTCGACCCCGCACCGGCGCTGGCCGCGCTGGCCGCCGCGGTGGGCAGCGGCGAACCGGCTGTGCTGGTCGCCGACGTGCGCTGGGACCGGCTCGCCGCCGAACTGGGCGCGGTCCGGCCCGCCACGGTGCTGGCCGACCTGCCCGGCGTGCGGGTCGGTGGGCGCGAGGTGCCCGTTTCCGGGCGGCTTTCGCTCGTACAAATGACTGATTTTGATCCTGTTGAAGCGCGACGCGCGCTGCTGACCGAAATCCGCGACCACGCCGCGGCCGTGTTGGGCCACGGCTCTGCCGACGCGGTCGCACCCGGGCGCTCCTTCCAGGACCTCGGATTCGACTCGCTGACCGCGATGGAGCTGCGCAACCGCCTCGCCGCCGCCACCGGACTCACCCTGCCGGCCGCGCTGGTCTTCGATTATCCGGACGCTGACCGGCTTGCCGGGTTCCTGCTCGACCGGCTCGCGCTCACCCCGCCCGCGGCCGGCCCGGCGGCACCCGGAACCACCACCGTCGCCACCGGCGACGACCCGATCGTCATCGTCGCGCTGGCCTGCCGCTTCCCCGGCGGCGCGGACACCCCCGAGGCGCTCTGGGACCTGCTCGCGACCGGCACCGACGCGATGGGCGAGTTCCCGGCCGACCGTGGCTGGGACCTCGACGCCCTCTACCACCCGGATCCCGCGCATCCCGGCACCACCTACACGCGGGCCGGCGGTTTTGTGTCCGGCGCCGGCGAGTTCGACGCCGGCCTGTTCGGGATCTCGCCGCGTGAGGCCCTCGCGATGGACCCGCAGCAGCGGCTGCTGCTCGAGACGTCGTGGGAGGCGTTCGAGCGCGCCGGACTCGACCCGCTCGGGCTGCGCGGCGAGCAGATCGGCGTGTTCGCCGGCACCAACGGCCAGGACTACGTGGCGCTGCTGGACGAGGGGCAGGCCGACGTCGCGGGCTCGGCGGGCCACATCGGCACCGGTAACGCCGCGAGCGTGCTGTCCGGTCGGGTGTCCTACACGTTCGGCCTGGAGGGCCCGGCCGTCACGGTGGACACCGCCTGCTCGTCGTCGCTGGTCGCGCTGCACCTCGCGGCGCAGGCGCTGAGGTCCGGCGAGTGCACGATGGCCCTGGTCGGCGGGGTGACCGTGATGGCGACGCCGACCGCGTTCCTCGACTTCAGCCAGCAGCGCGGCCTGGCCGCGGACGGCCGGTGCAAGTCGTTCGCTGCCGGCGCGGACGGGACCGCATGGGGCGAGGGCGCCGGCGTGTTCCTGATCGAGCGCCTCTCCGCGGCGCGAGCAGCGGGCCGGTCCGTCCTTGCCGTGGTACGCGGTACCGCGGTCAACCAGGACGGCGCTTCCAACGGGTTGACCGCGCCGAACGGTCCCGCCCAGCAGCGGGTCATCCGGGCCGCCCTCGCGGGGGCGGGCCTGACCGCGTCCGACGTGGATGCCGTGGAGGCGCACGGGACCGGCACCACGCTGGGTGACCCGATCGAGGCTGAGGCGCTGCTGGCCACCTACGGCCAGGACCGTTCCGGCGGGCCGCTGTGGCTGGGGTCGGTGAAGTCGAACATCGGTCACACCCAGGCCGCTGCCGGTGCCGCGGGCATCCTGAAGATGGTTCTCGCGCTGCGCCACCAGACGTTGCCGGCCACGCTGCACGCCGACGAGGCGTCGCCGCACGTGGACTGGTCGGCCGGTGCCGTGGAGCTGCTGACCGAGGCTCGGCCGTGGCCGGTGGGGGAGCGGCCGCGCCGTGCCGGGGTGTCCTCGTTCGGCATCAGCGGCACCAACGCGCACGTGATCCTGGAGGAGCCGCCGACCTCGCCGCAGGCGCACACGGCGGCGCTCGACCTGCCGGTGGTGCCGGTGCTGGTGTCCGGTCACACGCAGGAGGCCCTCGAAGCGCAGGCTCTCTGGAGTGTCGACGGTGACGTGCTCGCCGTCGGTGCGGCTGCCGCGCGTCGTGCCGCGTTGCCGCACCGCGCGGTGATCTTGGGCGATGTCACGGTCCGGGGTGTCGCCCGGTCCGGTCGGCTGGCGTTCTTGTTCACCGGTCAGGGCGCGCAGCGGGCCGGCATGGGCCGGGGGCTCTATGAG
>NZ_BOMS01000196.1 GCF_016862315.1 Actinoplanes palleronii | reverse complement strand
AATCCCCGTGCAAGGCTCGCCGAAGGCCCGCATCGTCACGGCGTTTCTGTGGGACGGCGACCGGGTGTTGCTGGTCCACCGGTCTGCCCGGCGCCGGTGGTATCCCGACGTCTGGGACCTGCCCGGCGGTCACGTAGAGCCCGGCGAAATGCCCGGCGAAGCGCTCGCTCGGGAGCTGCGGGAGGAGTTGGGCATCGGCATCGCGGCGCCGTCGGGTCCGCCGATGCACGAGGTCCACAGCAACACGTTCGACATGCAGATCTGGCTGGTCGAAGCGTGGACCGGCGTTCCCGTCAACGCCGCACCGGACGAACACGATGCCATCGGATGGTTCGCGCCGGATGAGCTCGCAGAACTGCGCCTGGTCCACGACGACTTCCCCGCGATATTCGGCAAAGCATTCGCCGGCCATCGAGCCTCCCCCTGACGGCGCGACCTGCCGATGCGCCGGCCCGGTTGAAGATTCATGATCAACCAGAGATCCTTCGTTCATGCCCATCGACGACGAGCACGAGGTCACCCTCCGACTGACCTCCGACGAGGCGTTGGTGCTGTTCGACTGGCTGCACAGGGGTGAGGACGTAGATCGCATTGTGCCGCCGGACCATCACGGCGAGAAGGTGGCGTTGTGGAACCTCTCCGCGCTACTGGAGCGTGAGCTGGTCGAGCCGTTTCAGCACAACTATCGAGAGTTGGTCGATCGGGCGCGAGTCCGCCTCGCCGGCGAAGAGGCTTCATCCTGAAAGCGGGTGCTGCAGGCACGAAGCCGGACCACGCTGGACAAGCGCGCTCTGCGCGGCAGATGCGCAAGCAGATGGTCCTGCGCCAGCAACTCGACGGCAGTTACTCGGAAGGTCAATTCCATGAGCGCCGGCAGAAATCCGCTATCTGGTCGCTACCCGATTACGGGACTTGGGCGACTGGTCGCCCCTATCGGAAAGATTTTCGGCACGGCTGACAAGACGCTCTGCTAAATCTTCCAGGAATTCGTCTCGGCGAGTGGAATCATCGATCAACAAGGCTATCGAGACAGATTGGAGCCGCCTCGTCTCTTCAAGCGCCTCCGCGAACAATGTATTACTCAATCTGCGGAGCGAGACAACCACCGCTGCCGCTGCCGCCAAGAATGCCACTATCGCGCAAACGGCGAAAACCGCGGTGATCCTAAAGTCCGAACCCCACGCCGCTGGCGCAAAAAGCCTAGCGGCGATAAGGGCTATGACCAATGTCGTGGTTGTCGCCATCAAGACCAGCAGACGCTGCTGAAGTCGCCGATGGCGACGCGCTTCGTCGGTAACCAGCCGGGTCGCACGCTCAATGCTGTGCTGCATCTCGACGAAAACCTGGCTGTCTTCTCGATGAAGCCGAGGTGGGCCAGGTTTGCCAGAGATGTCAGCATCAGTCAACTCCCCCGTCGCCGGAGGCGTCGTGACAATACGTGCGGGCTCGAGCTCACGGAGGCGCCCAAGCGTCGCGGCGAGGTCGAGCTCGTCGTCATCCGCCCAGTCATACCCCTCGTCGGTCATGTACTCCATCCTGCCTCGCACTTCCGCTCGCCGAAACCTCACGATCTCGGCGATCTTGCCGTCCTGAGGTTCCATACGCCGTCGGAAGGGTCAACCTCTTGCAGGACGGCCAAGATCGGACGGCCCGCAGCCGTTTGCCCAAGGGCGACGACACGTCGTCCGTGTTGCGGATGGTCGTCCCACGCGGCTTCAACGTCCTTGCGCAAGACAAGCGCTTCTCGGACCTCGTCCGATGTTACGTAGTGTTTAGTATTGATCTTACGTTCGGTCGGCGCGCTGATGTGGATCTCGGCGATGTAGACGGCGCCTGACACCCCTCCGAAACTCCTTCAAGCCGAGTCGCGCGATCAAAGTCGGCTACGACCGTACCGGTTCGAAATCGTTGGATTGGTGCACCAGCAGAGGGATGGAACAGATTTCACCCGACCGGGTGATCGATGGCCGATCTCACGCCTTCTCAGCAGAAGCGCCTCAGACAGCCGCTCGGTAAACGGGCCCGTTCCACAACGATGACACGTCCAGTACCCGCGGGCACGATCGCGCCTCGGGCAGCTCGTCCGCAGACTCCGTACCCGTACCGAAAATGATCGAACGTTGGGAAAAGCGGCCGTGAGTCAGCCGCTGGTTTTCAGTGCCAGGGCGCGTGGATGATCCGGTCTACGCGGATCGTCAGCAGGACGCGGATCTGTTCGCCGCCGCCGTAGTTCTGGTACGGCTTGCCGGTGTACTTCTCCGCGATCCGGTCGATGCTCTCCCGGGCGCCCTCGGTGTCCATGCTGATCACCGTTCCGGCGAGCGAGTAATACGTCGACGGGTCGGCGCCGTCCAGGATGCTGACCGCCACCCGCGGGTCCCGCTCGATGTTCCGCAGTTTGCGGAAGCCCTGGACCGTGTTGATCAGGACGTGTTTGCCGTCGGTGTCGACCCAGGTCTGGGTCATCTGCGGCGAGCCGTCCGGGTTGGTGGTCGCGATCAGGCACGGGTTCGGCGCGTTGAGCAGGTCGAGCAGGCACGTCGGCAGGTCGGTCACGCCGCGCAGATTAGCAGTTTTTGATCACCCAGGCCGCAGATCACCAGGCCGCAGATCACCAGGCCGTGGATCACCAGGCCGTGGATCACCAAGGCCCGACTTCACCAAGACGACCGCAGCGCGGCGATCAACTCCCCGATCGCGCCGGCGAAAGCGTGCTCCGGCGGCGTCGCATACCCCACCACCACCCCGAGCGGCGCCTCCGCAGGCACCCGATAGAACCGGCTGAGCCCGTCCACAGCCACGCCCCTCGCCACCAGCCGCTCCAGCACGGCGGCCTCATCGCCCCCGCCCGGCAGGTGCAACACCGCATGCAACCCCGCCGCGATCCCGGACAACCGCGCCCCCGGCAGCGCCGCAGATGCCGCCCGCCCGAGCAGATCCCGCCGCTGCCGGTACCGAATTCGGCAGCGGCGCAGATGCCGGTCCAGATCGCCGCGCCGGATCAGGTGGGCGAGCACCAGCTGATCGATCACATTCACGTACGCCTCGTCGAACCGCAGCGCCTCCCGCAACGCCGGCACGAGCCGCACCGGCGCCACCATCCACGCGATCCGCAGCCCCGGCGCGATCGTCTTGCTCACCGTCCCGGTGTAGATCACCTGGTCCGGGGCGAGTCCCTGCAACGCACCGACCGGCTGCCGGTCATACCGGAACTCGCCGTCGTAGTCGTCCTCGACCACCACCGACCCGCTCCGCCGCGCCCAGTCCAGCAGGTCCCGGCGCCGCTGCGGGCTGAGCGTCACCCCGAGCGGGAACTGATGCGCCGGTGTCAGCACCACCGCCGACTCCGGCCCGAGATCACCGACGCGCATCCCGTCGGCGTCCACCGCGATCCGGGTGACCGGGAGGCCCATCCGCGCCGCCAGCGCCGGATAGTCCTGCAGCGTCGGCTCCTCGAACCCGATCGTCCCGTCCAGCGCCTGGCAGATCACCCGCAGCGCGTGCGTGTACCCGGCGCACACGATGACCTGTGACGGGGTGGCGAGCACACCCCGGGCCCGGCCCAGGTAGTCCGCCAGGGCCGAGCGCAGCTCCGGGTCACCGGTCGGGTCGCCGTACGCGAAGGCGGTGCTCGGCATCCGCTGCAGCACGTGCCGGGTCGCGGCCAGCCATTCCCGGCGCGGGAACATCGACAGGTCCGGCAGGCCCGGCCGCAGGTCGTAGCCGCCCGCCGGGGGCCGGAACGGCGAGACCGGGGCCAGGCTCGGCGTGGGGGCGGGTTCGGGGCGCGGGGCCACCCGTACCCCGGAGCGGGGCCGCGAGGACAGGTGTCCTTCCGCGGTGAGCTGCTCGAACACCTGGGTGACCGTCCCGCGGGCCACGCCGAGCGACGCGGCGAGGGCCCGTGACGACGGCAACCGGTCGCCGGGCGCCAGCCGGCCGTCCCGGATCGCGTCGCGCAACGCCCGCTCCAGCCCGGCCCGCAGCCCGTGCGCCCGGTCCACCGCCAGATGAAGATCCAGGCCCGAACTGGCCCACTGATCTGCCATAGAACTGGACTATATCCATGGGCCAGCGACTTCCTAGATTGACCGTATGAAATATCTCCTGATGGCGATCATCCGCACCGAACAGCTGGTCGGACCGGTCAAACCGCGGCAAAGACGCCAGCCGCTCACGGACGACAAGAAACGGCCGATCAGACCGATATGAGCGTCGGGTCCCGGGACCGCCTGGACGGGCAGCCGACGGAGCTGCTCGCCCAGGCGTTCGGCCGCAGCCCGGTGCCCAAGCTCGTGATCACCCTGGACCCGGACACCTACGGCCGGTTCACCGCGGTCAACGACGCGTTCTGCGAGCTGGTCGGCTACGCCCGCGACCAGCTCGTGGGGCAGTCCTGCCTGATGGTGCTCGACCAGGACGGCCTGACCCCGGTCACCACGCTGTCCGAGGCGACGGTCCGCGGCGAGATGTCGGTGATGGCCACCGAGCGGGTGCTGGTCCGCCGGGACGGCTCCCGGGTCTGGATCGTCAGCCAGAACGTGCTGGTGCACGACGACGCCGGGCAGCCGCACCTGGTCTCCGAGATCGTGGAGAGCAGCAGCCGGCCCGCGCTGGCCAACAGCGAGGCCTGGTTCCGCACCCTCGTCGACTCGTCACCGACCGGGATGGCCGTGCTGAGCACCGACGGCGCCTGGGTGCGGGTGAACCCGGCGGTCTCGGCGATGCTCGGCTGGACCGGGCCCGAGCTGGCCGCACTGACCCTGGGCGAGGTCACCCATCCGGACGACCGCGCGGCCTGCGCGAGGATGCTGCGGGACCTGGCCACCGGCGCGAGCCCCGGATTCGCGGGCCTTTCCCGGTACGTCGGCAAGGACGGCCAGGTGATCTGGTGCCGGCTGACCGCCACGCCGCTGCGCTCGGAGTCCGGCGCCCCGCTGCAGCTGCTCGTCCAGCTCACCAACCGCACCGTCGAGCACCACAACCGGGAACGCCTGGTCGCCGCCGAGCAGGTCGCCGCGCGCGAGGCGACCCGGCTGCGCACCACCATCGACGTCCAGGGCGAGATCGGCGCGATGGCCGCCGACCGGGACGCCCTGCTCCAGAAGATCAACGAGTGGACGCTGCGAGTGCTGCCGTCCGCCACCGGCGCGACCATGCATCTCATCGACGTCGAGGCCGGTGTGCTGCGACCGGTGACCGAGTCCGGGATCTCGATCGCGCGAGTCCCGATCACCGACTCGCTGGCCGGTGTCGCGATCACCAGCGGCGGCACGGTCCGCTCCGACGACACCGCCACCGATCCGCGGATCAACCAGGCCATCGCGCGGGCCACCGGGATGGCCTCGATGGTGATCGCGCCGTTGCGGGCGCCGGGCACCGGCCCGTTCGGGGTGCTGATGGTCGGCAGCGACCGGACGGACGCATTCGACGACAGCGACGAGCAGCAGCTCACCCTGCTGGCCGACACGGCCGGGAGCGCGCTGCGGCACGCCGAGGACACCGCGATCCGGCAGGACCTGCTGCAGCGCACCACCGCCGCGGTCCAGGCCCTGGAGCACGAGCAGGCCGCGACGCTGGCCGCGATGGCCCGGCTGGAACGCAGCGAACGGCAGTTCGCCGAGGTCGCCGACAACAGCCCGATCGCCCGGATCGTGGTCGGGCTGCGCGCGGAGCAACGCGGCCGGATCACCTTGACGAACCCGGCGTTCTGCCTGCTCTTCGGCTACACCGACGCCGAGGCCGTCGGCATGCACTTCGAGGTGCTGATCGGCGGCCCGACCGAGGACCTGGAACGCAACCTGGACATCATGGCGGCCGGCATCCGGACCCGGGGCGCACGGGAGATCGTGCTGCACCGCAAGGACGGCACCCCGCTCACCGTCACCGCGCACACCTCGGTGATCGCCGACGAGAACGCGCCGGTCAACGCGGTCGTCCAGCTGCTCGACGTGAGCGCCGAACGCGCCGCCCGGGCCGCGCTCGCGCGCAGCGAGGCGCAGTTCCGCACCGCGTTCGACGGCAGTTCGCTCGGCCTGCTGATCGCCGACGAGAAGGCCCGGATCCGGCAGGCCAACCCGGCCGCCGGGCAGCTCACCGGCCGCAGCGTCGAGGAGCTGATCGGTCTCGGACCCCTGGACCTGATCCACCCCGACGACCGCCACAAGACCCGCGCCGCCCGGCAGGAGCTGGAGGAGCACGGCCACGCCCAGTACTCCAACCGGCTGCTGCGCCCGGACGGCACCCTGGTCTGGGCCCGGATCAGCCTGGCCCTGGTGCCCGGCCCGCACGAGCAGAGCTGGCGACTGATCCAGATGCAGGACATCACCGCCGAGCGGGCCGCCGAGGAGGCGACCGAGCGGGAGGTGCGCCGG
Organism: Actinoplanes palleronii; assembly: GCF_016862315.1. Lineage (GTDB taxonomy): Bacteria > Actinomycetota > Actinomycetes > Mycobacteriales > Micromonosporaceae > Actinoplanes > Actinoplanes palleronii. The sequence continues at coordinate 10,794 of NZ_BOMS01000196.1, read as the reverse complement.
CTGCGGACCACCCTGGCGGTGCAGCGGGAGGTCACCGAGGCGGCCACCGACCGGGAGGCGACCGTACGGGTGGTCGCGGCCCGGGCCGTCGACCTGTTCCCGGCCGCCGACGGCGCCGCGGTCGAGCTGGTCGACGGCACGGACCTGGCGTACGTGGCGACCGCCGGCACGCTGTCCGCGTTCACCGGCACCCGGATCCCGCGCGACGGCTCGCTGAGCGGCATCGCGCTGGACACCGACGCGCCGACGCACTGCGCGGACGCCGGCACCGACCCGAGGGTCAACCGCGCCATGTGCGAACGGCTCGGGATCGGCAGCATGCTGATCGCGCCGCTGCACGCCGGCCGGGACGTGATCGGCGTCCTGAAGGTCTCCGCCGGGCAGCCGAACGTCTTCGACGACACCGACGAGCAGCAGCTCGCCCTGCTCGCGGACAGTCTCAGCGCGGCCCTGCGGCACGCCGACGACGCCTCCCGCAACGCGGCCGCGCTGACCGAGCTGGAGATCAGCGAGCAGCGGTTCCGGCTCACCTTCGACAACTCGCCGCTGGGCCTCACCCTGTGCAGCCTGCGCCCGCACGACCTAGGGCGGTATCTGCAGGCCAACCCGGCGATGACCACGATCACCGGCTGGTCGCAGGACGAGCTGACCGGGATGACGATCGCCGATCTGACCCACCCCGACGACGTGGCCGGCACCCGGGAGTTCGCCCGCCAGCTGATCGCCCGGGAGATCGACACGCTCACGGTCGAACGCCGCTACCTGCACAAGGACGGGCACACCATCTGGGTGTCGGTGCGGGTCGCGGTGGTCACCGACGAGAACGACCGGGCCAACTACGTGGTCAACCAGATCGAGGACATCACCGCGGCCCGGGAGGCCGGCGCGCAGCTGCGCCGCTTCGCACGGCTCGTCGAGCTGATCCCGGCCGCTGTCATCGTCCGCGATCTGCAGGGCACGATCCGCTGGTGGAACGACGGCGCGACGCGGCTCTATGGCTGGCCGCTTGCCGCGGCCGCGGGCAAGTCGTCCCACCGGTTGTTGCACACCACTTTTTCGTACGATGGAAGCGTCGAAGACCAGGCGGAGGCGCTGCGCCGGGACGGGTTCTGGAACGGCCAGCTCGACCACGTCACCGCCGACGGCCGTACCGTCAATGTCTTGAGCCGTCAGGTGCTGCACCACCCGGACCCGGAGAACGCGCAGGTCCTCGAGGTGAACTCGGACGTGACCGCGACCCGGGAGGCCGAGCGGGCCCTGGCCGAGAGCGAGCAGCGGCTGCGCGCCCAGTTCGCCAACACCGGCGTCGGGCAGAGCATCTCGGCGCTGGACGGCAGCCTGATCAGCGCCAACCGGGCCTTCGCCGCCATGCTCGGCCGCACCGATGACGAGCTGACCGGCCGCCACGACCACGAGCTGCTGCACCCGGACGACCTGGTCGCCCACCGTCGGCTGATGGCCGGGTTGTTCGCCGGGGACACCGAGTCCTACACGACCGAGGCCCGCCTGGCGCACGCCGACGGGCACTGGGTGCCGGTCGAGGCGGCGATCTCGCTGGTCCGCGATCCGTCCGGCTACCCGAAGCTGGTCATCGGCGTGGTCACCGACATCACCGCCCGGCGCGCCGCCGAGCAGGCCCGGGACGCGGCGGCCGCGGCGCTGGCCGAGCGCAACACCGAGCTGGAAGCCGCCAACCAGCTCAAACTCGACCTGATCGGGATGCTCGGCCACGAGATCGGCAACCCGCTGACCTCGATCCGCGGCAACGCCGAGATCCTCACCGACCACTGGCAGGAGCTCTCCGACGAACGCCGCGGCCGCGCGATCGGCGCGATCGCCCGGCAGGCCGGCGCCCTGGACGAAATCGTCCAGGAGGTCCTCGCCATGGTCACCATCGACTCCGGCACGATCCGCGCCGACCGGCAGCCGCTGAGGGTCCTCGAGGAGATCAACCGGGCCCTGCTGGCGGTCGACGCCACCGACGCGGTCCCGGTGCACGGTCCCGACGTCGGCGTGCTCTGCCACGCCGGCCACCTGCAGCAGATCCTGGTCAACCTGCTCTCCAACGCCCGCAAGTACGGCGGCGGCGCCACCGCCGTCCAGGTAGCGGTCGTCCCGCTGGTGGCCGGGCAGCTCGCCATCCCGGACCGGGTCGAGATCACGGTCGAGGACAACGGCCCGGGCGTCCCGGAGGAGTTCCGCTCCCACCTCTTCGAACGCCTGGCCCGCGCCGACCGCGACGCCACCACGGTCAAGGGCACCGGCCTGGGCCTCTACATAGTCCGGGGCCTGGCCCAGGCCAACCACGGCAACATCCGCCACACCCCCAACCCGGCCGGCGGCTCCCGCTTCACCCTCTCCCTCGAACCCACCCGGTAGCCGCAAGCGTTGCGGCACCGGCTGGTGCTCACGGTCGCTTCGCGACCGTTGACACAGCCGCCAGCACCAGCCGGGGCCGGAAGCGACGCGCGTCGCGGAAGTCGGCTGGCTCCCAGGGGTGCCTCAAGCACAGCGAGACACCCCTCAGGACCAGCCCGGGTCCGGCAGCGACGCACGTTGCGGAAGTCGGCTGGTTCTCGGGGGTGCCTCAAGCACAGCGAGGCACCCCCGAGAGCCAGCCGGGGCAGGGAAATGGGCCCGCGGCGGGTGCCGCGGGCCCAGATCAGGGGGTCAGCAGTAGAGGTTGGCGCCCGGGGTGACGCCGAGGATGCCGGCGAAACGGTTGTAGGCGTCGACGCGGCTCTGGACCTGGGCGGGGTTGCCGCCGTTGCACTCCAGGGAGCCGTTGATGCTGCGGATCGTCTCGCCGAAGCCGCGGCTGTTGACCATGGCGTCGTGCGGGGTCATGGTGCCCGGTCCGCGCTGGGTCATCCAGTACCAGATCGCGGTCTGGTAGGCCACCGAGGTCTCGTTCTTGACCCGGTCCGGGTTGTTCAGCAGGTCGATGCCGAGGGCGTCGCCGGCCGCCTTGTAGTTGAAGTTCCAGCTGAGCTGGATCGGCCCGCGGCCGTGGTACGCGTTCTGGCCGGCCGGGCAGCCGTAGGACTGGCTCCGGTCGCAGTACAGCGGCCAGTTCGCCTGGTTGATCTCCTCGACGTAGACCAGGCCACCGGACTCGTGGTTGACGTTGGCCAGGAACGCGGCGGCTTCCTGCTTCTTGACGGTGTCGCTGCCGGTCGTGGTGAACGCCGGGAACTTCTTGATCGCGTCGATCAGGCCGGCGTACGAGTAGAACCCGATCCGGCTCGGGAACATCTGGTTGAACTGCGCCTCGCTGACCGGGAAGTTCCCGGACCCGGTGGGCGGCGGGGTGGTGGTGCCACCGCCGGAACAGGTGTACGGCGACCAGTACCAGGTGCTGATCACCGGGTCGTACCCCGGGTTCTCGTGCGAGGCCTGGTAGTACTGCCCGTTGGTGTACTTCACGATCGACCCGGCCGCGTAGAACTGACCGGCCACCCAACTCGGGTAGCTGCACGTGCCGCCGGGCGGGGTGGTCGTGCCGCCGCCACCGCAGGCGCCGTTGTCGGCCCACACACCGGAGCCGCCGGTGCTGGGCGCCTCACCCTGGGTCCACCACTTGGCGGTCCAGTTGTGACTGTTGTAGGAGGCGCGCTGGTTTCCGGTGTAGACGGCCGAGCTGCTGTACGCGGCGACGCAGGCTTCCGCCGCGTTCGACGCCGTCATGGGCAGCAGGGCCGCGGCGACTCCGGCCACGACGACGCTGACGGTAGCCACCATCGACATAAGACGTCTTCTGGGCATGGCTCACCTTCCGTACGTCTACTGACGTACTGGCGCGAGGGGGACATGGGGGTACATAGACCTAACTAGATGTCGTAACACGAAGTCAAGACTTCTGTAAAGAAACCTCAAGGTTTCCGGTCCCCCACACGCGCGCCGCCGCGCCGAGCGGTTCTGCTCGGCGCGGCGGGGAACAGCGAGGATCAGTTGGGCAGCACCAGGATCTGACCGGTAATGATCCGATCCGGGTTGGTGATCACGTCCCGGTTCAGCGCGAAGATCTCCGGCCACCGGTTCGCGTTGCCGAGCTTGGCCTTCGCGATGCCGCTCAGCGTGTCGCCCTTCTTGACCGTGTAGAGCTTCGGGATCGGACCGGTCGGCTGTGCCGGCGGCAGCAGCAGCACCTGACCCGGGAAGATCTGGTTGGGGTTGCGGATCGTCCCGCGGTTCATCAGGTAGATCTCCGGCCACCGGTTGCCGTCGCCGAGCTGCGAGCGCGCGATGGCGGTGAGCGTGTCACCCTTCTTCACCGTGTACGTCCTCGGCGGCTGCCCGCTACCGAGCACCCCGGCGAAGCGCAGCAGGTCGGCCAGCTCGAACGTGCCGGCCTTGGCCGACGGCAGGTACGGCTTCCAGGCCGGCAGCCGCAGGATCGAGTCCTCGCTGCGCCGGACCAGGCCGATCAGCACCTCGGCCACCAGGGTGCTGCCCACCGGGCCGAGCCGCTCACCCTGGTGGAAGTGGTTCGCCTCGGCGAGCACGTAGAACCACAACGGCGTACGGGACTCGAAGCCACCCGCCTGCAGCGCGGCGGCCTGGGCCGGGCTGTTCACGGCGGCGAGGATCTCGTCCTTGCTGAGCACCGGCACCCCGAGCAGGTGGGCGACCGCCTGACCGGTGGGCAGCCGCAGCCGGTAGCCGCGCAGCAGGTTGCGCACCGGCAGCCGGGCCGCGTCCACCGGCGCCTCGGTCGCACCGGTGAGGGTGTGCAGGTTGTAGAGGGCCTTGTCGTTGACGCTGGCGATGTTGGTGTCGAGTTTGCGGGCGTGCGACACGTTCGGCCCGGTGCCGATCACGTTCTCCCACTCGATGATCCAGTTGTCCGGGATCGTGTCGAAGTCGTTGAGGTCGCCGCTGAGCGCGGTGAACGTGAACAGCAGCTCCAGGGTCGCCGGGATCCCGCCGTGCAGGTTGAAGTTCAGGTTGAAGTTGTACGCGGCCCGGACCATCGTGTGGCCGAGACGGTACCCGGCGAACGAGAACTCCAGCGGCATCCGGAACGGGTAGGCGGCCGGGTCGAACCAGTGGTTGCCGCTGGTCACGATGTCGTCGACGATGGCCGGCTCGGCGATCCGCTTGAGGAAGTCGTGCACCACGATGTGCTGGTAGTGCTGGCGCAGCACCCGGCTCGCCTCGCCGAACGACAGCCCCTGACCGACCAGCGCGTTGTGCGCCTTGAGGAACGCGACGTGCAGCTGACTGATGATCAGGTTCTCGTCGTTGCGCGGGTCGCCGGTCAGCGCCGCCCGGTCGTGCTCGATGTCGGCGCTGCGCGGCTCGCGGGGCAGGTCGTTGTCGTCGCTCTTGCCCGGCGGGCGCTTGATCGGCGGTTGCGTGCCACCGAGCGAGCTGACGTTCCCGATCAGCATCTTCGCGCCGTCGCGCGGCGCCGGCGGTCCGTAGACGCTGTCCAGGTCGAGCGCGCCGGTCCGCAGGTTGCGCACGACGTGCCGGATCTCAGCCACCGGCAACGGCGTCATGCCCGGATCGAGCAGGTCGGTGAGCGCACCGGAACCGGTCTCCAGGGTGATGTCGTGATCGATGAACTGCCCGAGGTACGTGTACGCCGCCGGGATCGCGCTGTCCCCGGCCGGCACGTCGGCCTGGGCCATCGACGCGCCGAGCTTCTTCAGCAGGTCGGGCATGTTCGCCGCCTCGGGCAGCAGGTTCGCCTCGTCGTCCTGCAGCGAGGGGAACAGGTAGTCGAAGCTGTGCGAGTCCACCGGCGGGGTGAACGCGAATCTGGCCGGCGAGCGGGCACTGAACTCCGCGACGTCGCCGGCAGCCCGCTTCAGCTCCTCCTCGGTGACGATCCGTCCGTGCATCAGGCGTGGCATGGTTTCCCCTTCCCCGTGACGGCAGGCGCTCGTGATGCATAGACCAGCGCCAATCACGCCCACCCTAAGCCGATTCATCGGCGCCGGAGAGTCAGATCTCGGACCACCCGATGATCCTGCAACAAACCTGCAAATGAGAATCGTTGACGGGCCCGCGACGGCGGTGGGAGATTCGATCTCGGCACCCCATTCCATCCCCGGAACGGCCCAGGTCAGAGCTGGGCTGCGCGAAAGGCGCCGCAGATAAGCCGGCCCTTTTGACAACGGCGATAAATGCCGGCGGGATCACTTTTCCGACAGGGAGAAAACCCATGTCACCATCCGTACGCGCGCGCCGGCTGGCCGGTGCCGGCGCACTCGCCACACTGGTCGTTGTCGGACTCGCCGCCACAGTGGCCACCGCCGAAGCGGCGACCGTGTTCAGCGCCGACTTCGAGTCCGGCTCGACAAGCGCGTGGTCGAAATCGGGCGGCACCTGGTCGGTCGTCACCGACGGCAGCCAGGTGCTGCAGCAGTCCGACACCAGCAGCGCCCGGGCCCGCGAGTTCGGCGGCACCAGCACCTGGACGAACTACTCGGCGCAGGCGCGGGTGAAGGCCACCGCGTTCGGCTCCACCAGTGGCGTGGTCGCGCTGACCGCCCGCGCGAGCAGCGCCACCAAGATGTACCGGCTGTCGCTGACCGGCACCGGCCGGGTGCAGCTGGAAGCGATGAACGGCAGCGCGATCACGGTCCTGGCGAGCCTCGCCCAGACCATCTCGACCAGCACGTTCTACACGCTCAAGCTGACCGTGAACGGCAGCACGATCAGCGGCAGCGTCAACGGTACGACGGTCGGCACGGCCACCGACACGTCGATCGCGAGCGGGCGGATCGGGCTGCTCACCGAGTACGCGGCCGGCCGCTTCGACGACGTGGTGGTCGATGACAGCGGCACCACGACGCCCACGAGCAGCCCGACCTCGTCGACATCCCCCTCGACGTCACCGTCGCCGACGCCCTCGACGAGTCCGGCGACCGGCGCCCTCTACGTCTCCCCCACCGGCACGGACAGCGCGGCCGGCACCCCGTCCGCGCCGACCACGCTCACCTCCGCGATCACCCGGATCGCCGCGGGCGGCACGATCTACCTGCGCGGCGGGACCTATTCGTACGCACAGACAGTCACCGTCGCGGCGGGGAACAACGGCGCGGCGGGTGCGCTCAAGACGCTGTCGGCGTACCCCGGAGAAGTTCCGGTCTTGAATTTCTCGGCGCAAGCCGAGGACACCGCGGCGCGCGGCCTGGCGCTGAACGGCAATTTCTGGCGCGTCTACGGCCTGGTCGTCGAGCGCGCCGGCGACAACGGCATCTTCATCGGTGGCAGCAACAACACCGTCGAACGCACGGTGACCAGGTTCAACCGCGACAGCGGCCTGCAGATCTCCCGGATCGCGTCGGACACCCCGACCGCGCAATGGCCGGCGAACAACCTGATCCTGAGCTCCGAATCGCACGACAACGCGGACTCCGACGGGGAGGACGCGGACGGTTTCGCGGCCAAGCTGACCGTCGGCACCGGCAACGTCTTCCGCTACGCCGTGTCACACAACAACATCGACGACGGCTGGGACCTCTACACCAAGACCGACACCGGCGCGATCGGGCCGGTGACGATCGAAGATTCTCTTTCGTACGACAACGGCACACTCACCGACGGCTCCCAGGCCGGCGCCGGTGACCGCAACGGCTACAAGCTGGGCGGCGAGGACATCGCGGTGAACCACATCGTGCGGCGCAGCATCGCGTACCAGAACGGCAAGCACGGTTTCACCTACAACAGCAACCCGGGCTCGCTGACCATTTCGAACAACCTGAGCATCGACAACGGCGAACGCAACTTCAACTTCGACGCGGGTACGTCGGTGTTCCGCAACAACACGTCCTGCTTCTTCAGCGGCGGGACGAACGACCGGATCATCGGGAACTCGGACAGTTCGAACCAGTTCTACGCGGGCACGAACGGCTCGCGCTGCGCGACCTACAGCGGCGCGCTGGCCTGGTCCTTCTCGTCCACCGGCACGCTGGTGGTGACGATCGGCGGCAAGGTGGTGACGCTGTAGCCGTACAAAAAAGGGCCGGCGCGGACCTCGCGCCGGCCCACGGTCTCGTCAGAGGCTCACTTCTTGGTGGCCGGGATCTGGAGGAACTCGTTCGCGGCCGGCAGCTTGATCTCCGGGAAGTCCGCGCCGAAATCGGTGAACACCATCAGGCCGCCGCCCGGGTAGGTGACCTTCACCGGCAGCGGCTCGCCGGTCGTCGCCACCAGCACGGACTCGAACGTGTTCCCCGAGTCGAGCAGGGCGATCACCGGACGCTGACTGGAGATCGACGCCTCGCCCTTGCTGAGCGCGCCCTTCGGCTTGATCATCTCCTTGACCTCGAACAGGTCGGTGAGCTCCCCGAAGGTGGCGCCATCGACCGGCGGCTTGAGCCAGTTCTTCGTCATGATCGGCGCGAACTGCTCGGCCAGGTCCTCGCCCATCGCCATGGTCAGGAAGTTCTTGTCCAGCCGGACGAACTTCTGCCCGTCGACGACGAGCGCCTCGATCTTCTTCCCGTCCATGGTCATCTCGCCGAGCAGGTTCTCCCCGGACCGCTTGAGGTCGACCGTGACGTACCCGTCGGACCCGGTGAACGCTCCACTCAGGTGGTAGGACTTCGCGGCGGCAAGGGCCTGCGTTGCCCGGTCCAGGATCTCGGTCGCGGCCAGCACGGCCACGCCGTTGTCGGGCGGTGTGGCCGGTTCGGGTGTGCCCGACGTGCATCCGGCGAGCAGCAGGCCACCGATGGCCGCCACGACAGCGACCGACTTCATGATTTTCACGTGTGATGTCCCCCGCGAGCAGATATCGAGCGACGGCACTGTATCCCGCTCGTGGATCTTGGTGCACCCGGTATCGTGCACGGATGAAGCGCACCGCCCTGGTCACCGGCGCATCCTCCGGCATCGGCCTGGCCACCGCCGCCGCCCTGGTCGCCCGCGGTTACCGCGTCCTCGGCACCAGCCGCGACCCCGAGACGATCAAGCAGCGCGTCGACGGCGTCGACTACCTCCCCCTCGACCTCACCGACGACGCCTCGATCGAGGCCCTCGCCGGCACCCTGGCCACCGTCGACCTGCTGGTCAACAACGCCGGCGAGAGCCAGTCCGGCCCGTTCGAGGAACTGCCGATGGACGCGCTGCGCCGGCTCTTCCAGGTCAACGTGCTCGGCCCGGTCCGGCTCGCCCAGCTCGCCCTGCCCGGTATGCGCACCCGCGGCCACGGCCGGGTGATCATGGTGGGGTCGATGCTGGCGTCGTTCCCGCTCGCCTACCGGTCGTCCTACGTCGCCACCAAGGCCGCGATCAAGGGCTTCGCGAACGGGGCCCGGCACGAGTACTCGCCCTACGGCGTGTGGCTGACCACCGTCGAACCCGGGTCGATCAACACCGGGATCAGCGAGCGGCGCACCCAGTACATCGCCGCCGACTCCCCGCACCGCGCCGACTTCGAGCGGATGCTGACCGCTTTGGATCGCAACGAGCGGGCCGGGATCACCGCGGAGCGCGTCGCGGCCACCATCGTCACCGCGGCCGAGGCGGAGAAACCCCGGCAACGGTACGCGGTGGGCAGCAACGCCCCGGTCGTCTTCACCCTGCGCCGGCTCGTCCCCGCACGGGTGGTGGAGAAGCTCACCCACCGCCGGCACGATCTGAGCCGCTAAGCTCGTCGGGTGTCGCACACGGGTGGGTTGTTGCTGGTCCTGGACGGCAACAGTCTGCTGCATCGGGCGTACCACGCCAGCGACGGTTCCCCGGAGCCGTCGCCCGCGCTGCGTGGCCTGTTCGGATACCTCGCCCGCGCGGCCGGGCACCTGCGCCCCGACGCCGTCATGGTCGGTTTCGACTGCCCGAAGGACTCCGCCCGGCGCGTCGACCACCCGGACTACAAGGCGCACCGCCCGGCGAAACCGGCCGAGCTGACCCGCCAACTGGAGATCGCCCCGGACCTGTTGCGCGCCGCCGGGGTCAGCACCGTCGTCCCACCGGCGTACGAGGCGGACGACATCCTGGCCAGCTGCGCCACCCGGGCCCGCGAGCTGGGCTGGCGCTCGGTGCTGATGACCAGCGACCGGGACGCGTTCGCGCTGATCGACGACGCTACCTCGGTGCTCCGCGTGCGCAACGGCGGCTTCGACCGCTCGGTGCTCGTCGACCACGAGTCGCTGCCCGCGCTCTACGGCGTGCACCCGTGGCAGTACATGGACTTCGCGGCGCTGCGCGGCGACCCGTCCGACAATCTGCCCGGCGTGCGGCGGTTCGGGGCGCGCACCGCGGCGCGGCTGCTGGAAGCGTTCGGCTCGGTCGATCAGGCGTGGCTGGCCGGCGTCGACGCCGTACGAAAAATCGTCGGTGACCTCGCCGCGACAAGCCTGACCGATCCCGCGGCCCGGGACATCGTCGACCGCAACCGTCGCCTGATGGCCATGCGCCGTGACCTCCCGGTCCCCAGCCCCGAGTCGGCCCGCCTGCCGCTGGACCGCCTCACCATGCGCCAGGCCCTCCGCGAACACGGCATCAACCTCGGCCCCTCCCTGTGGCCCCTGACCGGCGGCAACCCCCCAGCCGAGGCCGTCGACACCCAGGAACCGGCACCTGCCTGGGTCGCCCCCAGACCACGCGTCCTGCGCGGCGCGATGTCCGGTCGCCGCGACCCCACCCCAGGCCAAACCGCCCTTTTCTGAAACCCCCTTTTCGGTACGAACAGGGAGCGCACGTCCGCAGGCTACAAGCCACGTCCCGTGGTGATCTCGCGCCCGGCCGCCTCCTTCCCGGGCTCCGGCCGCGCCCCCGACCCGCGCCACGCACCGCGCGACACCGCTCCCACCCCGGACCACCGCGCCGGACTTA
>NZ_BOMS01000195.1 GCF_016862315.1 Actinoplanes palleronii | reverse complement strand
GTTGCTGCAGCCACCGTGGGTGGAAAGCCTCTGATCCTTAGCCGGGGCCGGCGGTCTACCCCGAAACGGCGGGCGTCCGCACACCACCGACGAGACGAGAGCAAGATACCGAACATGCAGACCACTGACCCGGCCACGACACATCCCGGCGAAGCCCACGCCGGCGGGATGTCCGGGCGATTGAACTGGCTACGCGCCGGTGTGCTGGGCGCGAACGACGGCATCGTGTCCACTGCGGGCCTGGTGGTCGGGGTCGCCGGCGCGACCACGGCCGGTGGCCCGATCCTCACCGCCGGGATCGCGGGACTGGTCGCCGGAGCGGTGTCGATGGCGCTGGGCGAGTACGTCTCGGTCAGCAGCCAACGCGACATCGAACGAGCCCTGCTCGCCCGCGAACGCGCCGAACTCGAGGAGTTCCCCGAGCAGGAACTCGACGAACTGACGGCGATGTACCTGGCCAAAGGCCTGTCCGAGGCGACCGCACGCCAGGTGGCTCAGGAGTTGACCGCGAAAGACGCCTTCGCCGCGCACGCGGAGGTGGAACTCGGCATCGACCCGCAAGCGCTGACCAACCCGTGGCACGCCGCCGGTGCCTCCGCCGTCGCTTTCATCGCCGGATCGCTGCTCCCCTTGATTGCGATCCTGCTCCCACCGGCGAGCATCCGGGTCGTGGTGACGTTCGCCGTGGTCATCGTGGCGCTCGCGGTCACCGGTGTGGTGAGCGCCAAGCTCGGCTCCGCGGGCGTGGGACGCGCGGTCGCCCGGCTGGTGGGTGGCGGCGCCGCGGCCATGGCCGTGACCTACGGCATCGGTCAACTCGTCGGCGCGAACGTGACCTGACCACACGCTGCTGGCCCGGTCCACCGATGACGGTCAGCGTCAACGGTCCGCCCACCGATACACGGCATGCGTGCCCAGCCGAGCGGCCGTCGTCCCGGACGGCCCTACTTTCCGCCCGGCTCAGCGCTGTCCCCGGCTGGGACGGAGTTGAATTCGCCTTGCCAGGTTGCCTTGGCGCCGGAATCGCCGATGCGGTAGGTGTCGTAGACGGCCGCGCCCGCGGCCAGGATCGCGCAGACCGTGATCACGATCGTGACGACGCGGGAGGCCGGAGCGAGCAGGACCCGGCGGGCCCGCACTGGGCTGGTCAAGGTGGTCGCGGCCGTCCCCGCACGCGTCGTCCCCGGCGGCTGCGCGGGCTGCATCGGGACGAGCGCCGCAGCGGACGCCTCGCGCTCTCGCCACCAGACGATGAGCGTGAGAATCACGACGGGCACTGTTGCAAAGATCGCGGTGTCACCGAGTTCGGCGTGCGCCTCCACCAGCGCGTTCGAGGCGATGTGACCTTCAAGCCATTCCCCGGCGCTGGTGGTGATCGGTACCAGGACCAGCACTACGAGCGCCAGCAGGGCGTTCGGTCCCGCGAGCCGGCGCCGGGCCGCGGGCCAGAACGCGGTCAGCACCAGCAGCCCCGCGGTCAGTGGCAGCAGCACAACGATGGCGTGCACGAGCAGGATATGGGCCGGTAGGCCGTTCAGGGTGCTCACAGCTGTCCTTCCCAGGCAGCGAGCACCCGGAGTTGTCGGTTGGAAGGCGGGTACGGCCGGCGCCATCGGCCCTCGCGGGCCGGGCTGCCGTACGGTCAGTTCGGCTTGACCTGGGCCAGATCGGGTAGCGAGGCCGCAGCAGCAGTGGCCTGGTCGACTACACCGGTAACAGTGTCCCCGGCTTCAGCGGCATTCGCGGCCAGGTCGGCGGCCGCACCGGTCACGTCGGCGCCGATGGCACCGGCTTGGTCGGCGATTCCGTCGGTGGCGGCCGAGGCGGCTTCGCTGAGTTCGGTGACGCCGGGAATCTCCGGCATTTCGATATCCAAGGCCTCCGCGGCCCGGGTGAGCAGTGCGCTGATGGCACTCCACATGATGAACCTCCACGGGAGCCGAAACCGGCCGTTCCGTAATGAGACGTGTCGTCGCAGCTCCACCCCTCACCATTTCACCGTGAGCACAGGTCCTCCCAGGGCTGAAGGTCCCGCAGGTGCATCCGGCTCTGACCAGGTAGCCGTCAGGGCGAGCAGGATCGACAGCAGGCGCGACCGGCAGATGCTGGCACCCATGATCAGTGCCATCCGCCACCCGCTGGTCCTGGGCATGGCCCGCGAGAACACCGATTGGGGCCACCGAACCCGACAGCACCCCCCACCGTGGAGGTCATGCAGGTGCCGGCCGACAGCCGATCGGCCTCGAAGTCCCGCCACTGCCGATAGCGGCGAAGCATCTGCTCCGTGGCTCGGCAGAGGGTCAGCTGCCGGTGGGAATCACGCCGTCGAACTCGAAGACCGGGTTGGTGACGTCATGGCCGTGGGTGTCGGTGATGGTGGCCAGGCCGACGATTTTGGAGGGGCCGCCGGCGACGTAGGTGGTGTCGGTGCGGACGGTGACCTCGAATTTGCCGTCCTGGTGCTGGCCTTTGTTGTCGGTCCAGCTCATCATGCAGATCCAGTTCGGTCCGGCGCCGACGTCGGCGACTTTCGGGCCGCCTTTGTCGCAGCTGGCGTTCGCACCGATGGTGGTGGGGGTGATCCCTGTGATGCCGAGGATGCCGGCCTGCTGGACGTAGAGGTTGGCGAACGTCGGTCCGAGCGCCCTTTCCAGACCGGTTTTGGTGATATCGAAGTGGCCGGCGGCCGCGGTGGCGGTGATGCCGGCGGCGACGGCGAGGATCGTGAGGGTGCGGGTGATGATCGGGCGCATGGTCAGCCTCCGGTGATGTCGCGGCGGCGCAGGGACAGGTACGCCCCGGCGAGGCAGATGATCGTCCAGCCGGCGCTGACGGCGAGGCCGGTGGCCAGCGGTCCGGTGAACGGGTGCTGGGCGAACAGGCCGTGCCAGGCTTCGAGCGGGGTGGTGAGCAGGAATTTGCGGGTCAGGTCGAGGCCGGTGACGCTGCCGAGCAGTTGCATGACGAAGCCGATCACCACCGGTGCGGCGATGCCGAAGGCGGGGTTGCGGGTACGCACGGACAGCAGCAGGGCGAGCGCGGTGAACCCGATGATCGGGGCGATCGTGGTAGCCCAGGCGGTGACGACCAGCCGCAGCGCGGTGCCAGACGCGATGGCCTGACCGGTGAGGCCGGTCAGCGGCTGAGTACCGACGATCAGCATCCCGGCGGCGATGGTGCCGCCCGCGAACACCACGAGCACCAGTAGGTTGTAGCCGATCGCGGTCAGCGTCTTGGCCCAGAAGATGTGGGTGCGGCTGACCGAGCGGGTCAGCAGTGTCTTCCAGGTGCCGTGCTGGTCCTCGGCGGCGAAGATGTCGCCGGCGACGACTGCGGCCAGCAGCGGCAGTACCCATTGGGCGGCCCAGGCGAGCATGAGCAGCGGCATGGCGTAGCCGCTGTCGTGCACGTGCCGGCCGTAGATGGTGTCCGACGGCGGCTGCTGCTGGCCGTTGAGTACCGCCACGACGATCGGCGGGATGATCAGCGCGACGGCGAGCAGCGCCCGGCTGCGGATCTGGGCGGCGAGTTTGACGATCTCCCAGCGCAGCGCGGCGCCGACACCGGGCCGCCGCTTGTCTGGGGCGGTTGCTGTGGGCTGGGGTGTGGTGGTGGCGGTGATGGTCATCGTGCGGCTCCGGTGATGGCCAGCTCGGGGGCGGCCGGGTCGGTGTCGGGTTCGGTGAGCATGAAGAACAGCGCTTCCAGGGGTGTCTCCCGCCGGGTGAGCCGGCGCAACGCGATGCCTTCGCCGATCAACTGGGCGACCAGGGCGTCGATCTGGGGTTGGGGGCCGCGCACGGCCAGGCCGTCGTCGAGGCGGGTCACCTCCAGTTCGGCGGCGCGAGCGAGTAGGGCGGCGCGTTCGTCGTCGGTGGTGTGGATTTCGTGAGCCTGCTCCGGGGCCTTCGCCCGTAGCGCGGCGATCGAGCCGTGGTAGACGACTGCCCCGGTGCGCATGATGGTGACGTCGTCGCAGATCTCTTCGACCTCGGCCATGTCGTGGCTGGACAGCAGCACGGTCAGGCCGCTACCGGCGAGTCGTTTGACCAGGGCGCGCATGTCGCGGATGCCGGCCGGGTCGAGGCCGTTGGCGGGTTCGTCGAGCACCAGCAGCCGCGGATCGCGCAGCAGCGACGCCGCGACGCCGAGGCGCTGGCGCATGCCGAAGGAGTAGCCGCCGACCTTGTCGCGTTCGCGGCCACGCAAGTCGACGGTCTCGAGGACCTCGTCGATGCGTGACCGGCCGGCGCCGCCGTCGAGGCCGGCGAGCAGTTGCAGGTTCTTGCGGCCGGTCAGGCCCGGATAGAACTTTGGGCTTTCGATGAACCCGGCGACCCCGTCGAGGGCGCGGATGCCGTGCTCATCCCAGGTGCGGCCCAGAATGTGCAGGGTTCCGGCGTCGGGGCGGATCAGCCCGAACAGCATCCGCAGGAAGGTGGTCTTGCCGGCCCCGTTCGGGCCGAGTACCCCGTACACCTCACCCTGGCCGACCTGAAGGCTGAGCCGGTCGACCGCGGTGAGCGTGCCGTAGGTTTTCGTCAGGCCGACCGCGTCGACCGCCAGCACATCGCTCATGACCGGCCACGCTAAAGATCACGCATGAAAGGCACATGAAGCCGTCACCCGGCAGTGCGAACCCTGGCCAGGGGTTCCGTTCAGACGGTGGTGTCGGTTGCCGGGGCGCGGCGGGTGAAAGCGAGCGCCGCACCGAGCGCCAGCAGAATCGCGAGCGTCCCGAAGCCGTACACCAGACCCGCGGCCGAGGCCACGGCCGCGACCAGCAACGGGCCGCCCGCATCACCGAGCTCGCGGCCGAGTTCGGCCGCGCCCATGGTCTGGCCAAGGCGGGCCGCGGGCGTGCTCGCCGCCAGCGCGGTAAAGCCCAACGGCGTGATCAGCCCGGTGCCCACACCGATCACGGCCGCACCCGCGAGCAGGCCGAGCAGGCCCGGCAGCATGGCCGCCGCGAGGCCTGCGGCGGTGACGGCAAGACCGGCCGTCAGACCGGAACGGACGGTGAGCCGGCCCTCATCCAGAGCTCGTCCGGCGCGAGGCTGCACCAGCGCGCCGCAGGCCGCGAGCAGCGACACCACGGCGCCGGTGGCCAGCGTGCCGAGCCCTGCCGCACGGCCGGCAACCGGCAGGAACCCGACACCGACCGACAGCGCCGCGGTGGCCGCGGCCAGCGCCGCAGTCGGGCCGAGGAACACCGGGTCGGCGAGCCCGCGGGCCAGGTCGAGCACGGTCTGGCGCACCTTGGGCAGCGGCGGCACGGCCGGGACCACGATCGCCGCCGCGAGCGCCACGGCGGCGCCGAGCACGGCGAGCACGGTGAACAGCAGCCGCAGGCCGCCGGCCCACGCGAGCACGCCACCCAGCAACGGCCCGAGGGTGTAACCGATCGACTTGAAAAATCCGTACGAGCCGAACGCCCGGCCGTGCTGGGCAGCCGGGTTGAGGCGAGCCACCAGCGCGGACGCCGCCGGGGAGAACGCCGCGGCCGCGGCGCCCTGCCCGAGCCGGGCGGCCCACAACCAGCCGGCGCTGCCGGCCAGCGCGTAGACGGCCGAGGCCACCGCGAACGCCACCAGACCGCCCAGCAGCACCGGCCGCGCCCCGATCCGGTCGGAAAGCGCGCCGAACACCGGCTTGAGCAGCACCTCAGCGCCGTCATACAGGGCGAGCAGCCCGCCGAGCACGAGCAGCGACCGGACCGCACCAGGGGCGAAACCGCCGAGGTTCGCGGCGATCGCGTGCGCGCCGAACGCGGTGGTGAACCCGGCCGCGTACAGCGGCCACATCCGCCGCCGTGACGGCGGCTCGGCATCACCCGGATCAGCGCGGGGGGACACGGAATCGGCATCGGGCATGCCGCGATCCTCACATCTTCGCCGGGCCGCCATCGCCGACCCGCGGGCGGTTCGGCGATGCGCCGCTCCTGACGGGGGCCCTGATCGGGTGATGGCATCACCGTAGGAACGCCACCATGAAAGGAAGATGAAGCCCACGATCGGGCATGGTCCACTGATCCAGGACGGCTCAGCCGAAGGGAGCGTGTGGTGCGGGTCTTGGTGGTCGAGGACGAACCACGCCTGGCCGACCTACTCGCGCGCGGATTACGCGAAGCCGGCCACACCGCGGACGTGCGGCACACCGGCGGCGACGGGCTGCTCGCCGCTGCCGGCAGCGACTACGACGCGGTGGTCCTGGATGTGATGCTGCCCGGCCTCGACGGGCTGACCGTCTGCCGCAAGCTACGCCAGCGGGGCGTTCGCACCCCGGTACTGATGCTCACCGCCCGGGGTGAGGTCCCCGACCGTATCGAGGGACTCGACGCGGGCGCCGACGACTACCTGGCCAAGCCGTTCTCCTTCGACGAGCTGCTGGCCCGGCTACGGGCCCTGCACCGGCGTAGCTACGACCAGGCCCAGGCCGTGCTCCAGGCCGGTGATCTGCTGCTGGATCCGGCCGCCCGTAAGGTGTCACGCGACGGCACCGCGATCGACCTGTCCGCCCGCGAGCTCGACATTCTCGCCCTGCTGATGAGCCGGGCCGGCCACTGCGTCACCCGCTACCAGATCCTCGACCAGGTGTGGGACGGCGAAACCGACCTGCGGTCCAACGTCATCGACGTGTACATCGCCAGCCTGCGCGGCAAGGTCGACAAGCCGTTCGGCCGGCACGCGATCACCACCCTGCGCGGGGCCGGTTACCGCCTCGAACCCGGTGGCGGCTGACATGACCCCCGACCGCCCGCCGGGCGGCCTGCGCCGGCTGCCGCTGCGGGTCCGGCTCATCGCCGGCTTCGCCGTGGCCATGCTCGTCGTGCTCACCGGCGCCGGCGCGTTCGTCTACCTGCGCGTGCGGTACGCCCTCGACCTGCGCCTCAACGACGACCTCACCGCCCAGGCCGGCCAGCTCACCACCTCGATCACCGCCGGCGGACCACCGACGGTCACCACCGGCACCGAATACCAGCTGCTCGACCCGGCCGGGCAGGTCGTCGACGCCAGCACCGGCCTCACCGGCGCCTCGCTGCTGAGCGCCAGCCAACTGGTCGCCGCCCGGACCCGTGCCTTGCGCGCGGATCGTGGGCCGCTGTTCCCGATCCGGGCCAACACGCTGCGCCTGTACGCCGTCCCCTTGCCGGCCAGCGCCGGTCCGGTCGTCGCGGTCGTCGCGCTGCGCCGTGACCAGCGCGACGAAGCGCTACGCGAACTCATCGGCCAGCTCGCGCTGGCCAACCTCGCCGCCCTGGCCATCGCGTCGGTGGTCGGCTACCGGCTCACCCGGGCCGCGCTCGCCCCGGTCGAGCGCTACCGCACCGAGGCCGCGCGCATCGCCGCCGGCGCGACCGGTCTGCGCCTGGCCGTGCCCGACCGCAGCGACGACGAAATCACCCGTCTGGGGCACACCCTCAACCAGATGCTGACCGCGCTGGATGCGGCGCTGCAACGGGAACGGCAATTCGTGCACGACGCCAGCCACGAGCTTCGCACCCCGCTGACTCTGCTGAGCACCGAGATCGAACTCGCACTACGCCGGCAACGCAGCACCAGCGAACTAGAACAGACGCTGCGCAACGTCGCCGCAGACGCCGACCGGCTCCGCGAACTGGCCGACACACTGCTGACCGTCGGGGTGCAGCCGTCGCCCGCACCCGGCGCCACCGTCGATCTCGGCGTCCTAGCTGCCGAAACCGCCGCCCGCTACCCGCACACACGCGTCCTGCACCACGAGCCGGCCGTGGCGTTCGGCGACGCCGTCCGGCTGCGGCAGGTACTGACCAATCTGCTGGACAACGCTGTCCGCCACGGACGGCCACCGGTCACCGTCACCACCAGACGATCAGACGACCTGGTTTATCTGCGCGTACACGATCACGGATCTGGCATGGACCCGGCTTTCCTCAGCGTCGCCACCGCCCGGTTCACCCGAGCCGACACCTCCCGCAGCACCCCGGGCACCGGACTGGGCCTCGCCGTCGTCGACGCCATCATCACCGCCCACCACGGCGAGCTGCGCATCTGCGCCAACGGCACCCACCACCAGCAGCCCGGCACGACCCCCACACCCGGCTGCGACCACCCGCACGACGGCACCACCATCACGGTCCTGCTGCCCGCAGCCAAGCCATCCACTGCCGGCGATATCCCGCACGCACCACAGCAGTGACCGCACCGGCGTTCGGCATCACGACGCCTGCTACCAGAACCGTTGTGTCGCGATCAACTGATCATCCGTGACCGCAGCCGCCGGCACCTCAGCCGGCTCCTCAACGGTGGTCTCGGTCCTCATCTGGCGCCTCTCCCTTGATCGGTCGATCAGCCGTTGGTTGTACACACCCGCCGCAGTGCTACCCGTGCGGCGGTTTCGGCGGTTGGGTCTGTAAAGAGAACGGCTGATCTGGGTTTGAGGTAGGTCAGTGGATGACCGGGTCGAGCCGGCCTTCGAAGGCGGTTTGGAAGGCGTTCAAGGGTGCTTTCCAGCGCATCGTCCAGCGGCGTCGGCCCGCGCCGGTCGGGTCGAGGCTCATCAGCGCCATGTAGACACATTTCAGGGCGGCGGTTTCGTTCGGGAAGTGGCCACGGGCCCGGACGACCAGCGTCGCGACGAGCTGATCATCCGAGATCTCCGTCGGCGAAACGTCGGCCAGTTCTCTGTCGAGGTGTTCGGTTGTCATGAGCGTCTCCCTAGACATCGAGATCCGCCGATAATTTACAGTCCCTCCCGGCGCAGGAAGTCCCCAGGGCGGCTTGGTCGATGCTTCAGGGCCGGCGGGCATGTCAGTTGCCGCGCTCGGCGGGGATGGGCAGGAGCACAGTTGCGGTGGTTCCGTCGGCGGGGTGATCACACACGAGCGGGTAGCTAGTGCCCGTATCGCTGGTGATTGCCGTTGCTACACAGGTGCAGCTGGCCGTGGTGAGCGGTGACGATGGCTTCGACGACGGACAGGCCCAGTCCGGTGTCGGGGTGCTGCGGGCGGCGTCTGCCCGGATGAAGCGGGCAATGGCCTCGGGCATGAAGGCTGGGTCGATGCCGGTGCCTGCGTCGTGCACGCTCAGGTAGGCGGCGTTGTCGTGGAGACCGGTGTTGATGGTGATCGAGGGCTGGCCGTGTGGTGTCTGGCGTTTGTCGAGCAGGTTCGTCAGGATCTGTTGGAGGCGCGCTGGGTCGCCGTGGGCAAGGACCGGCTCGCGGCTGGTGACGTGGGCCGCCGTCCTCGGCATCACCACCAGCGCCGTCGGTGCCGTCACCACCTGCGACCACGGCGGCCCCCAGGTCGCCGACACCGGCGCCGGACCCCACTGGATCGGCATGATCGGTTTCACCGACAACCACGGCCAGTACCAGGACGGCAAATTCGAAATCACCGTCAAGACCTACGCCACCTATGTCGCCAACGGCCTCTCGAAGATCGTCGGGCCGGAGACAATCACCAACACCCGGGGCCACGACGTACCCAACCTGGTCCTTGCCTTCGACTGCGTAATCCGCGACCGCGGCTGATGACCTGACACCGCTTCCGAGCTGAACCCATCCAATGACCTCAGTCGCCGCTGCCTGCGGTTCAGCCCACGCTCGCGCCGACCAGTTGCCCGATGCCGAAGGTCACTGCCATGGCTGCGGCGCCTCCGCCGACCAGCCTGGCGACGGCGCGTCCGATCGGGGCCGAGCCGAGTTTCGCGCTGATGACTCCGGTCGCGGCGAGGGCAAGGACCACTACCGCGAAGGTGACGGCGACCCTCACGTGTGGAGGTGGCAGCAGGATCGCGATCAACGGCAGCAAGGACCCGATGGTGAACGCGATCGCTGAGGCGCCGGCGGCGTGCCAGGGGTTGGTCAGTGCATCCGGGTCGATGCGTAACTCGACGTCGGCGTGCGCGGCGAAGGCGTCCTTGGCGGTCAGTTCCTCCGCCACCTGGCGCGCGGTGGCTTGCGTCAGACCTTTGGCCGCATACATCGCGGTCAGCTCGTCGAGTTCCTGGTCGGGGAATGCGGCGAGCTCACCACGTTCCTTGGCCAGCATCGCCTTCTCGGTGTCGCGTTGGCTGCTGACCGAAACGTACTCACCCAAAGCCATGGAGACCGCGCCCGCGACGAGCCCGGCGACCCCGGCGGTCACGATGGGGCCGCTCGCCAGGGTCGCACCTGCCACGCCGACAACCAGACCGGCGGTCGAGACGATGCCGTCATTGGCACCCAGCACACCGGCCCGGAGCCAGTTCAGACGCCCGGCCGACATATCGCCGTGCGCTTCCCCAAGATGGATCACGGCGTTCCCTTCCCTTGCATGCCCCAGCATCATGCTCATGCCCGCAACGCCGAGGCAGAGGCGTCCGCCTCTGAACTACCGGTCGGGTTGCCGAGTTGCTCAGTCGCCGTCGCGTTGTCCGGGTCCATGCTGGCTGGGGGTCGAGCTGAAGTTGCCGGTCCAGGAGGCTTTGGCGCCGGAATCGCCGATCCGGTACGTGTCGTAGACGGCGAAGCCGGCGATGACGACGGCGAGCGCGATGACGATCCTGGTGACCGCCGCCGATCCGGCCGCCAGGTAGGTGCGCCGCCCGGTGGTGTCGCCGGCCTCGCGTTGGCGCCACCAGATCGCGATAGCCAGCACGGCGACCGGGAGCGCGGCCCAGATCGCGGTGTCGCCGAGTTCGGTGTGGTCGCGCAGCAGAGCGGATTCGGTGACGCGGTGTTCCAGCCACTCGCCGGCGCTGGTCGTGACGGGCACGAGAACCACGACGAGCACGGACAGGATCGCGTTCGGTCCGGCGAGACGGCTGCGGAGTGTGGGCCAGATCGCGGTCAGCATGAGCAGCAGGGCGGCGAGGGGCAGCAGGACCACGACGGCGTGCACGAGCAGGATGTGGGCCGGCAGTCCGTTGATGGCGCCCATGGGTCTCCTCCGAGCGGTTGGGGATGCGACGCCGGTGTCGGTGGTGACCCGGGTCGGCTACGACGTGCCGCAAAGGCTATGCAGTAAATCTTCACGTTCTCCCATTTTTGGCCCGGGACGCTTGTCCGGTGACCGAGCCAGGAGGGAGCCGTGAGGCGGTATGAGGGTTACGCCAGTGGTGGGCCGGGTGAGGCTGAGCGGGTCCGGTCGTCCGGTCGTCCGGGGACGTCCGGTGCGGCGATGGTGGGCTGATCTGGCGGGTTCGGCCGCACTGTTGAGTGTGGTGGTTGTCGTGGCGTTGTGGCTGTACAACGGCGGTATTCGGGACCTTTCGGCGGTGGGCGGGCCGGCGACCTCGGCCGGGCGGCTGACCGGGTTGGTGGCATCCGACCTGCTGTTGCTGCAGGTGCTGCTGATGGCGCGGATTCCGTGGGTGGAACGCAGCTACGGCCAGGACCGCCTGGCCCGGCGCCACCGACTGGTCGGGTTCGTGTCGTTCTGGCTGATGCTCGCCCACATCGGACTGATCACCCTGGGATACGCGCAGAGCAGCGGCGAGGATGTCGTCGGCCAGGCGTGGGAACTGGTGGTCACGTACCCGGGCATGGTGCTGGCCACGGCGGGCACCGGCCTGCTGATAGTGGTCGTGGTGTTGTCGGTTCGTGCCGCGCGTCGCCGGCAACGGTACGAGACGTGGCACCTCATCCACCTGTACGCCTACCTCGGGGTGGGCCTGGCGCTGCCACACCAGCTGTGGACCGGCGCGGATTTCGCCGCCTCAGCGGTCTCGCGGCTGTACTGGTGGGGTCTGTGGGCCGCCGCACTCGGCGCGGTACTGGTGTTCCGGATCGGGCTGCCCGTCTACCGGTCGGCATATCACCGGCTGCGGGTGCACACCGTGGTACCGGAGGCCCCGGGCGTGGTCTCGGTGTATCTGCGGGGGCGTCACCTCGACCGGCTCCCCGCCGTGGCCGGGCAGTTCTTCTGCTGGCGGTTCCTCGACGGGCCGGGCTGGACTCGCGCGCACCCGTACACACTGTCGTCCGCGCCGGCCGGTGACCTGCTGCGGATCACTGTCAAAGATCTCGGCGACGGCAGTTCCCGGATGGCCGCTCTGCGCCCGGGCACGCGAGTGCTGGTGGAAGGCCCATACGGGGCGCTGACCACCGATCACCGCGCCGGCCGGAGAAAGGTCCTGCTGATGGCCGCCGGGGTCGGCATCACCACGATGCGGGCACTTCTCGACGACCTGACCGCGATCGGCATCGAGGTGACGCTGCTGTACCGGATCCGGCGGCACGAGGACGCCGTCTTCCGCACCGAGTTGGATGACGCGGTACGCCGGCACGGGGTCGAGGTGGTGTACCTGCAGGGCGGCAGGGCCCGCCCAGGATCGTGGCTGCCCGAAAGATTCGCGCAGGTCACCGATACCGCGGGGTTGCGATGGCTGGTGCCGGATGTGGCCCGGCGCGAGGTCTTCCTCTGCGGGCCGCCGTCCTGGATGTCGGCGGTGCGCGCCACGCTGCGCGACGCCGGCGTCCCGGCCGGCCACGTCCACGCCGAAGAGTTCGCCTGGTGACACACCGAACCGATCAAGGAGACGATGACAATGCGCCGGATCACCCTGTTCGTCATGTCGACCGTGGCGGCCCTGGTGCTGCTGTTCAGCTACCGGACGAGCACCGGCGCAACCCTGCCCGGCACCGAGACCGCGGCCGCGGCGCCCGGCGTCGTCCCGGACGTGACCATGACCCCGGCAGCATCGCCGGGTACGTCATCGAAAACTCGCCAGGTCCGGGCCACGACCGTCAACGGAACCGTGGCACAGACCCGATGGGGGCCGGTCCAGGTGCAGGTCACCATCGTCGACAAGAAGATCACCGACATCCGGGCGCTGCAGCACCCCACCGGCAACAGCCGCGATGAACGGATCAACGCGGACGCTCTGCCGCAGTTGCGCCAACAGGTCCTCGAAGCGCAGAGCACCCGGATCGACGGCGTCAGCGGAGCAACGGTGACCAGCGGCGGCTACCGCCGATCGCTGCAGGCGGCGCTGGACGCGGCACATTTCGGATGAGCCGGCCTGAGAGAGTAGACGTCATGACCGACGCTGATGCGCCCGCGGCGAGACTGCTGGTGGTCGAGGACGATCGCGAGGTCGGACCGCTGCTGGTGCGACTGTTCCAGGGGGTCGGCTACGAGGCCGAACTCGCCGCGGACGGCCAGGCTGGGCTGCACCGGGCCCTGACCCGCCGCTACGACGCGCTCATCCTCGACCGCGGTCTGCCCGCCATTGAAGGCCTCGACCTGCTCGCCCGACTCCGGCGATCCGGGGTGACGATCCCGGCGCTCGTGCTGACCGCGCTCGGTACGGTGTCGGACCGCGTCGCCGGCCTCGACGGTGGTGCCGAGGACTACCTGGTCAAACCCTTCGAGGTCGACGAACTGCTGGCCCGGGTCCGTGTCATGCTACGCCGCCGGCCCGGATCAGGGGAGCGACTGGAGATCGGGCGGTCCCAGTTCGATCTGATCGCCCGGACGGTGACCGGACCGGACGGTTCGGTGGTGTCGCTGTCAGGCCGCGAAAGCGACCTGCTGCGGTTCCTCGCACAGCACCCGGCACGTGCCTTCAGCCGCGAGGAGATCATCGCAGAGGTCTTTCCCGACGCCTCCAGCGTCACACTGGCTGACACCTACGTGCACTATCTGCGACGCAAGCTCGGTGCTGACGTGGTGTCCACCCTGCGAGGCGTGGGATACCGGCTCGGCCGCGACCGAGGTGCACCCGGATGAGGTCTGATCCCGATCGGGTGCTGCTGAGGCGGGCACGGCGGGTCATGGCTCTGCAGGCCGCCGCTGCGATCACCGTGAGCCTGCTGGTACTCGGCCTGCTCGCGCTGGTCGTGGTGGTCCACAGCCAGAACACCGCCGTCACCACACTGCTGCACCAGACCGCGGCCAGCACCGACGACGTGAATGATCCACCACCCAACGTGTGGATCTTCAAACAGCACGCCGACGGCGCGGTAGACGCCACCGAGGACGCCCCGCAAGGGCTCCCCGACTACCAGGTGCTGAATCGGGTCCGCGCCGACGGAGCACCGGTGACCACCACGATCGACGGGGATGAGGGCGGCTACCGTGCGCTGACCCAGCTCCGGGGCGACCAGGTGGTACAGGTCGTCATGAGCCGGCACGAACAACACGACGAGCTCGAGCGCCTCGTCGCAGCCCTCGCCGCCGGCGAGATCGTCGGACTGTTCATCGCGCTGCTGTCGGCGGCGCTGCTCGCCCGCCGCGCGACCGCCCCACTCGCCGACGCGCTGGCCCGACAGCGGCACTTCGTCGCCGACGCCAGCCACGAACTGCGTACTCCGCTGACCCAGCTGCACACCCGAGCCCAACTCCTGCAGATGGACCTGCGGGCCGGCTCGGACCTCACGAACGTCGCCACCGACGTCGACCACCTCGTCACCGGGACCCGCCACCTCGGCGAAGTCGTCGACGACCTGCTGCTCTCCAGCCAGCTCCACCGCCGCGACGCCACCCGCAAACCCGTCGACATCAGGACCGTCGCCACCGACGTCCTCACCAACCAAGCCAACCGCGCCACAGCCCAGGACGTCGAACTCACCCTGGACTCCGACACCGACGCGCCCCTCGTCGTGACCGGCCACCAAGCGGCCCTGCGACGGGTGCTCACCGCCCTGGTCGACAACGCCCTGAGCCACACCCCGGTCGGCGGACACGTCCGCGTCGAACTCAGCCGATCCGGCACCACAGTCACGATCGTCGTCCGCGACGACGGCACCGGCTTCGCCCCCGCCGACACCGAACGCATCTTCGATCGATTCGCCCGCGGCAGCCACAGCGACCACCGGCGCTTCGGCCTCGGACTCGCACTCGCCCGTGAAGTCATCACCGGACACGAAGGCACGATCGAAGCATGGGGACGCCCCGGGCACGGCGCGGCATTCACCATCCATCTGCCCGCGGTCAGCGACGGTGACATCACCTGACCATGGCCGATGGCCGTTGCTGCCACTACCTCGGCAGCTGACTTCTGGCCGAGAAAGCTCGGGAGCGGCGCGAAGATTCTTCCACTGAATGTCACGCTCAGTAGTCAGATGAGGGTTGCAGTCACGTCTTTGACCGGGTGACGGAAGTCCAGCTCAAGCCTTAAATCCACTATGGAACGACACGGCGGGCGACACCGGATCGCCCACCGATCACCCAGTTTCCACAATATGGGAAAGTCGGTCAAGATTTGGGAAGAAAAAAGGCCATGACCCTTGTTTCCGCAGGTCACGGCCTTATCTTGAAGTGCGCCCGAAGGGACTCGAACCCCTAACCTTCTGATCCGTAGTCAGGTGCCTAGTGGTCATGAGTACACTCCGTGACCTACTCCTGGCGCCCTCGCTGCGAAGGTGTTTGACCAGTTCAGAGTGAATTTGCGTTTCTGCAGGTCGCGGCCGAGTCCATGAATCACATGTTGCCGAGATCGTTAGCGGCCATTCGGTCGTGCTGATTTAGCCGCGGTAGTACTGGAACGGTCGCCAACATCCGATCACCCACGGATCACCAGCGAAAGTCATCACCCTGCGTAACACACCGCCAATGACGCCGGTCAGGGCCACGTGCACAGGCTGGAGGGCCGAGCTGCCCACACGCGGCCTGGCTGGCCGCGACACAGGATCACCACCGGATCACCACGGCCGTCGTCACCCCCAAGGCCCGCAGCGGTGGAAACCCCTTCCGGTCCGAAGGCCGGGACGGCATGTGGTCACCGACGGATCGCCACAGTCGGTGCCGCGTGCCGCCCGCCAGCGCGCACATGAGTCTTCGTCTCCGACGGTGCTCGCCCTCGGTCGATGAATCTTCAACCACAGGTGGGGTGGCCGAACGCCACGTGCCGGGCCCTCGTCGGAGATCCCGGCACCGCTGCCGTAGCGGTGACAACCAGCCGACCGCCGCGCTTCCGGCCCGGTCGCGTTTGCTGTCTGGCCGGCTGCACGAACGATGGCGTGACTCCGCTCAATGTTCAAGTGCGGAACCCACCGTGCTGCTTGGCCCAGAAAGCGGCCGCTTCGTCGAACGGGAGCCACGAGGACCATTCCGCCAGGGAATCAACTGCAGCGTCGGTCGGCACCCTGCCAGCATGCCGCATGCCCCGAGGCACGACTTTCGGCAAACGGGCCTTCGCTGGATCAGCGGCGGTTCACGAACCAAGCGAGTTCAGGAGCATGACCGGTCGGAGGAGGTGTCAGGTAAGCAGGGCGGCGACGGCGACGGCGAGGACAAGGGCGGCGCCGGAGGCCGAACCGCCGACGAGCACGGCTCGTGGGACGCGACGGTCATCGAGCCATGACAACCAGCCGGAGATCGTGCCGATGGCTGCTGCGGTGAGCAGCGCAACGGCGGCGTACAACCCGACCAAGACCAGATTTTGCACAGAAGTTTCCCTTCGCCGAGTTCGCCGACCGGCAATCTGCCAGGGCCGTTCCCCGAGGTCTGGGCAACGATGGCACCGGCACGAGTCGCAGGCCAAATAGGTGTCTGACCGATCAGCCGCATGCGCAGGTCTCCTGTCGTGGCAGGTCGGAGGGCGGATCGGCTCAGCGTCCTCGTCGGGTTCTGGGCGAAGGAACTTCTTGGTACGGCTGATCGGTCACAATATCCTTGTCGGTCGTGAACGTTCGCGATCAACAGCGCCATCGTGATCGGGCCGGCGCCATGTACGCGCATCGTCGGTCTTACGAGCGTGCCCGGCACGAGCTACGCCGGATCCACGAAGGCGGTGGGCAGAACCGGGCGTCATATGAGATCCGTCGAGACTTGATCCGAGCGCGGACTCCAGGGCCGGAGGGTGCCGTGGTGGCATCTCCGGCTGCTGCACTCGCCCCGTTGAAGGGGTGGGCGCTGCAGCTGTACTTGATCGCGCTATTCGAGGCCCAGGCGCGCCGACCGCCAGGATTCGCCGTCGACAACAAGCGACCGCTGCTGCGCCGTAATGAGCAGCTGGCCGCCTGGGTCGACCTGTTACCGGCTATCACAGGCACCGCCCAGCGCTCGGCCGGCATGCGACGCCAGCTCGTCCGTGCGTTGACCTTGCTGAGAAGAGAAAATCTGGTTGGACTGGGCAATCCAGGCTTCAAGGGCAGGTACGACTATTTCCGGCTGATGGTGGAAGCCGGGGTGCCCGGCCAGCGTCCGAGCGCCGGCTACACGATCCCGCAGGATGGCGAGATCAGCGGAATCGATCCAGCGTGGGTCCGCCCGCCCGGGCCGGTAAGCGGGCGCAGCGCAGTGGTCACCGTTCCTGCGGCGTTCTTCGTCAACGGCTGGGTTCATGCACTGTCCGCGGCCGAGATCACCACCTACCTCATGCTCTGCGACCTCGAGGCTCGCTACCCGGCTGTGGCCGATAAAGGCGTCTACGCCAATGATCCCCAGCGACAGCGCTGGTACGGCATCCATCGCGATGTCTACGCCACACACCGCCAGCTCGCCGCGTACGGGCTCGTCGAGCGCCTGGACGCCCCGGCCCGCCGCTCGGACGGCACCATCCGGAAGCGACCCGGTCAGCAGCCCCTGCAGCCATACTGGTTCCGGACACGGCCCGACGGCTTCGAGCAAGCCTCCTTCCCCAGGGTGACAAGGTGTCTCGACCTACCCAAGGCCGACCACTAACTCGCTGCGTCGTGTCACGAGGGCCCTCACGAGGCCGTGGTGCCATAGATTGCGGGCCAACGGTGGGCGAGGTCGATGCTGATGGCGATTCCCAGCACGCGGTTACGTCGCCGTCGTGCTTGAGGATGTCCGGATCGGATCAGGGTCAGGCATCGAGTGATCGCCTGGCTGGCGCCCTCGTGATCGCCGGCTGCGAAGGACGCCTGAGCGAGTTCAGCCTCGATGAGAAGCACATCGCCGCCGTCGGCGCCGTAGACGGCCGCCTCGAGCTCGCGAGCTCGCCGAAGGCAATCGACTGACGCGGGATAGCGCTGCTGGGCCATGTGAACGAGCCCGAGGTTGAAATAGCCGCTCCCGAGGCTGGTGCGATACGGATCGCCACCCGTGCGGAGCATCGTTATTGCCGCCTCCAGATCGGCTGCGGCACCGGCGAAATCTTCGGCTTCCAAGGCGAGCCGGCCGCGGACTTGCAGGAAGCTGCCGCGCGTCGGTGAGGTGTTTCCGCGTGGCGAGGCGAGAGTCATGCCCTCGTCGATGAGTGATCGCGCTTCGTCCTTGAGACCAAGATCGAGCAGCGTGTTGACCAAGACCAGGATGACTTCCGCCGTGTAGGCGGTGGGCATGTTCGCGACAGCGCCGTAGGCGTCGCGCAAGTGAGGCAGCGCCTCTTGCGGACGCCCTGCGTCGCGGAGGACGATACCGGCCTGCTTGTGGAGTGCAGCGAGATGGTCGATGCGCTGATCTTCGTCGCTGACGTCAGGCACCAGCGCCAACGCAGTCGAGATGCCAGCCAGTGCTTGGTCGTGCTGGCCCAAGCCCTGCTGGATGTCCGCCAGCAGCGAGATCCGGAAGATCCGATCGCGAACTCCGAGGTCCTCATTAGCGCTCGGTGGCGTCAACGCGTCGAAAGCATCACGCGCTTCGGGGTAACGCGCCGCAAATGCATACGTCTGCGCTCGCGCGAGTAGGGCCTTTTGGATGCCGGCCGCATTCTCGTCGATGCGCGAC
>NZ_BOMS01000194.1 GCF_016862315.1 Actinoplanes palleronii | reverse complement strand
TTAGCCGTGCCGTCTTCCACGTTCCGCGAGCCCGACGCCGACCCGACACGGTCGCGTCCCGGCCGGCACGCCCGGCGCCCGCGGGCCCTGGCCATCGCCGCCGCCGGGGTGGCCGTCGCCCTGATCGCCGGAGCGGCCGTGTGGGCGAGCCGGCCCGGCACCTCCCCCGCGCAGCAACCGCAGGAAGCGAGCGCGGACCGCCCGCTGTCCACCCCGTCGACCCCGGGCGCGCCGGCCACCTCCGCGGCAGCTTCCGCCTCCGCTTCCGCGACGGCGGTCAAGAAGCCCACGTCGAAGGCGGCCACGCAGCAGGCCGCCGCGCCCCAGGGCGGCTGGATCCCGGTCGATCAGGCCGCCTGGAACACCCAGCTCGCGAAGTACCAGGCCACCAAGGCCCAGGCCCCCGGCGACGCGGGCAACCTGCCGGAGTTCCGGGCCGACTGCAAGTACAGCCACCGCAAGGCCGACGACCCGATCGTCTTCCCGGGCCTGCCGGGCGCCTCGCACATGCACTCGTTCGTCGGCAACAAGGCCGTCGACGCCGCGACCACGGCCGCCGACCTGACGAAGTTCACCGCCACCACCTGCAAGCCGGCCGTCGACCACTCGGCCTACTGGGTGCCGACGCTCTACGAGGCCGCGACGAAGAAACCGGTCGAGACCACCGGGTTCCGGGTCTACTACCGCTCGATCCGCACCAATTCGACAGGCATCGTGCCGATCCCGAACGGCCTGCGGATGATCGCCGGTGACGCCAAGAAGAAGAAGCCGACCCCGCGCGGCACGCAGGGCCAGTTCTACTGCGCCTTCTACGGCCCCGGCAACATCGACGGCGACTCCCGCAGCACCAACGGCAACTGGCCGATCTGCGGCAACCCGGCCACCCTGCACTACCAGCTGCAGTTCCCGGACTGCTGGGACGGCAAGAACCTGGACAGCCCGAACCACAAGGACCACGTCGCGTTCGGCACCAACGACGGCTGCCCCGCCGCCCACCCGGTCCGCATCCCGGCCCTGACGTTCGACATCGCGTACGGCGCGAAGGGCACGAAGGCGGGCTACTACCTGTCGTCGGACCCGGACGGCAAGAGCGCCTCGTCGATGCACGGCGACGCGTTCCTGATGTGGGACGCCGCCGCGATGAACCAGCGCGTGCGCAACTGCATCGCCCAGCGCCGCACCTGCAACAACAGCGGCTACGACCCGTTCTCGTACTGATCGAATGCGGCCGGCCACGGTGTGCCGGTCCGGGCGTCCCACCGGAACACGCCCTGCTCGGTGGCGGCGTAGAGCGTGGGCCGCCCACCGACCGAGGTCGCCGCGAGGCCGGTGACCTCCTCGGGGTGTCCGTCCAGCAGCGGACCGGCCGGTTCCCCGGTCGCGGCGTCGAGCCGGTGGATCTGCCGGTGCGCGCCGACGGCCAGGATCGTGCGGCCGTCCTGCTGATAGGCGCAGACCGCCGGCGGCAGGTCGCCGTCACCGAAGGCGATCTCCGCGCCGATCTCGTCGCCGGTGGTCGCGTCGAAACGACGCAACGCGCCGCTGACGCCGATCGCCACGCAGGGCCGCCCGGCACTCTCGTAGGGGACGCGTGCCCCCTTGATCCGGTCGAGAGGCGAGCTGGCCCGCGGGACCAGCCGTGACCAGCCACGCCAACGGCGGAGCCGGGCGTGACCGGCCGCCTTCCCCAGAGCAAGGAACTCCACCTCGGGCAGTCCACGGCCCGCCGCCGCCAGCTCCGCCTTCGTGAGAATGAGCGGCCCGCCGACGTCGCCGTCGCCGTCGCGTGGCCGCGCCGGGCCGACCGGTTCCCCGGTGGCCGGGTCCCAGAACGCCGCCGGCCCACCGAAGCCGATGGTGAGCAGCAGTGACCGGCCGCCCACGGTCACCACTCGCACCCGGGCCGCCGCGCGATCGACAAAAGCGCGGGCTACGCCATGCCACCGCGGATCCCAGAACCCGCCCGGAAGCACGCCCGTGCTGATCTGCTCGACCTGCCGCAACGCCTGCCGCCGCACCCCCGGCACCACCCGGGCCGCCTCCCGCAACGCCGGCACGCTGCTCACCAGCACGGTACGCAGCTCCGCCCGGCGGGCCTGCCGCTCCTCGTCGGTCGCGCCGTCGGTCCAGCCGAAGGCGATCTCGTCGATGAGCCGCAGCGCCTGCGCACTGACCTCGTCACACGGGTGCGCGGCCGCGATCCGGGCCAGGAAGCCCACCGCGGGCACCGCCGCCGGCTGGTAGATGTTGCAGTGCTCCAGCAGCAGATCGATGTCGTCGGCGATCGGCCGGGCCCGTTCCGGTGTCGCCCGGGCCAGGCTCGCGAGGTCCGCCGCGACTGCACCACCTCGCTCGAACTCGTCCCAGGCGACGTCCTCCAGGCCGTCGAGCGGCCGCGACCAATCCATGACCTGATCTTGGCATTGGGACGACCCGAGCCGGAAGACCGTCGATCAACGGCGGCTCACCCGGCCGTGAGAACCCCGGGGCCACCGCCCGTCACGGCTCCAGGTTCCCCCTCGAACGGCACCGATCGGTGCCCGCGGCGCTACCTGGAGTCCCGCGCCGGCACCTGATCCCCCCGCCCGGGCGTGTCGCGGGAATCGCCTTGCCACGCCGGGACGGTGCACCGGAGGATCGCAGGCGTGTCGATCGTGGACAGGGATGCCGAGGTGCCGCCCGGCGCCGTCGTGGTGGTCGTCGACGTGATCCGCGCCTTCACCACGGCGGCGGTGGCCTTCGAGCGGGGCGCGACGGACATCGTCTGCGTGCCCTCGGTGGAGGCCGGCCGGGCCTTCCGGCGAGCACACCCGGATCGGCTGCTGGCCGGCGAGACGAGCGGGCTGCGGCCGGCGGATTTCGACTTCGGCAACTCGCCGGCCGAGATGGCGACGGCCCGGCTCGACGGGCGCGGGCTGATCCAGGCGACCACGAACGGCACCCGCGGGCTGGCCCGGCACCGGAACCCGGCGGCACTGCTCGCGGTGTCCGCGGCGAACGTCGGCGCCACCGCGCGCTGGATCACCCGCCGGCACCCCGGCACCCGGTACGCGATCGTCTGCACCGGGTCGACCGCCGAGGACCGGGCCTGCGCGACCTACCTGAGCGCGCTGCTGCACGGAGCCGACCCGAGCCGGGCCGACCTGGTCGCCGGCATCGTGGCCGGCGCGGCCGAGCACGCCCGTTCGTACGCCCGGAAACCCGCGTCCGGCCGCGTCGACCTGTCCGGCGACCTTCCGTACTGCTGCGACGTCGACCGGTCCGGCCTCGCCCTGGTCGGCGCGGTCGGCGCGGACCACGTCACCCTCACACCGGTGCCCGCCTGACCCTCAGACGACGGTGAGGACGAGCTTGCCCCGCAGGTGACCCTCGGCGGCCCGCTCGTGGGCCTTGGCCGCGTCGGCGAGCGGGAACGTGCTGTCGATGCGCACCCGGACGGTGCCCGCTTCGAGCAGGCGTCCCAGCTCGGCAAGCTGCGCGCCGTTCGGCTGCACCTGCAGGGCCGAGACCGTGATGTCGCGCCGGGCAGCTTCCCCGGGATCGATGGACGCGAGGAAGACCGGGAACAACGCGCCGCTTCTTTTGATCGTACGAAGGAAGCGGTGGCTGCCCGGACCACCGACGGCGTCGAGCACCAGATCGACGTCTCCCGCGACCTCCTCGGGCTTGACCGAGGTGTAGTCGATCACCTGGTCGGCGCCGAGCTCACGCAGGAACGCGTCGTGCCCGGCCGAGGCCACCGCGATCACGCGGGCGCCCCGCCACTTCGCCAGCTGCACCGCGAGGTGGCCGACCCCGCCCGCCGCGCCGTTGACGAGCACCGTCGTGCCGGCGTCGAGCGGCACCGGGCGATGCGGGGCGGCCTGGAACGGTGACGGGCGATCGTGTCCGGGATCGATCAGGAACTGCCATGCGGTGAGCCCGGCCATCGGCACCGCGGCCGCCCGCACGTGGTCGACGCCGGCCGGCTTGGGGGCGAGGTCGGCGGCGGGCGCGGTCACGTATTCGGCGTAGGCGCTGCCGATCCGCGGGAAGCGCACCATGCCGAAGACCTCGTCACCGATGGCGAAGCCGTCGACGCCGGCGGCGACCGCCTCGACGACACCGGACACGTCCGAGCCGGGGATCAGCGGCAGGTCGAACGTCGGCCGCAGCTCGGCCGGCACGTTGGTCATGCCGTCGCGCACATACCAGTCGGGGGGATTCAGGCCGACCGCGTGCACCCGGACGAGCACCTCCCCCGGCGCGGGCACCGGGACCGGGACGTCCTCGGAGCGCAGCACCGCCGGACCGCCGTGCTCGCGTCCACTGCGACCGGCGACGCCCTGGCCGGCGCCCTGACCTGGATCAGCGACCAGGACGCACTGGCCCCCCCGCGCCGACCACCTCTTCACCGTCGTCGCCGGCGCCATCCTGACCGCCCGGGAGTGATCCGGAGCGGGGTCAGATCTGACTGAGATCGATCTCGACGGCAAAGGGCGCGGCCGGCTTCACGACGCCGGCGAAGACGTCCCCGTCGCGGTAGCGGCCGGTCGCCGGGTCGAGAACATACGTATAAACGAGGGGTGCACCGGTAGCCGCCTGCTCGACACGCCAATAGAACTGGATGCCGGCCCTCGCATACTGATCCGCCTTGACGATCCGGTCGGTCGTCTCCGAACCGGGTGAGACCACCTCGACCACCAGAAGCACATGCTCGGGCCGTGTCGGCGTGACGTCGATGGTCTCCGCCCGGTACACCGTCACGTCAGGCCGACGGTTGTTCAACGGCACGTCCTGCAGCCGGACGTCGAAGTCGGTGTCAGCGTTCCAATCCGGTCCGGCCGCAGCGTCCAAGGCGTTCGCCAGAAGCCGGGCCAGGCGGTTGTGGCGCTTGGACGCACTCGGACTCACGAGGACCATCCCATCCACGATCTCGATGCCCGCACACTGCTCTTCGGTCCACGACGCGTACTGCTCGGCGGTGACCTGCTCATGCATCCAGGCCGGCGCGACCATCTCGGCAGTCATGGACACCTCCCGGAATTCGATGGGCCAGCGGCCTCAAGATACCGCGGGCCCTGGCCACGAGCTGTCCGACGGCGAGTCACCACGCGGCCCACGGCTGAACCCGCACCGTCACGCCAGCTCCTGCGCCAGCCGGGCCAGTCCGTCCCTGATCAGGCGTCCGCAGTCGTCGTCGGCGAGCGCACCGATCCCGGCACGCGCGTGCCGCAGGTGCTCGCGGGCCTGGTCGAGGTCGCCGAGCTTGCGATAGCAGTCGGCCAGGTTGAGGTGCAGCGACGGATAGAGCCCGCCCGCCGTCAGGGTCAGCCCGGCCTGCGCCATCCGGGCATCGGTAAGCCGGTCGGCGGCGGCCAGCGCCCGCTGATCCCAGGCCAGTTCCTCGCGCACGTCGTCCTGCACGTCGGCGATCGCGTGGGCGAGCACGCACACGTGCAGCGGATCGCCCCGCTCACCACCGATCTCCGCCCAGATCTCCGCGAACAGCAGCCTCGGCACCGAGCCCGTTCGCCAGGAGGAGAGCACCGGTAGTTGCTAAGACAGCCCCGAGACCACGATGACCGCTCGCCGACGCGGTTCAGCGAGCACCAGTCGTTGCTGAAACACCTGGGAGACCACGATGAGCGCTCGCCCGACCGCGCCCTCGGTGAGAGGCAGGCGCGATACCGGGCACGCGGGCGACCTGCGGCCCGGTTCGCGTGGATGACCGCAGGTGGGTGTGGCGCACCCTGCCAGATTTCCGCGCGTTCACTCAGCATCGAGGCATGGAGACGATCACTGCGGCTGCTGTCGCGGCCTGGGTCGGGCGGTATGAGCATGCCTGGCGCACCAACGACCCCACTGACATCGGCGCGCTCTTCGCCGCGGACGGTGAGTATCACGAGGAGCCCTACTCGACCCACTGGCTCGGGCGGGACGCGATCGTCGAGGGCTGGCGCGGCCGGTGGGGCTGGCAGCAGGGCGGCTGGGAGTTCACCTGGACGCTCCGCGCGATCGACGGCGCCACCGCGACGATCGACGGCACCGGGACCTATGCGGAGCTGGGCGTGTTCGACAACCAGTGGACCGTCACGTTCGACGGCGAGGGCCGCTGCACCCGCTTCCACATGATCAACAACGAGCGCGCGGGTTAGGGCCGCGATCCGCTTCCGGCAGCGCCGGGCTTACGGTCCGCGATTTTCCGGTACGACGGGAGCACCCGACCAGCGCCCCGCTCAGCTCGCGCGGGGGTCCAGCGAGCGGGCGATCTGCCCGGTGATCCCGCCGAGCTGCCGCGCCTGCTCGTCGGTCAGCCGGCCGAACAGATGCTCGCGGAGCGTCGCGTAGTACCCGGGCGCCGCCTCGGCGTACTTCCGCGAGCCCGCCGCCGTGAGCGAGGCGATCGTGTACCGGGCGTCGGCCGGGTCCGGCTCGCGGACCAGCAGGCCCTGCTTCTCCAGCCGGGCGGCGATCCGGGACAGGTGTGACGGGGTGACCCGGGACAGTTCGGCGAGCGAGCTCATCGTGTGCGGCCGGTCCTGATGCTGGGTCAGGCACCACAGGATCAGGAACTCGGCGTGGCTCAGCCCCTGCCGCTTGAGCCGGGTCTCCAGCGTCGCGGGCAGCCAGAGCAGCACCGCCAGCAGCGACTCCCAGGTCTCCGCCTGGGCCGGCGCCAATTCATGATCCGCCCCCATGGGCGCGACCGTAGCACCCGGACACTTGCCGCGGAAAGTGATCCTGGAAACGCTTGCCGTGGAAAGTAATCAACCGTAAGTTACTTTCCAGAGAAAGTGATCACCTACCGAGGAGTTCTCATGCGGGCAGCCCGCTACCACGACTACGGCACCCCCGACGTGCTCGTCATCGACGACGCCCCCGAGCCGCACGCCGCACCCGGCGAGATTCGGATCCAGGTCACGGCGGCGAGCGTCAACCCGATCGACTGGAAGCTGCGCTCCGGGGCGATCAGCGCCGTCTTCCCGGTCGAGCTGCCGGCCATCCCCGGCCGGGACGCCGCCGGCATCGTCGACGAGGTCGGCGACGGCGTGACCGGAGTGACCGTCGGTGACCGGATGTTCGGCCTCGGCGGCGTCCTGGGCGCCTCCGCGGAGTACGCCGTGCTGTCCGCCTGGGCGCCGGTGCCGCAGCAGTGGACCCTGGAACAGGCCGCCGGGGCGGGACTGGCCGTCGCCACGGCCGGGCGGGCGCTCAACGCCCTCGGCGACCTCGCCGGCCGCACGCTGCTGATCGAGGGTGCCGCGGGTGGCGTCGGCAGCGCCGCCGTGGCGATGGCCGTGGCCCGCGGTGCGACGGTCATCGGCACCGCGAGCGCCGGCAAGCACGACTTCCTGCGCAGCCTGGGTGCGCTGCCCACGACGTACGGTGAAGGGCTTGCCGATCGCGTCCGCGGTCTGGCGCCGTCCGGAGTGGACGCCGTGCTCGACGCGGCCGCCTCCGGGTCACTGGCCGACCTCGTCGCGATCGCCGGCGGGCCGGACACCGTGGTGACCGTCGCCGACGCGGCCGGCGCCCTCGCGCTCGGGGTGCGGCACCTCTACGCGGAGAACGACTCCACGGTGCTCGCCGAGGGGGCCGCCCTGGGGGAAAAGGGCGGATACACGCCACACCTGGCCGCGACGTACCCGATCGACAAGATCGCCGAGGCGCACCGGGACGCCGAACGCGGCCACACCCAAGGCAAACTCGTCGTCGTCCTCTGATCGCGGGGCGTCACCGGTTCACCGCTCGGGCTGTGACGCGCGTCGCTTCCTCGCCTCTCGAGTACACGAAATGCGATCGGCATGCGTCTAATCATGCGTGAGTTACGCGCGTATCCGGGCCTACCTAGTCATCGGCTTCCTAGCCGTCGCAGCGATCATCGTGGTGGTGGTCTCGCTGGTGCGCGACACCCAGGGGACGGCGGCAGCGGACGACTGCCCGGCCGGTGCGGTGCGGGTGAACCTCACGCTTCCCGACGAGCCGTCCGAGGTGAAGATCCGGGTGCTCAACGGGACCAAGACCGCCGGCCTGGCCGATCAGGTGACCGCCGACTTCAAGGGCCGGGGCTTCGTGGTGCAGAAGCCCGGGAAGTCCAAGACCAAGGTCAAGCAGGTCGCGGTCATCCAGTTCGGCCCGAAGACGGTCGGCGCCGCCCAGTGGATCCGGGCGTTCTTCCTCGGTCAGGCCGAGCCGGTCTTCGTGCCCACCCGCACCACCGACGTGATCGACGTCCTGGTCGGCGACCAGTACCGCCAGCTCGCCACGTTCACCGAGGTCAACCAGTCGATGGCGCAGATCAGCTCACCCTCGCTGCCGCCGGGCACCTGCACGGTCTGACCTCAGCCGCCCGCCGCGCACAGTGCGCCTTCGACGAGGGCGTCGGCGGCGTGTTGCTGGCGGACGTAGTCGTCCGGCCCGGTGCCGAGCACGCTGCTGACCGACAGAACGACGCTGCGCCGGCCGTCCGCGGTGACACCGTTGTCGGTGAGGTAGCCGCCCCAGCCGCCGGGATGGCTCCAGTACGTGCCGCCGCAGGGCAGCGGGCGCTGGAAGATGCCGAGGCCGTACCGGGCGCCGGGCAGCAGGGCCGCCAGCTCGGGGGCGACCGGGACGGTGCGGGTCATCTCGGCGAGCTGCGCCGGGGGCAACAACCGGCCGCTGAACAGCGTACGGAAAAAGGTGTTGAGGTCCTGGGTCGTGGAGATGATCGCTGAGCCGGGGTCGGGGATGATCTGCTCGGTGACGTCGATCGGCGGGCCCGCCTCGAACGGCTGGTACGCCCGGGCGTGCGGGCCCGGTATCGCGGGCGAGTCCCCCGGCCAGGACGTCCCGGTGAGCCCGAGCGGCCCGACGATCCGCCGCCGCACCGCGTCCCACCAGTGCCGGCCGGTGACCCGCTCGATGATCATGTCGAGCAGGACGTGCCCGGTGTTCGAGTAGTGCCACCCGGCGGCGGGCGGGTTCGCCAGCGCCCGCGCCACCAGCTGCTCCGGCGAGTAGACGTCGTAGCGATGGCGCTGGAAGTCGGCCTCGGTAGCGTAGTCCGGGATGTCGTCCTGCAGGCCACTGGTGTGCTGCAGATCCCGCTGGCCCCCGGAAACGAGGTACCGCTGGCCTCAGTGGACGGTGCCGGTGGCGAGCACCTCGGGCACGCCGACGCGGAGCATTCTGCGGCGCACGCTGCCGAGCAGCCGGGACATCATGAAGCCGCCGGCGCCGCGGAACCCGGTGTGCTCCCAGGTGAACCGGGTGCCGCCGGTGATCGGCTCGAGCCGGTACGTCACCCAGGTCGGCTCGCCGCCCTCGTCACCGACCCACGAGTACCGCAGCAACGCCGGCGCCTCGACCTCCAGGACCTCGCAGTCGACGATGCCGCGCCAGCCCGGCGCCGGCTTGGCCACGAACCGGAACCGCGTGCCCACCACCAGCGCGAACCCCTCCGGCCGCCCGCCCTGGCCGGTCGTGGTCCAGCGCGCCATCAGCTCGGGCTCGGTGAAGACCGCCCAGACCTGCTCGATCGGGTACGGGTACTCGCGGACGACTCGGTATGCGCTCATGCCGGGAACCATAATTACAGCGACTGTAATTTTCAAGTGGCTGTAAGATCGTACGCATGGTGGAGGGTCTTCGGGCGAGCAAGAAACGGCTGACGCGCCAGCAGTTGTCGGACACCGCCGCCGCGCTGTTTCTGGAGCGCGGCTTCGACGGCGTGCGGATCACCGAGGTGGCGGAGCGGTGCGGCGTGTCCGAGAAGACCGTCTACAACTACTTCCCCAGCAAGGAAGCGCTGGTCATGGACCGCTTGTCGGGCACGGCCACATCACTCCAGGAAGCTTTTTCGGTACGCGGTGAGCACCCGCTCGACACCTGCCTGCGCCTGCTGGCCACCGAGCGGGACGGGGTCGTTTCCGGTCTCGAGGCGGGCGGCGCTCCTGCCCTGGCCGGGTTCCGGCGCTTCGGTGACCTGATCCGCGCCACCCCGTCGCTGCGCGCCTACCAGAGCGAGATGATCGAGCGCCTGGTCGTCATCGCCGCCGAGGGCCTGCGTGCCTGGGCCGGGCGCCCGGACGACGACCCGCCGGCCGACGTCGCCGCACAGACCCTGATCAGCCTGTGGCGGGTGCAGTTCACCAGCCTGCGCCGGCACACCGCGTCGGCCACCGACCCGGCCCGCCTGCGCGCCCAGGTCACCGCGGACGTGACAGCGGCCGCCGCCGTCGTCCGGGTGACCCTCGACCACCTGACGGCTCAGAGCAGCTCGACGTAGCCGTCGGTGCCGTGCACCCGGATCTGCTGACCGTCGCTGATCAGGGTGGTGGCGTTCTCGACGCCGACCACGGCGGGCAGGCCGTACTCGCGGGCGATCACCGCGCCGTGGGTCATCTGGCCGCCGACCTCGGTCACCAGGCCACTGACCGCGACGAAGGCCGGCGTCCAGCTCGGATCGGTGTACGCGGTGACCAGGATGTCGCCCGGCGCCAGGTCAGCGTCGGCCAGGTCGTGCAGCACCCGGGCCCGGCCCTCGACGACGCCCACCGAGACCGGCAGCCCGGCCAGCGCGCCGGACGGCAGGTCGTCGCGCCGGTACGCGCCGGTGACCGCCTCGCCCTCCGAGGTGAGCACCCGGGGCGGGACGAGAGTGCGGAACGACGCGAACGCCGCCTTGCGCTCGTCGATCAGCCGGTCGTCGGCACGCTGTGTACGTACCACATCTTGCAGCTCTTCCAAGGTCAGGAAGTAGATGTCCTCGGCGTCGCCGAGCACCCCGGCCGCCACCAGGCGTTCGGCCTCCGCGAGCAGGGCACGCTTGTAGACGAAGTAGCGGGCGATCATGTTGTACTTCGGATACTCCCGGTAACCGATGAAGGTCCGGACCCGGTCGATCACCT
Source organism: Actinoplanes palleronii (assembly GCF_016862315.1). Taxonomy (GTDB): domain Bacteria; phylum Actinomycetota; class Actinomycetes; order Mycobacteriales; family Micromonosporaceae; genus Actinoplanes; species Actinoplanes palleronii. The sequence goes on along the minus strand of NZ_BOMS01000194.1, from coordinate 7,040 downwards.
GCTTCGTCTCGGCCGCCTTGGCCGCGCCGTCGCCAGGCAGTGAGCGCAGCCGGGCCAGCACCTCGCGCTCCTTGCGCAGCGCGTCCTGCCGGCCCTGCTCGAAGCGCCGTTCCCGCGCGCCCAGTTCCGCGTTGCGGACGTTGCTGAGGATCATCGGCACGATCGCGGCGGGGTGCTCGCTCCACCGCGGCCGGGTGATGTCGATCTCGCCGACGCAGCGCATGCCGTACCGCTCGAGGTAGGCCTCGATCACGGCGCGCGCTTCGCGCCCGCCGGGCAGCTCCGGCAGCCGGTCCAGGAAGTCGTCCCCCTCCAGGTTCCGCAGGAAGGAAACCACTTCAGGGTACGGACGGACGGCGTCCGCGACGTCCAGCAGCGCCATCCCCATCTCCGAGGTGACGTTGTCGGGGGCCGACTGGGTGAGCGTGTCGGCCGCGTTCGTCTCACCCAGCCAGCTCTCCAGGTGCTCGTTGAGCCACCACGTGCCGTCGATCCCCGCCATGATCGCCTGCAGGTTCCGTGGACCGAAAAGGATCTGCCGGATCCGCCCGATGTCGGCCACCACGAAATCGATCAGTTCCGGACCGGTCAGCGGCGCGATGTCGCGCTTCAGCGTCACGAGAGCCGCCTCCCGCTCCGCGATCAGCTCGGTGACCACGGCGCGATCCGTCGCGATCGGCGCCGGCGGGGTGCCACCCGGGGCGGCCAGGGGTTCCTCCGGCTGCACCGGGACGAAGTCCTTGCGGTCGACGACGTTCTGCATCGCGTCACCCATCAACGGGTCCGAGCGGCTCATCATCGGCAGCAGCGCCGCGCGGGCGCCCGGCGACGCCAGACGCGCGGTGACGTCGACGAACAGGCGCCCGCCCGCGTCGACCATGTGCCCCGGCGAGGTCGCCTTCCACACCGACAGGCCCAGGGGCCGCATCGCCTCGGTCATCATCTGCTGGTGACCGACCGAGACGTACACCCGGTTCCGGTCGTCGGGGGCCGGCGGGACCGGGAACAGCGTGGTGATCGGCCGGCTCTGCACGATCGCGAACCCGTCGTCGTCCAGGCACCACTCGATGTCCTGCGGGCTGCCGAAATGCTCCTCGACGCGCCGGGCGAGGGCGGCCAGTCGTACGATCTCGGGGGTTGTCAGCACCGGCAGACCCTGCCGGTCCGGAGCGATCTCGTGGCGCGCGGTCCCGCCGCCGGGCGTGGCGTGGACGGCGAGCCGTTTGACCCCGACCGTCTCCGCGATCACGGCGCCGTCGCGCACCTGGTAGACATCCGCGTTCACCAGGCCCGACACCAGCGCCTCACCCAGACCGAAGCCGGCCTCGATCGAGGTCACCTTGCGGTTCCCGGTGACCGGGTCCGCGGTGAAGGCGATGCCCGACGCCCGAGGAAAAACCATTTCCTGTACGACCACGGCCATCCGCACCGCGTCCCGCTCGAGCCCGTGGCGCAGCCGGTACGCGACGGCCCGCTCGGTGAACAGCGACGCCCAGCACCGGCGCACGTGCTCGAGCACGGCCGCCGCCCCGATCACGTTGAGGTACGTGTCGTGCTGCCCGGCGAACGACGCCCCCGCCGCATCTTCCGCGGTCGCACTGGAGCGAACGGCGTAGGCGGTGTCCCCGCGGACCGCCTCGGAAATCTCCGCGACGACCCCCTCTTCTCTCCACGTGGGCAGGACCGGGTCGAACGCGGCGGTCGTGACGCAGAACCCGGCCGGGACCCGGATGCCGTCGATGCGCGACAGCTCCCCCAGCTGGGCGCCTTTACCGCCGACCAGCTCGACCGCGGTCCGGTCGACCTCGAACAGGTTCACGACTGAGCGGGTCACCGCTCACCGTCCTCTCGCATCGGCGCTGTCACCGGCCGATTCTGCGGGGTGACCAGGGCCTTGCGGCAAGCCCCTGTGTCCGATATAGCTTGTAACTGGAAGGGTATGACCAGCGGCCCCGATCGCCTGCGGGGATCGGCCGGTTACCATCGGCGGGTGCAGACGATGGACCCGACGCGGTCGCTGAAGTGGTACGCGGGCCTCGCCGCGGTGTTCTTCGGCATCCTCCCGACCACGATGGTCGCCCTGCTGGTCGCGACCGGCAAAACCCCGAACTCGGTCGGCCTGCTGCTGATCGGCGGCGTCCCGCTGCTGCTGGTCGGCCTGACCAACGTGGTGCAGGGCTTCCTGGCCCCCGACCCGGAGCGCGCGGCGCAGCTGCTGCGCCGGGGAATGGCCTTCATCGCCGGCGCCGACGTCCTCCTGCTGGGCGGCAACGCCCTGCTCCGCGCGACCGCCGGCTAGCCACTTCCGCGGGTCGCGGCGCATTGCCGGCTTGTTGTCGGCAGCGCATTGCCGGGCCGCGGCTCAGCGAGCAGCGGCACGTTGCCGGGCCGCGGCTCAGCGAGCAGCGGCACGTTGCCGGGATCGCGGCTCAGCGAGCAACGGCGCAATGTCGGCGCCGCAGCTCAGTGGGCGGCGGCCAGCAGCGCGAACGCGGCGATGATGACGGCGACGCGACCGTAGTGGAAGCGGTCCCAGCGGTTGATCTGCTGCTTCCAGTCGGCGGGCCGGTTTTCCGGCGTCCACGTCTTGCTCCGGTTGTTGATCGGAACGAGCAGCAGGATCGACATGATCACGCTGAGGACCAGCAGTGCGCCGGCGGTGACGACGAGACCGGCGCCGGGATCGCGCCAGCCGGTGACGGCCCAGACCGCGACGAGGACGAGCGAGCCGATGTACCAGACCGGCATCACGGCGCCGAGCATCCGGCCGCCGTGGGCACGGCCGAGCTGTCCGCTGTCGTCCGGAAGGCCGTCAAGGATCCGGTTGAGCACGAAGGCGACGGCGAACTCCACGCCCACCATCACGCCGACAACCACGACGGTGAACACCTCGAGCGCGTTGAGCACCACGACCACCCCAAAATCTAGCGCCGACACCTGACAGAGCAACGCTAGATCTAACAACGCTCGTTTGTCTAGCGATGCTAGATAGATAAGTTGACTATGCCGACCGCGCTCAACCCGGGCCGCAATGACCATGAGGCGACCAGCGGCTAGATGGTCAGGCGGTTGTGCTGTCCGGCACGGCCCCGCTGATTTCGTGAGCCCTTCGCACCTGGTCCGAGTGCCGCAGGAACTGCGCACGGCCGAGTTCTCGCACACCGCTCTCGCGATACAGCGATGCGATCAGGGATGCCTGATCAGGGCGGGGCTCTTCGCGGTCACGATATCGATCAGCGTCCGGAGAAACGCGGCGGCGGCACCGACCAGATCGACGTACGAAATCTGGCCCTGACCGTGAGCACAGTCGCCCGCAGCGTCACCACGTACCCGTCGAGCGCCAGCTTGACGACATCGGAACAACCGTTCACGAAGGAGAGGCCGCCGGAGCCGTCCAGCGGCAGCAGCCAGAGCTGGAACCGGTGGGCCAGAGCGAAGCAAGGGCTCGCGAACGCGGTCCCTTCGGCAATCGCCGAGCTGCGCACGGCTTGGGAGACCGGCAGCGCCGGCCGTACGGTCGGCTGATGATCGGCGCGGTGTTCTTCGACGTGGGCGGGACGGTCCTGGACGAGTCGCGGGAGTTCGCCGGCTGGGCGGACTGGCTCGGCGTGCCACGGCACACGTTCTCGGCGGTGTTCGGATCGGTGATCGCCCGCGGGCTGGACTACCAGGAGACGTTCCGGACGTTCCGGCCCGATTTTGATCTCGCACTGGAGACGGAGCGCCGGGTGGCGGCCGGGCAGCCGGAGTCGTTCGGCGAACAGGACCTCTATCCGGACGCGCGGGCGTGCCTGACCGCGCTGCAGGCTCAGGGCCTGCTGGTGGGCCTGGCCGGCAACCAGCCCGCGCACGCCGAGCCGATCCTGCGCGCCCTCGACCTCCCGGTGGACGTGATCGGCACGTCGCACGGGTGGGGCGCGCAGAAGCCGTCGCCGGCCTTTTTTGATCGGGTCATCCGTGCGGCGGGCCGCGACCCGTCGACGATCCTCTACGTCGGCGACCGGCCCGACAACGACGCCCGCCCGGCCATGGACGCCGGCATGCAGGCGTGCCTGATCCGGCGCGGTCCGTGGGCACACATCCTCGACCTGCCCGCCGTGGCGGAGCAGTGCCTGTTCCGCATCGACGCCCTCGACGAACTCCCGCGCCTGGTCGCGGAGCACAACGCGGCCGGCCGCCAGTCCGCCTGACCTGAGTCGCCGACGGTGGGCGCCGGCCGCGCGATGCGAACCCGGCTGGCGCTGAGCGTCGCCTCACGACCGCTGACACAGCCCTCAGCACCAGCCGACCAGCCTCGGCGGGCGGCCTCGGCGGGCGGCCTCGGCTGGTGCTGAGGGCCCTCAGCGCCAGCCGGGATCGGGTCAGCGCATGTGGGTGCGGGCCCACGCCTCGAACGAGGTGAGCGGAATGCCCAGGGCGCGGGCGAACTCCGGGCGGGCCGGCTGGCCGGCGACGTTCATCAGCTCCATCGGGAGACCCGCGTAGGGCGGCATTCCGGCCGCGAGCGCCTGCTCCTCCGTCATGTCCGGTGCGGTGAGCGGGACCCCGAGCGCGTCGGACAACACCTGGGCAATCGCGGTCATCGGCAGGTAGTCACTGGCCAACTCCAGCTCGACCTCGTGGAAGCGCTGCGGGTCCGCGACAGCGGCGGCGACCGCGGCGCCGATGTCCTGGACCGCGACCAGGGACAGCCACGTCGACGGTTTGACGACCGTCACGAGGCCGCCCGCCACGCCGCGCGGGAACAGATAGGCCGCCGAGAGCAGGAAGTTCTCCATGAAGAAGCCCGGTTTGACGATCGTCCACCGAGCAAAACCCGCTTTTTGTACGACGTGCTCGATGCCGGACTTCGTGTCGTAGTAGGGCTCCAGCGGCGTCCAGCGGCCGGACTCCCGGCCGGGTGCCGTGGCGAGCCGATCCGAACCGGACACTGAGGTGTGCACGAGCTGCGGCACCCCGGCGGCGTGGGCCGCCTCGATCAGGTTTTCCGCCTGGCGGAGTTCGCCGGCGAAGTCGTAGGCGCCGTCCTTGACCGGGGCCATCTGGACCGAGAACACGGTTCGTGCGCCGTCGACCGCCCCGCGCAGCGACGCAGGATCGTTCAGGTCGCCGGTGACCAGCTCGACACCGAGGGCGGCGACTGCTCTCGCCCGGTCGGTGGCCGGGTCGCGGACCAATGCTCGTACCGGAAAATCTGCCGCAAGCAAGGAGCGGACCGCGGCGCCGCCCTGTTTTCCGGTGGCGCCGACGACCAGAACGGGATCGGACATCTTCTTCTCCTTCGCGACCGAGCTAAACGGCGCGGTCCGCCGTTTCCTGAAGGGTACGATACGGCGGACCCCGCCACTTAACCACCGTGAGGGGAGCGATGGCCGGCCAGCGCGCGGACGCCCGCCGCAACTACGAGTTGCTGCTGGCCGTGGCCAAGCAGGCCGTCGCCGAGCAGGGCACCGACGCGTCGCTCGAACAGATCGCGCGCACCGCCGGCGTCGGGTCCGGCACCGTGCGCCGGCACTTCCCGACCCGCCATGACCTGCTGGAAGCGGTGTTCCGCAAGCAGATCGACGAGCTGTCCGAGCAGGCGGCGAGCCTGGCCGGGCACCCGGACAGCCGCACCGCGCTGCTGGAGTGGCTCGGCTCGGTGCTGACCTTCGGCGCGACCACCCGCGGCCTGGCCGAGGCCCTGAACCGCGACCACATCGCCGCGGCCGGCGCCACCACCCGCGGCCGATACCAGCCCGCCTCGCCCAGCGCCACCACTCACGGCCGCGACCACCCCGGCGGGCCGGGCGAGGGCCATGAGCACTGCGCGACCGCACGGCTGACCGAGGCCGGCGAGCCGCTGGTGCGCCGCGCGGCCGCCGACGGCATGGTGACCCCCGGTGTCACGATCACCGACCTGCTCAACCTGATCACCGGGATCGCGCTGGCCACCGAGCACCACCCGGACGGCGCCGCGGAGGCGAGTCGACTGCTCGGCTTGACCGTCGCGGGAGTGAGCCCGCGCTGAGCAGCGCCCTCGCGCGTTCGCTGGCGTCGGCCGGCCCTGACAAGCAGGAAAGGCATCCGCCGTGCGGCTGGAGCAGCTCGAATATCTGGCAGCCGTGACGCAGCACGGGTCACTGCGGCGTGCCGCCGAGCACCTGCACGTGTCGCAGTCCGCGCTCAGCGAGGGCATCAGCAGCCTGGAGCGCGAGCTGGGCGTCCCGCTGCTGGAACGGCACCGGGCCGGCGCCCGGGTCAGCCGGGAAGGCCGGGACCTGCTGCCGCTGATGGCCGAGATCCTGGCCGGGGTGGCGCAGCTGAAGAACGCGGCGCGCGATCACGCCCGGACGATCCGCACCATCCGGGTCGGCACGGTCAACGCCGGTACGTCGGCGCTGCTGGTGCCGGCCGTGCGCGAGTTCGGCGCCGGGCACCCGAACACCACCGTCGACGTGGCCGCGATGCTGCAGGGCGAGATCCAGGAAGCACTGCTGGAGAGCCGGCTCGACGTGGGCCTGGTGAACGTCTTCCCGGACGACCCGATCCCGTCGACGCTGGAGCGGACCGTGCTGCTTCGCGGGCGGCCGGTGGTGTGCTGCCGCGCCGACGACCCCCTCGCCGCGCTCGACGTGATCAGTGTCGAGGAGTTGCGGGCGCGGCCGTTCGTGGCGATGCGGCCGGGGTATCTGATGCACCGGCTCGCGCAGCGGTTGTTCGGCGACACTCCCCCGCCGGAGACGTTCTCCACCGACGGCGCCGAGATGGGCAAGGTGCTCGTCGCGAACGGGACCGGGCCGACGATCCTGCCGGACTACAGCGTGGTGGGTGACCCGCTGGAGCAGGCCGGGGTGATCACTACGCGACCGTTGGCGGAGCCGGTGCCGCCGGTCACGATGTTGCTGCTGCGCCGCCGGTTCGACCGGGTGCCCCCGGTGATCCACGACTTCGAGCAAACGATCATCCGGCTGGCCGGCGCGACGCGCTGACGAGTGCCGCACTGGCGGACCCTGGCTGGTCGTCAGGGGTGCCTCCGCCACCCGGAGGCACCCCTGACG
>NZ_BOMS01000193.1 GCF_016862315.1 Actinoplanes palleronii | reverse complement strand
GCCACCCGGAGGCACCCCTGACGACCAGCCGGGACCGGAACGTGCCCACGGGCAGCGACCAGCGAAGTCCGCAGCGGGCCGGGACGAGCCCACGGCGGCGACCCGCGACGACTGTCACGGGCCGAGCCCGCTCACGGCAGCAGCGCGCGGTGACTGTCACGAGCTGGGCCATGACCACGGCGGCGACCAGCGACGACTGTTACGAGCTGGGCCATGACCACGGTGGCGACCAGCGACGACTGTCACGGGCCGGAGCGCGCCCGCGGCGGTGACGCGCGGCGGCTGGCGCCGGGAGGGCTGAGGGATCGGCGGGGCCGATGGGGCGGTCGGCTTTGCCGTACCCCAAAGATCTTGATGTTGATCTAAAACCTAGTAACTCTGTAGGTAATCTCGTCTTCGAGCGAAGGACGTCCCATGTCGCTGAAGTTTCACTGGTTCCTGCCCACCAACGGCGGCGACGGGCGTCAGGTGGTCGGCGGCGGGCACGGACTGTCCGCGGGCGGCTCCGGACGGCCCGCTGACCTGGGCTATCTCACGCAGGTGGCCCGGGCCGCCGAGGCGAACGGCTTCGAAGCGGCGCTGACCCCGGCCGGCGCGTGGTGTCAGGACGCGTGGCTCAGCACCGCGATGCTCAGCCAGACCTCGGAGCGGCTCAAGTTCCTCGTCGCGTTCCGCCCCGGGCTGGTGTCGCCATTCCTGGCCGCGCAGATGGCCGGCACCTACCAGAATTTGACCGACGGGCGGCTGCTGCTCAACGTGGTGACCGGCGGGGAGAGCCACGAGCAGCGGATGTACGGCGACTACCTGGACAAGGACGCCCGCTACCAGCGCTGCGACGAGTTCCTGGAGATCGTCCGGCGGCTGTGGGCCGGTGAGACCGTCGACTTCCACGGCGAGCACCTGTCGGTGGACGCGGCCCGGCTCGACCAGATCCCCGACCCGGTGCCGGCCGTCTACTTCGGCGGCTCCTCGCCGGCCGCCGGGATCGTCGCGGCCAAGCACGCCGACGTGTATCTGACCTGGGGCGAACCGCCGGCCGCGGTGGCCGAGAAGATCGCCTGGATCCGCAAGCTCGCCGCCGAGCAGGGCCGCGGGCCGGACGACCGGCCGATCCGATTCGGCATCCGGATGCACACCATCACCCGCGACACCGCCGCGGAGGCGTGGGCCGAGGCGGACCGGCTGCTGGCCGGGATCTCCCCCGAGATGATCGCCAAGGTGCAGCAGGGGCTGCGGCTGAGCGAGTCGGAGGGGCAGAAGCGGATGCTCGAGCTGCACGGCGGCTCGAAGGACGGTCTTGAGATCTATCCGAACGTGTGGGCCGGGGTCGGCCTGGTCCGCGGCGGCGCCGGCACCGCGCTGGTCGGCAGCCACGAGCAGGTCGCCGACCGGATCGCGGAGTATGCCGCGCTCGGCATCGACGAGTTCGTGCTGTCGGCCTACCCGCACCTCGAGGGCGCGTACTGGTTCGGCGAGGGGGTGCTGCCGATCCTGGCCGAGCGGGGACTGTGGAAGGACGAGCGTCCCCGGCGGCGGCACAGCGTCGCGGTGCCGTTCGCCGCCGCGGGACGGCCGACGCCATGAGCCTGGACCCGGCCGCTCTGCGCCGGGCGTTCGGCGCCTTCCCCAGCGGCGTGGTCGCGGTCGCTGCGGCGGTCGACGGGCGCCTGCTCGGGCTCGCCGCCAGCTCGTTCACGTCGGTGAGCCTGGACCCGCCGCTGGTCTCGTTCTCGATCGCGAACAGCTCGAAGACCTGGCCGGACCTGCGCCGCGCCGCCCGCCTCGGCATCACCGTGCTCGCCGACCACCACGGCGAGACCTGCCGGCAGCTGGCCGGGCCGGTCGAACACCGCTTCGACGGCCTGCCCGCCTCGGTGACCACGGCCGGCGCGGTGCTGCTCGACGACGGGCTTGCCCGGTTCGACTGTTCGATCGACCGGGAGGTGGCGGCCGGCGATCACACGATCGTGCTGCTGCGGCTGCACGCGGTCGAGCACGCGGAGGGGGCGTCGCCGCTGGTCTTCCACCGGTCGAGCTTCGGGCGGCTCGCGGCCTGAGGTCAGGTCAGCACGCGCACCGGCGTGCCGTCGCGCCAGGCCGTGACGTCTTCGACGATCTGCTGGTACATCACCTGGTAGGTCCGGTCGGTGACGTAACCGAGGTGCGGCAGCAGCACGGTGTTCGGCGCGCCGCGCAGCGGATCACCGGCGGGGAGCGGCTCCACGTCGTAGACGTCCAGGCCCGCGCCGGCGATCGTGCCCGCGGTCAGCGCCGCGACCAGCGCGTCCCGGTCGACGATCGGCCCGCGCGAGGTGTTGATCAAGACCGCGGTTCGCTTCATGGCCGCCAGTTCGGCGGCACCGACAACCGATTTCGTACGATCACTGAGCTTGAGGTGGACCGTCAGCACGTCACTCGCCGCGAACAGCTCGTCCCGGCTGACGCAGGTGGCACCGGCCTCGGCCGCGCGCTCCGGCGTGAGGTTCTCGCTCCACGCGATCACTCGCATGTCGAACGCCTGCCCGATCCGCGCCACCTGGGAGCCGAGCCGGCCCAGCCCGAGCACGCCCAGCGTCGTACCGTTCAGATCGGTCCCGATCGTGGTCTGCCAGCGCCCGTCCCGCAGCGCCCGGTCCTCGGCGGCGACGTGCCGCTGCACCGCGAGGATCAGCGCCCAGGTCAACTCGGCGGTGTTCGAGCTGGTAACGGACCCGGCCATGGTGGTCCCGCAGACCGTGACACCGCGCGCCCTCGCCGCGTCCAGATCGATCGACGCGTTGACCATCCCGGTCGTGATCAGCAGTCGCAGGTCCGGCAGCCGCGCGAACAACTCCGCGGTGAACGGCGTCCGCTCCCGCATCGCCGCCACGACGTCGGCGCCGCGCAGCGCGCTCACCAGCGCATCCTGATCGTCGAGGTGCTCGTGCAGCACCTCGACGTCGGCCTCGGGCAGCCCGTCGAACGGCCCATAGGAACGCGCCACCCGCTGATAGTCGTCAAGCACCACAATCCGCATGATCCTCACCGTAAACCGGTGCCCCTTGCCATCGTCACACGGAGCACCCGCAGAACACGCGCCAGCTCCCCCGGTGGTCTCACGGCCCCCGCGCCCCCGGCTGGTCCGTAGGGGTGCCTAGCGACCCCGGAGGCACCCCTACGGACCAGCCGGGGGCGCGACGCTCAATGCTCGACAAGACTGGCTGGCTCCCAGAGGTGCCTCGGAGACTCGGAGACACCCCCGAGGACCAGCCCACAAACACCGGCTGACTCCCAGCGGTGCCTCGCAGGCCCGGAGACACCCCCGAAGACCAGCCGGCTCGCCGGCGCTCAATGCTCGACAAGACTGGCTGGCTCCCAGAGGTGCCTCGGGGACTCGGAGACACCCCTGTGGACCAGCTCACAAACGCCGGCTGGCTCCCAGGGGTGCCTCGCGGGGTCGGAGACACCCCTGCGGACCAGCCGGGATGCGGAGGCGCGTCGCGGGTTGGGGGGCGCGGGGCCTGCGCGGTGAGTGGCGCGGTCGTGACGCGTGGGCTGATCCGCAGCGCGGGATACCCGCGCCGGTCCGGACCGTTGCGCGTCTCCCGGCCCCGGCTGGTTCTCACGGCGGTCTCAAGGCGCCGGAGACAACCGCCACCACCAGCCGACCACGGCGAACTGGTGCTCACGGGTGCCTCAAGCCGTTCGAGAGGGCCGCCACCACCAGCCGGCCACGGCGAGCTGGTGCTCACGGTCGCGTCAAAGGCCCGGAGACAGCCGCCAGCACCAGCTGACGGCGGCGGGCTCGTGGTGAGGGCTGGCGCCGGGTGCTGGATTCGACTGCGAGTGCCAGCTGACGGGTTTCGGCTGGTAGTGAGGGGTATCTCGGGTGCCGGAGGCACCCCTGAGAG
>NZ_BOMS01000192.1 GCF_016862315.1 Actinoplanes palleronii | reverse complement strand
TGCGGGGTGGTCGGGGTCGATGCCGGTCTCGGCAGTCTGCTCACCCTGTCGACCGGGGAGACGGTCACCAACCCGAAGCATGAACGCCGGGACCGGGCGGCTCTGGTGCGTGCCCAGCGGAATCTGGCGCGTAAGGAGAAGGGTTCGGCGAACCGGGCCAAGGCAAGGGTCAAGGTCGCCCGGGTCCATGCCCGGATCGCCGACCGCCGGCGCGACTGTCTGCACCAGTTGACTACTCGGCTCGTTCGTGAGAATCAAACGATCGTGATCGAGGACCTGCCGGTGCGCAACATGCTCAAAAACCATTGCCTGGCCCGGGCTGTCAGCGATGCGGCGTGGCGACAGTTCCGGACCATGCTCGAATACAAGACGGCGTGGCATGGCCGGACTCTGGTGGCGGTCGACCGCTGGTTTCCCAGCTCGAAACTATGCTCGGCCTGCGGTGTTCTCACCGAGCAGATGCCGTTGGACATGCGGGAGTGGACCTGCCGATGTGGTGTGGTGCATGACCGTGATCTGAACGCGGCCCGCAACATTCTCGCGGAGGGGCTCTCCGTGATCGCCTGTGGAGGCGGTGTAAGACCTCAACGAGGATCCTCTCGGACGAGGCAGTCGTCGGTGAAGCAGGAACCCCCTGGGGCGACCCAGGGAATCCCCGTCCCTTAGGGCGGGGAGGACTGTCAACCGTGTCACCCTCACCTCGATCGTCGGCCCGACGAGGATAGCCATGACGGTCGCCCGTGCCGCTGGCGGAGCTGGGTGCGCACGTCCTTGACGAGCGCGTACCCGGCATAGATCGCCGCCAGGCCCAGGAAGAACGCGAGCCAATAGCGCCGCTCGGTCAGCAGGATGTCGATGAGCAGTCCCGTGGCGATCAGCCCGGCGGCGCGCAGGAAGCGCTCGGCCCGGGAAAGGTTCCGCTCGACCCAGTCGATGTTGACGCTCACCGCAGTTTCCTTTCGTTGGCTTGCCGTGTCATTCGGGGAGGGTCAACGCCTTTTTCTGTACGAGGAGACCGCCCGCGAAGCAGAACCGCCACAGGTCCGGCCCACTCGCCTCGATGGGCTTGAGCGTGTAATAGACACACGAGGCCCCGTCCGGCATCCCGGCCCGGCCCGGGTCGTCGCCGTAGACGTCCTCGTCGGGCATCGGGTCGATCGGGTCGGGCAGCGCTGCCCGTACCGCCGTTTCCGGGGCGCCGGCTTTCTGCGCGTCGAACTGCCGTTTCGTGATCCCGGCATCGAGCAGGTCCTTGCCCGTCGTCCAGGCCCGATAGCCGGTCAATCCGATGCCGCCGCACAGGACAGCGATCACGATGGCGAGAACGATGACGACTTTCCGCATGGCCATTCCTCCGACGTGGTGGGGATGACCAGAAGCTTCGCCGGAAACGGCAGCCGGGTCGTCAGTGCTTCGTCGGATCCCGGCGGCCGTCCACTACGACGAAAGTGATACCGGTGGCCAGCCGATCAGGCGGGCGAGTTCGGCGGCGGAGTGGTCGTCCGTGTCGACTCGCATGTCGCCGAGGCCGGCTCCCTCCAGCGCCTCCGCCTCGGTCACCGCCGCTGCGTGGGCCTTTTTGAGGACGCGTTCGGGCTGGCCCCGCAACACGTCACCGGCGATCGGCGGGCCCTCGCCCCTTCCCCGTCGCCGGATGCGGTCGCCCAGCCGTTCCGGGCTCGCGTGCAGCCGGCAGAGCGTCACCTTGGCCGGGGCGAGCGCCTCGGTGTAGCGCCGGACCTGGCTCGGCTGGTCCACGGCGCCGACCACGACCAGGCGCTGCGCCCCGTACCCATGGAAGTTGATCCACACAGCGACGAGATTCGCGGCCTGGAGCCGGTGATGGTCCGGCCCGGAGTGCAGGAAGCCGATCTGCTGCAGATCCACGAAGCCGGTCGTGTGGCCGGCCTGCCGGGACAGCTGGGCGACCTCCCAGCCGACCGTCGACTTGCCGACGGCCGCCGGGCCGCAGATCCAGAGGATCTCGCCGGGTGCGGAGACCGGATCCGGCCAGGGACCCGCGGGCCGCCCGGTGTGCCTCCCCCATCGGTCACGGACGATGTCGAGGACTTCGGCGGGGGTGCGCGCGGTGGTGTCCAGGCACGGGTACGGCAAGCCGGTGCGGTCGAGCACGATGGCCTCACGCAGCGCCGCTTCCCGATCCTCGGCCGGGTTGGCCCGGAACTCCAGGCGGCGGCGCAGCTCCGGCTGGTCGCAGCGCAGCCGCAGCACGGTGAGCGCCGCGTGCGGCAGGTGCTCGGTGTGGATGCCGCGGTGGGAGTCGATGTATCCGGAAACGATCAAGCAGCTGGCGCCGGCCGCCCGGAAGTTGGCCACGACCCGGCCCAGGATGCGCGCTTCCAGCACGGTGCGGCCGGGGTCGGCCGGGATCTCCGGGAAACACATGCCGATCTGGTCGATGTCGACGTGCCCGGCACCGGGCATCCCGGCGAACAACTCCCAGGCGGCGGTGGACTTCCCCACGCCGGCGGGGCCGCACAACCAGAGCACGGGAAGGGGATCGGGCACCGTCGCAGCCTCGCGCGCCGCCGCGACACCGGCAACCACATTTTTGGTACGACTACCTGCCGGCCGGGTGCGAACCAGCGGGGGCACCACGATGCGCGCGACCGGCCGCGCTGCGGCTGCGGCGACCGGTCGTCAACCGCCAGGCCAGCTGGGTCAGCAGGGCACCCACGAGTGCCGTGCCGAACGCGGCCGGGATGCCGATCGGCACGACCAGCACCGCGACCAGGAAGCAGAAGACCGCGAAGCCCAGCAGGCCCTGCACCGCACCGGCCAGGGTCCGGATCACCGCGGGCGAGCCCTGCTGGGCCAGGACGAACGCGGCGACCACGCTGGTCGCGATCGGGAACGGGGCCAGGATCCCGGTGACCACCGGGCCGGCCGTGGCCGCGATCCCGGTGACGAACAGGACCAGCACGGCGGTGGCCAGCGCCCGGCCGGGAAGATCCCACCACGGCGGCGCGGGCTTGCCGAGGCCGGCGATGCCCCGGTTCATCGTCGCCACCAGGCGGTGCGCGATCGCGATCACGGCCAGGACCAGCAGCAGCGCCCCGAGCACCCCGACCGGGCGCAGCGCCAGCACGACGTCGGCCAGGATGCTCGCCGACCAGGAGATGACCAACGCGAGCGGCCAGGTTCGGCGGCTGCTGGCGTACGCGAAAATCACCGCGAAGACGGCCAGCGACACCAGCCCGAGCAGAGACGCCGCGGCCGCCCTGGCACCGAAGTGGACGCCCTGCTCCAGACAGGTGATGAGCAGAATCGGTCCGGCGACGATCGGGAACGCCACAAGCGTCCCGGTGACCCGGTCACCCCACCGGCGCCCGGCCAGCGACGACCCGACCACGAGCAGCGGAGCCAGCGCCAGCTTCAACACCAGGATCATCACCGGGACACCGTAGTGAAAGGTGACGCCATGCTCGACGACGACTGGCCGCAGGCGCGGCAGCACCTGACAACCTGATGCTGCGGACTCGCCGAACGGCACTCAGCCCGGGAGGTGGGGGCGCAACCCGTCCAGCACGATGGCGCGTAGCCGGGGTGCCCGGGTGTGCTGTTCCTCCGGGGTCACCCGGGACAGGTAGCCGATGAGCAGGACGATGTCGCGCGCGTCGACGTCGTCACGGACCGTCCGGGCCGCTCGGCCCGCGGCCAGGAGCAGGCCGACCGCCTCGTTGATCCGGCGGTGGCTGTGCTCGCTCACATCGGTGCGCATCGCGGCCTTGACCGAGGCGAACACTCCGCGTTTCACCCACGCGTATTCCTCGACCCGTTCCAGCCATCTCTCCAGTGCCTCGGCGGCCGGCAGGTCGCGTACGAGCACCTCGGCGGCGTCGCACATCTCGTCAACGTCGCGCCGGTAGACCTCCAGCAGCAGGGCGTCACGCGCCGGGAAGTGCCGGTACAGCGTTCCCTGGCCGACGCCGGCCGCTTTCGCGATCTCGTTCAGCCGGATCTCCTCCACGGTGGCGGCGCGGCTGACCACCTCCTTCGCGACCTGCAGGATCCGACCGCCCGCGACATCGCCGGCCGCGGTGCCGCCGTGGTGCTCGGCGCCCGACGCCTCGACCGGCTGGAGAAGCTGGCCGCCGAGATCCGCGATCACGGCGGCCGGGCCACCGCGATACCCGTCGACGTCACCTCGCGAGACGACATGACCGCACTGGTCGCCCAGGCGGTGGACGAGTTCGGCCGGCTCGACGTGCTGGTGAGCAATGCGGGCATCGCCCGGATCAGCCCGATCGCCGACCTGGACGTCGATGCCTGGAACGCGATGATCGACATCAACGTCCGTGGTGTGCTCAACGGGCTCGCTGCCGCCATGCCGGTCTTCCAGCGGCAGCAGCGCGGCCACTTCGTCACCACGGTCTCCACGTCCGGCTTGAAGATCGTGCCGACCCAAGCGGTGTACGCCGGGACGAAAAACGCCGTGCGCACCCTCCTGGAAGGACTACGTCAGGAGTCGACCTCCGGCTGGCTGCGGACGACCTCGGTCTCGCCGGGCTACGTGCGCACCGAGCTGGCCGATCACGTCGACGACCCGCAGCTGCGCGAACAGACGCGCAAGAACATGGCGGAGTTCGCCATCAGCCCCGAGGCGGTCGCTCGCGCCATCGCTTTCGCGATCGAGCAACCCGACGATGTCGAGATCGGCGACATCACCATCCGCCCGACCGCGCAAGGTTAGTCCGCAGGCTCCCATCAGCCGATCCCGGCCAGGTCACTGGGGGTCAGCCAGCCGCGGGTCCGCGCCGCGCCGGCGCTCCACGAAGGCGCGCGCCTTGGCGCGGTTGCCGCAGACCCGCATCGTGCACCAGCGGCGTGTGCCCTTGGCCGACGAGTCCCAGAAGACCCAGGCGCAGTCGCCGGCCGGGCACTGCCGCATCCGGGTCCAGGCGCCGGTCAGCAGCCCGGTGGCGTAGCCCGCGACGACCGTGCCCAGCCCCGCCATCACCGGCCCGTCGTGGGTGCCGGCGAGCGTCCCGGCACCCGGCGACACGATGAGGGGGAACGCCCGCAGCACCACGGCGAGATCATCAAAATCGGTCGGCACACCGTTGTTGGCCAGGGTCATCTCCCGCAGACCGGCGCGCAGCCGACCCGCCAGGGCGAACTCGTCCGCCGTCACGGTGACCCCGGCGTCCAGCAGCCCGGCCCCGGTCATCCACGCCGTGAGCGCCGGCGGGCCCTCGGCCCACTGATCGGTCCCGAGCTCGACGTCCACCGAGTTGACGAACGCGAGCACCGGGCCGAGCTCGGCCGGAAGCGGATGCGGTCCGCTCATCGACGACCTCCTGCCGCTTGACACCGCCACATTACTGCTGAAGCGTGCTAACTGGTTAGTGCGTGTCACCGGTTAGTACTGGAGGGCTGATGTCGTCACCAGCCGCGACGACCGTCGTTGTGGCGCCACCGCGCCGCAACGAGTGGATCCTGATCGCGTTCACGATCTTCACGAACCTCGCCGACGCGGTCATGAAGATCGCGTTGCCGCTGCTGGCCGTACGCCTGACCGACTCCCCGGCCCTGGTCGCCGCCGTGGCGGTGCTGATGACGCTGCCGTGGCTGACCACCGCGCTGCACATCGGCGTCCTCGTGGACCGCTGGAACCGGCGCAACCTGATGGTCGGCGCGGAAGTCACCCGGATCGCCGCGATGGCAGTCCTGCTGGTCACGGTGCTCACCGGCACCACCAGCCTGCCGCTGATCTACGTGGTCGCCTTCGGGCTGGGCGTCGCCGAGGTCATCGCGCTCACCTCGGCCGCCTCGATCGTGCCGTCCGCCGTGCCGCGGGCCCGCTGGCAGACCGTCACCGCGCGGGTCACCGCGATGGAGTACCTCTGCAACGGCTTCCTCGGCGCCCCGCTCGGCGGGTTCCTGGTCGCCGCGGGCTTCGCGCTCGCGCTCGGCGCCACCGGCCTGGTCTACGTGCTCGGCGCGGTGCTGCTCCTGCTGCTGGCCGGTCAGTTCGCGCCCGGTGCCGGGCAGGAGCGCCGGTCCGTCGGTGTCGAGATCAAGGACGGCCTGCGGTTCCTCTGGCGTACCCCGCTGCTGCGCACCATGGCGTTGCTCATCGCGGTCATGGCCGGTTGCTGGAGCGCGTGGCTCGCGATCATTCCGGTGTACGCGGTGTCGGGCCCGCTCGCGCTCAGCGAGAGCCAGTTCGGCCTGCTGATGACCGCGATGGGCGCCGGCGGTGTCGTCGGCACCCTGCTCGTCGGCCCGGTCAACCGGCTGCTCGGCCGCCGGTGGTCGATGTTCGCCGACATCATCGGCTCGTTCCTGCTGGTGGCGGTGCCCGCGGTCGTGCCCGCCGCGGCGAGCAGCGCCGTCCCGGTCGCCGCGGCGGCGTTCGTGGCCGGCGTCGGCGGGACCATGTGGACGGTCAACTCCCGGGTCATCATCCAGTCGGCCGTGCCGAACCACATGCTCGGCCGGTTCAACGCCGCGAGCCGCCTGGTCGGGTGGGGCCTGACCCCGGTGGCCGCCTTGATCGCCGGTGTCCTGGCCCAGACGGCCGGCTACCGCGTCGCGTTCGGCGTCTTCGCCGCGGTGTGTCTCTGCCTGGTCGTCCCGTACCTCAAGGTGGTCACCGACGCGGCGCTCACGATCGCCGACCAGCGGTAGGCCTCTGTCCTCAGCCCAGCGCGGACGCGCCCCACCCGGTCGGATCGTCACCGCGGGGCACCATCATCAAGGCCTGCCATCGTACGAGGATGTCCAGCCAGGCCGCCTCGTCAGCCGTCAGCGGGCACACCGACTCGTAGCCGGCGAAGAACTCCGCGCGGACCTCGGCCGAGACCGGACCCCAGTCGTGATAGCGGGTGCCGAGCAGCACCGCGGCGCGGGCCAGCTCGACGAGCCGATGGTCGTGCCGGGCCTCCTCGAAGTCGAGGACCGCGGCCACCTCGTCACCCGCACACAGGACGTTGGCGGAGCGGAAGTCGAAGTGGACCAGCTGCCCCGCAAGCCGGTCGGGCGGCGCGGCGGCGACCCGCGCGCGGAGCGTGTCACGGGCTTCCACCGGCAGGTGCCCGGCGCTGCCGTCGAGCCAGCCGACGACCCGCTCCCCCAGCCCTTTGCGCACCGCGGTGATTTTTCCAAGCTTTTCAGCGTACGGATAAACCGCGAGCGCGGCCTGCAACCTGGCCACCGTCGCGCCCGCCGCCCGTACCAAAACGGGGTGGGAAATGTCGAGCAGGTCGCCCGCGATCTCGTGCTGCAGGCCCACCGAGACCCCGTCCACCTCGACCTGGAGGCGCCCATCCCGAGCGGGAACCGGCGCCGACACCGGCACCTCCCGGCCGCGAAGCCAGCTCGTGACGCGCGCAACCTCCGCCAGACGCGCGAACCGGGCGGGCGCCACCGACCATTTCGCGAGCATCCGCCCGCCCGGCGTCCCCACCCAGGCGAGCGCATTGCCGCCGCTCATCACGATCCGCTCACAGGAGTCAACGCGGACACCCCAGTGCTCATCCAGCAGCTCAGCAACCCACCGCGCAGCCGACTCCCCGCTTCGGAAGCCGAACCGCCCGCTGAGCGCCGCGCGTGCGTCCCCCGGCTCCCACAACATCTCCACCACCGGCACCAGCGACGCGACCATGCGCCGCATCCCACCACAGAACCGGCGCAATCCGCGCGCCCGCTGGCTCATCGCCGCGGCGCTCAGCACGTGCCGTCACGGGAGACGGTTGATTCCCCATGCCAGCGCTGCCAACACCACGGCCACGCTCAACTGCGGTATCGGCGCGCGGAGTGATGGCCGGGCGGCGAGCAACAAAGGCACCACGGCGGGAAGAAACAGCACCCCTCCGAAGACACATCCCACAATCACTCCCAGAACCGACAACCAGTAGCACGCGCTGTTGAAGGCTTGGGACCTCCGAAACAGCAACGGAACGGCGCTCATGACAGCGAAAGGGACGGTGATCTTCAAAGCCTCCATCAAGCCGGATTCATGCGAAAAGGCCACTGTCAGACCGATGCAGTAAGCAGGCGCCAGTGCCGCCGTCACGCGACGTGGCCAACCGGTCATCAACGGCGCTCTCCGCAGATCCTTCATGATCATCATGCTAGTGAGCTGCGCGAACGCGGCACAATGACCCGAGCGCCCGGCCTCCGCCGCCGGATGCCTTCATGGATCCGCCCGGCCCAGCCTGCACCGCATGTGGAGGTTGTGGGGAAGGTTGATCAGCTCCCTTTCCCCGCCGCCCGCCAAGCCTCAAGATCATTTGCGGATGGGGGCTGACATGCCGAAGTTACGGAACCGGATTCGTCACGACGGGCGGATCGACACGACACGTGCCCGGCCGTGGCGTCGGGTGCTGGCGCTCGTCGGTGTGCTCCTGGTCGTCGCGGGGCTGGTCGCCGTCGCGGGCCTCAAAGGTTGTCGCCTTCGCGCTGGAGCCCGTCACCTCGCCGGCCGCGCCGCCTCCGGAGGCAGACTTCTTCGGCACCTGGTGCTCGCCGCACGGTGACCGGCTCGTGCTCACCGAAGGCCGCGTCACGGTCGACCCGATGTCGCCGATCCTGGCCCGCCAGGTGGCGTTTCTCGTCCCCACCCCGAAACCGGGGAGGTCGCCGCAGTGGAACGACCCGCCGGCCACCACGGCGGCCGGCAGCTGGGGCGTGTCCGTACTCGGAGCCGACCTCATGTCCGGACAGGTGGTGACGCTGGAGATGGAGATGGACAACATCAGCCCGGACACCGTCATCAGCGACGTGCTGGAGTTCGACGTCTACGAACGGGATGCCGGGTGGGCTTTCTCCTTGCCCTTAAAACCCCGCAACTCCGGCGAATTGCCATTCAACAAATGCCCGGCCGCACAAGGGTGATCTTGGCGATGTCGAATTCCTCGCGCAGTCCCTATGATCGTGTGACAGTTCATGGGAACAATTCGTTCAGGGAGCGCGGAACGGCATGGCCGACGAGATCAAGTATGAGTACAACACCGTGCGGACGGTCCGCGGCACCGACGGCCTGGTGATCTCGAAAATGCAGAAGGATGGCTGGGAGCTGGTGGAACAGTCCCAGGGCACGCTGCGCTCCACCCTCAACTTCCGACGCCCGAAGAAGGCGGTGCCGAAGCTCCTGGTCGGTGCGGCGGTCGGCGGTGCCGTGGTCCTGGCCCTTGTCATCGGACTTGCCGCGGCCTTCAGTGACGAAAACGAAAAGAAGGACGGGCCGAACAAAACGGCGGCCGCTGCAAGCGAAAAGTCGTCCGCTGGGCCGACTACGACTCCGTCCGCGACCGAGTCGGCCGCCGCCAAGGTGATCACACCGCAGAACAACCCCGAATTCGCGGCACTGCTGAAGCTGGACTACTGCGACGACGCCAACGCGAAGTTCGCCACCAGCCACGAGGGCCAAACCATCGTTTTCAACGGCTCGATCGTGAACATGGCGCACCACGGCGACTACAACACCCGTTACGACTTCCTGCTGGGCCCCGGCGACAAGGGACCGCAGACAACGGCCGGGCCGGCCTTCAAGTACGAGGACGTCAACATCCTCGACTTGAACCTGACCGGCAAGAGCATTCCCGCCACCGTGGGCGAGGGCGACAAGTTCCGCTTCGTCGCCGAGGTGGTCGAGTTCAACGCGGCGCAGTGCCTTTTCCATCTCCACCCGGTATCGACGGAAGTTCGATAGCGGTCCGCTGTCCGCGAACACCGGAACGGTGCCGGCGACGGGGTGGTGGAGTCAGGTCCATGAACATGCTGACACGGGTGGTGGCTGCGGCCGTAGGAGTAATTGCCGGCGCGGGGTTCGGGGTCTGCCCGGCGCCGGCCGTCGCCGCTGACTGCAAACCTGGGGACTGCGTCACTCCCGGCGCCGGCGACGCGGTCCGCCAGCCGATTCCCTACATCTATATCGGCGTGTCGAAGTATCCGTGCGGAGCACTGCAGTCGCGGCAGGTCGACCGGACGGAGGTTGCTCTGTCCGTGTCGAACCGCAGCCGGGTGCCGCTCATTCTCTACTGGCGCACCACGCTCGGGAGCCGGGACTCGGCTCGCGCTCTCCCGCCGGGCAGCAGCGTCAGCTACACCAGCTATCGGGGGCATGCCTGGGAGGTCGCGTCCAGCACCGGGACGTGTCTCTCCCAATTCGTCATCACCGACGATTCCACCAGAGCTGTCATCACCTACAGCTGAAGCGGGCCGTCACCGGGCCCCGAACGGCTTGCGGACCTTGCTGCGCCCATTGGCCGAGGGGGCAGGCGCGGCAGCGGGCGGCGCCTCGATCCGGTAGCCGATCACGTCCTCGATCGGTCTCCAGAGGTCCCCGCCGAGGTTCACCTGGTATCCCCCGGCGGTCACACGCGAGAACCCGGTCACACGCTGCGGATCCAGCAGGTTCTGGCACTGCACGAACACCGGCCGGCCGCCCGACAGGGCCGCGGTGAGTTCAGCGGCCAGCGCCTGCCCCTTCGCTTGGCCGGGGAGCGCGGCCGTCCCGGTCAGGAACGCCGCGGCCACCTCGGCGCGACCCGAGTTGCGCGCGGCCGTGGCGACCCCGCGCGCTTCCAGGTCACCCTTGATGAGCAGCGCGGCGGACAGCAACGCGGACGCGGTGACCACCGCCCCGCCGGCGACGAGCGCGACGATCAGCGGTTCACCCAGTGCCTCCCGTACGGCCGTGATCGCCCCCGCCGCCGTACCGAGGATCGCCGCCACACCCCCGGCCCCGGCGACCCATCGCGTCAGCCGGGCCCACCAGCGGGTGATCCCCATCGCCCCGGACCTGATGACCTGGATCGAGCCCGGAGTGTCCTTGTTCCACTCGTTGGTGGCGGCCTGCGCGCGCTGCTCGTCGGTGCCGAGCAGTTGCAGGCCGATGAGCAGGTCCTGCAGTTTCACGTTCGCTGTCAGGTCCGCAGCGGGCACCGCCCATTCCAACGGTCGCAGCATCTCCTCCGCGCCCACCGGTTTCTCTGCCATGACCGCACCCCCATTCGCCGCACCGGCGATGGCGAGCCGACCGGTCCGCCATCACTGCGACATCACCACCGGGCAGTCCCACTCACAAGCGAGCCCGTGACCCCGAACCTGTCGAATCGAGGACACGTCCCGCAGCCGAGCGCCGCCGATCCATCAGGTGTGCTCCGACCCCACCCGGCGCCCCGCGACATCGCTGCTGAGCGATATCAAGGCATCAGGCCGGTGGCAGCTCGCCCATCATGTCGAGCGTGCTCAGCGCGGTCCACCGCGACCCGGGCCGGCCCGTCACCGTCAGCGCGACCGAACCCGCCCCCGGCACCAACCCGTCCAGGCCTGTGGCGTCAACAGCTCCCGCCAGCATCGTCAGCCCGGGACCGGCCTCGAGCGGACCGTCACCACTGGGCCGGGCCGCGGCGGCGCGGATCGCGGCCGGTGACGCCGGGACCTCGGTGCAGGTGCCGTCGGCGTGGGTGACCAGGATGCGATCGGCCCGGGCGGCGGCATGCCAGGCCAGCACGTCCAGCACCGTGGCACGGTGGCCGCCGAGGAAGTGTTCCTGCTGGTCGGCCGCGGCCCGGGCGAGCTGGTCACCGAAGCGGCCGACGTCGTAGTAGTCAGCCGAAGCGGGTAGGGTCAGATCGGTCCAGAGCAGGTGGCGGCGTTCCAGGTCGACGACGAACGGCATCATCATCCGGGCGTCGCCGTGCAGGTCGAACCGCTGGGCGACGCGAGCGGCGTCGAACTGTTCGCCGCCCCGCAACGGCAGCATCAGGCCGGCGATCGCCGAAGTCAGGGCCTCGAACGGCACGGCGTTGAAGCTGAAAATCATCGGTACGGCGTACCGGGCGCCCGCCGCGACCAGCAGATCGATGTCGAGGTCGAGGTATTCGGTGGCGCCCAGGGGTGCCGGGGCCGACGTCAGGTCACCGGAGTGGATCGCGGCGTCCCCGGCGAACCGCAGGCGCGAGAAGTCGCAGTACCCCGCCCGCCGCCAGTCCGCGCCGAAGAAGGCGCACGACAGGTCCAAGTCGACCCGGGTCTTCTCGGGCTCCTCCCAGTGCAGGAAGAGCCGCAGGATCCCGGCCGACGGCAGGGTTCGCACGCTGCCCCGTGGCCACCCCGCGAGCTGCGCGGACCCGGCCCGCTCCCGCACCGGGGCCGGCACGTCGGCGAGCGCACCGTCGAGCACCGCCAGGTCGAACCGCGGCAGCGCCGAGGCCCGCCCGGTCAGCTCGCCATCGACGATCGCCCGCACCGTCGCGGTCACCGGAGCGGGGAGGGTGGCACGGTTCTCCGGCTCGGTCCAGGTGGTGACGACGCCGCCGCGGGGGAAGAAGACCCGCCGCGGCATGCCGGGACCGGGCCGCCCACCGACAAGACTCAGCCCCTCCGACGGAGCGGCCGGCGGCTCGGCAACAGCCGCGGACAGGTCAGCAACGGCCGGGGACAGGTCGGCAACGGCCGGGGACAGTGAGGTCTCCGGAACGGCCGAGAACGCGCCGTGCCGTCGGGCGGCGTCGCGCAGCACGTCGTCGAGGCCGGTCACCAGCGGAACGGCGGCCAGGTCGCGGGCCCGGCGGGCGGCCAGCGCACCGGCGCGGGACCGCTTGACGACGGCCACGTCCGCCGGCGAGGCCCGCACCGTCGCAGCGCGGTGCGACAGCTGGGCGGCCGCGGCGGCGAGCACGCCGGGTGACACCCGGGGTGCGGTCTCGTGCAATGCCGAGGTGACCGCGGCCAGTGCGGCGGGTGCGTCTCCGGCCGTGCGCAGCAGGTGGTCGAGACGGCGCCACAGGTCGCCCGGGCGGCGGGTGAGCAGCCGGGCGGCGGCCGGCACGTCACCGCCGGCGAGGGCCTGCTCGACCAGTGACGCGTGACTGCGCAGCCGGACCGAGACGGTGCCGTCCGCGTGGGCGGAGACGTCGAGCTGGTCACCGGCCTGCTCCACGATGGCCCGGCCGAGGGCACCGGATCGCGCGGCGCGGGTGCCACGCAGGGCCGCGAACGCGACAGCGGCCGCTGGATGGTTCCGCATTTTTTCGTACGGATGAAGCCGCTCCCCCAGCCGCTTCCACACCGTCGCATGGCGCAGCATGTCCTCGGCCGCGTTGACCGCCCCGCGGGAGTCCAGATGAGCCAGCACGGCCCGCCGCAACGCCCGGGGCAGTGCCCGCACCCGCGACGTCAGCTCCACCAGCCCGGGATCGCCGTCGGAGTAGGCCCACAGTGTCCGGGCCACATCGGTGACCGTGTCCCAGCGCGCCGCGACGGTCGCGACGACCTGCGGTGACTCCCGCAGCGCCCACGCGAGGACCAGCGCATGCGTCTCCCGGCCGGGTACGACCTCGGGCAGCCAGTCGAGCCGCCCCGGCACGGTGACCGCGATCAGGGCTCTCAGGTCGGCACGGTCACGGTCGTTCAACGCGCCCGGCCGGGCGATCAGCTGGTCCCGGAGCTCGACCGCGGCCGCGTACGGATCAGTCTCCAGACCGGCGACCCGGATCGGCGGCAGCTCCTCGTCCAGCGGATTCCCCGGCCGCGACGTCGGCGGCGGCGCGACCGGCGTCAGGTAGGAGTTCCCCGAGGTCAGCCGCCGCCCGCAGATCGGACAGCCACTGACCTGCTCCGCGGGGAAGCAGGCCGGGCAGACCGGATGCCCGCACGGGTCCAGCGGCGACCCGATCTCGTCGCGCCCGCACAGCACGCACGGCGCTCCCGGGACCGCGAACAGGTGGGTGAGCAGCCGCCGCACGAACACCGCCGCCGGATCACGGGGCGTGTCCGGAAACGATCGATAGAGCGGGACCAGCGGGCGATCCGCGCCGGTGTCCTCGTCGAGCACCGCGAGCAGCCAGTCGGCCCATCGCACCCGCACCGTCACCGGCAGCCGCGCGGTGGCCTTGCGCAGCTCGTCGTGCATCAGCCAGCCGCGCGCGGCGAGATCGGCTTCGAGGGCGACCGACCACTCGGCCCCGTCCTCAGGTGCCTGCCCCGTGCCGATGACGGTGACCCGCCCGGTACGCCGCAGTACGACGGTGGCCAACTGATCCAAAAGTGATCCTCCCGAAAAGGCGGTGGGCGGAGAGAAACGACGCTAAACATTCGAAAGTGGGGAGAGAAGGAAGCACCGTAGGGAGCCGCCCACCGCGTCGCCGATCCTAGAAGGATCTTGGAAACGTCCGCGACCTATTTATCGAACGAACCGCATCTCGGGGTAGCGGGAGTCCGCCGCCCGCAGCAGCCGGCCGTCCCCGCCCCGCAGGTGCTGGTCGAAGAAGGCCCGCAGATACGCCCGCTGAATACCGACCGACCGCTGCGGCTCCAGCGTCCCGACCAGCTCCGCCAGTTGCTCGGGTGTCAGCCCGATGATCGGAGCGGCCTGCGGATAGAACACCACACCGTCGTTGAACGAGCCGTGGGCCGCGCCGCTCAGGGACAGCTCGCGTTTCCAGCCTCGCTGGTTCGCCCAGAACGTGTCCCAGGTGGGGTCCTCGGCGCCGGGACCGTGATCGCTGCTCAGCAGCAGGAACGGCCGCCCGGAGCCCGCGACGGCGGCGGCGCCGACCAGGGTGCCGTCCAGGTTGACGCCGGCCCTGACCCGCGGGTCGTCGTGCATCACGGCCGCGGTGGTGCTGCCGCCCAGGGAGTGGCCGAACATGCCGACCCGGCTCAGGTCGAAGGCGCCACGCAGTCCGCCGGTGAGCCGGTGGGTGCCGGCGTTGATGGCGGCCAGCTGATCGAGGACGAACCGGGTGTCGGCCGCGCGGACCGCGGCGACCTGCCCGATGACCTGGTCGTCGATCTCCGGGATGGCGGCGACCTCCACCCGCCCGTCGGGGAACTCCACCTCGCTGGCGTCGTGGGTGTGGTCGATGGTGACGACGACGTACCCGTGACCGGCCAGGTCCTCGGCCAGAGCCGTGCTGGTGCCGCGGTCGCCCCCGAGACCCGGCGAGTAGAGCAGGACCGGGTGGCCGCCGGCGCGCCGGTCGACCGGTGCGCCGGTCCGGGCGTGCGTGGTGGTGGCGCGCACCAGGTCGGCAGGCAACCCGAAACTGTCGGCGAAGTGCGGCACCGCGCCCGCCGACAGCCACGGTGCCGCCGGATAGGCGCGGGTGTCCCGTGCCGGGTACCAGATCTGGACCATGAGCTCGCGCGCCGGGTGGGCCGGCACCCACGGGTCGGTGCGCGTGGGGTCGGCCAGGTGAAGCGCGACGGTGCCGAGGCAGGCCGGGCCGGTCGGTGCGGGCAGGGTGAACCGGCTGAGGGCCCGGGGCCGGGCGGCGGCGGGCGCGGCCGTGCCGACCAGCCCGAGACCGGAAGTCAGCAGGGCGGCGGCCAGCAGTTCACGGCGGCTCACCGGCAAGGATCGTTTACGCATGCCGATCACCTTGCCCGGCAGTGGCCCGGATGTCGGTGGGGCAGGCAGCCGCTCCGGGGTGGGGTTTTCCTCATCCACAAGCGGAGGACGTCCTCGTGGCCCGCCGCCGCGACGGTGTCTACCTTGATGACGTGACCTCGACCAAGCGCACTGTGCACGCACTCACCGGGCTGCCGGTCGGCGTGCTGAGCTTCGCGCTCACCGCCGGGCTGCCGATCGGGCTGGGATATTGCGCGGTGTGGAGCCTCATCTACGCGTCGCCTGACGCCTGGGCGCTGACCGCCACGTTCGTCGTGCTCACCGTGCTGGCCCCGGTGCTCGTGGTGCCGGCCGTGCCACGCCTCACCGCCCTGCAGCGCCGGCGGTTCCGGGCCTTCCTCGGCGTCGAGATCCTCCCGGCCCCACCGCGGGGCAGGTGGCGCCAGCTCGCCTATCACGTGCTGGCGCTGTTCATCGGCACCATCGGCGCCACCGCCACCGCGGCGTGCTGGCTGGCCGGGGTCGGGCTGGGCGCTGCCATCGTCCTCGGGAAGATCAACCCAGCGCTGGGTCTGCTGATCCCGGCGACGCTGCTGGCTGCGCCGTGGGTGGCCCGGGCGGTGGCACAGGTCGACACAGCCGCGGCGCGGTCACTGCTCGGCCCGAGCCGCAGCGAGCAGCTTTCCGTGCGCATAGATGTGTTGTCCCGGACCCGCGCCGACATCGTCGCCGCGACCGACGCCGAACGCCGCCGGATCGAGCGTGACCTGCACGACGGCGCCCAGCAGCGGCTGGTCTCGCTGGCGATGAACCTGGGCATGGCCCGCGCCAACCTGACCGACACCCCGGAGCCCGCCCGGCAGGCCATCGAGGCCGCGCACGAGGAGGCAACCCAGGCCCTGGCCGAGCTGCGCGAGTTCGTCCGCGGCCTGCACCCGGCCGTGCTCAACGACCGCGGGCTGGACGCGGCCCTGTCCGGCATCGTGGCCCGCGCGCCGCTGCCGGTGCGGCTGAACGTCGCCGTGCCGGCCCGCTGCTCGCCGGTCATCGAGGCGATCGCCTACTTCATCGTCGCCGAGGCGCTCACCAACATCGCCAAACACGCCCGCGCCGACCGGGCCGAGATCACCGTCGAGCGGGTCGCCGACCGGCTGCACGTCGTCATCACCGACGACGGCCGCGGCGGCGCGACGCTCGGCACCCATCGGCCGCCGGGCAGCGACGGCACCGGGCTGCACGGCCTCGCGCAGCGCGCCGCGTCGGTCGACGGTACGTTCGCTCTGCACAGCCCGGCCGGCGGGCCGACGAGGATCACCGTGGAGCTGCCGTGCGCATCGTGATCGCCGAGGACTCGGTCCTGCTCCGCGCGGGCCTGACCCGGCTGCTCGCCGACGGCGGGTTCGACGTCGTCGAGGCGGTGGCCGACGCCGAGCAGCTGCTGCGCGCGGTCGACGCGCACCGGCCCGACCTGGCCCTCATCGACGTGCGGATGCCGCCCACCCACACCGACGAGGGCATCCGGGCCGCCCTCGTGATCCGCCACCAGTTCCCGTCGGTCGCCGTCCTGGTGCTGTCCCAGTTCGTCGAGGAGCGCTACGCCACCGACCTGCTGTTCGGCCGGGCCAGCGGCGTCGGATACCTGCTCAAGGACCGGGTCGCCCACGTGTCCGACTTCCTCGACGCCCTGCGGCGGGTGGCCGTCGGCGGCACCGTGCTCGACCCCGAGGTGGTCGCCCAGCTGATGGTGCGTCACCGCCACGACCCTCTCGACCGCCTCACCCCGCGCGAGCTCGAGGTGCTGCGGCTGATGGCCGAGGGCCGCTCCAACAACGGCATCGTCGACGCGCTGAAGGTCAGCTACAGCGCGGTCGAGAAGTACGTCAGCAGCATCCTCACCAAACTCGACCTGCCACCCACCGGCACCGACCACCGTCGCGTGCTCGCCGTCCTCAAGTTCCTGGGACCCTGACCACCAACGTCCGGTCCTTGTTACGACCGAGGCCGATCGCCGTCAACGTGTACCGGTGTGAGGAGTCGCAGGGGAAGAAGAGTGAATCCGATCCGGCCGGGCCGTATTCGGCATAGAGGCCCGGGCCGTCGACACTGAGTTGCACCCGGTCAGTGCCGGTGACCTTCCACTCGAGGACCACCGGCGTACCCTCGTGGACCACCCCGTCCTTCACGGTCCGGCAGGTGGGCTTCGTCGCGACCTGGAAGTATGCGATGGTCGGCACGAGCGGCTGCACGGTCACCACCGCCCCGGGCGGCAGAGTGCGTTTCCTGGTCGCGGCCGGTGTCGGCTGAAGGCTCGGCTCCGGCGTGCTGCTGGGCGTGGTGCCGCCGGCCGGCTTTCCACCGGCCGGAGCACCCCCGCCGGCCTTCGGCGCATCGCCGGTCTGCGGAGCATCGGCCTGGGGTGCGTCAGCGGCCTCGGGTGCGTCGGCGGCCTCGGGGTCATCGCTGGCGGCCGGGTCGGCGGCGGCAGCGTCCTGGCTGGTGACGGCGGCGATCGGCGGGGCGGCATCGGACCCGGCGTTGGCCGGCCCGCAGCCGCCCAGAGCCGCCAGGACCAGTCCGGCCACGGCGACCGGAAGGAGCCACGGCCGTCGTGTTCGCGCCGATGAGGTGGTGCAGACAGTGGACACGAGCCCTCCTGAAACCTGGTGGCGCACGGATGTGCCGACGGCACTAGAACGCGTTGAAACCGTCCACGTCGATCAAGGTCAGCACTTCGGTACGCACCGCCGGGCACTCCGCCTTGGTCGCCGCGTCCAGCGCGGCCCCGCTCTCCGGCTTGCCGTGGGACTCGAAGAAGGTGGCCAGGTTCCCGGCCAGGTTGGCGTGCCGCCCGACCGGGCTGCCGATCTTATTCAGCGCCGGGATCTCGCCCTTCAGGTAGGCGCAGACATCCTTCGCCGCGTAGGAGCCACCCGCCGCCGCGGCCGGTTTGCCGTTCACCGGCGCCGCGCCATCGGCGGTCTCAGCAGGCGCATCGCTGCCGCCGCACCCGGCGAGGGCCAGTGCAACGGTGGCCGACAGCGCGATCAAAAACGGTCTGGTCGTCATGCTTCGTTGTCCCCTACTGCCAAGTGGATAGAGTCAAGCTCTATCGAATAGTGGACTACGCTACCCATGTAACTGTCAACCAGCACACCGGCGATCGCGCCGCCGCGGCAACCCGGGCGGCGCATCGCCTGTCCACGACCCGCTCCGCAGAGGCGCGGCAACATCCATCCGGCCGCTAGACCGGGTTCTCACCCACCTGTTCGGCGATCGGCGTGCCCGACCCACCCGTGTACGGCTCCGCACCCGACTTCGGCACGACCACCGGCCCATTCCCGACCATCGAGGCCATGACGTCACCGCGCATGAACCGGCGCGTCTGGTAACCGAACACCCACGAACTCGGGAACTCCGTGCACGACACGATCACCACATCGCCGGTGTCCCGCCGCACCGTCTCGTCGAGCAGTTCCTGCGCCCGCTGATAGGCGTCCTGCAGGACAACACCCTGATCAGGTCGTTTCAAAACCATTATTTTGTACGCCTCCGTCGCGCCGCCGGTGCGGAACCCGTCGTGGCAGCCCCGCCCCGCGGACGTCCGCGCCGACCATCCTGCGACGTCCACCAGCCGCACCTCGATGCGGGATGCCCGTGCGCCGAGCCCCGCCGTCACCGCGGTAGACGGCGCCCTACCCGGCCGCCGGCTCGGCAGGGCTGAAGCCGTAGGTGGCCCACTCACCGACCGGGACGTAGCCGAGGCGTCGATAGAGGGCGTTGCTCGTCGCATTGGCGGCGTCGGTGAACAGCACCACGTCGGTCGCCCCCGCGGCGAGCGCGGCCCTGCTCACCTCAACCGCCGGACCCGCAGCGCCGGCGTCGCGCCGGTGTGCCGCTGCCAGGCCTCGGCGAACGCCGCGGCGGTGGCACGTTCCGCGCCGACCGAGGGAAACGCGTGCCCGAGGGCGGCCAGGTGGGCGGCCAGGGTGTCGGCTTGCTCGGGCGTCAGGGCGGTGACGCTCAGGCCACCGGCCGGAAGGCGGTAGCAGGTGGCCCGGACCTCCCCCGCCTGCTCCAGCAGCCCGAAGACGGCGCCCGGGGAACCGCCGCCGGGCGTGCGCAGTTTCGCGGTCACCGACAGCGGCATGGTGTGCACATCCGGACGGGAGCGCAGGAAGGCTCCGGCCCGGGCGAGGAAGTCCTCGACGTCCGCGGTGAGGTGCCAGTGGCCCGAGCGCATACCCGATCATGCCCGATACCAGCGCGCCTATTGCATCAAATCAGTTTGATGTAATCTGCGGGCGTGACGACAGAGATGCCCGGCACCGTCGCGGTGCCCGGGTTCGTGGCCGCCGCCGGGCACCCGGTGCGGTGGCGGTTGCTCAGCGAGCTGGCCCGCAGCGATCGCGCCGTGCACGAGCTGACCGCGGTGCTCGGCCAGCCACAGAATCTCGTCTCGTATCACCTGGGCAAGCTGCGCATGGCGGCGTTGGTGACCGCGCGGCGCAGCAGCGCTGACGGCCGCGACACCTACTACTCGCTCGACCTGGAGCGCTGCGGGGACCTGCTGTCCGGAACCGGTGCCGCGCTGCACCCGGGCCTGCGCCTCACCCGGCCCGCACCCGTGCTCGCGGTGACCGGACGGGTGTTGTTCCTGTGCACGGGCAACAGCTCACGCTCGCAGATGGCCGAGGCGCTGCTACGCCACCGCAGCGCCGGGGCCGTGCACGCGTTCAGCGCCGGCAGCGCGCCGAAGCCGGTTCATCCGAGCGCGGTGAGCACCATGGCGGCGCGCGGGATCGACCTGGCCGGCGCCAGACCCAAGCACCTGGGCGAGTTCACCGGTCAGCACTTCGACTACGTGATCACCCTGTGCGACCGGGTCAAGGAGGTCTGCCCCGGCTTTCCCGGCCATCCACGACCGGTGCACTGGAGCATCGCGGACCCGGCCGCCGGCCCGGACGGCCCGCCCGCGTTCGAACGGACCGCCGACGAGCTCACCCAGCGCATCGGCTTCCTGCTGCACACCCTCACCGACCGACCGAAGGAGGCATCATGACCACCATCGAGGACAGCACCGTCAGCGTGCGCTATCTCGTCGACGACGTAGCCGCTGCGCTCGGCTTCTACACCGGCCACCTCGGCTTCACCTCGATCACCACGTTCCTGCCGGCGTTCGCCGACGTCCGGCGCGGTCACCTGCGACTGCTGCTGTCCG
Organism: Actinoplanes palleronii; assembly: GCF_016862315.1. Lineage (GTDB taxonomy): Bacteria > Actinomycetota > Actinomycetes > Mycobacteriales > Micromonosporaceae > Actinoplanes > Actinoplanes palleronii. Next base: position 2,415 of record NZ_BOMS01000192.1, on the reverse strand, counting down.
GCCCGGACAGCTCCGCCGGGCGCGCCATGCCCGACGGACGCCGGCCGCAGCCCGGCGGCTGGAACCGCATCCATCTGATCGTCAGCGACATCGACACCGAGGTGGCCCGGCTGCGCACGGCTGGGGTGGTTTTCCGCAGTGACGTCATCACCGGCCCGGGCGGGCGGCAGATCGTCTTGGACGACCCGGCCGGCAACCCCGTGGAGCTCTTCGAGCCCGCTCATGGCTGACCTGCCCGCCACCCGGCACCGCGCCGATCTCGCGACCGTCCTGAAGGAATGGGGCCGCATCGGCTGCATCGGCTTCGGCGGGCCGCCCGCGCACATCGCCCTGCTGCGCAAACTCTGCGTCGACGACCGGAAGTGGCTCGACGCGCAGGAGTTCGAGGACGCCATCGCCGCCTGCAACCTGTTGCCCGGCCCGGCCTCCACCCAGCTGGCGATCTTCTGTGCCGGGCGGGTCCGCGGCCGGGTGGGCGCGCTGGCCGGTGGCGCCGCGTTCATCCTGCCCGGGCTGATCGCGATCCTCGCTCTCGCGGCGCTGTTTCTCGGCGACCCTCCGACCTGGGTCAAGGCCGCCGGGGCGGGCGCGGGCGCGGCGGTCGCCGCGATCGCGGTGCAGGCCGGCACCAGCCTGATCCCCGCCGGGCTGAACCGGGCACGCCAGCAGGGCAGCCGGCTGCGGTGGGCGACCTACCTGCTGCTCGGCGCGATCGCCGCGGCGACCATCGGGCCGTGGCTGGTCCTGCTGCTCGTCGCGTGCGGCGTCAGCGAGGTCCTGGGCCGGCGGCTGCCCGGCCGGACCCGGCCGCCCACGCCCGCCGTTCCGCTGCTCGCCGTGGCCGGGCTCGGCGGCGGCGTGCTGCTCCCGCTGGCTTGGACGGCCTTGAAGGTCGGCGCGCTCTCCTACGGCGGCGGGTTCGTCATCATCCCGCTCATGCAGGCCGACGCGGTCGGGCAACACCACTGGATGAGCCCCGCCCAGTTCCTCAACGCGGTCGCGCTCGGCCAGATCACTCCCGGGCCGGTCGTGCACACGGTCGCCGTGGTCGGCTATGCCGCCGCCGGCATCGGTGGCGGTCTGCTCGCCGCCGCTGTCGCGTTCAGCCCGTCCTTCGCGTTCATCCTGCTCGGCGCCGGCCACTTCGACCGGCTGCGCGGTGACCAGCGGGTGCGGGCGTTCCTCGACGGCGCCGGCCCCGCCGCGATCGGGGCGATCCTCGGCTCCGCCGTCCCGTTGGTCCGCGCCCTGACCGAACCGTGGCAGTACGCCGTCCTCGCCGTCGCCGCCGTTCTCGCGCTGGGCGTGCGCCGCGGCCCGGTCCTGACCCTGCTGACCGCCGCCGCGGCCGGCGTCGTCATCGTTCTCGCCGGTGGCGACCTCCCGCACTGACCGCCGTCGAGGACAGCCCCGGTACCTATCACGGGACGATCGGGGGCGAGGCGCGCACCAGGTTGTCCGGCACGTCGCCGCGCGCGAACTGGGCGATCTGGCCGGCCACCACCCGCCAGGCCCGCAGCCGGTAGTCGTGCACGCTGCCACCCACGTGCGGGGTGATCAGCACGCCGGGCGCCGTCCAGAGCGGATGGCCCGCCGGCAGCGGCTCCGGGTCGGTCACGTCCAGCACCGCCCGGATCCGCTGCCGCCGCAGCTCCGCCACCAGCGCATCGGTGTCCACCAGGGGTCCGCGGGCGGCGTTGACCAGCACCGCGCCGTCCGGCATCCGGGCGAGAAAATCCTTGTCGACCAGGTGATGCGTCGCCTCGCTGTGCGGCAGCATCACCACGACCACGTCATGGCACGGCAGCAGGTCCGCAAGATCAGACAGATGGTGTACGCCGGACCGCCGACGGCGCGCGACCATGGTGACCGTAGTCCCGAACGGTGCCACCAGCTGGCGTAGACAGGTGCCCAGGTCCCCCGCCCCGAGGATCAGGATGCGCTTGCCCTGCAGCGAATCGGTGGTCCGCCACCGCCACTGCCCGGCGGCCTGATCCGCGATGAAGCCGGGCAGCCCGCGATAGACGGCGAGGAGCCCGGCCAGCGCCCACTCCGCGGTGGCCGCACCGTGCGCACCACGCGCGTTGGACAACAGCACACCCGGTGGCAGCCGGCCGCGCCAGCTCTCGGTCCCGGCGTGCAGGGTCTGCACGAGCCGCAGCCGGGGCAACCGCGTGGTCATCGCGATCAGCGGCTCGACCGGCCCGAACGGCACCACGAGCACCTCCGCCGTGTCACCGCCCGCGGGCACCTCGCCCGCGGTGTAGCGCAACGCGGTGACCGCCGGCACCCCGGCGAGCACCTCGACACCATGATCGTCGGGAACCAGGATGGTCGGCACCGGCTCAGGCGGCTTCGATGATCATTCCGGCGGCGACCGTACGGTTGGTCGACTCGTCGATCAGGATGAACCCG
>NZ_BOMS01000191.1 GCF_016862315.1 Actinoplanes palleronii | reverse complement strand
GCTTGAGTTTTAACGTCTGGCCGGGTGGCATCGACCCTGGCTGATCATGGAGACAGCCCTTGATCGATCATTCCTCTTGTCTAGGGAAGAAGATCAACACCAAGGGCTGTCGAGTGATCAGTGTGCATGATGCCGCGCCGGTCGGCGCGGTCGGGCGACTGGCCGGATTCCGGCGCGAGTTCCACCGCTGTCTGACCGCGCGGGCAGACGCGTTGTTCGAGCTCGCGGACGCGCTGTTGTGCGGCGATACGTCGATGCGATCGTTGGTGGAGTTGTCCCTGGCAGGCGAACATCGGCGCGGTCACGGATCGCTGTATGCGGCACTGAACCGCGGCCGTATCGACGTCGAGCTGCTGCGGACTGCCCTGGCGGCGATCCCGGTGCCACGGGCCGCGGACGGCCGCATCGTCCTCGCGGTGGATGTGACCTGCTGGCTGCGGCCAGAGGCCCATACGTCGCCGCAACGGGTCCTCTGCCACACCTACGGACGTGGCAAAGACACCCACATCATGATCCCGGGTTGGCCATACTCCCTGGTCACCGCGCTGGAAACAGGCCGCAGCTCATGGACCGCCCGCCGACTGGCTCCCGGCGACGACGCCGCGACAGTCACCGCCCGTCAGCTACGCGACGTCGTGGAACGACTCATCGCCGCCGGGCAATGGCAGAACGGCGACCCGGACATCTGGATCGTCGCCGACGCCGGCTACGACGGCCCCCGCCTCGCCTTCCTGCTCACCGACCTACCCCTGAAAGTCCTGGTCAGGATGCGATCCGACCGCGTCCTGCGCCGGCCCGCACCACCACGACTGCCGACATCGACCGGCCGCCCACCACGACACGGCGGCGAATTCGCCTTCGGCGACCCGGCGAGCTGGGGTAACCCGGACACCGCCACCACCACCGACACCCGCCTCTACGGCACCGCGACCGCCCGAGCCTGGCACCGCCTGCACCCCCGGCTGACCCACCGCACTGCCTGGACCAGCGAACACGGCCCGCTGCCCATCATCGAAGGCACCGTGATCCTGCTGACCGTCGACCGGCTCCCGTCCGGCGCCGCCGCCAAACCCGTCTGGCTCTGGTGGTCACATCCCGAAGCCACCGACAGCGAAACTGATCTGGCCTGGCAAACGTTTCTACGCCGCTTCGACATCGAGCACACCTTCCGCATGCTCAAACAGACTCTCGGCTGGACCAGCCCGAAACTGCGCGACCCCGCCGCCGCCGACCGCTGGACCTGGCTGGTTCTGGCCGCCTACACCCAGCTCCGCCTCGCCCGCGGCGCTGTCGCCGACCTGCGCCGGCCCTGGGAACGACCCACACCCGCCGAACGACTCAGCCCCGCCCGCGTCCGCCGGGGGTTTCGGCACATCCACCGCAAAACCGGCAGCCCCACCACCGCACCGAAACCCTCCCGACCAGGACCCGGACGACCACCCGGACAACGCAACCAACACCCCGCCATCCGCCACGACGTCCACATCGTCACCAGCACAAAGCCCACAACCAACACCAAAAACCCGGGCCAACCGAACAACCCACGGCCACGCCGCACCGGTTAAAACTCAAGCTAGCGTCAGGCGGTCACCCGGCGGCCCTTCCCGTCGTGCTTCGCCCGGTACATCGCCGCGTCGGCGCGTCCCAGCAGCTCGGCCGCGTCGCCGTTCTCCCGGACCCGGACCGCCACGCCGACGCTGGCCCCGATCTGTACGGTGTGCTCCATCAGCTCGAACGGCTCGGCCAGCCGCGCCACGATCCGGTCGGCGATCACTGTCGCGTCGGCGGTGTCGTGCAGCCGTTCGACGAGCACCGCGAACTCGTCGCCGCCGAGCCGCGCCACGGTGTCCGAGTCCCGGACGCAGGCGGTGAGCCGGTCGGCGACCATGGCGAGCAGCAGGTCGCCGGCGTGGTGGCCGTACACGTCGTTGATCGGTTTGAAGCCGTCGAGGTCGACGAAGATCGCCGCGAGGGGCTCGCCGTTGTGGTCCTGCTGGACGACCGCCTGCGCGGCCCGGTCGGTGAACAGCGCCCGGTTGGCCAGCCCGGTCAGCCCGTCGTGGAACGCCTGGAACTCCAGTTGCGCCTCGCGCCGGCGCAGCTCGTCGAGCATGTAGTTGAGCTGCGCGGTCAGCGCCCGGTTGTCGGCCGCGCTGACCAGCTGACGCACCACCACCAGCACGACCAGCACCAGGGTCAGGCAGAACAGGAACGTACCGGGCTGCCCGGTCCGGACCGTGGACCACACCGCGGTCAGCAGCGCGGCGGCGAGCGGGACGTACGGCAGCGCCAGCCAGGTCTGTCGGCCGGACCGGCGCTCCCGTCCGGTGCCGTGCGAGGCGGAGGTCGCGGCCACCCCGATGAGCAGGTAGCCGCCGAACCAGCCGAAGTCCAGCCAGGTCCCGGCGACGTACGTGCCGGCCAGCACCTGGAACGCGTAGACGCCGTGCGCGAGGGACAGCGACACCGCTCCGGCGACGAGCAACGCCACACTGCCGCGCAGCGCCGGCCGGACGTGGCCGAGCACCAGCAGCGCCATGGTGATCACCCCGATGTCGCCGATCGGGTAGGCCACGCCGATGACCCACTCCAGCAGCGTGGAATTGTCCGCCCGCGCCATCGGGCCCAGGACGAACGACCAGCTCACCGCGAGCACCGACGTACTGATCATCAGGGCGTCCAGCAGCATGCGCCGCCGCCCCTGCTGGGCCGCGCTGAGCAGTGCCAGCCCGACGGCGGTGAACGGCAGACTGCTCAGGTACCCGATGTCGGCCAGCGACGGGTACGGCATCGGCCGGTGCCCGATCAGCTCGTACCAGCACCAGACGAGCTGCCCGGCGGCCCACAGCCCGGTGCCGGCACTGATCAGCGCCCATCCGCCGCGCCCGGTCCCCCGGTTGCGGCGGGCGGCGAGCCCGGCACAGACCGCGCCGTAGACCGGGGCCACCAGCAGGGACAGGTCGCCGAACACGATCATCGCGGCGTCGCCGCCCGGCCGCAGACCGAGCACGGCCAGGTAGAGCACGGCCACGACGGCGGGGACGAGCCGGCCGGTGAGTAGGTTCACCCCGCCAGTCGACCAGAGCTCGCCCCGTGCGCCGGGTAGCGCGGGGTTGCGGTCGGGTGGCCGCTCAGTCCGGGCCTCGACCTGGGTCTCCGTCCAGGCCTCAGTCGAGGCAGAACTCGTTGCCCTCGACGTCCAGCATGGGGATGCAGGACTCGTTCTCCCCGTCGGCGATCAGCACCTGCACGCAGGTCGCGCCGAGCGCTTCCAGCCGCTTCCGCTCGGCCTGCAGCGCGGCCAGCCGTTCGTCACCGACAAGCCCGGTCCCGGCCCGCACGTCGAGGTGCACCCGGTTCTTGACGACCTTGCCCTCGGGCACCCGCTGGAAGAAGAGCCGCGGCCCCGCCCCGGTCGGATCCGAGGCCACGAACCAGGCGTTCCGCTTCTCAGCCGGCAGCGAGCCGTGGTAGTCGTCCCAGTTGGCGAACCCGTCCGGTGGCGGTGGCGCCACGTACCCGAGGACCTCACACCAGAACCGCGCGACCCGCTCCGGGTCCGCGCAGTCAAAGGTCACCTGAACCTGCCTGATCGACGCCATCGATCCACGATAAGGGCAGCCGCGATCCATCGGCGGCACCGGAACGCCTCGCCGGACCGCAGGTGAGCCAGCGCACCCTGGTTTTTTTCCAAACGTTTGGTAATTTAAACGCATGTCAGAGACCAAGACCGCGATCGTCATCCTGTCCGACCCCGCCCCCGGCGCCGAGGAGTCCGTCGGCCGGGTGCTCAACGCCCTCGCCACCGCCTGGGACTACGGCCAGCACGGCGAAGCCCTCGTGCTCTTCCAGGGCGCCGGCACCCGCTGGCCGGAGCAGCTCCAGGACACCGCCCACCCGGCGCACGCCGTCTACCAGGCCGTTCGCGAGAAGGTCGCGGTGGTCGCCTCCGGTGGCTGCTCGATCGCGTTCGGCGCGCAGGACTCGGTGGCCGCCGCCGGCATCGAGACCGTCAGCAGCAACCAGGCTCCGGGCACGCCCGGCGTCGCGAGCCTGCGTGAGCTCACCGACCAGGGCTACCGCGTCCTGACCTTCTAGGTCGTCCCGGCCCCGGGCGCGCGCCCGGGGCCACACTTCGAGGAGGAACCCATGTCGGTCTTCCACCGCGGCGAGCGCGAGGCACAGGCCCGGGCCGGCCTGACCGCGCAGGCCACCGCCGTCTCCCGGCTGGTCCAGCCGGCGCTGCCGGACGGCGCCGACGACTTCCTGGCCCACCAGAGCATGCTGGCCGTCGGGGCGCAGGCCGGTGACGGCCGGCTCTGGGCCTCGCTGTTCGTCGGGCCACGCGGCTTCGTCACCGCTCCGGACGACGTGTCGGTGCAGGTCCTGGCCCGGCTGGCGGCCGCCGATCCGGTCGAGCCGATGACCCGGCGGGCCGGCAAGCTGGGTCTGCTCGCCATCGATCTGGAGACCCGGATCCGGCTGCGGATGAACGGCACGTCCGCCCCGTTCCCGGCCGGGTTCGAGCTGGAGATCGAGCAGAGCTTCCCGAACTGCCCGAAGTACATCCAGAAACGCACCGTGCTCAGCCTGGACGAGGCCGCCGAACCCGGCCCCGCCACGCGGGTGCCCGCGCTGACCGAACAGATGAGCGGGCTCGTCGCGCACGCCGACACGTTCTTCGTCGCGTCGGCGTCCGGGACCGGCGACCCCGACGTCTCGCATCGCGGCGGCAATCCGGGGTTCGTCGAGCTGCTGTCGCCGACCCGGCTGCGCTGGCCCGACTACGTCGGCAACAGCATGCTGATGACCCTCGGGAACATCATCGAGAACCCGCACACCGGCCTGCTCTTCGTCGACTGGGCGACCGGCACCACGCTCCAGCTCACCGGGCGCGCCACCGTGCGCTGGCCGGACGGGACCGGCGTGACCGATTCCGGTCCGCGCGCGGTCGAGTTCGAGCTCGACGAGGCCGTCCTGCTGCCGCGCTCGCTGCCCGCGCACTGGTCGGCGCCCACCCTGTCGCGTTTCAACCCGCCGCTGCCGGCGCCCACCCCGTCGTTCCCGGCGTGATCCCGAAGGACCCCAGCATGAAGATCAACGTGGACCGAGCCGTGTGCGACAACCACGGGCAGTGCGTGTTCGCCGCCCCGGCGGTGTTCGCCTTCGACGACGACGAATACCTCGTCTACGACCCGGCACCGTCCGGCGACCAGGAAGCCGCGGTGCTCAAGGCCATCGCGGTCTGCCCGCTGCGCGCGATCAGCCGGCTGCCATGAGGTGGGGGCCCGACTCGCGGATCGTCGTGGCCGGGGCCGGGATCGGCGGGCTGCGCACCGCCGAGGCCCTGCGCACCAAGGGATTCGCCGGCCGCCTGACCGTTGTCGGCGAGGAGACCCATTTCCCGTACGATCGGCCGCCGCTGTCCAAACAGCTCCTCACCGGTGCCATCCCGGCGAGCGCGACCACGCTGGCCACCGACATACCCGTGGAATGGCTCCTCGGCCGGCGCGTCGTGGAGCTGGACCGCGAACGCCGGGTGCTGCGCCTGGCCGGCGGTGACCTCGTCCCGTTCGACGCGCTGGTCATCGCCACCGGTGCCCGGGCCCGCGACCATCCCGGCGCGGTCCCGCACCCGGGGCTGTTCACCGTGCGCCGTCTCGAGGACTCCGTGCGCCTCGCCGCACTGCTGCGGCGTCCCGGGCTGCGGATGGCCGTCGTCGGCGGTGGTGTGCTGGCCAACGAGGTCGCCGCCGCCGCGCGGACCACCGGCGCGTCGACGACGCTCATCGACCGCGGCGGTTCCCCGCTGCGCCGCCTCGGGCCGGAAGCCGGTGCGTTCGTGGCGCGGGCACACCGGCTTTCCGGCGTACACCTGATGTCTGGCACTGCTGTCACCTCGATGCGCGCGGCCCGGCGCGGCGGGACCACCGTGCGCACCGACAACCCGCAGGTCCCGGCGGTCGGCGCGGACGCCGTGGTGATCGCCATCGGCGGTCGTCCGAACACCGAGTGGGCTCGTTCAGCCGGGCTCGCGGCCGCTCCGGCGGGTGAGCTGCTGACTGATCACTTTCTGCGGGCGACGGACCGCGCCGGGATCCCGCAAACGGACATCGTGGTGGTCGGCGACGCGGGCACGCGGCCGCATCCGGTCACGCCGGGAGCGTTCCTGGCCGAACCGCACTGGAGCAACGCCGTCCGGCAGGCGGACACCGCCGCGGAAACCCTGCTGGGCGGGCCGGTTTTCCCGTACCGGGCGCTGCCCAGCTTCTGGTCCGACGTGCACGACCTGAAACTCCGCGTCATCGGGCTACCCGGCCTCGCCGACACCCGCACGGTCGTGGAGAGCGACGCCACCGCCCGCCGCCTGGTGATCCGATATACCCGCGGCGGCGCCCCGGTCGCACTGCTGACCATCAACCGAACCAGCCGCCTGGCCCACCACCGCCCCGAAATCGCAGCCACCTTGAACGCCGACAGCCACTGAACCACCTCCCCAGCAGCTCTCCCAGCGCCCCTCTATCCAGCGCACCTCTTCCAGCGCACCTCTTACAGCACCTCATCCGGCGCAGCTCCGCCAGCGCAGCTCCGCCAGCGCAGCTCCGCCAGCGCTCGAAGGGCGGCAGAAGACCTCGCTCGGCATCAAAGGGGCGGTGCGAGCTCGCAATCATCGCCGCCAAGGGGGCGCTGTCGGTCGGCTCCGGGCGCTTTGTGCTCGCAAACAGCGACCGCGGGGGACTGTCAACTTAACGGTGGGAATGTTGTTCGTGTCTTCGTTGTCGTGGTGATGCAGATCTATGCGCGTAGGGCGGAGAGCCTGCCGTCGAAGGTGATCTCGAAGGCGTTGAGGGCGGCTTTCCAGCGGTTGGACCAGCGTTTCTGGCCTTTCCCGGTCGGGTCGAGGCCCATGACGGTGAGGTAGAGGACCTTCATCGCGGCTTGCTCGTTCGGGAAGTGGCCGCGGGCGTTCACGGCGCGGCGGAACCTCGCGTTGAGGCTCTCGATCGCGTTGGTGGTGCAGATGATGGTGCGGATCTCGGGGTGGAACGCGAGGAACGGCACCATTTCAGCCCACGCGCTGGTCCATAGCCGGATGATCGCCGGGTACTTCTTCTCCCAGGTCGTCGCGAACTCGGCGAACCGGTCGAGGGCGGCCTGCTCGGTCGCTGCGGTGTAGACGGGTTTGAGGTCACGGGCGATCGCGGCCCAGTCCTTGCGGGAGGCGTATTTGAACGAGTTCCGCAAAAGGTGCACGATGCACGTCTGCACCACGGTCTTGGGCCACACGGTCGCGACGGCGTCGGGCAGTCCTTTGAGGCCGTCACAGACCGCGATGCACACGTCCTGGGTGCCGCGGTTACGGATCTCGGTGAGCACCCGCAGCCAGTACTTGGCGCCTTCGCCGTCGCCGTGTTCGCCGGCCCACATGCCCAGGATGTCGCGGCGACCCTCGACGGTGACCGCCAGGGCGACGTAGATCGGCCGGTTCGCGACCTGCCCGTCGCGGATCTTCACGTTGATAGCATCGATGAACACCACTGGATACACGCGGTCCAGAGGCCGGTTCTGCCACTCGCTCATCGTGTCGAGGACCCGGTCGGTGATCGTGGAGATGGTCTCCTTCGACACGTCCGCGTCGTACACCTCGGCCAGGTGCGCGGCGACCTCCCCGGTCGTCAGTCCTTTCGCGGTCAGCGAGATCACCAGATCGTCGATCCCGGACAGCCGGCGCTGCCGTTTGGCCACAATCCGCGGCGCGAACGACGCATCGCGGTCGCGGGGCACGTCCAGCTGCACCGGACCGGCCTCGGTCAGCACCGTCTTCGACCGGCGGCCGTTGCGGGCGTTACCACCCACGGCACCGCCGCGCTCGTGCTTGTCGTAACCCAGATGCGCGTCCATCTCACCGTCCAGCGCGGCCTCCAGGACCCGCTTGGTCAGCTGCTGCAGCAGACCGCCCTCCCCGATCAGGCTCACGCCCTGAGCGCGGGCCTGCCCGGCGAGCCGGGCGATCAGCTGGTCATCGACCAGCGCGGCCAGCTCCGCGCCACTGTCTGGTGCGGGCTCGCCCGTCACTACTGCTGCCATCGTCATCGCGGTGTCTCCTTTGCCGGAGTTACACCGTTATTTGTACAGTCCCGACCGCGGCGGTAACGGTCCGCAACCAGTGCCGACGGGGCGGCGCGAGTCCGCAATCAGCCCAGGAAGGGCGGTGCCGTTTCGCCAACAGCACTGACGGGGCGGTGCAGGTTCGCAAACAGCGCCGACGGGGCGGTGTGCGTCCGCGATCGGGCGGCTGCGGGGGCGGCAACTGTCCGCGATCAGGGTATGCGTGCCGCTGCCGCCCACAGAGGGGCGGCGGCAGGCCGCGGTCCAGCATTGCGTGCACGCACCGCCCCACCGCACTCGCACACCCGACCGCCGAACGGCAAGTGATCACCTAGCGAGCACGCAGTGCCGCAGACAGGCGACACCCCCGCCGACCTCCACACCAGATCCACCGGCTGGCACCCAGGGGTGCCTCAACAGCCCGGAGACAACCCTCACCACCAGCCGAGCCCGCACGGCTGGCGCTCAGGTGTGCCTCAACAACCCGGACACACCCCCCACCACCAGCCGAGCCCGCGCGGCTGGCGCTCAGGCATGCCTCACCACCAGTCGAAGCCGGCCGGCTGGCACCCAGGGGTGCCTCGACACCCCGGAGACAACCCTCACCACCAGCCGAGGGCGGGCGGCTGGTGGGCAGGGGTGCCTCGACAGGCTGGAGACACCTCTCGGGGCCAGCTCGGTCAGTCAGCGACCAGGGTCTGGGGCAACTCGGCCAGGGCGAGCTGGAACTCCGAAGGATCGTCCAGGACCCGCGCCACGATCAACGCTCCCTCGATCCGCACCAGCGCGGCCCGGGCCCGGCGCCCGGCCTCCTCCGCAGAGGCGCCGGCCCGCTGGGCGACATCGGTCATCGCGGTCAGCCACCCGGCCGCGAGCCCGGCCGCCGCCGCGCGGATCTCGTCCGGCGCGCCGCGGAGCGTCATGGTGTCCAGCACGCAGGCGAGCCGGCCGTCGGCATAGAACACACCGACCCGGCGAGCCATCTCCGCGACAGCGGCCGACGGGTCGGGCTCGGAGGTCAACGGCGCGAGGATGTCCCCGAACGACCGCTCCACCGACGCGAGCACCGCCGCGGCCATCCCTGGCTTCCCGGTGGGAAACCGGTGGTACAGGCTCGCCCGGTGCAGCCCGGATGCCGACGACAGCGCCGTCAACGAGGCACCCTCATAACCCGAGTGCCGGAAAACCTCGGTCAGGTGCTTCAGCAGTGCCTCATCGTCAATACTCGGCGCGCGTCCCATCCCCCCAGATTACCGAACGTACGGTAAAAGCGCGATCACGGCGATGGCACCTCCTCGATCGGGACCGCCCAGCACTCGATGGTCACCGGGCCGACCGTCGTCACCGTGTGCTGACTCTCGGCCGCCGGATACACCAGAGCCGCGGTGTGGACGCCGAGCCGCTGGGCGTACGTGAAGAGCTGATAGATCTCGTCGGTGCTCGGCGAGGAGCGCCACGGCCGGTACTTGGCGTCGTACACCGCAAGGGGTTTGCCACCCTGCCACAGCACGAAATCGGCGGCGCCGGTGCGGCGCGGTCCGGTGTCGGTGAGCGGGATCGGCTGCTGTGCGACCACGGTGACACCCGGCGACCGTCGACGCAGCCACCCGCCGACGTAGTCCTCCCAGACCCGGGTCATGTCGAACAGCACGCTCACCCCGGCCACCCCCGCGCCGGTGGGCAGCGTGCTGCGGTCGTCCAGGAGCAGCCGGGCCAGTCGCTCGATCTCCTGATAGCGCGCCGGAACCGGTCCGATCGCGGCCGGGCGGCCGACCGGGCTGGTGATGCCACGGAATACCGGGTCCAGCGCCCGCACCCGCGTGCCGAGGCGCGCGTCCGGATAGGCCAGCGCGCTCAACCGGCGGTGTGCGGCCGCGACCAGCTGATTCAGCGGCACGTCCGGGGTGAGCCGGTTCGCGGTGGTCGCCAGGCGGTCCGGGCGCCCGGCGTGCATTTTCAGATGCAAAACCGCCGAGGGTACGCCGGGGTAGGGCGCCCGGGTGAAGGAGCGCCGCTGATACGCCTTGATCAGCCCATGGCCGGCGACTCGTTCGGCCTCCCGGACGAACGCGAGCGCGATCAGATCGACGAGTCCGTGCCCCTCGCTGCCCGCCGTCGCGGCGTCCTCGAGCAGCTTGGCGTTGCGCCCCAGCCCGAGCAGCGTCGCCAGGTTCTGGAACGGGAATCGGCCGGCCACCTCGACCACCCGGCCGCTGAACAGCTGGAACCTGCCGACGTAGGCACCGGGCTGAAGGTCGTAGGCGCCGGGCGTCGCGGTCGGCATCAGCCGCTCGATCACCCGGGGCCGTCCGTTGCCGGTCCGGTTCCCGACGGTCAGCCCGGCCAACTCGGCGGCTTCGGCCGGGGTGAGGTCCACCGTCCGCGTCCGGTATTCGACGAGCCGCAGCATCTCAGGCGAACTCCGCGATCAGGGTACGCACGTCGGCGTCCAGCCGGTCCAGTTCGGACGGCCGCTCGAACCAGTATTCGGCCAGGTACGGGCGCAACTGGTAGTCCCAGATCCGCTCGGCGGTGGCCGCGTCCAGGGCCTCCGTCATCCAGTAGGAGTGCCCCGGGCTGACCGGCGCCTCGGGCCCGACCCGGTCGCGGATCAGCCGGAACACCCCCGTGGCGAGTTCGGCGTTGCCGTCCGGCCGGCCCCGGGTCCAGCGCTCGAGCACGGCCGCGTCGGGCGGCAGCGGGAACGCGTTGAACCGCCGCCGCAGGGCGAAGTCGAGCACGGCGAGACTACGGTCGGCGGTGTTCATCGTGCCGAGCAGGAACACGTTCGGCGGCACCGAGAACCGCCGCTGCGAATACGGCAGGGTCACCTCCTCGCCACGGTATTCCAGCAGGTAGAGCAGTTCGCCTAGGACAGCCGCGAGATCGGCCCGGTTCATCTCGTCGACGATCATGACGAAGTTCTCGCCCGGCGCCCGTCTGGCCCGCTCACAGAGCCGGGTGAAGATCCCGGGCCGCACCTCGTAGCGCAGCCCGCCCTCGCCGGCCTCCGGCCGCAGCCCTTCGATGAAGTCCTCGTATGAGTACGCCGGGTGGAACTGGGTGAGCTCGATGTGCGCGGGTGAGGTGGCCAGGTGCCGGGCGAGCAGCCGGGCGACGTGGGTCTTCCCGGTGCCGGGCGGCCCGTGAAAGACGCCCTGCCGCATGCCGGTAGTGAGCGCTTTCACCCACTGATCCACCTGTTCCACCTCGATGAAGCAGCCCTCCGCGACCTCTTCCACCCCGACTGTCGGCGGCAGTTCCGGCTTCGCGGACGGCTGGTTCGCGCGCATCACGGCGGTCAGGATCGCATCGGCCTCCTGCGGCGTCACCTGGTATTGCTGCCGCCAGGTGACCAGGTCGGCGCAGAACTTCTCGTACGCCGCGCCGCTCCTGGCGTGATAGACGGCGCCGGTCTCGTGGGCCAGGCCGAGCATCGTGGCGTTGACGCAGATGCCGAACCGGTCGGGGTCGCGCAGATAGAGCAGGAAGCTGGGAAGTGACGAGCCGGCGTGCGCGAAGCTCGGCCGGTCGGCGTAGATCTCTCCGAGCGTCGCCAGCGCGTCGGGAACGGGGTCACGCCACAGCCGGGTCACCTTCTGGTTGAAGGTGTCCGGGTCACTGCCGAGTTTGCTCATGATCGCGCCGGTGAAGCCCGGCGTGAACCGGTCGTACCGTTCCCGGCCGAGCATGCCGTGCTGGTTGATCAACCGGCCGAGGGCGACGATCCGCCCGGCGTCCATCACCCCGAGATGGGTGTCGAGAAATGTGCGCACGTTCTGTTCGGCGGCGAGCCGGGCCGTGACGAAATCCGGGCCGAACTGCGCGCGGACGGCGGCGATGACCTCGACGGTCATGGTGGTGGACATCAGCCAGTTCTAGCAGCCCGGCCGGTGCGCAAGCGGACAGTGCGTCTATGACCTGAGAAAGGTCAGGACGGCGAGCACTCGCCGGTGGGTTTCCTCGGTCTGTGGCAGGCCCAGTTTCTGCAGGACGCTGCGGATGTGCTTCGCCACTGAAGCCTCCACGATGCTCAGCTCCGCGCCGATGGCCGCGTTCGATCGGCCCTCCGCCATCAGGCCCAGCACCTCCCGCTCCCGCGCGGTCAGCGCCTCGAGCGGATCCCTGCGCCGCCGGAGCATCTGCTGGATCACCTCGGGGTCGACGACCGTGCCGCCGTCCACCACCCGACGCAGCGCGTCGATGAACTCGCCGACGTGACCGATCCGGTCCTTCAGCAGGTAGCCGACGTGCGTGCCGTCCCCGACGTTCAGCAGTTCGGTGGCGTAGCGCGTCTCGACGTACTGGCTGAGCACCACGATCGGCAGCCGGGGGCGTAACCGGCGCAACTCCACCGCGGCTTTCAGGCCCTCGTCCTTGAAACCGGGCGGCATCCGCACATCGGTCACCACCACGTCCGGATCGTGCTCGGCGACAGCCGCCCGCAGACCGCTGCTGTCGGACACCGCGGCCACCACCTCGTGACCGAAACGGGCCAGCAGCCCGATCAGACCGTCGCGGAGCAGGACGCTGTCCTCGGCGAGAACTACGCGGAATCCGGAATCGCCTGGCACGGAATCTCCACGATCACTCGGGTCGGACCGCCCGGCGGGCTCGACAGCGACAGTCTGCCACCGACCACGGAGACCCGATCGGCCAGTCCGATCAGGCCGGTGCCCGCCTCGATGTCGGCGCCACCACGACCGTCGTCGCGAATCTCGACGGTCAGCGTCTGTCCGGCATAGTCGCCGGTTATCTCGCCCCGGCCGGCACCGGAGTGCTTGGCCAGATTCGTGAGCGCTTCGGCGACCACAAAATAGACGGCCGATTCGACCGCTGCGGGAAAGCGGTGCGGCACGGAAAAGGCGACGTCCATGCGTACGACGCAGCGGCCGGCCAGATCGCTCACCGCAGCCGCCAGCCCGAAATCGGTCAGCACCGGCGGGTGGATGCCCCCGATCAGCTCCCGCAACTCCCCCAGCACCAGCCCGGCCTCGTGGTGCGCGCGCGACAGCGGCTCGGCGAGCGGGCCACCCTCGGCGTCGAGCCGGGCCAGACCGAGCGTCATGGTGAGCGCGACCAGACGCTGCTGGGCGCCGTCGTGCAGGTCCCGTTCGATCCGGCGGCGCTCCGCCTCGAACGCGTCGACGAGGCGGACGCGGGAGCGGGTCAACTCCACGATCTGCTGATCGGTTCCGGTCGGCGCGAGGATCGTCCGGGCCAGGGCCGCCCGCGCGCCGGCGAGCACGCCCATCCCGTAGGAGCAGGCGATCAGGGCGATCAGACCGACGGCTGAGGCGAGGGCCGCTGCGGTCCAGGAGGTCACCGGGTACGCCTTGAGCACATTGACCTGCACGGAGTCACCGAGCGTGGCGAACAGCACCGGCGTGGCGAGCAGCCCGAGCGGCACCGTCACGCCCAGGGTCACCGCGAGCAGGTCGACCGGCCACAGCACCGTCATCAGCAGCGTGACGAACCCGAGTTCCCGCCACGTGCCCGCCTCGGTGTACCGGGTGTGCAGCCAGGAGGCCAAGCCGGTGCCCGGGGGTGTGCGATGGCCGTACACCATGGGGTTTTTGTCGATCAACCGCCGCAACCGGCGCTCGAACCCGGCGGCGGGCAACCCGATCAGGGCGAGCCCGGCGAGCAGGGGTATCCCGGCCACGACCACCGCGAGCAGTCCCCCGGCGACGAACAGCACCACCGCGACCACCAGCGCCACCAGGCCGGCGACGGCGTTCCCGAGCAGGTACGCGGTCGCGCGCAACGGCCACCAGGACACCACGAAACCGGGCCGGGCGAGGGCCTGCCACACGGTGCGTGGATCCACCCGGCCTACCGTAGGGGACCCGGGCGACGGTATACCTGGCACTACCTCGAAGACTCCATCTGGCGATGATGTGCGGCGCTCGCCGGCCCGGCAGGGTTGACCCATGACCCGTGACGCGATTCGGCTGCACCGGGTCGTCCGGACCTTCGGGTCGGGCGACGCGACGGTGACCGCACTGCACGACCTCACCCTGTCCTTCGCCGTGGGCACGTTCACCGCGGTCATGGGGCCGTCCGGGTCCGGCAAGTCGACGCTGTTGCATTGCGCCGCCGGCCTCGACCGGCCGACCTCCGGCGCGGTCCTGCTGGGCGACATCGACCTGACCACGCTCAGCGAGAACCGGCTGACCCTGCTGCGCCGGCATCGGATCGGCTTCGTCTTCCAGGCGTTCAACCTGCTGCCCACCCTGACCGCCGAGCAGAATGTGGCACTCCCGCTGCGGCTGGCCGGGCGCCGTCCGGCCCGCGGCGAGGTCCGCGACGCGCTGGCCCGGGTCGGGCTGGCCGACCGCGCGCGCCACCGGCCCGGCGAGTTGTCCGGTGGCCAGCAGCAGCGGGTCGCGATCGCCCGCGCGCTGATCACCCGGCCCGACGTGCTCTTCGCCGACGAGCCGACCGGCGCGCTCGACTCGACAACCGGCCGCGAGGTGCTGCGGATGCTGCGCGACCTGGTCGACGACCAGGGCCAGACCATCGTGATGGTCACCCACGACCCGGTCGCCGCGGCCCACGCCGACCGGGTGGTCTTCCTGGCCGACGGCCGGTTCCACGGCGTCCTGGACGCACCGTCGGCCGAGACCGTCGCGGCCCGGATGACCCGGATGGCGGCCACGCCGTGCTGATCATGACGCTGAGCAGCCTGCGGGCCCGCTGGGTGACCCTGGTCGGCACGTTCGTCGCGCTCGGCCTCGGCGTCACCCTGATGACCACCATGGGCCTGTGCCTGGCCTCCACGCTTGATGCTCCGCGGCAGCGTCCCGAGCGGCTGGCCGGCGCGCCGGTCGTGGTCCGCGGCGCCGACGAGCTGCGGATCCCCTCCGCCACCGGCGACCGGGTCAAGACGCTGGCGCGGCCCCAGGCGGTGCCGCCCACGGTCGTTGCGCAACTCACGGCAGTCGGTCCCACCATCATCGACAGATCATTTTCGGTACGCATCGCGAGCACCGGCACGGGCGCGGACCTGACCGGGCATCCCTGGTCCGTCGCCGGTTATGGCGGGCACCGCCTCGTCGCGGGGCGGGAGCCGCGCTCGGCCACCGAGATCGCCCTGGTCGCGGACCCTTCCGCGGTCGGCCGGTCGGTTGCGGCGCGCACCCCGGCCGGCCCCGGCACCTGGACGGTGTCCGGTGTACTGGCCCCGGTCCCCTATGAGCGGGCGGTGTTCTTCGCCGACGCCACCGCCGCGCGGATCGCCCCACGGATCGACAACCTGGTCGTGCTGGCCGCGCCCGACGCCGTGCGACAGGTCGTGTCGGCCACGCCCGGTCTGCGGGTGCTCACCGGTGACGACCGGCGGCTGGCCGACACCGACCCGGACCGGGACGCCGACGCCTTGGTCGCGATGAACGCGCTGCTCGGCACGGCGGCCGGGGTCACCACGTTCGTGTCGGTGTTCGTGGTCGCCACCACGTTCGCGTTCGCCGTCGCCCAGCGCCGCCGCGAGATCGGCCTGCTGCGCACCGCGGGCGCCACACCCCGGCAGGTCCGCCGGGCGATGGTCGCCGAGGCCGCGGTGGTGGGCGTGCTGGCGTCGGCGGCCGGTTGCGTCGCCGGGGCCCGGGCCGCGCCGTGGCTGGCCCGGGTGCTGGTCGACGGCGGTCTGGCGCCCGGGTGGTTCACGGTCGGTGACTACCGGTGGCCCTTTCACGTGGCGTTCTGGACCGGGCTGCTGGTCGCGCTGACCGGGGTGGCCGTGGCGACGGTGCGGGTGGGCCGGATCCGCCCGGTCGAGGCGCTGCGCGAGGCGTCCGTCGACACGAAGACCATGACGGTGCCCCGCTGGGTGTTCGGTTTCGGACTGCTGGCGACCGGGCTGGGTCTGCTGTGCTGGCGGCTGCTGAGCGATCCGGGTGACGCGTTGCACCGCAAGACGTACACCACTCAGCCGATGCTGCTGATCGCCGCGGCCGCCCTGCTGGCGCCGGCCCTGATCGGTGCGCTGACCCGGCTGATCGCCTGGCTGCCGGCCCAGTTGCCGGGCGCCACCGGCATGCTGATGCGGGAGAACGCCAGTGGCGCGATCCGGCGTACCGCGGCCGTCGCGGCGCCGGTCCTGGTGACCGTGGCGCTGGCCGGTTCCCTGCTCGGCGCGACGGCGACGATCAGCGGGGCCAAGGCGGCCGAGACGCGTGAGCAGACCACCGCCGACCTGATCGTCCAGGACGACGACCTGGGTCCGCTGCTCGACGACCGGACCGTGGCCGCGGTCCGCGCCGTCCCGGGTGCGCGCGTGCTGACCAGCGCCACCACCGCCGTCTACACGCTGGAGGAGGGCACCGCCCTGATCCGCTCGGAGGCACACGCCGTGGACCCGCGCTTGCTGACCGCGGCCCGTCACCTGCCGGTGCTGGCCGGCCGGCTCGGCGACCTCGACGACGACGGCATCGTGGTCAACGAGGAGTGGGCCGAGCACACCGTCGGCGAACGGGTCGACGTGTGGCTCGGCGACGGCGCCCCGCGTTCGCTGCGCGTCGTGGCGGTGCTGGCCACAGGCACCGGCAGCAACGGCGTCTACCTGACCGCGCACAACGCCGGCGGCGCCGACCTGGACCGGCTCGACGTGTCCTGGCAGCCCGGCGCCGACCGGCAGGCGGGCGAGACCGCGGTCCGCGCCCGGCTGGAGCCGGTCGGCCTGCGGGTGCAGACCCGTGATCAGTGGCTTGCGGAGCAGCTCCCCACCGGCAGCCGCCAGACCCGGCTGGGTTTTCTCGTGGTGCTGGGCATCGCGCTGGTCTACACCGGGATCGCGGTGGCCAACACCATGGTGATGGCGACGTCGGACCAGGTCCGGGACTTCGCCGTGCTCCGGCTGGCCGGTGCCACCCGGCGGCAGGTGCTGCTGCTGGTGCTCGCCGAGGCGCTGACCGTCGCGGTGACGGGCGCGGTCCTGGGCCTCGGCGTGACGGTGCTGAACCTGCTCGGCATCGGAGCCGCGCTGGCCGTCCTGTCGGCCCCGGCGGCGATCAGCCTGCCCTGGCCGGCCCTCGGCCTCACCCTGGCGGCCTGCGCGGCGGTCGCGGTCACCGCCGCGCTGGTGACGACAGCGAGCGCGCTGCGCGGTCGAGGACTCACCGGCCGGCTGGCACCCCATGGTCAGTGATCGCACGCCGGTCGCCGGACCAGCGCCGCTCGATCAGGGCGCACAGGAAGCCGGCCACCATCACGATCACCGCCAGGGCGACCCAGCCGATCTTCCCGGTGTTGATGCAGAGCGTGATGACGATGGCCGGGGCCACCGCCTCGACGAACCCGTGGCCGAGTCCGATCACCCCCTGGTACTGGCCCTGCGCCTCCGGCCGGGCGAACGCGAAGGACAACTCGAACGTCCCGGCCTCCTGCCAGACCTCGGCCAGCGAGTGCACCAGCACCGCGACCAGCAGCAGCACGACGGTGACCCACACCGACGGCCCGGAGGCGAGCGCCATCAGTACCCAGGCGACCAGGAAGAGCGGGCCGGAGCGGGCCAGCAGCCGCGCCGCCGACCGCGGGCCGTCGATGGACCGCGTCGCCGGGATCTGGGTGACCGCCACGGTGACCGCGGCGACGAAGAGCACCACCGCCGCCATCGAGCGCGGCGCCGCCGTCCGCAGCACGATCCACACCGGAAGCGCCTGGACCAGCACCCAACCCTGCAGGCTCGCGATCGACGACGCCGCGGTGAACGCGAGGTAGCGCCGGTCGCGGAGCGCCACCCAGCGCCGCTGATCCGGCGCCGGTCCGCCGCTCACGGCCCCGTCCGCCGGCCCGCCGCTCGCGGCCCCGTCCGCCGGCCCGCCGCTATCGACCCCGTCCGCGGCCGGCTCGGCCCCGGCGGTCCGGGTCCCTGCGGCCGGTTCGGGCGCGGCGGTCCGGGTCGCTGCGAGGTGTGGCAACCGTGCCAGCACCGCTGCGGCCAGCAGGAAGGTCACCGCGTCGGTGAGCACCAGGAGCACGTAGGCCGGGCGGCTATCCACGGCCAGCACCACGGCGGACCCGAGCATGCCCACCGCCAGCCCCACGTTGGTGACCGCCCGCAGGTAGGTCCGCAGCGCCGCACCCTTGCCCGGCTCGGCCAGCACCCCGATCATCGCCCCGCGGGCACTCCCCGAGCCGGCCCGGCCGACTGCCGCGACCGCCGCCACCACGATCAGCGTCCACAGGTCGTGCACCAGCAGCAGCCCGACGCTGGCCACCGCTTCGACGAGCATGGACGCGACCACCACGTTCCGGGCGCCGCGCCGGTCGGCCAGGTCGCCGGCGACCACGCCGGCGCCGAACCCGATCAGCGAGCCGACGGTGAGTCCGAGCCCCGCGGTGGCCGGGCTCAGCCCCGCCGACCGGATCAGGAAGATGGTGCCCGCGGAGAGGAAGAGCCCCATGCCGACCGTGTTGATCAGAGTGGACAGCGCCATCAGCCGCTGGCGGGGCTCCTGCGGCCCATGGAAGACATTTACCTTTGCGTCGATCGACATAGGTGGAACGCTAAGGTTTGACACCCGTGTCAAGGTCAAGAGTGGATCATGCTGATCAATCAGTTGGCGCACCTCAGCAGGGTGAGCACGCGGGCGCTGCGGCACTACGACCGCCTGGCGCTGCTGTCGTCACGCCGCCTCGACAACGGCTACCGCGACTTCGACGAGTGCGCCGTCGAGGAGGTCCGCCGGATCCGCCTGCTGCTCGACATCGGCCTGAACCTGCAGGCGGTCGCCCAGGTGCTGCCCTGCTTCACCCCGGACGGCGAGCTGACGTCCTGCCCGACGGCCCGCGAACGCCTCCGCGGCCAGATCCACGAGGTGGACAGCTCGATCGCCCAGCTCCAGCAACTGCGCGGCCTGCTGGCCGGCACCCTGAACAACCTGGTGGACGGCTGACCGGGTGATCCCGCTGCGCGCCGCGCCCGTCATAGGATGGCCGGAACCACGCACCAGCAGGGAGTCCGTCTTGTCAGAGCCGTTTCCGGTGACCTTGGCACAGTTGCTGAAGGCCCGGTTCCCACTGCTCTACATCGAGACGTTCGAGGAACGCCGCGCGCTGCACGAGATCACCGCCATCGCCGGCAACGCCGCACTGGTACGCATGCCCCGGGCGGTCTGGACCTGGTCCTCGACCGGCGGCCTGATCCAGCCCGACGGCAAGCCCCGCGCCGGCGCACAGCGGGCCACCGATGCGCTGCAGGCGGTGCAACGCATCGACGAGCCGGCGGTCTTCGTCTTCCGCGACCTGCACCCACAGCACGTCGACGGGCAGTACCCGCAGAACATGGAGGTCGTCCGGCTGCTGCGCGACGTCGCCGAGACGTTCCGGACCGGGCGCAGCCCACGCTGCCTGGTGCTGCTCTCGCCGGTGCTGCAGATCCCGGCCGAGCTCGCCAAGGACGTCACGCTCGTCGACTACCCGTTGCCCGGTCCGGAGCAGCTGCGCGGGCTGCTGGACGCGATGATCCGGGGCAACACCGCGAGCGGGCGGCTGCGGGTGACGCTCGACGAGGCCGGGCGGGAGCGGTTCGTCACGGCGGCGGCCGGGCTGACCATGCAGGAGGCCGAGAACGCGTACGCCCGGTCGATGGTCAACGACGCCGAACTGTCCCTTGACGACCTGCACATCGTGCACGACGAGAAGCGGCAGACCGTACGAAAATCCGGGATCTTGGAATTCATCGCGACGGACACCGTGCTCGATGACGTCGGCGGGCTCGGCCACCTGAAGTCCTGGCTGGTCAAACGCAACGGTTCCTGGCTGGCCGACGCCGCCGAGTGGGGGCTGCCGGCGCCACGCGGCGTGCTGATCACCGGCGTGCCCGGTTGCGGGAAGTCGCTGACCGCCAAAGCGGTGGCGACCGCCTGGGACCTGCCGCTGCTGCGCCTGGACGTGGGCCGGGTCTTCTCCGGACTTGTCGGTTCCAGTGAGCACAACATGCGCTCGGCGTTGCGCGTCGCGGAGGCGGTCGCGCCGTGCGTGCTCTGGATCGACGAGATCGAGAAGGGGTTCGCCGGCGGGACCGGCGGCGACTCCGGGACCGGGGCCCGGGTCTTCGGCACGTTCCTCACCTGGATGCAGGAGAAACGGCATCCGGTGTTCGTGATCGCGACCGCCAACGACTTCGAGGGACTGCCGCCCGAGCTGCTGCGCAAGGGACGCTTCGACGAGGCGTTCTTCGTCGACCTGCCGAGCCGGGGCGAACGGGTGGCGATCTGGCGGGTGCACCTGACCCGGGCGCTGCGCCGCCCGCGCGCCGCCGGGGAGTTGCCGGTCGAGTCCGAGCTGCTGGGCGAGCTGGCCGGGTTGACCGAGGGCTATTCCGGGGCGGAAATCGAGCAGGCGGTCACCGCCGGGCTGTTCGACGCGTTCTCCGAGCGGCGGCCGCTGCGCCGCGACGATCTGGTGCGGGCGGTGATGAGCATCGTCCCGCTCAGCGTCACCCAGGCCGAGCGGATCGACGCGCTGCGCGGCTGGGCCCGCAACCGCGCGGTGTCGGCGACCGCGACCGACGACTGGGATTTCCGCAACGAGACGGGGAGTCGAAGGTGAGCGTTTCACTGCTTCTGGTGCCGCTGGCCCTGGCCGGCGCGGCAGCCGTGCAGGCGAGAGCCGACCGGCGCCACGACGGCGTGACGGTGGTGCAGGTGAACACCCGGATGCGCGACGTCGGGCTGCTCGCCGACGCGCTGCGCGACACCGGCGCCGTGGTCACCACCACGACGGACGTGCTCACCGGTTCGTGGGGTGAGCAGACCCTGGCGTTCCGGCGCGACGCCGACGGCGTGTGGTCGGCGCACGCCGCCGGGATGACCACGGAACGCGCGGTCGAGCTGGTCACCGCCGTGGACACCGCGTACGGGCGGCGGGTGCAACAGGCCGTGCTGGAACGGATCCGGGATCGCGCCCCGGCGGCCGGGCTCCGGCTGGAGTCCGAGTCGGTGCAGGACGACGCGAGCGTACGTCTGGTCTTCGAGGTGGAGCAGGCATGAGCAAGCCGCGCATCGTCGTCACGGTGAACGGCGACGGCCAGGTCAGCGCCGAGACCCTGGACATCCTGGGTGAGGACTGCCTGGACTACATTGCCGTACTCGAGGATCTGATCGGCGGGCAGGTGCGGGACAGCTCCTACACCGCCGACTTCACCCGGCAGGCACAGCATGTGCAGGAACGACAGGTGAACCGTGACGTGGACCCCGCCTGACGGGCATCATCCGGCCGCGAAGCCCACGCAGGGGCCGGCCCGGATCGGGTGGCGGATAGCGCACAGTATGTGGCTGCTGTTCCCGATCCTCAGCTTCGGCTGTCTGTCCGCCGCCGGATTCCTCTACGTCGGCCTGCGGGCCCGGCGCCCGTCCTGGTGGATCCCCGGTGTGGTCTACACCGTGCTGGGCAATGCCTGTTTCTGGGTCAGCAGCGCGACCACGACCGAGGGCACGTCGAGCAGCACGGCCAACACGGTCAGCGTGGCTCTGCTGGTCTTCCTGATCTGGCCGGCCAGCATCCTGCACGCCGCGATCATCAACGTGTCGTGGCTCAAGTGGCGGGCCGGTTATCAGCCCTGGTACGCCCAGCCGCAGCAGACCGCGTGGGTCGGCCAGCCGATGGCGGCCACCCCGCCGCCGCTGCCGCCGCAGTTGCAGAACGTGGTGCCGCCACAGCAGCAGTTCTACGCCGCGCCGCAGCCCTACCAGGCGCCTCCGCAGCCTTCCTACGCCGCGCCACAGCCTTACCAAGCGCCTCCGCCGCCTTCCTACGCCGCGCCGCAGCCCCCGGTCGACGTCAACACGGCCACCGAGCAGCAGCTCACCACGCTGCCCGGCATCACCCCGGACCGTGCTGCGCGGATCGTCGAGGTCCGGCGCTCCCGCGGCGGTTTCGTCAGCCCGAACGACTTCGCCGCCGCGGCCGGGCTGGCACCGCACGAGTTCGTCGCCGTCCGCGACCGCCTCGTCTGCAGCCCGCCGGTGCCACCGGACGACCCGGCGCCCGGACCCTACGGCCGCATCGTCGATGTCTGAGAACGATCCCCCGCCGGTCCGCCTGGCCCGGTTCCTCGACCGCACCACCGCCGAGGGGCCGGGGGAACGCACCGCGATCTGGGTGCAGGGCTGCTCGATCCGGTGTCCGGGCTGCTTCAACCCGCACCTGTTCACCACCCGCGGCGGCACCCCGACGCCGGCCGCCGACCTCGTCGCCCGGGTGCTCGCCACCGGCACCGCGGGCCTGACCCTGCTCGGCGGCGAGCCGTTCGACCAGGCGGCGGGTCTGGCCGCGGTCGCCGCCGGGGTGCGGGCCGAGGGCCGCACGGTGATGACGTTCACCGGCTATGCGTACGACGACCTGCGACAGCGTGCCGATCCGGGTGTCACCGCCCTGCTCGCCGAGACCGATCTGCTGGTCGCCGGCCCGTTCCGGCAGGACCTCCTCGATCACGACCGGCCGTGGGTCGGCTCGACCAACCAGGAGTTCCACCACCTCACCGACCGGCTCGCGGTGGAGACCACCCCGGACCGGCTGGAGGTCATCATCTCGCCTTCCGGCGACGTGGCGGTCAACGGCTGGGCCGACACCGAAACCCTCGACGCCCTGCTGGCCGGCCTGCCGGTGCGGCGCGGGCGCCGCTGAGACCGCCGGGTCACGGCTTGTCGGTCAAGGGCTGAGCTCACTCGGCGGCGACGGGATATCCGGTCGCCGTCGTACGAAATCATCGGTTGACCTTAAATGATCTCGGCGAAGCGGACCGTTGGCGTTCCGCGGTCTCGCGGACCGGGGCCGGTAGCAGGAACGACAGCGCGATGGCCAGCGCCGCGAGCGCGCTCGCGACCCAGAAAGCGGCCCGGAACCCGTGCCCCGCCTGCAGGACCACCGCCATCGCCGCGGTGCCGAGCGAGCCGCCGACCTGCTGCGAGATTCGGGTGATCATGCTGGCCTGCGGGATCCGGGCGTGGTCGAGGTCGAGGTAGGCGACGGTCATCACCGGGATCAGCACCGCGCCGAGGCCGAGGCCGCGAACGAACAGCACGACGGCGAGCCAGGCGGTGCTGGTGTGCAGGCCGGCGAAGGCGAACGGGACCGTGCCGAGGGTGACCACCACGAAGCCGGCGGCGGCCACCCAGCGGGCGCCGATCCGGTCGGTGAGCTTGCCGGCCTGGGTACGCAGCACCAGCGACCCGGCACCCTGCGGGATCAGGAACAGCGCCGCGCCGAGCACGCTGAGGCCCCGTTCCTCCTGCAGGAAGAGCGGGAGCAGCAGCATCGCGCCGTAGAGGACCGCGCCGGCGAACCCGAGAACCGTGGTGGAGGCGGCCAGTGGGCGCCCGGCGAGCAGTCGCAGGTCGATCAGGGCCCGGTCGCGGCGGCGCAGCGCATAACCGGTGAACGTGGCGAGCAGGGCGACGCCGGCGAGCAGCGGGACGAGCACGTCGGTGCGGCCGAAGCCGCCGCCGTGTGCCACGTTGGAGAGACCGAGCAGGGTCGCGCCGAGCGCCGGGGCGAGCAGGGCGAGGCCGGTCAGGTCGAGCCGCGGGCGAGTGGTCGTGATCGGGTCGGCGGGCAGCATCAGCGCGGCGGCGATCAGCCCGGCCAGGCAGAGCGGGACGTTGACCAGGAACAGCCACGGCCAGGACAGGCTGTGCAGGATGACCCCGCCGAGCACCGGGCCGAGGATCGGGCCGAGCGAGATGGGCAGCCCGATCATGGCGACCACCCGGCCCAGCGACCGGCCGCCGGCCGCCTGCACGACGAGGGACTGCATGAGCGGCATCATCAGCCCGCCGCCGAGGCCCTGCACCACCCGGAAGGCGATCAGGCTGTACGCGTTCCAGGCGAACGCGCACAGCACCGACCCGGCCAGGAAGACGGTCAGCGCGACGAGCCACAGCCGTTTGCCGCCAAAGCGCTGCTGCGCCCAGCCGACCACCGGCACCGCGACGGCGAGCGCCAGCAGGTAGGCCGTGCTCACCCACTGGATGGTGCCGACCGTGGCGTGCAGATCGGCGGCCAGGTCCCGCAGCGCGATCGCGACGATCGTGCTGTCGAAGATCGGTGCCAGCCCGCCGATGATCAGGGCCCACGCCGTACGGGAGACGGCGGCGTCGGTGGAAGCCATCCCAGCCCTCCTTAGATACACGAGTGTTTCTTAACCTTCCCGTAGGATACACACGTGAGTCTTAACGAGTCGAGAGGCACGCGCCGCCGCGGCGCCGAGCTGGAGGACGCGATCCTCGACGCGGCCTGGGCCCAGCTGGAGGAGGGCGGCTATCCGCGCTTCACCATCGAGGCGGTCGCCGAGCGGGCCGGCACCAGCCGCCCGGTGCTCTATCGGCGCTGGCCCGGCCGTACCGAGCTGCTGCTGGCCACGGTGGCGCACATCGGCGACCGGACCCTGCCGGTCATCCCGGACACCGGCACCCTGCGCGGCGACGTGATCGCCCTGCTGCACGAGGTGAACCGGACCCGCGCCGGGCTGATGGCCCTAGTCAGCGTGCACCTGGGCAGCTACTTCACGGAGAGCGGCACGTCACCGGCCGAGCTGCGCGAGCATTTCATCCACGGCCGCCCGAGCTCGATGTCACAGATCCTCAGCCGGGCAGCGGCACGCGGCGAGGCACCCGCCGGCCTGCCGGAGCGGGTCTGCTCGCTGCCCTTCGATCTGTTCCGCGGCGAGGCCCTGCTCACCCTCCAGCCGATCCCGGACCAGAGCATCCACCAGATCGTCGACGAGATCTTCTTGCCGCTGGTCCAGGCCTACCAACAAAAAA
>NZ_BOMS01000190.1 GCF_016862315.1 Actinoplanes palleronii | reverse complement strand
TGGCCAACGAACCAGCCCGATCCCCGGCCGCGGGTAGCCGGCCGTGTGATGTTCATCGATACTTTCTTGCTTCTCCGTTTGCCATGGGGCACTATCTCGACGGTTTGAGTTCGCAACGGGGAGGTAGTCGTACATGCGGTGGAAGGTTTCGGCTGGGGTTTTGGTGCCGCTGGCTTTTCTGATTCCGGCGGCGCCGGCAGTGGCTCAGACCGAGTCGCCTGTGCTCAACGAGGTCTGTCAGACGGTTGAGCGCAAGGTGTTCAAGGACTTTCGCGAGCTTGTCGCCATTGATCTGGATACCGCTACCGATGTGCAGGTGCGGGTGTTGGCTGACCAGCTGCTGAGCGAGGCGAAGGCTGAGGGGTTGCCGACTGTCTCCACTGCACTGCAGAAGGGGCTGGATGGGAGCGCGGATGAGTTGCGGGCGTTCCTCAAGGCCAACCTGCAGCGCGCCTGGACGGTGGACCTGCGGATCTCGGTGGGTCGGACTTTGACGGGTGCGGGTGCCAACGTGAACGCGGCGGCGCAGAAGGTGCTCGACGGTAATGGCGTCGACGTCTACCTGGCATACCTGAACGACGGGCTGTATGCCGCGCGGGTGCTTGACTGTGCGGCTCAGCCGTCGCCCTCTTCGCCCACGCCGTCTCCGTCGGTGTCGTCCCGGCCGACGTCGGCGCCTAGTGTCACGCCCAGCGCGAGTAGCGCTGCTGCGATCCCTGGATCTTCCGCCAGCTCGGGTACTTCTGGTGGCGACGGTGGCGGGCTGCCGGTGACCGGTGACGCCACCGGGACCGTGGCCGGTATCGGCGGTGCGCTGGTGCTCCTCGGTGGGGCCGGTTATCTGGTGGGGCGCCGTCGTCGCTCTCGGTTTGTGGCGTAGCTGAATTGACGCGCCCGGCTCGGGCTTCACCGAGTCGGGCGCTGCGTTTCTTCCGTGGCGACCTGGTCGGCGGTGCGGCGTCAGGGAGCGCGGCGAGGCGCGGGGTCGCCAGGGCTGGAGCCGTGGCGTCTGCTGCCTGAGTGCCGGGTCGTCTGGCCGTTGCCGCGGGCCACACAGAGCTCGCCATGTTCGTCGTCGAGCCAGTAGGACTCTCCGGCAGCGATGAAGGTGGGCTCGTCGAGCTGGAAGCAGCAGTCCACCCGGGTGGCGAGCAGCAGTCGCTCAGCGATCACCGGATTAGTCACCGTGCCTCCTCGAAGCTGCCGAGACGGAGCCGGCCGCCAGCGGAGCGGCCGAGACGGAGCCAGCGGAGAGGGAGCCGGCCGAGACGGAGCCAGCCGAGACGGAGACGGCCGCCAGCGGAGACGGCCGTGGGTGGAGACGGCCGTGGGTGGCGCGCTTGGTGGAGACAGACCAGGTCAGCGCCGGGGACCGGGGCTGACCTGGTGTAACAGTGGGCCGCCAGGGACTCGAACCCTGAACCTAAGGATTAAAAGTCCTCAGCTCTGCCATTGAGCTAGCAGCCCGCGCCTTGCAAGGGTACCGACCCCGTTCCGTTCCGCAATCATGTACCCGCCGACCCGGGGGCGCCTCCGATTAACCAGCGGTCAGATACTCCCGGACGTGAGCGCGGCCCTGGTGGATCCGGGATTTCACGGTGCCCTCCGGGATGCCCAACTGTCCGGCGATCTCCCGGTAGTCGAGCTGGCAGATGTCGCGCAGCACAACCGGCCCGACCAGGTCGGCGTTGCGGTTCTCCAGGCGCTCCAGTGCATCCAGCAGGTCGAGCCGGGAACCGGCGATGACACTCGTGGTCCGGGCGTCGGCGACGTCGATCGGGGGCTGCTCGTGTGCCTCCTCGACCGCGCGGCGCTTCAGCGACCGGTACGTCTGCCGCGAGCTGTTCGCGATGATCACGTGCAGCCAGGTGCTGAACTTGGACCGGCCCTCGAAGCCGCCGATGTTGCGGGCGACCTGCAGCAACACGTCCTGGCAGGCCTCTTCGGCGTCCTGGTAGCAGGGCAGGAACCGGGCACAGCGCCGCAGGATCGACGGCTGGATCTCGGCGAGCAGCGCTTCGAGAGCGGCCCGGTCGCCGGTTGACGCTCGCCGGGCGAGTTCCTCTTGATCTTGCATGTGCCTCATTGATCGCCCCCGTTGTCGTGACGCTCATAATACGAACGTGCCAACACTCACCAAGATCGGCCGCTACCGCGTCACCAGACGACTCGGCTCGGGAGCCTTCGCCACGGTGTGGCTCGCCGAGGACGACGTGCTGGAGTCCGAAGTGGCGATCAAGGTGCTGGCCGACAACTGGGCGCACCACCCGGATGTCCGCGCCCGGTTCGAGCAGGAGGCGCAGGTGCTGCGACGGGTCGACTCCGAGCACCTGGTCCGGGTGCACGACTTCGGCGAGCTGCCGGACGGGCGGCCGTACCAGGTGATGACGTACGCCTCGGGCGGCACCCTGGACGAGCGACTGGCCGCCGGGCGGATGCCGCTGGACGTGGTGCTGCGGACGGCCACCGCGATCGCCGAGGGGGTGACCGTGCTGCACGACTCCGGGGTGCTGCACCGTGATCTCAAGCCGTCCAACGTCCTGTTCGACATGGTCCGCGGGCGGGAACGGATCCTGGTCGCCGACCTCGGCCTGGCCAAGGAGATCGCCCAGGCGTCCGGGTTCACCGTGGTGACCGGCACGCCCGGGTACATGGCGCCGGAGCAGCGCCTGCTCGGTGGTGGCCTGGACGTGCGCGCCGACGTGCACGCGCTCGGTGCGATGACCTATCAGATGCTGACCGGGCAGACCCCGTACGCCGATCGCACGCGACTGACCGCCCCGTCGAAGCTGCGCCCCGGCATCCCGAAGCGGATCGACAATGCGGTGCTCCGCGCGCTGGACCCGGACCGGGCCCGGCGCTGGCCGTCGGCGCAGGCGTTCGCCGCCGCCCTGGACCTGTCCGTGGAGCGCCGGCTGCTTCGCTGGACGGCCCGGATCACCGGTGCGGTGATAGCCCTGGCCGCCGTGGCCGCGGCCGGTGGGGCGACCGTGCCGTACGGATCTCCGCCGGGTTGGGTCCGGGTCCGCGACGACGCACACGCGCTCTCCGTCGCGGTGCCGGCGTCGTGGGCCCGCCAGCTCCGGGACCAGGGCTGGAATCCGGCCTCGATCGGACTGCCCGCCGGCCCGTCGCCCGGCCTGCAGGTGGGCGCGGATCTGGCCAGCTCGGCCGGTACCTCCCCGGCGGTGCTCGCCGGGGTCAGTCCGTCGATCCGGGTGCCGGGCAGCGCCACGCTGCCCTCGCACGACGACTGTGTCCAGCAGCCGGACCGGCCAGTTTCGGTCAACGGCCTCAGCGGTCAGGTGCGCCGCTGGACCGCCTGCGCCGGCACTGGCACCTCGTACAGTGAAATTCTTTTGATCGGTGACCGCGGCGCCTATCTGCAGATCCGGCAGAACGGGCCGGTCGACCGCACCGACGACGTCCTGCGCACCCTGCGGATCACTCGTCCCGGCAGCTGATCAGTCGGAGCAGCTGTCGCGACGGAACTCCAGCGAGAGGTAGTCGACCTTGCCGGCCTCGATCTCGATCTGGTAGACCGCGTTGTCCGATCCCGGGACCTGCGCGAAGCCCTTGCCGGTGTCGCCGCCGTCCACCGGGTTCTCCCAGTCCGGGTAGGCCTTGCGCACCGCCTTGAACGTGCTCCCGAGCTTGATGCCGGCCGGGGTGGTCAGACCGGGGTAGGCGGTGATCGACATCAGGCCCTTGGTGCCCTCGAAGATCACCGGCGAGTGCGTCTCGTCGGTCTTGACGTAGTAGACGGTGGAGCACCCGGTGGTGTCGGGCTCCGGGTCCTTGACGATGAGGCCGGTCCTCACCGCGGCGGCCTGCGACATCCCGAGCTTCAGATCACCGACACCGTACGGGCCGAGGTGCAGCGTGGTCGCCGGCTTGCCGGTCTTGCTGGTCTGCGGTGAGGCCGACGTGACCGCCGCCGACGGACTCGGCGAAGCGGACGGGGAGCTGGAGGGAGTACCGGCAGTCGCGGAAGTGCCAGGGGTGATCCCGCCGACCGGCTCCGCGGCCCCGTTCACGTGTTCGGGCTTGCTCGAGCACCCGGTGATCAGAGACAGACCGGCTACCGTCGCCGCCAGAACCGCAATTGTGCGTCGCATCGCTGTGTTCCCCGTTTTCTCAAAGCTCACTGTGTTGCTGTCATTAGGTGCGATGCGGGGTTTCCGGCTCTAGTTCGGGCATTCTTGTAACGGCTGGATAACGGCTAGATGGCGTGTTCAGTCTCAGGTCACCCGATGGACAGCTCGATCGGGAATCCTGCTGATCATGCAACGTACTTCCGGAATCGCCGCGCTCGTGGCACTGACCACCCTGGCCGCCGGTGCACCGGCTTTCGCCTCGGAACGGCCGGCCCGCGAGATCACCGCGAAGGTCGAGACCCCGGCCCTGTACGACGACGAGGCCGGTGGTGACGCCGACGCCGACGATCCCGCGATCTGGGTCGACCAGGCGAACAAGGCGCGCAGCCTGGTGATCGGCACCGCCAAGAACGGCGGTCTGCGGGTGTACGACCTCAAGGGCCGCGAGGTGCAGTCGATCGCGACGCCGGACGGTGGGCGTTTCAACAACGTCGACATCATCTCCGGTTTCAAGCTGGGCAAGCAGCGGGTGGACCTGGCCGTCGTCACCGACCGTGGCCTGGACAAGCTCCGCATCTACCGGATCAGCCCGGCCGGCCTGACCGACATCACGTCGGCCGACGCCCCGCTGCTCTTCTCGAAGGACCAGGCGGAGGTCGAGGAGCAGGCCACCGGTTACGGCCTGGCCACCTATGACCGGTACGCCGTGGTCAGCCGCCGGCACAGCACCCGGCTGGGGATCTTCCGCCTCGAGGAGAAGCACGGCAAGGTCACCTACCGCACGTCGGACACCCTGGACCTGCCGAGCTCGTTCCGCCTGCCGAACGGCGACACCTGGTCGCCGTGCGCGGATCCGGGCGAGGGCCCGCAGGTCGAGGGCATGGTCATCGACGCCGAGGCGGGCGTGCTCTACGCCGCGCAGGAGGACGTCGCCCTCTGGCGGATCAACCTGCGCGCCGGCACGTTCAGCAGCATCCCGCGCATCGTCGAGAAGGTGAAGGAGTACGGCACCCCGGGAACCTGGGACGCCACCTCCGAGGAGTGCGTCCTGGACACCGCGAACGACCCGGGCTTCGGTGGCCGGATCACCGCCGACGTCGAGGGCGCCTCGCTCTACGAGACCGGCAAGCGTGACGGCTACCTGATCGTTTCCAGTCAGGGCGACAGCCGCTTCTACGTCTACGACCGTCGTACCAACCGCCCGGTCACCCTCTTCACCGTCACCGACGGACCCGCCGTCGACGGCGTCCAGCACTCCGACGGCGCCGCCGCGACCTCGGTGGCCCTCCCCGGCTACCCCAAGGGCCTCCTGGTCCTCCACGACGGCGAGAACACCCCGGCCGACGGCCGCACCAGCACCAACTTCAAGTTCATCGACTGGCGCAACCTCCACCTGGCCACCATCTGAAACGCCGGCCCGGGCCCCCGGCCAGGTCGGGGGTCGCGGGCATGGTGTTGTCTCGCGGGATGACCGTTGAGAGCAGAGTTCTCTACATCATCGTCTGTGCGGCCGGGCCCGCCGGTGAGGTCGGTACGCTCGTCGACCTCGCCCAGGCGGCCGGCTGGCAGGTGCAGATCGTTGCCACTCCGTCGGCGCTGGCGTTCATCGACGTGGCCGCGCTGGAGGAACGGACCGGGCGGGTGGTGCGCAGCCGGTACCGCGACCCCAGTGAGCCGCGGAGCCGCCGGGCCGACGCCATCATCGTCGCGCCGGCCACCTTCAACACCATCAACAAGTTCGCGCAGGGCACTGCTGACACGTACGCGCTCGGGCTCCTCGCCGAAGCGCCCGGGCTCGGCATTCCCGTGGTCGTCCTGCCGTTCGTGAACAGTGCGCTCGCGTCGCGGGTGCCGTTCGCCCGCAGTGTCGAGCAGTTGCGGGCCGAAGGGGTTCGGGTCATTTTCGGGCCGGGGGAGGTCGAGCCGCACGAGCCGGGCGCCGCCGGAGAGCGCCTCGGGGTCTATCCCTGGCATCTGGCGTTGGAGCGGATCTGAGTTCGCCGGGCACCCGGTTGGGGTAACCGGGTTGTTCCGAATGAGGCCGCCGCGCCGGAAGAACCACTCTCCTGGGTGGGTATTCGCTGGTCAGCGCGCTGCGATCGTGCCAAGGTCAGTGCTGGTGTGTCGGGACGGGACAAATTCCGTCCGGTATGCCCTGAATGGGAGTGTGTTTTGACAGTGTGGGATGACGATCAGCTGTCGGCCGGGTTCCGGTCGATGATGCTGCTGGCTGCGCTGGTTGAGCGGGGCGGGCGGCCCGCCGCCGTGTCGCCGACCGTGCGGCTGCGGTCGGGGGAGAACCAGTACGGATGGTTCCCGGCCGACGTGGCCGGCGACGGTCGCCGGGTGGTGGTGGTCACCGACCAGCGGATCATTCTGGGTGACCGGGAGTGGTCACTGCAGTCGCTGGGCCGGGTGGAGGCCGAGCCGGCCGACTGGGCGATCCGGCTGTGGATGTGGGGCCGGTCGGAGCCGCTGGTGCTGAGCGGGCCGTGGGTGCCGTGGATGGGCGTGGTGCTCTGCGCCGAGCTGTACGGTGCGGCGCTGCCGCCCGAGGAGAAGGTTCTGGTCCCCGGGCCGCGGCAGCCGCTGCGGTCGGCGCAACGATCCCGTCAGTAGACCCAGACCTTGGTCTTCAGCGGCAGCGCGTCGTTCTTCCACAGCCAGTTCATCGCGGAGATCGACACCCGGGCGCAGCCGTGTGAGGCCGCGTAGGGCGGGACGCTGGTCGCGCCGTGCACCGCGATCCCGCCGTTGAAGTACTTCGGGCGCCACAGCAGGCCCAGCGGGGCGTGCCGCCAGCCGTCGATCTGCCGGCTGACCCTGAATTTTCCGCTCGGGGTGTCGGCCAGGAAGGTCTCGCCCTCCTGCTCGTAGTACTCGTTCGAGCCGGTCGACGTGTTGAAGATCTGAGTGATCTCGCCGTTGTCGACGAGCATCAGCAGCTGCCGCTTCAGGTCGATCTCGATGGCGCGCCCGCTCGTCGACTTCGCCTTAGGCCGCACGCCCTTGTCCAGGATCTTGCGGGTCTTCGGGCCGACCACGCCGTCCCGGCCGGTGCCGGCGGCCTTCTGCAGCGCGTACACCGCCTGCTGGGTGGCGCCGCCGAACTTGCCGTCCGCCGTGCCGTTCCAATAGCCCAGCTCGGTCAGCCGGTTCTGCAGGGCGAGCACGTCGGCGCCCTTGGCACCGACCTTCAGCTTCCGGATCGGGGTCGGGGTCGGCGGTGACGTCGAGGTCGCCGGTGGGACGCCGGTCGAGGTGGGCGCGGACGGTCCGGCCGAGGCGCTGGGCGCGGCCGTCGGCGATTTCGGTACGGCGGTGGGCGCGTCCGGGGTGCCAGAGTCGCAGCCGGTGGCCACCGTCAGCGCCGCCACCACGGCGACCGTGATCGCCAGAACTCTCCGCACGGGGCCTCCCAAGCCGGTTCAGCCGAGTCGAGCCGCATCATTCTAGATACCTATTTACAACCGTTCACCCGCCGACATTCGATCGTCCACCGCACGGGTGGGTGACCGGGTGCCCCGTGGGCGCAAGGTGTGAAAAAGAGTCAAGTAGTCTTTGGCTATGTCGTGGAAGGCGAGCGCCCGGCACGGTGTGCGAGAGGCGCCCGGAGGCTTCGCCCTCGTCCAGGAATTGCTGAACACCCGTGCTGCGATGTCGTACGGCCCGGACCTGCTCGGCGTCGTCGAAGACGCCCAGTGGTGGGTGACCGACGCGCTGACCACTTGGTCCCGGGCGTCCGGTCTGCCTGCCCCGACGCTGCTGCTCGCGGCGAGTGACCTGCGCTCGCTGCGCCGGCTGCGGTCCGCGTTCGAGCAGGTCGTGCTGGCCGGGTCGAACCAGGAGCCACCCGGCTCGCTGCCACCCGCCGACGTGCCGGTGAGCCTGGCACCGGACGCGGCCGGCTGGGTGCGGGTGGTGCCGACCGGCCGGGGCATCCGGTGGCTGGCCTCCGCGCTGTGGGCCGAGGCGCTGCTGGCCCAGCAGGCCGGGGCCTGGCCGCGGCTCAAGCTCTGCCACAACGCGATCTGCCGGGCCGCGTTCTTCGACACCTCGCGGAACAACAGCGGGGTCTGGCACGATGTCAGCACCTGCGGCAACACCGCGAACCTGCGGGCGTTCCGGGAACGGCGCCGGCTGCTCGGCCACAGCGAGGAGATCGAGGTCGGCCCGGGGCCGGACTACCACTGACCCGCTCCCGGGGGCTGATCCGCCGAGATCGGGTGGGAACCATCGGCCGGTTCCGCGCGACTATGGAGTCATGGCGTGTGAACGGTGGCGCGAGATGCTGTCGGCGCAGTTGGACGGTGAGGACGATCCGGTCCTGCGGCCGCTGGTCGACGAACACCTGGCCGGCTGCGCCGGGTGCCGGGAGTGGCTGGACCGGGCCGCGGCGGTGAACCGGCTGACACGTACCGGAATGGTGCCGGACGTGCCGGATCTCAGTGCGGCCATCCTGGCCGCGTTGCCGGCGCAGGCCCCGGCGCCCTGGTGGCGGCGCCTGCCGGTGGCGGCGATCCTGTACGTCGCGCTCGCCCTGGTCGGCGCGGTTCAGATCATCCTGGGGCTGGCGCAGATCGGTGGCGCGTCCGCGGCCGGGCACGTGCACCTGGGCCCGTCCACCGCGCCCGGGCACCTGTGGAACGAGTCGGCCGCGTGGAATGCCGCGGTCGGCGCGGGTTACCTCTTCCTCGCGCTGCGGCGGACCCGGCCGGTCGGGCTGCTGCCGATGCTGACCGCGTTTGTCGGGATGCTGCTGCTGCTCTCGTTCAACGATCTCACCGGCGGGCGGGTGGACGTCACCAGGCTTGTCGGTCACGGCTTCGTGATCGTCGGATATCTGCTGGTGGTGGCGTTGTCCCGGGGCGCCGGCGGGCCGGTGCGGCCGCCCGGGTCACGGGTCGGCGCCGGGTGGCGTTTCGACGGGGCGGCAGTGCCGGAGGAGGCGCCGGCCCCGTGGCTGCCGGGGCTGCGGCTGGTCCCGCCGGCCGGTCCGCTCACTGCTCAGCACGAGCCCGGTGAGGAGAAGCACCGGGCGGCCTGACCGCTCGGCACGAGCCCAGCGGGGAGAAGCGCTGGGCGGCCTGACCGCTCAGCGGGTGGGCGGGCGGACGGACAGCTCGCGCCAGTCGTCCGGCCCGTTCAGCAGGGCGCGGACCATGTCGATCGCGGCGTCCTCGCTGTCGTACTCGAAGAAGTGCGAGGAGCCGTCGGTGCCGCCGGCGCGCTGCTCGACATACCACTGATCACCGCTGGTGCGCAGGTAGACATCCTTGCGGGCCAGGCGGCCCCATTTGCCGTTCCACCAGTGCTTACGCTGCTCCATCCCGGCACTGTATCGAACATGTGTTCGAACAGTGCCGGGAGGGCTGATCTTTTTCGCGGTATGTCAGCGCGGGGGCTCCTGGCGGCGCTGGAGAACCTCGTCCACCGCGCTGCCGTACACCTGGCCCTGCGCCGGGGTGCCGGCCTGTGCCATCAGGGCGTCGCGGATCTCGGTGAGCAGGCGGACCTCGTCGCTCGGTGCCTTCGACTCCGGCTCCTGGCCGCGCTTGCGGCGCTCAGCCAGCTTGTTCAGCGGGAAGACGACCAGGAAGTAGAGCACCGCGGCGGTCAACAGGAAGGTGATGATCGCGTTTATGAAGCTGGCGTAGTCGAAGGGCACGCCACGGACCTTGAAAGTGCCGGCCGTGACGCCGCTGCCACCGGTGACCAGCTGGATCAGCGGCTTCAGGAAGCCGTTGGTCAGAGTCGTCACGACGGTGGTGAATGCGGCACCGATGACCACACCGACGGCCAGGTCGATGACGTTGCCGCGCATGATGAAGTCTTTGAAGCCTTGGAACATCTTTCCCACGAGCACTCCTGAAAACCGAGGGTCAATTCGGCAACGGGTGCCCGATGCCGGTCGGCGACAAACTACGCCGACCGGTCCATCCAGCGAACGTCAGGAGTCAGTCGAGCGCGGGTTCTTCGGCGCTGACGGCCTCGTCGACCGTCGGGTAGGTGTGCAGCACCTCGACCAAGCCGCTCACCTCGAGGATGCGCAGCACACCCCGCTGTGGGGCGGCCAGCCGGACCGTGCCGCCGGCGTCGTCGGTGCTGTTCTTCGCCCGGACAAAAACGGACAGCCCCGTGGAGTCACAGAACGACACCTCGGCCAGGTCGAAGACGAGCCGGCTCCGGCCCTTCTCCAACAGGTCGCTGATCTGGTCCTGCAGTTGGGGGGCGGTGGCCATATCAAGTTCGCCGGCTACCGACACGACGACCATGTCGCCGCGCTGTTCGGTCTGTACCGTCAAGGACATTCGGGGATACCTCCAGTTATTGCTGAACGGTACTCCAAGTACCGAGGGGACGCGCGCTGTAGGACGAAGGGCTTGACCTCGTCCGTTTGTTGGTCTACAGCAATTAACGGACATGCTGATGGTAAAGTCCGCCCGTTGCGGACAGGTCGTGTGGTTGGGGGAGGCAGCGGTGGCGCTGAGTCCGGATGAGTCGGGTCGCTTTTCGGACCTGCTCAAAGAGCACGCCGACGGGCTGGTCGCCCGCTGGGCGGAGCTGGTCGGCGCCGGTTTGCAGGGGCGGATGAGTCGGCCGGAGCTGGAGCGGCAGACCCGAGACCTGCAGAAGGGGTTCCAGCAGGCGCTTGCTGCTGGCGCCCGAGATCTGAAAGACGAGGAGGCCGCCGAGTTGCGGGCTCAGCTGAGCGAGCTGTCGAGTCATCGCGCCCGGCAGGGGTTCTCGGCCAACGAGACGGCGATCAGCGTCTTCGCGCTGAAGGACGCCGTCCTCGACGTGCTCGGTGACACCGACGACATCAACACCCTGCGTGCCTTCGTCTCCTTCTCCGCGTTCATCGACCGGGCTGCGCTGTTCACCTTCGACAGCTATGTCCGGGTCCGCGAGTCCCTGATCGCCGACCAGACCGAGCAGCTGCTCGAGCTGTCCACCCCGGTGGTCAAGCTCTGGGACGGCGTGGTGGCCGTTCCGCTGGTCGGCACGCTCGACTCGGCTCGCGCCCAGGTGGTGATGGAGCGGCTGCTGCAGACCCTCGTCGACACCGGCTCGCCGTACGCGATCATCGACATCACCGGCGTGCCGGCGGTGGACACCCAGGTGGCCCAGCACATCCTGAAGACCGTGGTGGCCGCCCGCCTGATGGGCGCCGACTGCATCATCTCCGGGATCCGGCCGCAGATCGCCCAGACGATCGTGGCGCTCGGCATCGAGTTCGGCGATATCGCGACGAAGGCCTCGCTGGCCGACGCGCTGCGCTACGTTCTCGGCCAGAAGAGCTACAAGGTGGTCGCGGCCAAGCGGACGGAGCGCTGACGTGGAACGTGTCCCGGTCCTGAAGATCGGCGACATCCTCCTGGTCTCGATCCAGATCGACATGGAGGACCAGGTCGCCCTCCAGCTCCAGGAGGACCTCGCCGATCGCATCGTGACCACCGGTTGCCACGGTGTGATCATCGACATCAGCGCGCTGGACATCGTCGACTCGTTCGTCGGCCGCACGCTCGCCACCATCGCCTCGGTCTCCCGGGTGCTGGACGCCGAGACCGTGGTGGTCGGCATGCGCCCGGCGGTGGCGATCACCCTGGTCGAGCTGGGGCTGTCGCTGCCCGGCATCCGTACCGCGCTCAACGTGGAACTCGGCATCGAGATGCTGGCACTCAGCCGGCCACACCTGGACGTGGAATTCGACGACGACGAGGATGAGGCCGATTCGGCAGCGGTACTCGCGCCGTGAGCGAGGAGAGCCGGCAGGTTCCGGTCGCCTCGGACCAGGACGTGGTCCGGGTGCGGCAGCTGGTGCGCACCGTCTCGGTGGAGGCCAAGCTCTCCCTCGTCGACCAGACCAAGCTGGTTACCGCGGCCAGTGAGCTGGCCCGGAACACCCTGGTCTACGGCGGTGGTGGTTACGTCGAGGTGAGCCGGGTCCGCAACGAGATCCGGGCCGGTATCCGGATTGTTTTCGCCGACCAGGGCCCGGGCATTGTCGACCTGGACCTGGCCCTGACCGACGGGTACACCACCGGCGGTGGCCTGGGCCTGGGCCTGAGCGGCGCCCGCCGGCTGGTCGACGAGTTCGTCATCGAGACCGCGCCAGGCGAAGGTACGACCATCACTGTGACCAAATGGTGTCGATGAGCGGAGAAACGGTGGCTGTCGTACCCGAAGGCCTTCTCGATGAGGGGGTCTGGTTCCGGGTGGAAGCCGCCGGGACGGCTTCGGCGGTGCGCCGCACAGCCGAACGCCTCGCCGCTGATCTGGCCATGCCGGAGCGGCGTATCGCGGAGTTGTCGATCGTCGCCGCCGAGGCGGCCGGCAACCTGGTCAAGCACGCCCAGCAGGGTGTGATGCTGGTCCGCACGATCCGTACCCCGGAGCAGGCCGGTGTCGAGCTGATCGCGATCGACAGCGGGCCCGGGATGGCCGACGTGCAGCACGCGATCGGCGACGGGCACTCCACGGCCGGCACCCTGGGCATCGGGCTCGGCGCGATACTGCGTCAGGCCAGCCGCTGGGATCTGTACTCGCTGCCCGGCAAGGGGACGGTTCTGACCGTGCAGGTGTGGCCGCTGGCCGCGCCGCCGCCGGCCTGGGCGGCCGGGCTGACCCGGCCGATGGCCGGTGAGACGGTGTGCGGCGACGCCTTCGCCAGCCGCGAGGTCGACGGCCGCCATCAGCTGCTGGTCAGCGACGGGCTCGGGCACGGCGGACTGGCCGCGGCCGCTTCGCACGAGGCGGTGCGGGTCTTCCGGCAGACCCCGGCCGGGTCACCGTCCGCGGTGGTCGAGGCCTTGCATCGTACGATCGGGCACACCCGCGGCGCCGCGCTTGCCGTCGCCGAGCTCGACCCGGTGGCCCGCGTGGTCCGCTACGCGGGCCTGGGCAACATCACCGGCACGGTCTTCAGCCCGGACGGCTCCCGCCGCGGCATGGTCTCGATGCCCGGGATCGCCGGGCACCAGCGCCGGCAGATCCGGCAGTTCGAGTACCCGCTGCCCGAGGGCGCGATCGTGCTGATGCACAGCGACGGTGTGGTGGACCGCTGGAAGCCGGCCGAGTACCCGGGCCTGCTGACCCGGTCGCCCGAGTTGATCGCGGCCACCGTGCTGCGCGACGCCGGGACCCGGCGGGACGACGCCGGCGTTCTCGTGGCCCGGCTGATATGAACAGGTCCGAGCCCCTGGCACGGATGAGCCTGCGAGTCGAGCAGGACATCTTCGCGGTCCGGCAGCTCGGCCGGGAGGTGGCTCGCGCGGTCGGGCTCGAGTCACAGGACCAGACCAGGGTGGCGACCGCGCTGAGCGAGGTCTGCCGGGTGCTGCTCGCCGTCGGGGCGGACACCGACGTGACGTTCAGGGTTGAGTCGTACGGGGTACCAGCGCTCCAGGTGACAATGGCACATTCGGCGGCGGGCGGGTCATCCCGCCTTGCCGAACAGCTGCAGCTGGTCGGCCGCCTGGTCGACACGATGGAGGTCGACGATGGTGGCATCGGCACAACGGTACGGATGGCACGGCGCCTCCCTTCCGGGGCGCCGGTCCTGACCTCGACCAAGATGGACGAGATACGGGCCGCACTGGCGCAGCATGTTCCCGGCACCCCGCTCGACGAGCTGGCGGTGCAGAACCAGCAGCTGATCGCCGCCCTGGACGAGGTGCGCGCACAGCGCGACGACCTGGCCCGGCTGAACGCCGAGCTGGAGGAGACCAACCGCGGCGTGATGGCGCTCTACCACCAGCTCTCCGACGAGCTGGAGGAGACGAACCGGGGGGTGGTCGCCCTCTACGCCGAGCTGGACGAGAAGTCGGTGCAGCTGCGGGCGGCCAGTGAGGCGAAGAGCCGGTTCCTGGCCAACGTGAGTCACGAGCTGCGCGCCCCGGTCACCGCGATCATCGGGCTGGGCCGGTTGATGACCGACTCCTCGTCGGACGAGCTCACCGCCGACCAGCAGCGGCAGGTGGACCTGATCCGTACCTCGGCCAGCGATCTGCTGAGCCTGGTCAACGGGCTGCTCGACCTGGCCAAGGCGGAGGCCGGGCGGCTCGAGCCGACCTGGTCCGAGGTCGACCTCAAGGCGATGTTCGGCCAGCTCCGCGGCACGCTGCGCCCGCTTGCCACCCGGCCCGAGGTGGAGTTCGTGGTGGACGAGCCGACGGTGCCCACCCTGCGCTCGGACGAGGTGCTGCTCGCCCAGGTGCTGCGCAACCTGCTGACCAACGCGCTCAAGTTCACCGAGTCCGGCTCGGTGCGGCTGAGCGTGCGCCCGATCGGCGCCGACGTCGAGTTCGTGGTCGCCGACACCGGCACCGGTATCCCCTCTGAGCTGCACGAACGCATCTTCGAGGAGTTCTATCAGGTGCCCGGCAGCATGTCGGTGAGCGGCCGGGGCACCGGCCTGGGCCTGCCCTACGCCCGCCGGCTGGCCGGAATCCTGGGTGGCGGGCTGCGGGTCGCCTCCACCCCCGGCACCGGCAGCACGTTCACCCTTCAGCTTCCGGCCGCCGACGAGAGCGCCACCGACAAGACGAGCGAGCCCGCTTCATGACCCCGGCCACGGTCCTCGTCGTCGACGACAGCGCGACCAAGCGCTACCTGCTGGTCAGCTGGCTCACCCGGGCCGGTTTCACCATCGTCGAGGCGGAGACCGGCGGCGAGGCGCTGCGCAAGCTGGCCGAGGACAACATCGAGGCCGACCTGGTCGTCCTGGACGTCAGGCTGCCGGACATGAGCGGTTTCGAGGTCTGCGAGCGGATCAAGGGCGATAAACGGTACGGCGCACTGCCGGTGATCCACGTGTCCGCGCACGCGGTCGACGTGGCCGACCGGGCACAGGGACTGAACCGTGGCGCGGACGCGTACCTGGTCGAGCCGATCGAGCCGGACGAGCTGATCGCGACCGCGCAGGCGGTGCTGCGGTACTACCGGGCGCGGCAGCG
This sequence comes from Actinoplanes palleronii, assembly GCF_016862315.1. GTDB lineage: Bacteria > Actinomycetota > Actinomycetes > Mycobacteriales > Micromonosporaceae > Actinoplanes > Actinoplanes palleronii. The sequence goes on along the minus strand of NZ_BOMS01000190.1, from coordinate 13,094 downwards.
GGCCGAGCTGCTCGCCGAGCGGATGGTCCGGCTGGCCGAGACCACGCTGGCGATCAACTCGGCGTCGACGCTGCCGGCTCTGCTGGAGGCGGCCGCGGCGGGTGCGACGGCGATCTTCGGCGGGCCGGTCGTGGTGGTGGCCGAGACGTCCGAGGGCGAGAGCCTGGCCGCGGCGGGGTCGCCCCCTGCCGTACGGAAATGGACTGTTCCCGGGCACAACGTCGCGGTGGGCTCACTGGTTCGTACCGATGACGTAGCGGACTGGAACGTGGTCGCCTGGCCGAACGGGGAATCGGTCGCGGTCGCCGCGGCCCGGCTGCGGATCGACCGCCCGCCGGTGTACGTCGCGGTCTCGGGCAGCTCGCAGACCCCGGGCTTCCCGGTGTTGCGGCAGCTCTCCCAGGCGGTCGCGGCCGCCGTGGAGGCGCAGCGCTCGTTCGACGAGGAACACCGGATCGCGGTCACCCTGCAGCGCAGCCTGCTGCAGTCGAAGCTGCCCGACGTGCCCGGCATCGAGCTGGCCGTGCGGTACGAGCCGGCCGGCGCGCAGACCGAGGTGGGCGGCGACTTCTACGAGCTGACCGTGCTGGACGGCAAGCTGCTGGTGGCGATCGGTGACGTGGCCGGGCACTCGCTGCACGCCGCCACGGTGATGGCCGAGCTGCGGCACGCGGTCCGGGCCTACGCGGTGGAGGGCCACCCGCCGGGCGCGGTGCTGGAACTGGCGAACCGGTTCATGCGGACCGTGCTGCCCGCCGATTCGGCCACGCTCTGCCTGTTCACCCTGGACCCGGCGACCGGCCGGATCCGGATGGCCTCGGCCGGTCACCTGCCGCCGCTGCTGCACGTCGACGGCGAGGTGAGTTTCCTGTCGCCGCGCGGTGTCCTGCTCGGCCTGGACGCGCCCAAGCGCGCCGAGCTGGAGCTGGAGCTGCCGCCCGGCGGCACCCTGGTGCTCTACACCGACGGGCTGATCGAGCGGCGGGACGTCGACATCGACGAGGGGTTGCGCGCGCTGGCCGCCTGCGCGGCCGAGGTCGGGCCGGACCTGGACGCCTTCTGCAGCCGTCTGCTGACCAGCCTGGCCGGCTCACGCGAGCAGGCCGACGACATCGCGGTGGTCGCGCTGCGGCGTACCGCCTAGGGCACGCCGCAGCCTCGCCTGTCCCTTAGAAGAGGTACGCCGACGATCCGGGTGAACGACTTGTAGCCGCCGGCCAGCTTGGCCCGGCCGGCGCCGGCATGCTGGTGCTGCGCTCCAGCACCGACCTCGAGGAGCTCCGGGTCGGCTGATCACCGGCCAGGCGAAAGGTCGGCTGATCACCGGCCGGACGAAGGGTCGGCTGAGCTGCCGAGGCTGATCAGAAGAGGTCACGCGGCTCGGCCATGCGGAGCTGCGTGGCCAGCGCGGGCGGCGCGGAGACCACCACGACCTTGCCGTCCCGGGCGAGCAGCACCTGATCCAGCCCCATGACGATCTCGGACACCCGGCGCGCGGCCAGCCCGGCCGGCAGGACCGCGTGCACGGTGCCCATGGCGGCCGAGCCGCGCAGGGTCACCGGGGTGCCGCAGAGGTCGCGCAACGCGTACGCCACCGCCTGCAACCCGTCCGGGCGCACCGAGATCCGCAGCGCGACGTCGGCCGGGCCGAACGGGTACCGCCCCCACCAGGGCGGGCCCTCCTGCGCCAGGACCACCTCGGCGCCCCAGACCTGGGCCAGCTTCTCGGCCCGGGTGGCCACCGACTCGGTGTCGCCCTCCAGCAGCACGGCCACCGTGCCGTGGCCGGCGCCGGGCAGGTCGACCTCGATCGCGCTCGGCTGCAGGCGCTGGATCACGGCCTGCTCGACCAGGTCGGCCACCGCGGCCGGGGTGGTCACCGGGTGGCCCAGCCAGCGGCGGGCCTCGGGCAGCGGGTGCAGCCGCAGCAGCGCCGCGGTGAGCACGCCGTCGATCTCGGCGATCCCGGGGCGGCCGTCCTCGCCGTCGGACTCGGTCTCGGCGCCGGTGGCCTCCGCGTACGTCACGCTCTCGACCTGCTCGGCGGGGCTGCCGAAGCGGTGCGCGAGCGGGCCGGCCTCGTTGACCGCGAGCATCCCGCCGACGGTGGCGCCGGGTGACGGCGGGTCGACCGCCAGGCGTTTGCCGCGCAGGGCGAGCGCGGCCTGCACGGCGGAGACCGGGGTGCCGGCCGCCACCACGGCGGTCGTGCCGTGGTGGTTCCACATCCCGTTCAGCCGGCCGGTGTCGATGACCAGGTCCAGCACCGACGGAGGCGTGCCCCAGTCGATCTTGCTGCCGGAACCGCGCGGCCGGACGCTGAGCCCGCGGTCGGCCGCGAGCCGCAGCACGGCGGCCGCGGCACGGCCGGTGGCGGGCACCGCCACATAGCCGGCTCGATGCCCGCCCACCCGGTCCACCGACCGCGCGAGGCGCGCGAAACCGGGGCCGCAGATGTCCACGAGCGCATCGAGAAGGGAATCAGTCACGTCCGAAGCCTCCCCACCAGACCGGAGCGCAGATCGAGATCCCTGAAGATCGTCCACTCTGGCATATCGTACACATGTTCTAATCGGCGAGGTGCGGGGTGTGCAAGCCGGTAACGTGTTCGGGGTGACGATCGAAACGCCCGCCGGCCCGCCGACGGCCCACCAGGCCCCGTCCGAACGCACTCACCACGGCGACACGGTCACCGATGAGTACGCCTGGCTGATGAACAAAGAGGACCCGGCGACGGTCGCCTATCTGGAGGCGGAGAACGCCTGGACCGATACGGCCACGGCGCACCTGGCCGGCCTGCGGGAGAAGGCCTTCCAGGAGATCAAGGACCGCACCCAGGAGACCGACCTGTCGGTCCCGGGCCGCAAGGGCGGGTATTGGTATTACACCCGCACCGAGGAGGGCAAGCAGTACGGCATCCAGTGCCGCGTGCCGGTCCGTCCCGGTGAGACCGCCCCGCCGGTCGACGAGCAGCGCGCCGGCGAGGAGGTGCTGCTCGACGGCAATGTGCTGGCCGAGGGCAAGGAGTTCTTCTCGCTCGGCACGTTCGACATCTCGCCGGACGGCAACTGGCTGGCCTATTCCACCGATTTTTCCGGTGACGAGCGCTTCACGCTGCGGGTCAAGGATCTGCGCACCGGCGAGGTGCTCGCCGATGAGATCCCGGACACGTTCTACGGCAGCGCCTGGTCGGGTGACGGCCGCGTGCTGTTCTACATCACCGTCGACGAGGCCTGGCGCCCCGACACGGTGCACCGGCACGTGGTCGGCGCGCCGGTCGGCGACGACGTGGTCGTCTACCGGGAGGCGGACGAGCGTTTCTGGGTCGGCGTCGAGCTCACCCGCAGCGAGAAGTTCATCGTGATCGACGCCCAAAGCAAGATCACTTCTGAGGTACGGATCATCCCGGCCGACACCCCGGACGCCGAGCCGGTGCTCGTCGCCGAGCGGCAGCAGGGCGTGGAATACCAGATCGAGCACCACGGTCACCGCTTCCTGATCCTGCACAACCGGGACGCCGAGGACTTCGCGGTCGCCTACACGTCGGTCGACGCCCCAGGCGAGTGGGTCGAGCTGATCGCGCACCAGCCCGGTACCCGCCTCGAGTCGGTCGACGCGTTCGCCCGGCACATCGTGATCTCCCTGCGCAAGGACGGCCTGACCGGTCTGCGGGTGATGTGCGACGGCAGCACCGACACGTACGACATGGACTTCCCCGAGCCGCTCTACAGCGTCGGCCTGAGCGGCAACCCGGAATATGACACGGCCACCGTCCGGATCGGCTACACCTCGCTGGTCACCCCGGAGTCGGTCTTCGACGTCGACCTGGTGACCCGGTCGATGACCCTGCGCAAGCAGAAGCCGGTGCTCGGTGGTTATGACCCGGCCGACTACGAGCAGTTCCGCGAGTGGGCCACGGCGCCGGACGGCACCCGGGTGCCGATCTCGATCGTCACGCGCAAGGGTGTGGTCCGGGACGGCTCGGCACCGGCCGTGATCTACGGCTACGGCTCCTACGAGCACAGCATCGACCCGTATTTCTCCATCGCCCGCCTCTCGCTGCTGGACCGCGGCGTGGTCTACGCGATCGCGCACGTCCGCGGCGGCGGCGAGATGGGCCGCCGGTGGTATGAGGACGGCAAGATGCTGGCCAAGAAGAACACCTTCACCGACTTCGTGGCCTGCGCCGAGGCGCTGGTCCGCAACCGCTGGACCGCCGCCGACCGGCTGGTGGCCCGCGGTGGTTCGGCCGGTGGCCTGCTGATGGGCGCGATCGCGAACCTGGCACCGGAGGCGTTCGCCGGTATCGTCGCCGAGGTTCCGTTCGTCGACCCGCTGACCTCGATCCTCGACCCGTCGCTGCCGCTCACCGTCACCGAGTGGGAGGAGTGGGGCAACCCGCTCGAGTCGGCCGAGGTCTACGCGTACATGAAGGCGTACAGCCCGTACGAGAACGTCGCCAAGCTGCCGTACTCCAAGATCTTGGCAGTGACCAGCCTCAACGACACCCGGGTGATGTACCACGAGCCGGCCAAGTGGGTGGCCCGGCTGCGCGCGACAGTTCCGGACGGGCAGTTCCTGCTCAAGACCGAGATGGGCGCCGGGCACGCCGGCCCGAGCGGCCGCTACGACTCGTGGAGGGAAGAGGCCTTCGTGCTGGCCTGGATCCTCGACACGGTGGGCGCGGCAGGCGTCTGACGCACGGTCTTCTTCCGGTACGGGCGGCAGCCGCCCGTACCGGAAAGGGCCTCAGCGATCCCGGAACGCCGTCGAGGTGTGCACGTGGTCGGTCATCGCGACCTCGTGCAGGAACTTCTCCGGGCTGGAGCTGACCGGCACCTCGTCCAGGTAGGCGCGCCAGCGTGCCAGGTCGGCCTGCCACAGCTCCACGAAGCTCTGGCACAGCCGGTGGGTGATCGCCGCGCTGCGGCCCCGCGCGGCGACCAGCGCGCGGCGCATCCGCTCACCCTCCGGGCCGTCGCCGACCAGGTCGATGACCAGGTCGATGAACCGGCGCCGCCGATACAGCGCGTCACCCCAGTAAGCGCTCTCCGCCACGGCGTCCGGCGAACCCGTCTCCAGCAGCCAGAACAAGCCTTCGGCAAGGGTGTCGCCGAGCTCCTCGGCGGCCGCGCGGCCCGGGTTGGCGAACGGGTCGTAGGTGCGCTGCCGCATCGCGCCGGCGCGCGCCGCCCGGAACGGGATGCCGTCGCCGAGCAGGAAGAACCAGTCCTCGTTGTAGATGTTGGGGTAGAACGACCGGGTGCGGAACGTGTCGACGATCATCGCGCCACCGCCGATGAACGTGCTCTGCGCGCCACCGACCTCGCGGTAGGCGTGGCAGACCACGGAGTTGTCCGCGTACCCGTGGTTGGCCAGCCCGACCGCCCGGTAGTTGTCGACGAGCCCGGCCGCCCGGTGCAGGTGCTGCGGGTCGTCGATGTGGATGTCGTCGTCCAGGAACAGCACCCGCTGCCAGCCCGAGCCGCGGGCCAGGACGAGCCCGAGGTTCCGCTTCAGGCTGAGGTCGCTGGTGCTGCCGAACCCGGCCTCCCGCAACCGCCGGTCGGTGGCGAACGCCGGGAGTTTGCGGGCCAGGGGCTGGTCCACGTCGACCGCCAGGACCGCGGCCTCCTCGTGCTCGGCGAGCTTGCGGGCCCGCTCGGCGGAGGCGTCCCGGCTGCAGAGCGCGACCACCGGGCAGCCGATCGCCGTGCCGACCTGCATGACGTGCCGCAGCGCGTCGACCGGCCAGGCGGTCGGCACGATGATCGCGTCCAGCCCGGCGGGTGCGCCGGTCGGCAGCTCCTCGTCCTGCAGCAGGCCGGCGTGCGAGCCGTGGTGCAGCTCGCGGGCGTCGACGAGGGACCCCGGGCTCAACGCTCGTCCACCTCCGGCCAGGTGTGCAGGAGCGTGCCCGGCGCGGTCCAGTCCGGGGTGGCGGCGACGCCGTTCAGCACCTGGACGCGGAAGAGCAGGCTGAAGGCGTCCCCGGTGAAGGTCTGCGCGAGGTGCTCGGCGTTCTTCTCCCGGAAGACGTCATGGGTCAGCGTGCGAACCGCTCCGTAAACCCCACTGCCGTACATTCCGTTGCATACGGTCAGGGTCCGCTCGCGGTTCATCGGGTTCGGCGCCCGGAAGAAATGTCCCACGTCCTGAACCAGCACCCGGGCACCTCCGCGGTTGTCGAACTCCGGCGGGAAGGAGTGCGTCTCGCCCCGACTAACGACTCGGAAGCAGCCGCGGCTCGGGTCGTCGTCGTCCGAGTGCTGGGTGACCGGGATCGGGGTCAGCCGCATGGCGTCCTGGGTCGCGTCGTTCCAGTCGATCCCGCCGAGCAGCACCAGGTGGGCGGTCCAGTCGTCCTCCTGCATGTCGCGGGCGCCGACGTAGCGCACCTCGAGGTCGGGGTTGACCGCGCGCAGGTGCCCGTGCAGCTCGAACAGCGAGTCGAGGTCGGCCAGCCGGGAGAGCTTCGAGCGGTCCGGGTCGAGGGTGGCCGGCGGCGCCTCGGTGCCCGGCTCGGCGCAGACGATCACCACGGGCCCCACCTTGTAGTGCCACGGCCCGCGGCCCACGATGCTCGGCCGGCCCGGCACGTCGGTGGTCGCCGCCGCCTCGTCCGGGGCGAGCGCCGCGGCCCGCAGCGCGAACAGCTCGTCCCGCAGCAGGGCCCGGGTCGCCGCCTCCTCCGGCGTCAGGTCGCCCTCACTGACCAGCCGGTACGGCCGCCGCTCGATCGAACGGCGGCTGCTGAAGAAGGTCAGGATGGCGTTGAGCCGATCCTCGGGAGGAGCGGTGGGGTCGGCGACGCGCTCCCAGGACGAGACGAGCTGGAGACTCGCCTTCTTCCGCCCGCTGATCGCCTCGGCCAGCTCCGCCTGGGTGATCGAGACATCTGGCCACCACGACTTGCGCAGCTCACGCAATCGCTTGGCGAGAACCCGACCGGGGTCGGCCACAGCGGACACTCCGGCACCTCCAGGAAATTTCACTGTACTACACCCGACGAGCCGTATCGCCCATCGCCAGCTGGCGCTCTGCACCCTAGCAGTCGCAGGTGGAACCGCGTGGCAGGCGCAACGACACGTGCCTGATCCGTGATCGGCGTGAATGAATCTTCTAGTTTCCTCTACTCATTGCTCGGCTGAACTCCAGCAATCTACAGTTCAATTAAATGCACTACAGGTGGAACAGTCGAAGACCGACATGCAGGGGGTTCCCATGCACGCGACCGTCCCGACCCTCGCCGAAGTCATCCCCTCCGCCGTCGACGGCGCATACGCGCAGGAGCTGTCGGCCGCCCTGGTGGCGCTGGCCGCCCTGGCCGCCGTGCTCGTCGTCGCCTGGCTCGTCCTCAGCGTCACCTTCACCATCGTCCGGGTGGTCACCGTGGCCGCCCGGCTGCCGCTGACGGCGGCCTTCCTGATCACCGGAGGGCTCGGCGCCACGGTGGTCGTCATCGGCCTGCTGAACCGCTGACGAGCCCGCGCTGCTGTCGTCCCGAGTCGACAGCAGCGCCCAGTAGCGGCACGATCACCGAAGGCGAGCCGGGGGAGGCCCAGCGGTGATGGACGACGTGTCGATACGTGCGGCCTCGGACGAGGACGTCCGCAAACTCATCGAGGACCGGTACGACCGGCACCACCTGCTCGACCATCTCCACCACCGCCGGGGCATCCTGCTGCTGGCCCTGGTCGGCGAGGGTCTCGCCGGGCACCTCTTCCTCCGGTTCGCGCCGCCCGAGGAGCCGGAACTGCGCGACGGGCTGCCCGGCGTCCCGCTGCTCCAGCACCTGCGCGTGATGGAACGGCATCAGCGTTCCGGTGTCGCCCGCCGGCTGCTCGCCGAGGCCGAGGACCGGCTTCGCGCGCTCGGACACGGACGGGTCGCCCTGGGCGTACATCCCGACAACCACCGGGCCATCCGGCTCTACGAGGACTTATCCTTCACCGCGTGGCGGGACCGGCATCTGGCCACGTTCCGTGAACATGTGCTCGAGGACGGCAACACGGTACGCGTGCAGGAACCGTGTCTCGTCCTGGTGAAGCAGCTGGCGCCGCCATCCGGATGAGGACCGACGTTGACCTGGATCGTGACCGGTGGCGCCGGTTTCATCGGCGGGCACGTCGTGCACCTGTTGAGTCGCCGGCACCACGTGGTGGTCTTCGACGACCTCTCCACCGGGCGCCCCGACCGGCTGCCGCCCGACGTACCCGTGGTCAAGGGCTCGGTCACCGACCCGGATGAGCTGGACAAGCTGTTCGAGCAGCATCCGGCGGCTGGCGTCGTGCACCTCGCGGCGCGCAAGACCGCGCTGGAGGACGCCCCGTACCGGTCGCACAACGTCGAGGGGACCGGGAACCTGCTCACCGCGATGGCCCGGGCCGGGGTGGGGCGGTTGCTGTTCGCGTCGTCCGCGGCGGTCTACGGCGACACCGGGCGGACACCGGTCGTGGAGGGGCAGCCGCGGCGGCCGGTCAACCCGTACGGCGTGACCAAGGACGAGGGGGAGCGGCTGATCGCGGAGCACGGCGACGAGCGGCTGCGGTCGCTGGCGCTGCGGCAGTTCAACGTGATCGGGGCCGGGACGCATCCGTACGCGGCGGACACCGGGGCGGCCAGCCTGCTGCCGGCGGTGTTCCGGGCGCTCACCGACGGGACGGAGCTCGTCGTGCGGGGCGGTGACTACCCCACGCCGGACGGCAGCGCGGTGCGCGACTACGTGCACGTCGAGGACGTGGCCCGGGCGTACCTGCGGGGGGTCGCTCTTCTCGGCGGCCGGTCGTGGCAGCCGTCGCGTCAGGCGGTGAACATCGGCAGCGGCCGGCCGACGTCGGTGCTCGACATCGTCCGGATCGCCGGGCGGGTGGCCGGTGCCGAGCTGCCGTTCCGTACCGGCGAACGGCGGCCCGGTGACGCCGCGGCGGTGATCGCGGACGTCGGCCGGGCCGAGCGGATGGGCTTCCGCGCGCGGCGCACGGTCGAGGACGCGGTCGCGTCCGCCTGGGCGTCCTGGCGCCGGCCCGCCGGCTGAACCGGCGGACGGGTCAGTACGGCGCGGGGAGCAGGGTCACGGTCTCGGCCGCCAGGTGGCGGCCCAGCCGGGCGACGTCGCCGACCGCGTACGTCAGGTAGGCGAACTGGCCGACCTCGCGCACCCCGGTCAGGATCATCTCGTCCACCCGCAGCCGGTGCTTCAGCAGCGGGGTGCCGCTGCCCAGCACGGCCGGCGCGATGCCCAGGATGATCTCGTCGAGCAGTCCCTCGGCGGCGAACTGGGCGACCAGGTCGCCACCGCCGGCCAGCCAGACGTTCTTGCCCTGTGCGGCGACGAGCATCGCCTCGTGCACCCGGCGGACGTCCCCACTGATCATGAAGACGTTGGCGTCCGGCACCGGCGGCAGGTCACGGTGGGTGAAGACCCAGCACGGCACGTCGCCGTACATGTCGTGCCAGTTCTGCGGTTCTTCCAGCAGGTTGTCGTTCTCCAGCACCCACTCGTAGGTGGTCGCGCCCATGGCGAACGCTCCGACGCCGGAGAAGAACTCGCCGAACGGGTTCTGCGTTCCCTCGTCCACCTCGAAGAGCCAATCCAGCGAGTTGCGCTCGTCGGCGATGAAGCCGTCGATGCTGGTGGCGGTGTAATACTGCGTCTTCGCCATGCCAACACCATGCCACGATCGGCCCGACAAAAAGGGCAGATCTAATGGGTACGACGGATTCAGGCGTCGTTGCGCAGCACCAGGATCGCGATGTCGTCGCGGGGCTCCTCGACCGAGAAGTTGATCGTCGTGGAGCGCAGCCTGGCGGCCATCGCGTCGGCGGGGTATCCGGCGAGCGGCGCGGCCGCGTCCCGCAGCCGGCTCGAGCCGAACAGCTCCCGGCCACGGCGCCGCTCGGTAACCCCGTCGGTGTAGAAGATCAGCGAGTCGCCGGGCCGGAGCGTGATCTCGGCGTCCGGTGAGGAGATCGTCTCCAGCAGACCGAGCGCGGTGCCGCCCTCGCCGACGTACGTGGTCGTGCCGTCCGCCCGGACCAGCACCGCCCGGTCGTGCCCGGCCAGGTGCAGGCAGACGCCGAGGGTCTGGTCCAGCCGCCGGACCACCGAGGCCATCGCGAGCGTGCAGTACCGCCCGCCGCCGCGCTGCACCAGCGTGCGGTTGACCCGGTGCAGGATCTCGCTGAGTGACTTGCCGTCGTCGACCAGGATCCGGATCACGTCCCGGACCAGGCCGGTCACCGTGGCCGCCTGCACACCCTTGCCGGAGACGTCGCCGACCACCACCAGCCAGCGGTTGTCGCCGAACGGCATCACGTCGTAGAAGTCGCCGCCCACCTCGGAGCCGGTCGGCACGTACTCGGCGGCGAAGCCGATCCCCTCGACGTGCGGCAGGGCCGGCGGCAGCAGCGAGGCCTGCAGGGTGCGCGCGACGGTACGCCGCTCGTCGTGGATCCGGGCGTTGTCGATCGCCAGCGCGGCCCGCCGGGCCACGTCCTCGAGCACGGCCACCTCGTCGGCGTCGTGCCGGTGCTTGGCGTGCCGGCCGACCGCGAGCGTGCCGAGCCGGGCGCCCCGGGCCACCAGCGGCACCGCGAAGCCCTCCAGCGGGGCGCCGAACATCACCTGGGTGCCGAGCCGGGACGCCTCCTCCAGCCGGGCCAGGATCGACTCCGGGCCGGTCTCGGCGAGCGTGGCGTGCAGCTGGGCGAGTGTGGACTCGTCGGCATGGGTGGCCGCGGAGAGCTGCAACCGGCCCCAGGCGTCGGTGGTGTGCACCGCGCACCACTGGCCCAGCCGGGGCACCACCAGCTGCGGGATCAGCGCCATCGTGAGGTTGACGTCGAGGGACTGTGCGAGCAGCTCGCTGGCCTCGGCCAGGAACGTGATCCAGGTCTGCCGGCGGACGTCGGCGCGGCGCAACCGGTCGTTCTCCAGGTGCAGCGAGAACCGTTCGGCGACCATGACGGTGAGGGCCTGGGCGTATCCCACCGGGGCGGCGTCCAGCTCCAGCTCACCGGAGTACGGCCGGTGCACGGTCAGGGGGACCCGGATGGTGTCCGCGTTGTCCCGGGGAGCGCGGCCGTACCGGGCGAGCAGCTGCCGGCCCATGCCGTCGCCGCGGTCCACCCGTACGACGCCGCCGGCCGCGCCGGTCAGCCGGGCCAGCCGGGAGAGCAGGTCGGCGGCCAGCTCGGCGAGGCCCTCGTCGGTCTGCCGGTCGGAGCCGCTGCGCAGCAGCCCGGTCAGCGCGCCGAGGCTGGGTGCGTCCGTCGCGGTCGGGATCCGGCCCTGGCCGGTGCCGTCCGGGTGGCGGTGGTCGAGGTGGAACCAGACGCCCTTGCCGTCGCCCTCGTGCACGGTGCCCCACCGGCTGGCGAAGTGGTCGACGAGCAGCAGGCCACGGCCGCGCTCGGCCACCTCGCCGATGTCCGGGCTCTCGTTCTTCGGCCCGACGGCGAGCTGCTCGACCGGCCCGGGCGCGAAGTCGGTGACCGTCACGGTCAGCCCGCTCGGGTCGGCGGTCACCTCGATGTCCAGGTCGGTGTTAGCGTGCACCACCGCGTTGGTGGAGAGTTCGGTGGTCAGCAGGAGGGCCTCGTTGAGCAGGCCGTCCAGGCCGGCTTCCTCCAGCACCGAGCGGACCAGCGCACGCGCCGCTGCCGGGGTGCGCCGGTCGTTGGGAAGGCGGGCACGGCGGACAAGGGTGCCGGATGACGCTCCCGCGGGGATGCTCGTCCTGGTTCCGACCTCGGCTGGCACAGCATGCATCCTCTCCCTTGAGCGGGTGTATGCACAAAGTCGTCTCTCGCATTGACCCGGTCGGGCGAGAGAGGATAGGTAACCCGGCAGTTGAACAGCGAGTGAGGACAGCATGACTGCGGCCAAGGAAGCCAGCGTCGGCGGGCCCGACGAGACGGTTCTGCTCAGCGAGCTCGCGGAGGCGCTACGCCGGGTTCGGCGCGGCGATCTGAAGGTTCGGCTGCCCCGTCGCGGCGGTCTGGCCGGTTCGGTGGCGGAGGCCTTCAACGAGGTCATCTCGCTGCAGGAACGGCAGAATCTCGACCTCCGCCGGATCAGCCGGATCGTCGGCCGCGACGGCCGTCTCACCGAGCGGCTCGACGAGGAGGGCCTGGACGGCTCGTGGGCGGACAGCGTCCGTTCGATCAACTCGCTGATCGACGATCTGGGCCGGCCCACCACCGAGATCTCCCGGGTGGTCGGCGCGGTGGCGGAAGGCGACCTTTCTCAGCACATGGCGCTGGAAATGGACGGCCGGCCCCTGCGGGGTGAATTCCTCCGGATCGGCCGCACGGTGAACACGATGGTGGACCAGCTGTCCTCGTTCGCCGACGAGGTGACCCGGGTGGCCCGCGAGGTGGGCACCGAGGGTGAGCTGGGTGGCCAGGCCGACGTCCGGGGCGTGGCCGGCACCTGGAAGGACCTCACCGACTCGGTGAACCTGATGGCGTCGAACCTGACCCACCAGGTGCGCTCGATCTCCCAGGTGGCGACCGCGATGGCCCGCGGCGACCTGTCCCAGAAGATCACCGTGTCGGCCCGCGGCGAGGTCGCCGAGCTGTCCGACACCATGAACGGCCTGACCGACACCCTGCGGCTCTTCGCCGAGCAGGTGACCCGGGTGGCCCGCGAGGTGGGCACCGAGGGCAAGCTGGGCGGCCAGGCCGAGGTGCCGAACGTGGCCGGCACCTGGAAGGACCTCACCGACTCGGTGAACTCGATGGCGTCGAACCTGACCAGTCAGGTGCGCAACATCGCGCAGGTCTCCACGGCGGTGGCCAAGGGCGACCTGTCGCAGAAGATCACGGTGGCCGCGCAGGGCGAGATCCTCGAGCTCAAGGACACCGTGAACACCATGGTGGACCAGTTGTCGTCGTTCGCCGACGAGGTGACCCGGGTGGCCCGCGAGGTGGGCACCGAGGGCCGGCTGGGTGGGCAGGCCCAGGTGCGTGGCGTCTCCGGCACGTGGCGCGACCTGACCGAAAATGTCAACCAGCTCGCCGCCAACCTGACCGCGCAGGTGCGGAACATCTCGCAGGTCTCCACGGCGGTGGCGAAGGGCGACCTGTCG
>NZ_BOMS01000189.1 GCF_016862315.1 Actinoplanes palleronii | reverse complement strand
CCGGTTGTCATGTCCACCACGCTAGGGACTGTGCGCGGCGGGGGCATCAGTGCTGGTACTGAGCCGGTACGGAAACCGGCCCCGGGTACCGTCGGATCATGACCAAGCCCGGCAACCTGCCTGCTGAGGTGTCGAGTTTCGTCGGCCGTGGCGCCGAGCTGGCGGAGGCCCGGCGCAAGCTGACCGGCGCTCGTCTGGTCAGCCTGGTCGGGCCGGGTGGGGTGGGCAAGACCCGGCTCGCGGTCCGGATCGCCACCGACCTCGGTGCCGGGTTCCGCGGGGGCGCCTGGCTGGTGGAGCTGGCCAACGTCCGCGACCCGGCACTGGTCGGCACGGCGGTGATGGCCGCTCTCGACCTGCGGGACCAGACCGCGGCTGACCCGGCGGCGCTGCTGCGGTCGTACCTGCGGGAGCGGGAGCTGCTGCTCGTGGTGGACAACTGCGAGCACCTGCTGGACGCGGCGGCGCGGCTGGTCGATGACGTGCTCCGGGCCGCGCCCGGGGTGCGGGTGATCGCGACCAGCCGGGAGCCGCTGTCCGTGGCGGGGGAGCATGTGCTGCCGGTGGCGCCGTTGGAGCTTCCCCCGTCGTACGCTGACATGCTTGAACGGACCGCAACCAACGACGCGGTCCGGTTGTTCGTCGATCGTGCCGCCGCGGCGGCCGGGCAGTTCACGCTGACCGCGTCGAACCAGGCCGCGGTGGTCGAGGTGTGCCGGCGGCTGGACGGGCTGCCGCTCGCCATCGAGCTGGCGGCGGTGCGGACCCGGACCCTGAGCCCGGACCAGATCCGGGACCGGTTGAGCGACCGGTTCCACCTGCTTACCGGGGGCAGCCGGGCGGCGCTGCCCCGGCACCAGACGCTGCACACCGCGATCGAGTGGAGTTACCAGCTGCTGACCCCGGCCGAGCAGACGATGCTGATGCGGCTGGGCGTGTTCGCCGGCCGGTTCACGCTCGACGACGTGGAAGCCGTCGGCGGCTCGGCCGAGGCGCTGGACCTGCTCTCCTCGCTGCTCGACAAGTCGCTGCTGGGCAGGGACGAGACGGGCTACCGGCTGCCCGAGTCCATGCGGGCGTACGCGTGGGACAAGCTGCGGGAGTCCGGCGACGCGGACACCGTGGAGCTGCGCTGCGCCGACTACTACCTGTCCCGGATCCAGCAGTTCGCCGCGGCCGGCCGGTCCCGCCTGCTCCCGTCGCTGGCCTGGTTCGACCTGGAGATCGACAACATCCGGGCGGTGCTGCGGGGGTGCCTCGACCGTGCGGACTTCGCCCGCGCGGCCGGGATGGCGACGTCGCTGATCTGGTACTGGATCACCCGGGCGACGACCGAGGGCGCGCGCTGGCTCGACTCGGTGCTGGCCGGGCCGGTCGGAAATCCGTGGACGTATTTCGCGCGCGGCTTCCTGGGTGTGGTCCAGAACGATCCGGAGGCGGCGACCCGTGCGCTCGACCGCGGGGTGACCGTGGCTCGGGCGGCCGGGATGCCGGACGCGCTGGCGCAGCTCCTGGCCATGGCGTCGATCGCGGCGACCATGCGCGGTGACGCCGCTGGTGGGATCCGTCTCCTCGACGAGGCGCGGGCCGTGGCCGGTCCCCTGGACGACGTGGGGGCGACGCTCATGACGTACCAGGCGCTGGCGCTCAACGGCCTGGTCGTCGGGGACCTCGCGGCGGTCACGGCGGCGGCCGCCGAGGGCGCGCGGCTCAGCCGGGAGGCGGGTGACCTCTACAGCCTCGGGATGATGCTGATGAACCAGGGGTATGCCGCGCTGGGGTCGGGTGCACCGCGGCAGGCCGAGGAGTTGCTCACCGAGGGTCTGCGGATCGCTGATCAGATCGACGACCGGGTGGCGCAGTGTTATCTGGTCGGCGCGCTCGGGTGCTGCGCCGCGGCCGACCGGCAGCCGCGCCGGGCGGCAGAGCTGCTCGGCGCGATGGCGACCCTGCGTGACGAGATCGGGGCGACTGATCATCCGGGCATGGCAGTGGCGCTGGCTTCGGCCACCCGGTCGGCCAGGGAGGCGCTCGGTGCGGAGCCGTTCGAGGCGGCTCTCCAGGCGGGCAGCCGGTTGAGCCGGGAGGCCGCGGTTCGGCTCGCCTTGCGTACGCCCACGACCGCAGCAGTCGCCTCGGATCCGGAGATCCTCAGCCGGCGTGAGCTGGACGTCGCGCGGCTCGTACCCGAGGGGTTGAGCAACAAGGAGATCGGCGCGAGGCTGTTCATCTCCGAGCGCACGGTCGAGAGTCACGTCCGCAACATCCTGACCAAGCTCGGCTTCGCCACCCGGACCCAGATCGCGGGTTGGATGGCATCCCAGGACCGCTGACCAGCCGGGCGGATTGACCGACACCTGGTCCCATGTAAAGATGCCTCATGACTACTCTAGGTTCGAGGGGGTCAAGGGGCGGTGGTTGGTGTGAGCGAGGCCTTGGCATGGCAGGCTTGGGAGAGCAGCCGAACGGTGAGGCGACCCATGGGCATGGAACTGCTGGACCACCCAGAACCGTGGACCGAGGAGGAGTACTTCGCGCTGGGCGAGACCCTGAGCCGGGTCGAGTTGGTCGACGGGAGTCTCTGGGTGAGCCCCTCGCCGACTAAACGACATCAGCACGTTGTGTTCTTGCTCGCCAGAGAGCTCTACGACCAAGCCGCGAGTGCCGGGCTCCTGGTGCTCCTGGATCCCAATTTTCGGCTTGCCAGTGGGCGCGTGCTGCAGCCGGACATTGTCGTCGCCGACACAGATGACGAGGGCCTGGCGGTCGATGCCAGCGATGCCAAACTGGTCATCGAGGTGGTCTCACCCAGCAACGCCGGCACGGATCGACTGCTCAAACCCCAGCTCTACGCCGCTGCCGGCATCGGCTGGTATCTGCGCGTCGAGCAGCCCGACGGCTCAGTGGAATTGCACCTGCAGAAGCTGGCCGGCGACCACTACGCCCCCTTCGCCATCGCGACTGCCGGCCAGATCCTCACCGCGGAGGAGCCGTTCCCGTTCCAGCTGGACGTGGACGCGCTGGGCGCCGCGCGGCCGAAGCCCCGCGGCGCCCCCTAACACCTCAGGTCACTGATACGGCAGGGTCACCGTTGACAGGGCCCCGAGTGACACCGTGCTCGCCCCCGAGCCGATAGCGCTCCACACCTCCACCTTGACCGTCCCGTTCGCCAGGTTCCCGAACGTCCCGGTCGTCGTGACCTGGCCGACCGCGTCGGTGTACTTCTCCCACCCGGTCACCGGGTCGGTGGCGAAGTACCGGAATGTCTCCACCCGGTCGAAACTCCCGTCCCCGGTCAGGTCGTAGGAGACCCGCACCTGGCTGGCATTGCCGACCGACGTCCCGGAGTCCACCGACAGGCTGAACGCCGTCGCCGCGCCGGACCGGTACGCCAGCGTCAGCCCGCTCGCCGTGAACGTCGTCGGCGAGTGCGGCTGGTTGTCGTTGCTGCCGGACGCCTTGACCACCGTCGCGGTCCCGGCCGTGCCCGCCGCCCCGGCCAGCGCCCCGCCACTCTGCAGGTACCGCACCGCGCCGCCACCGGTGGGCGGCGGAGTGGAAGTGGTCGGGCTGGGCGAAACAGTAGGACTGGGGGACGTCGGGTTGACCCCACCCCCGGTCGCGTTCCCGCCCGTCCAGTTCACCGCGCCGCTGGCCACCGTCTTGCCGGCCGGCAGCGCCAGCACCTTCCCGTCCGAGAACGTCACGGTGAGAGCCGCGTTGGTGATGTTCGACGCCACGTACGTCTTGGCGCCGTTCTTGCTGAACACCCGGGCCAGCGGATGGTTGGCGGTGACGGTCAGATCGCTCGTGCCGAGGGCGGCGTTGTTCCGGATCCAGTGGAACGTGTGCGCCTTCGTCTCGCCCTCCTCGGGCGTGTAGCCGCTGTTCGCCCGGAACTTGGCCAGTGCCGCGTCCCCGTCACCGAGCGCCAGGTACTGCCACGCGATGTCCTGCCAGATCGCCGGCTCGTGCCCGGCGTTCGTGACCATCTCGGCGTAGTTGCGCTTCACGTACGCCGGGTCGTTGCCCAGGTAGAAGTGCCCGCCGGTGATCGGCAGCATGTTGATGCCCTGGATCTGCTCGGGCGCCGAGGCGAACCAGGTCGAGTACGCGCCGCCGTCGCCCCAGACCATGCCGACCGTGCCGTGGCCGAACGCGGCCGGGAAGTTCTCGTTGCGGGTGTCGAACCAGTACTCGTTGATCGCGGCCGACTGGGTGGTCCAGATGAAGATGCCGGCGTCGCGGATCGCGGTGTTGCCGGTCGCCTGGCCCCACTGGATCAGGCCGTTGGCGAAGTTCATCCCCTCCGACGAGGACTCCTGGTTGTTGCCGGCGAAGAACGCGCCGTGCCCGGCCGCCCAGTCGTGCCCGGCGTAGATGTCGAAGTCCCGCAGATACGGGAACCGGTTGTCGGCCCGGTCGTAGTTGTTCGCGTCCCGGATCAGCAGGTCCACCATGCCGCCGTACCGGGCGTTCGTCGCCCAGGACGGGTCGAACTTGGCGAGCGTGGCGGCGGCCGCGATGTAGTAGCCGTAGTGGAAGTGGTGGTCGTTGAGCTCGGCGTCCGAACCGTACGACGCGGGGTAGCCGATCAGCGTGCCCCAGTTCTTGTCGTAGTAGAACAGCTTCTGGCTCTTGCCCGCCGAGGCGGTGAACCAGTCGGTGAGCTGGGTGCGGATCGCCGCCAGCGCGGTGTCCCGCACGTCGGTCCGGCCGAGCTGGTCGGCGATCTCGGCGATCCGCGCGCCGGTGCCGAGCGCCTTGCCGGTCCAGTACGTGTCGGTGTTCTGCACGTTCACCGGGTTGTCCTTGACCTGGTCCAGGTACCCGTTGAGGGTGGCCAGGTCGGCGCCGCTGCTGTCGGCCACCGCGGGCACCTCGGGAAGCACCCCGTTGTAGACCGCCGAGGTGGTGAACGACGACGCGCCGACCAGGTTCTTCATCGTGCCGCGGGCGGTCACGTAGGTCTGCGTGATCGGGGTCGCTCCGGTCAAGGCCCGCCACTGGTGCGGGTACAGGCCGATGACGGTCCCGGTGCCAGACCCCTCCCTCGCGGTCGTCGTATAGGTATAGGTGGTCGCGACCTTGCTGGTGTTCTGATCGTACGAGTACGACACGCGCGTTCCGGTCACGTGGTTGTGCGCGTACGTCCCGTAGCTCGTGGCCAGCGCGGTCTTGTCCGCGACGCTGGTCGACGGCGTGGTGGGCAGCACGGCGATGGAGAAGTAACCCTTGCCCGCCAGCGTCGAGGTGATCACGTTGCCGCTGACCGTCCAGGTCGCCCCGGCCGGCGCGTACGCCACGTAGTCCTTGCCGGCGACCGAGTACCCGATCCGCGCCCCGCTGTTCGACCAGATCGTCGGCGTGCTCTTCGCGGTGATCTGCGCGTTCCCGCCGGTGACCTGGAAGTACGCGAACGGCAGCCCGTGCCCGATGGTGGCCTTCATGGTCCGCGTGCCGTCACTCCAGTACGGCGTGACGGTCCAGTCGGTCCAGGAGTCCACCAGGGTCCGCGGCGCGTTCAGCCCCGCCACCCCGGCGGTGAAATCCTCCTGGTAGATGTAGTGGTATTCACCGACGCCAGTGGCCGTGCCGCTGATCTGCGGCGTGGTGTTGTAGGAGAAACCGAGCCCGCCCGCGGTGGTGTCGTAACTCGTCGGGTGCGCGTGCAGGTTCTCGCTGTAGGCACAGTCGAATTTCTTGTAGACCAGCGACGACCACCAGTCATTCGTCGGCACCGGCCCGGCGGGCGCATTCGCTGTCATGAATTGCCGGGGATTCGTGGACAGGTCGCCGCAGCCCGACGGCAGGGCCGCTCCGGCCGGCAGTGTCTCGGCGTAACTGCCGGCACCGACCGTTGCGGCGTCCGCCGTGCCGCTGAGCGCCACCGCGCCCAGCCCGGCCACGACCGCGGTGGCCACCATCAGTGCGAGGGCCGGGCCTCTTCTCGTACGTCGGGCGACAGGGCCCATCACGCCTCCACTGCATTCGAGAGGGGGAGTCGCCTGTGAGAGCGCTCTCTAGTGCCTGGGACTGTAAGTGTGGCCAGTGGATGTCGTCAATGTTTCCAAGTTATTGACGCGGTTATCCGCGATCACGGCTTTCGCACGGTCCGCTGCATGAAGCGCTCGATCCGCCCGTCCTCCACGGCCCTGATCCAGAGCTCGGTCACCCGCGGATCCGGCGGCGCGTCGGCCACCCCGGCACACAGCTGCGCCTTGGTCAGCCGGAACGTGTCCGGCGGGATCTCGGCCAGCCGCCGGGCCCGGGCGACCGCGGCCTTCAGTGGCCCGATCTCGTCGACGTGGCCGGCCTCGAGAGCCTCCTGCGGAGCGAGTGTCGCGCCGGTCAGCACTGCCCGCCGTGCGTCTTTCGTGCCCAGTGCGTGTCCGAGAATGTTCAACGCGACCGGCGGGAACGGCACCCCGACCAGCACCTCGGTCACCCCGAGCGTGCCGCCGCTCATCACCCGCTCGTCGCAGGCCGCCGCGAGGATCGCCCCGCCCGCGATGGCATGCCCGTTGATCGCCGCGACGGTCGGCTTCCCGATGCCGAAGACGGCGGCGAACGCGGCATCGAGTGCCGGCAGGAACTGCCGGACGTAGTCGGCGCCGCCGTCGAGGATCTTCCAGAGGTCCACGCCGGCCGAGAACGCCCGCTCACTTCCGGTCAGCACGACGGCCGGCACGCCCCCGCGATCGAGCTCGTCGAAGGTCCCGCTGATCGCCCGCAACAGATCAAGATCAAGTGCATTGACCTTCCCGTACGCCATCCGCACGACCGCGACACCGTCCCGATCCTCGACATCGATCACGAGAGCCTCCTGATGAACCGCCCGATCCGGTGGGACGGGGTGGAATAGCGGTTGCCCGGCGCCGGCCCGCCGTCGGACTGTGGTGGTGTGCTGCCTGTCCTCGTCGCTCTCGCCGCCGACCCCGGCCCGCTGCGCCACCGCCTGTCGGTGGCGGGCTCCTCGTTCGCGTTACGGGCTCTACGGGCCGACGACGAACCCGCGCTCACATCGTTCCTCGCCGGACTCTCCACCACCAGTCGCCGTTTCTGGCACGGCGACACCGAGCCGGCCGTCGAGGCGGCCGGACTGATCGAGGCGATCGGCCGCTACGACAAGCTGCGCCTGGTCGCGCACCGGGAGGGCCGGCCCGACCGGCTCGACGCGCTCGTCGACCTCAGCTTCTCGCTCCCGGAGGACAGTGAGCTCGCCCGCTACGCCGGCTACGGCATCCCGCTGGACCCGGAGTGCACTGTCCGTTTCGGCCCGTGCGTCGCCGATGCCTGGCACGGTTCCGGCCTCGCGGCTGCGCTGCTCCCGCCGACCTGGTCGGCCGCGCGCCTGCTCGACCGCGATCGCGTCGTCCTCTACGGCGGCGTCCACGCCGACAACCACCGAGCCCGCCGCTTCTACTACCGTGCCGGCTTCATCGAGGCCGGCACCTTCGACAACGGCACCGCCGTCGACATGTACCGCGACCTGCCCTGACCGGGCGCGCTCCCCGCCCGTACCCAAAAATCCGGCGCGGTCCGGACATGACGACGGCACGCGCGCCGGCTCTGGGCGGCGAGCGTGCCGTCGGGTCAGGGGAGGGTCAGCGGCCGAAAGCGAAGCGGCTCTTCTTCTTCGGCTTGCCGAAGCCCTGCAGAGTGTCCGCACCCTTGCGGAGCAGGCCGGAGGCCTTGCTGGGGCCGCGCCGCGCCTCCATGGAGGCGCTGAGCTTGCGGGCGCCCGCCGCGGCCAGCGGCACAGCGACCGCCATGATGACGAATCGTCGGATCAGGTTCGGGATCATGTGCGTTCTCCTCTGGTCCGGCGCGGGTTGCGTCACCTACATACCCGACCCCTTCCATGTCAACCATCGGCGCTGGTGGGACGATCAGCGGGTGACGCTTGACGTGCAGCGGGAGCAGATCCTGTCCGGCCGGATGTACAACGACCTCACCGACGAGCTGGTGCAGGCCAGGCAGCAGACGGTGCTGCTGAGCACCGAGTACAACACCAGCTTCGGGCAGCCGCAGGAGCAGCGCGAGGTGATCCTGCGCCGGCTGCTGAAATCGGTCGGGCGCGACTGCCATTTCGAGCCGACGTTCCGATGTGAATTCGGCTTCAACATCAGTGTCGGTGACTTCTTCTACGCGAATTTCGACTGCGTGATGCTCGACGGCGGCGGCATCACCATCGGTGACCACGTGCTGTTCGGCCCGCGGGTCGGCATCTACACCTCGAACCACGCGATCGACGCCGCCGAGCGGGCAGCCGGTGCGTGCTACGCGAAACCGGTCACCATCGGCGACAACGTCTGGGTCGGCGGCGGCGTCACGATCAACCCGGGCGTCAGCATCGGCGCCGGTTCGATCATCGGTTCGGGCAGCGTGGTGACCCGCTCGGTGCCGTCCGGGGTGATCGCCGTGGGCACGCCGGCCCGGGTGCTGCGGGAGATCACCGACGCCGACAAGACCGACTACCGCCCCTGATCCGACCGCTGCCGGGCCATCCACTGCCAGATGTGGGTGCCGTTGACGGCCGGGTCGTTACGGGCCACGTAGATCCAGGACCAGTGGCCGGGGAACTGGTGGCCGTTCCAGATCACGTGGTCGTAGAGGGTGGCCAGCGAGCGCGGGATGAGGTCGTGGGCGTGCTCGGTGTTGGCGACCGGGTCGACGGTGTCGTCGTCGCGGGAGGCGACCAGCCAGGTCGGCGTGCTGATCCGGGCCAGCTGGGCGTCCGGGATCAGGGACTGGACCACGCCGCAGATCGGCACGGACGCGGCGAACAGCGACGGGTAGACCGTGGTCATCTTCAGGCTCATGTAACCGCCGTTGCTGCACCCGGCCACGTAGATCCGGTCCGGGTCGATCGGGTGCTTGCGGGCCACCTCCCGGATCACTTCGCGGATCTGCGGTGCGAAGCGGTCGCCGTCCTCGATCCAGTACGACGTGCTCTGCGGGGCGACCACGTACGCGCCGGAGAAGATCCGCTGGGCGGCCGGGGTGGCGAAGCCGAGCGCACCACGGTTGGCGCGCAGCGTCGTCTCGTTGTCGTAGTAGCCGTCCGGCAGGGACGCGCCCTCGCCACCGCCGTGCAGCCACACCACCAGCGGGCGGGGGCCGTGCGCGGCGGGGGAGTAGAGACGGTACTTCAGCCCCGAACGGGAGGCGTGGTGGCGGAACGCGTCCACCTCCGGGTTGCGCAGCCGCCCCTGGAGGAAGCGCGTGATCGTGACCGGTGCGCCGTGCCGGCGGACGAGCGGGGTGTGCTGGGTGATCGTGTAGACCAGATCGAGCCGCACGTTGCGGCCCCGGCCCGCGAGGTAGCCGAGCGTGCCGCCACCGAGCTGTCCCTCGGCGTGGCTGAGCTCGAGGACGATGTCGCCGTGCCGGTCGAGGCGGGCGGCGGTGATCGGGCGGTCCAGGTCGTACTCGGAGAAGATCTGATCGCCCGGAGCGATCGGAAGCGGACTGGTGGCCTTGGCGTGCACGGTGAACGTGCCGGTGGTGACGCTGCTCGCGGCGATCGGCCCGAGCCTGCCGGTGTCGAGCGTGACCGAGGTGACCTGCTCGCCACCGTCGAGAGTCTCCGCGTCGAGCGTGAACCGGACCGCGGTGGCGGGATGCGCGGCGGCGGCATCTGCGGCGGCGGCATCTGCGGCGGCGGGCAGCGCCAGGCCGACGGCGGCGCCGGCACTACCGGCCAGGACGGTGCGACGGCTGATGGACATCGTCATGAGAGCTCCCCGTCCCGAAGAAAGAGAACGACACTCGTCGATGCACAGCAACCTATCGCGCCGTTAACACGCCCGCAACATCGATGAACGCCGACCCCTGAGAGTCCCCGGCTGGTCCTGAGGGGTGTCTCACCATGCCGGAGGCACCCCTCAGGACCAGCCAGCCACTCGGAGGCGCGCTGCGGTCCGGGGTGGGTGCGGTCTGGCGGCAGGTCAGGTCAGGAACAGCACCAGCGCGACGGTGGCCGCGAAGACCACGATGGTCCAGCGCAGCACCTCGGACGGCAGCCGCCGGGCGATCCGCGCGCCGACGAAGCCGCCGACGATGGTGGCCGGTGCCAGCACCGCGACCACCGCCCAGTTGACCGGGCCGAACGCGCTGTAGAGCAGCACCGTGGTGGCGCCGACCACCGCCGAGAAGACGTTCTTGAGGGCGCTGATCCGGCGCAGCGGCTCGTCGAGGACCAGGGCCAGCGCGGCGATCAGCAGCACGCCCATGGCCGCGTTGAAGTAGCCGCCGTAGAGGCCGCAGAGGAACACCGCGAGCTGGGTCAGCAGCGCGGCCTTGCGCGGCGAGTTGTCCTTGGGGTGGCCGGCCAGCGCCCGCAGCCGGTTCTGGAACGCCATCATCAGCGCCGCCCCGAGCAGCAGGAACGGCACCACCACGTCGAACACCGAGCGCGGCGTGAACAGCAGCAGCGCGCTCCCGCACAGCGTGCCGGCGATCACGGTGGGGATGATGCGCAGGACCCGGCGGCCCTGGCCGGCCAGGTCGGGGCGGCTGCCGACCGCGCTGGCCGCGTAGCCCGGCGCGACCGACAGGGCGTTGCTGACGTTCGCGGCCACCCCGGGCAGGCCGAGCCCGACCAGCAGCGGGAAGGTGATCAACGAGCCGCCGCCGGCGATGGCGTTCACCGTGCCGGCCAGCAGGCCGCCGCCGAACAGCAGGAAGACCTCGCCGGGAGTCATGTGCGGCCACTGCCTTCCGTCGATCGGGCGGCCAGGCTAACCCGGCCCTCGGACGGCTGGTTGCCGTGGGCCGACGACTGTGACCAGGTAGATTCGCCCGATGCCGTTCGCCGACCAGTTGATCAACAGGCAAGCCGCCACGAGTCTGCGCGACGCCGTCCGGGGTGTCGTGCCCGGGGCGGATCTGCCCCGCCTGACCGAGGCGGCCGGTGGGCTCGACGGGCTGGCGCTGCGTGAGCGTGCCGACCTGCTGCGCGACGCGCTGCTCACCGACCTGCCCGGGAGCTACCCCGAGCTGGCGCGGATCGTGCGGGCCGCGCGGGACACCGACCCGGCGTTCACCGGCTGGCTGATCTGGCCGGTGACCAGCGCGATCGCCACCCGGGCGGTGCGGGACGGGTCGGACGGGGCGTTCGACGACGCGATGGCGCTGCTGGCCGAGCTCACCGGGCGGCTCACCGCGGAGTTCGCGATCCGGGTGCTGCTGCGCCACGACGTGGACCGGGCGCTGGTGATCGCGCAGGGCTGGACCGGCAGCGCGGACCCGGACGTACGGCGGCTCGCCTCCGAGGGCACCCGGCCGTACCTGCCCTGGTCGACCCGGGTGCCGGCGCTGATCACCCGGGCCGGGGCCACCGTGCCGCTGCTCGACGCGCTGTACCGCGATGACAGCGACTACGTCCGGCGCTCGGTCGCCAACCACCTCAACGACCTCAGCCGTGACCACGCCGACCTGGTCGTCGCGGCGGCCCGGCGCTGGCTCGCCGAGCCGGACGTGAACACCGGCGCGGTCGTCCGGCACGGGCTGCGCACGCTGATCAAGAAGGGTCACCCGGACGCGCTGGCGACGCTCGGGTTCGCGCCGGCCAGCATCGACGTCGAGGGCCCGGTCCTGCGGGACGACACGGTGGCGCTGGGCGGGCTGCTCGGCTTCAGCGCGACCCTGCACAACACCGGGAGCGAGCCGGCCCGGCTGGCCGTCGACTACGTCGTCTACCACCGCAAGGCCGACGGTTCGCAGAGCGGGAAGACGTTCAAACTGGCCACCCGCACGCTGCAGCCGGGCGAGACGGTCACGGTGGCGCGCGAGCACTCGTTCCGGTTGATCACCACCCGGCGCTACCACCTGGGCGAGCACGCGGTTGCGCTTCAGGTCAACGGAGTGGCGACCGCGCGAGCGGTGTTTCATCTGGTAGACACAATGAACACAATGGACACTGATGGTTAGTGTCGACCGATAGTGATGGGCGTGGCCGGGCGGCACTCCAGTCGCCGGCGGAAGGAGGCCCAGCGCCATCATGGTCGTACGAAAGCTTCTGGCCGTCGCCGGTCTGATCCTGGCGGCCGCGCCCGGTCAAGCGGCCTGGGCCGCGACCCCGTCGCCCGGGAAGGTCATCGACCGGCCGGTGCCGACCACCGGCTGTGGCAAACGCCCGCCGGTCCCGGCCGGGGTGGCCACCACGCGGACCGTGGTCAGCGGCGGGATCAGCCGGACCTATCTGCTGCACCTGCCCGCCGGATATCGGCCGGGCCGGGCCACGCCGGTGGTGCTGTCCTTCCACGGGCGCACCCGCACCAGCGAGTACCAGCGGGAACTCACCGGGATGGACGGGCTGAACGCGATCGTCGCCTATCCGCAGGGCACGATCGGCACCGACGGGGCGCCGTCGTTCCAGGGCGCGCCGTACTCGTCCGGGGTCGACGACGTGCTGTTCACCAGCGACCTGCTCACCCAGCTGCAGCGCGGGCTGTGTGTCGACCCGGCGCGGATCTACGTCTCCGGCAAGTCCAACGGCGGCGGCTTCGCGGGGCTGCTGTCCTGCCGGCTGGCCGGTCGGATCGCCGCGTCTGCCCAGGTCAGCGGTGCTTTTTACCCG
Organism: Actinoplanes palleronii; assembly: GCF_016862315.1. GTDB lineage: Bacteria > Actinomycetota > Actinomycetes > Mycobacteriales > Micromonosporaceae > Actinoplanes > Actinoplanes palleronii. The sequence continues at coordinate 15,668 of NZ_BOMS01000189.1, read as the reverse complement.
CAGGGTGGTGTGTGTGAGCCGTCCCGCCCGACACCGATCATCGAGTTCCACGGTGCGGCCGACACCACCATTCCGTACGGTGGGAATGCCACCAAGGGTCTCCCGCCGATCGCGGACTGGCTTGCCGGTTGGGCCGCCCGCAACCGCTGCCTGGCCGGCCCGGTGACCAGCACACCGGTCGCCGGAGTGACCCGGTCCGTGTGGCTGCGGTGCGCCGCGGCGGTCGAGCACTACCGGATCGGCGACCTCGGTCACACCTGGCCCAGCACCACGCCGAACCCGGATTCGGCCACGCCTACGGTGATCGACGCGACCCCGCTGATCTGGAAGTTCTTCCGCGACCATCGCCTTGCGAACTGTGGAGCCGGGTTCACGCACTGAACCCGACCACCCGAAACGTGTGGGGACCTGCCGGGGGCACGGCAGGTCCCCACACCCATGCTCAGGTCTGGCCGGCCCGCGGCGCGTGGAAGCCGGCGCCGGTGCCGGCTTTGAACCGGAACGTCTTGTGGGTGCCGTCGCAGAACGGCTTGACCGCGGACTTGCCGCATCGGCACAGGGCGACGGTGTCGCGGCCCGGGTCGATCGTCGCGCCGTCCGGTGTCTGCAGGACGAAATCGCCGCGGACGATCAGCGGGCCGTCCTCGTAGGGAGTGATGCTCGTGGTCATGTCGGATAAGTCTCCGTTTCGCGGCTCCGCAAACGGGCATCCGGCGGCCCATGAAACTGCCGTCACCTCGAGGTTCTCTCTCCAGCACCCTGATCGACGCGCTCAACGGCGGCGGGTCGCTGGCCGGCGTGAGCGTGGCGCCGGACGACGACGAGGACCTCCAGCTGTCCCTTTTCGTGTGTTACGAGCTGGCCTACCGCGGGTGGGACGGTGTCGACGACGCCTGGGAGTGGGATCCCGGCCTGCTGCGGGTCCGCGCCGAGCTGGAGCGCGGATTCGAGGAGCGGCTGCACGCGCTGGTGGGCGTACCGGCGCCGGCCGACCCGTCGACGGTTCCGCAGGCGCTGCTCGACATCGTCGCCGCCGACGACGGGCCGGCGCTGTCCAAGTACCTGCGCGGCCAGGCGACCCACGAACAGTTCCGCGAATTCGTCGTCCACCGCTCGGTCTACCACCTGCGCGAGGCCGACCCGCACACGTATGCGATCCCGAGGCTGGCCGGGCGCGCCAAGGCCGCGCTCATCGAGATCCAACTTGATGAGTACGGCGGTGGCGTCACCGGCCGCATGCACCAGGAGCTGTTCAAGCAGACGATGGCCCACTTCGGTCTGGATCTCACGTACGGCGCGCACGTCGGCGCGGTGCCGGCCACCACCCTGGCGGTCAACAACCTGATGTCGTTCTTCGGCCTGCACCGGGCCCGCCGCGGCGCGATCCTCGGGCACCTGGCCGCCTACGAGATGACCTCGTCGCTGCCGAACCGCGCCTACGGCACCGGCCTGCGCCGGCTCGGCGGCGACGCGAGCTCGACCGTCTTCTACGACGAGCACGTCGAGGCGGACGCCGTGCACGAGCAGATCGCGGCACACGACCTGTGTGGCTCGTTCGCCGCCGCGGAGCCGGAACTCGCTGGTCAGGTGCTGTGGGGTGCCCGCTGCGCGCTCGCTGTCGACAACCTGTGGGCGCAGGCCGTGCTGGACGCCTGGGACTCCGATCACACGTCGTTACGCGGTTGGCGGGCCTCGACTACGCTCTGCGCGTGATTGCTGACTACACGTTCTTCAGCCTGTTCTTCGTCCTGCTCATCTGGGGAATCGGGCTCTTCATCACCTACTGGATCATCCGCTTGGCGGTCCGGCACGCCCTCCAGGACTCGGACCTGCGCCGCGCCCGCCAGCGCCCGCCGGGCTACTGACCGCTCATCACTTCCGGTCAACCCCTCTGCGGTACGACCACGGAGCGCCGCAGAGGGGTTGACCGGCGCGGACGCCCACCGCCGCGGCCCCGCCTCGCCCACCCACCCGGCGCCGGCGGGGCGGCGGCGGCCCGCAACCGGGTTGTGCGTGCGCCCGCCGCCCGTGGGTGGGCGGTGGCGGTCCGCGGTCGGGTTGTGCGTGCGGCCGTCGCCCTCGGGTGGCCCGCACCGCCCGCCGGCCGGCCGGTGGCGAGGCGGGCCGTGAACGGGTGGTCACCAGCCGGCGGGGTTGCTGCCGGTTTCGCGGGAGATGCCGGAGCCGGTCTCCGGGAAGGTGCCGAACTGTTTTTCGTGCAGGTGGGCGAAGAAATAGCACATCTCCTCGCACTCGGCGTCCAGCAGCGCGAGCGCCGGGTCGGCGTCGACCGCCTCGTAGAACCGCTGGCCGGCGGCGACGATGAAGCCCCGGCAATACAGGAAGCCGTCGTCCGAGCCGTCCGTGTGCTCGTGGATCTCCGCGCGGTCGATGGTGTGCAGGGTGCGCTCGAGGACCCGGTCGAGGGCGGTCAGCTCGGCGCTCGACAGGCCGGCGCTCAGCTCCCGCAGGTGGGTCAGGAACGGCTCCAGCCAGGTCTCCACCGCGCGGAGCTCGTCGTCGTCCTGTGCCGGGTCGCGCTCGACCAGGGCGCGGCGCAGGTCGGCCTGCTCCGGACCGCAGGCCGCCCACGCCGACTCGATCAGTGCCCAGAAGCGGGTCACGTCGTCATCCGTCATCACACCCGGGACGCTAGCCGCACCCCCCGACAAGAAATCCGGTGCGTCACCAGTGGCCCTTGACGGCCAGGACCGCGCCGGCGACCGGGAAGCCGATCCCGACGGCGGCGGTGAGGACGAGGTGGCCGAGGTTCTCCATGCGGTCGTCGATACGGCTGCTGTCCGGGTCGCCGGGCCGGTATCGCACCGTCACCGCCTTGCCCGCGCCGATCGGCCACGATGACGACAGCGGGCTGGTGATCTGACGGTCCGCGCCGTGCTCGTCGACGTACGTGACGATCGCCGACCGGGCGCCGCTGCCGCGCCGCTGATGGCCGGTCACCGTCCCGGTCACGTGGCTGCCCTCGCGCCGCAGCGCGCGCAGGGACAGTGCTGACCGCACGCCGCGGTAGAGCACGAACACACCGAAGACCATCAGGATCGCCGCGACCGCCATCTGGCCATCCTCGGCCACCGGAGTCCCGCCGTCGACCCGCGGGGCCGATGAATGTGGTTCCGGAACCGGTCGGTGGAAAGCGCCGGTGAGCAGCTTATCGACACCATTCCTGCCAGGTGGGCAAGAATCAGGGTACAGCGTTCGGCGGGATGGTTGTGCTATCTTCGCGTTCCCATTGAGAGGATTGATGGGTGTCGCCTCCTGTACTTGCGGCGAGAGTCAGTCGACGGCTTCGGGGGTTGCCGCAGAGACATCTCATCAAACGGAATGCGCCGTTTTTCATCAGCGCCCGTCGTGGCGTTTCCTTGCTCCCATTATTTCCCCTTGGACGACCTCGAGCAGAGGAGAACAGAAATGACATTTCCGCGCGCCCAAAAACGGATCGGAAAGGTGCTGGCCGTGCTCGGCCTGGCGGCCGCCGGCATCGTCGTCCCGGCCACGCAGGCCCTCGCGATCGACGGCTGCTCCAACGAGGGGCTGAAGAGCGGGTCGGTCGACGACCACGAGATCCGGTACACCCAGTCGACCCGGTACAGCCGGGAGTTCTTCCAGGCCAGGGACCAGTGGAACCCGCTGGGGCGGGTCAAGATCGCGGCGGACACCGGCTCCACGATCAACGACCTGCACGTCAGTGACGTCAACAAGAGCACTGTCACCTGGTCCGGTCGCTGGGAGGCCTCGGCCGGCCAGGACGACATCTATCTGAACGGTCATTTCCTGGCTGGCTACACCTATCCCGAGGTGCGTGGCGTCATCAGTCACGAGCTGGGGCACGCGTTGCGACTCGGCCATTTCGACAACCGCAATGCGCTGATGCACTGCTCCGACAACCGGAATGTGACCGGTCCGCAGACGGCGGACGTCAACAAGTACCACAGCATCTGGGGGTGACGATTATGTCAATGGCGAAGAAATTGTCAGCAATCGGTGTCGTGGCGGCTGCTGTCGCTGTCGGGGCATGGTTCACCGTCCCCTATGAGACGAGCGTCGTGCACGCCACTTATGCCGTCGATCTGGACACGCCGGAATTGGCGGCGGGGTGGGCCGACGACGTGTTCATCGCCGCGGTCGACTCCCAGGAATCGGCCGAGCGGGATGCCGATGGTCTGCTCTACACCCCCTTCCGGGTGACGGTGACGTCGACGCTGCAGGGCAAGGCCGGCGGCGACATCCGGGTGGTGCAGGAGGGCGGTGACGACCCGGTCAGCCGCGAGCGGGTGGTGTTCGACGGCGCCACGGCGCTGGAGCCGGGCAAGACGTACCTGTTCGCCACCCGGCTCTCCGGTCCGGACGGCTGGCACGTGCTGCCGTCGAACTTCACCCCGGTCGAGGTGCCCGGTGGTGCCACGGACCCCGCGGTGAGCCGCTGGACCAGTGCCGTGACCTCGCCGAAGTCGCAGGACACCGTGCACCCGTCGGACGTCGAGAAGGCCTCCGACCCGGCCGCGCTGTATCGCCAGGCCGAGGTCGGCTGAGCCGGTCCGGCGGCGCGGTGCCGAGCATCGCGCCGCCGGACCTCACTCACCCGCGCACTCCTGGGGGTCGATCGTGCGCGAGTCGGGCAGGGCCTTCTCCATCCAGGCCAGCTCCGAGTCGACGTCCGCGCCGGTGAACACGTCGACGTCGCCCGTGGCCGCGTCGTGCACCACGAGCAGGGCCCGTTCGCCCTTGACCGGCGCGGTGCTCGCCCCGCCGAGCGGCAGCTGCGCGTCGCCGGCGGAGAAGGACGCCGGGCCGTTCTCCGGCTTCAGGTAGCGCACCGCGCCGAGGCTCACGGTGAACCGGTCGCCCTGCTTGCTGACCGCCGTGACGTCGCCGACCGCGATGGTCTCGGCGCAGGCCACCACACCCGGGAGACTGCGGCTGCCGGAGCTGTCCGCCGGGTCCGGCGAGGTGTTCCAGAAGTACGTGCCGGCCAGGGCGGCGACGCCCAGGAACCCGGCCGCGGTGGCGAGCAGCCACGGCTGCGCCCACGGCCGCCGAGCCGGGCGCAACGGCACGACCGGGGCGAGCGGGGTCGCCGGGGCGGCGGACAGCTCGGCGCCGAGCGCGGCCAGGCCCTGGCGCAGCGCGGTCACCGTCGCGGTCGCGTCGGCCAGCTCCTGCGTGCCGGCGAGTGCCGCGGTCGGCTGCTCCCCGGTGATGGCGTACATCAGCGCGTCGTCGTTCGACATCTCACACCACTCCCTTCGCGCCCAGCCGGGCCCGCATCTGACCGACCGCGACGTGCAGCCGGCTCTTCACCGTTCCGGGCGCGACACCGAGGACGCCCGCGATCTGCGGGACCGTCAGGTCGGTGTAGAAGCGCAGGACCAGCAGTTGCCGCTGATCCGGCGACAGCTCGTCGAGTTCGCCGGCGACCACCAGGGCGAGATCGCGGTCCCGGTCCGGCATGGTCTCGGCGACACCGGGTGCGCGCAGCGCGACGAGTCGTTGCCGGAGCCGTTCGAGGCGCTGCCGCCCGCGGTGCCAGTCGACCGCGACCCGGGACGCGACCACCGCCGTCCAGGCGGCCGGGTTCGCGATCGGGGTGGCCGGGGACTGTTCCAGCAGCTTGAGCCGCACCTGTTGCACCGCGTCGTCCAGGTCCTGCCACGGCACGCCGCCCATGCTCAGCACCGCCCGGACCCGCCCGGCGTCGTCGCCCCACGGCGGATCGTCCGCCTGCGGTCTGTGCACCGGCTGCCTCATCGGCAATCCCCTCCCGTTGTCCATCAGTGCATAGACGCAGAACTCCGGGGGATCGTTCGCGCGAGGTGACGAGCTGCTTCCCAGGGGTGTCTCCGCGACGCGGAGACACCCCTGGGAGCCAGCCGGGACCTGGGGGCGCGCTGCGGTCCGCGCCGCGGCGGACATGGCGAGGGTACGGGCGGGACGCGGCTCGTAGCCTACGGACGGGCGCTGGTCATTCGTACAATATGGGGGTTAAAGGGACAGGGTGCGGGCCAGGCGGCGGACGGCGATCGTGAGGCAGACGGCGCCCATGGTGGCGAGGTAGAGCGCGGCGACGGCGATCTTCGGGGTCAGGATGCCCAGCGCGGGGTTCCGGAGCAGTTCGATGGCCTGGTAGAGCGGCAGGGCCTGGACCACCAGCTGGACCGGGCGGGGGTAGACCGACAGCGGGTAGAACGTGGTGGCGAACAGGAACATCGGCAGCATGACCAGCTGGACGTACTGCAGGTCGGGCCAGTCGCGCAGCAGGGTGACGACCACGACGCCGGCGGTGGCGAACGCGAACGCGATGAGCGCGGCACCCGGGACCACCAGCAGCGCCCACGGCGAGCGGACCAGACCCAGCGCGGTGATCACCGCGAGGAAGGCGAGGCTCACGAGAGTGCCGCGCAGCACGGCCCAGCCGATCTCGCCGAGCGCGACGTCCCGCTCGGTGAGCGGGGTGGCGAGCATCGATTCGTACGTACGATCCGCCTTGAGCTTGCCGAACATCAGGTACGTGGTCTCGTTCATCGCGCCGTTCATGGCCGCGGTGGCGAGCAGGGCGGGCGCGACGTAGGCGGCGTAGCGGACCGGGTCGCCGCCCGGCACGTCGGTGACCGTGCCGACCAGCACGCCGATGCCGACCCCGATCGAGAGCAGGTACAGGATCGGCTCGAAGATCTCGGCGAGCAGCACGTACCAGGTGTGCTTGTAGATCATCAGGTTGCGCTCGATGAGCACGGCGGCGGTCACGCGGTCAGCCTCCGGGTGTAGGCGCGCCGGGCGGCCAGGTAACCGGCGGCGGTCAGCGCGAGCAGGACGGTCAGGTGGATCGCGGCCCGGCCGGTGCCGCGGCACAGCTCGGTGCCGTGCCAGAGCGGGCTGAACCAGACCACCTTCTGCAACCAGCCCGGCAGCTGCCCGGTGGGGAAGAACGTGCCGGAGAACATGTAGAGCGGCATGATCACGAAGCGGAAGACCGCGGTGAGCTGGGCGGGTCGCTCGGCGGTCACGGCGTACGCGGAGAGCGGAGCGGCGAACGCCAGCGCGGTGAGCACGGCGCCGGCCAGGGCCCGCGGCGCGTCGCCCGGGGTGACCGCGCCGAAGGTGACCAGGACCAGCAGGATCGCGCCGGCATCGGTCAGCGCCCGGAACGCGGTGGTCGGCTCGTCGAGCAGGACCAGATCCGGCTCGTTGACCAGAGACCGTGCGATGGTCAAGCGCCGCCGCATGCCGCCGGAGAGTTCTTGTACGCGGCTGGCCCGCTTGTCGGTGAGCCGGGCGAACTCGAGCAGCCGGTCGGTCCGCTCCCGGATCAGCGCCCGGGGCAGCCCGAAGTACCGCCCGTAGATCAGGATGTTCTCCTCGACGGTCAGCTCGGTGTCCAGGGTGTCGTCCTGCGGCACCGACCCGATCCGCGCCTTGATCGCCTTGCGCGCGGTGGCCGCGTCCCGGCCGAGGATCTCCAGTTCACCGCCGGAGCGCGGCGAGACGCACCCGATCATCCGCATGGTGGTGGACTTCCCGGCCCCGTTCGGCCCGAGGAACCCGAACGCCTCACCCCGCCGCACCTCGAAGTTGATGCCGGCGACCGCGGTGTAGGGCGGCGGCCCGTCGTAGGTCTTGGTCAGTCCCCGCGCCCGAACCAGGGCCGCTGCGTCATCCACGACCGCACGCTATTAGTTCTGAACTTAGACGCGCAAGAAGATAACCAAACACTGGAAATATCGAACTTCTTGTCCTGAGGGGATTCGGTAGGGGAGGGGCCTGGCGAAGCTCGGCATAGTCACTTTCTTTACTATGCAACTCGTTGTACGGTGACGCCCATGACGGCGACTCGCTTCCCGACGCTGCTGAGCCCGCTGGACCTCGGCCACACTGTGCTGCGGAACCGCGTGGTGATGGGCTCGATGCACACCAAGCTCGAAGACCGCGAGCGTGACCTGCCCAAACTCGCCGCGTTCTTCGCCGAGCGGGCCAAGGGCGGCGTCGGCCTGATGGTCACCGGCGGGTACGCGCCCACCTGGCGCGGCTGGCTGTCCCCGTTCGGCAGCACGATGGCCACCGGGCGGCACGCCGGCGCGCACCGGGTGGTGACCGACGCGGTGCACGAGCACGACGGCAAGATCCTGCTGCAGGTGCTGCACGCCGGGCGGTACTCGTACCACCCGTTCAGCCTGGGCGCGTCGAGCAAGAAGTCGCCGATCACCCCGTTCCGCCCGCGCGCCATGTCGACCCGGCAGGTCGACCGGACCGTGTCCAGCTTCGCCCGGGCCGCGCAGCTCGCGAAGCGGGCCGGGTACGACGGCGTCGAGATCATGGGCTCCGAGGGCTACCTGATCAACCAGTTCCTGGCCGCGCGGACCAACGACCGCACCGACGCGTGGGGCGGCTCGCCGGCGGCCCGGATGCGGTTCCCGATCGAGGTGGTCCGGCGCACCCGGGACCTGGTCGGCGACGACTTCATCGTGCAGTACCGGATCAGCCTGCTCGACCTGGTCGACAACGCGCAGTCCTGGGACGAGACCGTCGAGCTGGCCCGCGAGCTGCAGACCGCCGGGGTGTCGCTGTTCAACACCGGGATCGGCTGGCACGAGGCGCGGGTGCCGACCATCGTCACCTCGGTGCCGGCCGGCGCCTTCACCTGGGTCACCCGGAAGCTGCGCGACGAGGTGTCGATCCCGGTCATCGCGTCCAACCGGATCAACCGGCCGGAGAGCGCCGAGCAGATCCTCGCCGCCGGGGACGCCGACCTGGTGTCGATGGCCCGGCCGCTGCTGGCCGACGCCGAGTGGGTGGGCAAGGCCGCGCAGGGGCGGGAACGCGAGATCATCACGTGCATCGCCTGCAACCAGGCCTGTCTCGACCACACGTTCGGCAATCAGCGGGCCACCTGCATGCTCAATCCGCGCGCCGGGTTCGAGACGGAACTCGTGCTGCTTCCCACCCGTACCGTGAAAAGGTTTGCGGTTGTCGGCGCTGGACCGGCGGGCCTGGCCGCGGCGGTCGAGCTGGCCGGGCGTGGCCACAAAGTTGATCTCTTCGAGGCCGGTGACACGATCGGTGGTCAGTTCCGGCTGGCCGCGCGGATCCCGGGCAAGGAGGAGTTCGCCCGCACCCTCGACTACTACCGCCACATGATCGAGATCCGCGGTGTCACCCTGCACCTCGGCACGCGGGCCGGCGTCGACGACCTGGCCGGCTTCGACGAGGTGGTCCTCGCCACCGGGGTGAGCCCCCGGATCCCGGCCATCCCCGGGGTCGACCACCCGAAGGTGCTCACCTACCAGCAGCTCATCGACGGTGCGCCGGCCGGTGACCGGGTCGCGATCATCGGGGCCGGCGGGATCGGCTTCGACGTCGGCGAGTTCCTGCTGCACGACTCGGACGAGTCCGCCGAGGACTGGATGCTCCGCTGGGGCGTCACCGACCCGGCGACGTCGCGCGGCGGCCTGGCCACCAAGGTCAAGACCCCGGCCCGCCGCGAGGTCCACCTGCTGCAACGCAAGGACACCGGGCTCGGCAAGGGCCTGGGCAAGACCACCGGGTGGGTGCACCGCGCGACGCTGAAGGACGACGGCGTGCAGATGTTGCGCGGCGTCGAGTACCTGCGGATCGACGACGAGGGCCTGCACATCGCGGTGGGCGAGGTCCGCCGGACACTCGCGGTGGACACCGTGGTGCTGGCCGCAGGACAGATTTCGGTACGGGAGCTGGTCGCGCCCCTCGAGGAACGCGGCGTCCGGGTGCACGTCATCGGTGGCGCCGACGTGGCCGCCGAATTGGACGCCAAGCGGGCCATCAAGCAGGCCACCGAACTCGCCGCCCGGCTGTGAGAAGCGCTGTCAAGAACGTGGAGAAGACCGTGAGATATGTGACCGTCCAGGTGGACAACGGCATCGCGCAGGTGCGGCTGAACCGTCCGGACAAGCTGAACGCGCTGGTCCTGGACACCCTCTACGAGCTGATCGCGGTCGCCCGGCAGCTGCGCAAGGACCGCACCGTACGCGCCGTGGTGATCGCCGGGGAGGGCGCGTCGTTCACCGCCGGGCTCGACATCGCCGGCACGATGCGCAGCCCGGGCCGGATCGTGCGGGCGTTCGTCCCGGCGCCGTGGCGCGGCACCAACGTGTTCCAGGAGGCCTGCTGGGCGTGGCGGCGGATCCCGGTCCCGGTGATCGCCGCGGTGCACGGCCACTGCTACGGCGGCGGCGTGCAGATCGCCCTCGCCGCCGACCTGCGGTTCGCCACCCCCGACTCGAAGTGGTCGGTGATGGAGGGCAAGTGGGGCATCATCCCGGACATGACCGGCATGCGCAGCCTCACCGAGGTGGTCGGCATCGACGTGGCCAAGAAGCTGACGATGACCGCCGAGCAGTTCAGCGGCGCCGACGCCGACCGCCTCGGCCTGGTCACCGAGCTGCACGACGACCCGATCAAGGCCGCGACCGCGTTCGCCGAGAGCCTGCTGCCCAAGTCGCCGGACGCCCTCGCCGCCGCCAAGCGCCTGATCGACAGGGCGCAGACCGGCAGCGCCCGGCGCACGTTCGCCCGGGAACGCTGGGAGCAGATCCGGCTGCTGCGCCTGCCGAACACCGCGGCGCTGCGCCGCGCCGTCCTGAAGAAGGAGTCCCCGGTCTTCGGCCCGCGGGCCCGTAGGATCCGTCCGTGGCACTGAGGAACGCCGTGCTGGCGGCGCTGATCGACCGGGAATCCTCCGGGTACGACCTCGCCAAACGGTTCCGGGTCTCGGTCGCCAACTTCTGGACCGCCACGCCGCAGCAGCTCTACCGCGAACTCGAGAAGATGGAGTCCGAGGGGCTGCTCGCCGCCCGGGTGGTCCACCAGGACAAGCGCCCGGACAAGCGGATCTTCTCGGTCACCGACGCCGGGCGGGCGGCGCTGCGCGCGTTCACCACCCAGCCGCCGAAGCCGACAACGGTCCGCGACGAGCTGCTGGTGCAGGTCGAGGCGCTGGCGCACGCCGACGTGCCGAGCGTCCGCGGCTCGATCGTCTCGCACCTGGAGCAGAGCCGGCAGCGGCTGGCGACCTACGAGCGGTCGCTCGCCGAGATCCTGGGCAGCCGCAGCCACGAGGAGTTCCTGGCCACCGGCAACCGGCTCGGGCCGTACCTGACCCTGCACCGGGGGATCAGCTTCGAGCGGGAGAACATCGCCTGGGGTGAGCTGGCGCTCAGGGTGCTGGATCGCCGCTTCCCCGCCCGGTAAGTCTCAAGGACCCGGTGTTCCGGTCGAAGTAACCGCCATGGTGTCGCAGGTGCAGACTCTCCGGGCCGGGGCCGCGGAACGTGACCTCGAGGCGGAGCTGGAAGCCATCGAGGAACGGCCGCGTCTCAGCCTTGACCCGAGTCAGGTGCTCGACCAGGTACGCGGACTCGTGGTCCAGGCGCAGCTGCTGGGCCGGGACGACCTGTGCCATCGGACCCGGCTGGTCGAGGCCGACCTGCTCGGCCGGATGGGTGACGTGCCGGCCGCGGCCCGCATCCTGCACGACGTGCACACCTGGGCGGTCACCCACCAGGACCCCCGGGTGCTCGTGCTGAGCAGCCTGCGCCTGTCGCTCTTCTTCGGCCAGGTCGGCGACTACGCCGCGGCGCTGGAGCACGCGGTGCTCGCGATGGAGTCGGTCGACGTGCTGGTGCCGGCCGCCTCGATCATGCTGCGGTTCCGGTGCATGATGGCGCTGGCCAACGCGTACGGCGACATGGGTGACTTCGCGGCCGCGCGAGAGCGCTACGCCGACGCGGAACGGCTGTCCGCCGAGGTCCCGGAGCCGCTGGCGCACCTCAGGCTGCTGAACAACGTCGCCTTCACCGAGCTGCAGAGCGGTGACGTCGCGGCGTCCGCCCAGACGGTGACCCGGATTCTGGCACACGCCACCCGGCACGACCTGGTGATCGACGAGGCGATCCGGGAGACGATCGCCAGAATCAGGCTGTCCACCGGCCGCGCGGCCGAGGCGATCGAGATCCTGCTGCCGATCGTCCGCAAGGCGGACAGCGAACGGTACGACGAGGTCGACTCGGGCGCCGCCTGCCTGGTGACGCTGGCCGCCGCCTACCGGGCGGCCGGTGATCTGGAACGGGCGGAGACGGCTCTGCGCCGGTGTCGGCAACTGTGTGCCGACCGGGGACTGGTCTCCGTCGACGTCGAGGCGCAACGGGAACAGGCGGAGGTGCTGGCGGCCGGTGGGCGGTTCGAGGAGGCACTCGCCGCGTACAAGGATTTCTACGCCGCGTCGATGCAGCTGAACACGGTGCAGCGGGACGCCCGGGCCCGGGTGCTGCAGGCGATGTACGAGACCGGTGAGGCCCGCCGGCTGGGGGAGCAGGCCCGCGAGTTGTCGCTGCGGGATCCGCTCACCGGCCTCTACAACCGGCGCTTCGTCGACGCCGAGCTGCCGCTGCTGTTTTGCCGGGCCGCCGAGAGCGGCACCTCGCTCTCGCTGGCCGTCGTCGACCTCGACCACTTCAAACGGATCAACGACACGTGCTCGCACGAGGCCGGCGACCAGGTGCTGCAGCGGGTCGCCGAGCTGCTCGACGCCCGCGCGCAGACCCTGGCCGGCTCGTTCGCCGCCCGGCTCGGCGGGGAGGAGTTCCTGCTGGTCATGCCGGGCACCGGCGAGGACGAGGCGATGACCCGGATGCGGGCGCTGTGCCAGTCGATCCGGGAGCACGACTGGCGGCCGGTCACCGGGGCCGTACCGGTCACCGCGAGCGTCGGGGTCAGCAGCTTCCGCGACGGCCACGACACCGAGACGGACCTGCTGCGCGAGGCGGACGCCCTGCTCTACCGATCGAAAGCGGACGGCCGGGACCGGGTGACCGGCCCCGCGGTGGCGGCCGGTTATCGTTCCCCATGATCAGTTCTCCGGAGTTCGAGACCTTCGGACCCTGGATCCATCGGGTGCGTGCCGCGTCCGACCTGCCCCGGCTCTACCGGGACAGCGGCATCAACCCCGCCGCGTGCCGTCTGGTGCTCAAGGTGCCCCGCAACATCGACCGCCGCCACGCGACGCCCGACATGCACCTGTACGACCAGTTGATCGCGGTCGAACCGGAGACGCTGACCGTGCTGACCCGGCACGGCGACGGGTACGGCACCGTCCGGCTGCCCCTGGACCGGATCGTCGCGATCGAGCACAGCACCCGGATGCTCGACGGCCGGCTGATCCTGCACACCGCGGAGTCCGGGCCGGTCGTGATCACCTACAACGGCGCGTCGCAGGAGCTGGTCGAGGACCTGGTCCTGGTGCTGCGGGAGACCTACCTGCCGTTCGGGCCGGCGCCGGTGGTGGCCGGGTCACACCCGGAGGCGTACCTGGGGGTGCAGGACGGGGCGCTGGTCACCGCGTACCGCCGGACGGTGGCCCGGGAGCCGGGGATGCGTCTCTACAGCGCGGTGTACCGGCGGCCGGTCACGCCGGTGCTGGTCCGGCAGCGGCTCTGGCCCGCGACGCTGCACGCCTCGATCGTGCTGGCCGACGACCGGGAACTCCAGGTGATCCACCGGCGCGACTGGTTCTCCCGGGGCGGGGACGACCACTCGCTCGCGCTGACCGTGCTGCCCCGGCTGCGGATCAGCGGCTACGAGCTGGAGCCGCACCACCGGTACCGGGGTGTGTCGACGGTGACCCTGCACGCCGCCGGGGCGACCCTGCTGGCCTTCCCGATGCCGGACGGGCCGGAGGTGGCCGCCTTCCTCACCGCCCTGGGCGTCGAGCCGGCCCAGGACGCGGGCTGGTCGTGAGGGGTGTCTCGGGGGCCCGGAGGGACCCCTGAGGGCCAGCCGGGGTCAGGTGGCGACGGGCTCCGGGCCGAGGGTGGAGGCGGAGGCCGGGACGACGCTCGGTGCCGTTTCGTCGTCGAGGCGGACCTGGTAGCTGACCGGCGCGCCGGACGCCGCCCAGTCGACGCCGACCACCGTGCCGCATCGGCCGGCGACGTGCACCCGGGAGCCCGGTGGCTGCCCGTCGTACGGCTCGACCAGCAGCGCGTCGAGGATGTGCCGGGCGCCGTCGAGCGAACCGCGCAGGCTCCGGGAGCGCAACTCCCCGCCGAGGGTGATCGCGGCGTCGCGGACCTGCCGGTCGGCGTTTCCCTCCCCGGCGGTGAGAGCGGCCTCCACGCGGGCCCACAGCCGCCACCCGTCCTGCTCGAGCAACTGGCGGGCGGCCCGGTCGAGCCCGGCACAGGAGATGTCCACGGCCGCCTCCTCGCCGAGCTCGGCGGCCCAGGCGAGCTCGTCGGGCTGGGGCAGCAGGGCCGGTGACTCGTGCATCAGGACCGCGTACAACATGGCGATCGTGGTCTCGCGGCCCTCGCCGGCATACAGCGGACCGTGCCCGTCGGCCTCGCGCAGCGGCGGGAACCGCCGGACCAGGTGCGCGGCCCGGCCGAGCGGAAGCTCGGCGGCCAACCGGGTGTCACTCACCCGGGCGTGGAACGTGCGGTGTTCGCGGGCAGCGAACATCCAGGCCCGGTGCTCGTCGCCACCGACCGGGAAACGGGCCTCGTGCCGGCGGCCCACCGGAGCGGGCACTTGGGCTGCGAGCAGGCGGGCAGCGACCGAATAGGCCACGCCGAGCTCAGCCGCCAGGGCCCGGACGGCCCGTTTGCGGGCGCGGTCGGGTGCGGCTCGTCGGCTGTGCTCTCCGGTCATCGTTGCCTCCCTCACCCATCCTAGGTCTGATCCGTTGTACGCTCGAAGGGCAGCGCGCCTGCACGAGCGTTGCGCGGCTCCCCACGCGGGTCGCGCGGCAACGCCAAGAGGCTTCGACTCAGCGCACGCAGTTCCGGTCCGTTTCCGTGCGTCCGCGCGCGTTGCCTTGGGCGGGGTGCGTGGGGCTTTGCTGCGAGGACGTGAGTGACGTGTTCGAACGGTTCACCGACCGTGCCCGCCGAGTTGTCGTCCTGGCCCAGGAAGAGGCCCGGATGCTCAACCACAACTACATCGGGACAGAGCACATCCTGCTCGGCCTGATCCACGAGGGTGAGGGCGTCGCCGCCAAGGCCCTGGAGAGTCTGGGCATCTCCCTCGAGGGCGTCCGTCAGCAGGTCGAGGAGATCATCGGCCAGGGTCAGCAGGCGCCGAGCGGGCACATCCCGTTCACGCCGCGGGCCAAGAAGGTGCTGGAGCTCTCGCTGCGCGAGGCCCTGCAGCTCGGCCACGACTACATCGGCACCGAACACATCCTGCTCGGCCTGATCCGGGAGAACGAGGGCGTCGCCGCCCAGGTCCTGGTGAAGCTCGGCGCCGACCTGGGCCGGGTCCGCCAGCAGGTGCTCCAGCTGATCTCGGGGCACGTCGGCAAGGAGCCGGCCGCCGCCCCGGCCGGAGAGGCCGCACCGGCCAGCTCCGCACTGCTCGACCAGTTCGGCCGCAACCTCACCCAGGACGCCCGGGACGGCAAGCTCGACCCGGTCATCGGCCGGGAGAAGGAAATCGAGCGGGTCATGCAGGTGCTGTCCCGCCGCCGGAAGAACAACCCGGTGCTGGTCGGCGAACCCGGTGTCGGCAAGACCGCGGCGGTGGAGGGCCTCGCCCAGGCCATCGTCAGCGGCGACGTCCCGGAGACGCTGAAGGACAAGCACGTCTACAGCCTCGACATGGGCGCCCTGGTGGCCGGCTCGCGG
>NZ_BOMS01000188.1 GCF_016862315.1 Actinoplanes palleronii | reverse complement strand
GCGAGCAGCCATCGTCGTCTTGCGACCGTTACAACCACCATGAGTGCCCGCCCGCGGCTATCCAGCGAGCACTCATGGTCGCCTCACGACCGATTTAGGGGGCGGTACCGATACGCGGTGCCTTTACGCGGACTGCTGCCGCCCCCAGGTGGGCGACAGCAGTCCGCAGCACCCGATCGCGTCCTGCAACCGCCCTCGGAACCCGCCGAACGCGGATCCCTACCGACCCACCGGCACGAACGGGTACTGCCACCACAAGAACCAGCCGGACCACCCCACCGCAGACAGGCCATGCCGTCCACAACCGGATAGTCACTGGTGGAGAGCCTGCCTCCACCAAACCGCCAACCTTCGCCGGACCTGGCACCGCGCTGAGTCAGCAGAAACGCTCAGGATGTCGGCCGCGCCTATGCCGGCATCACGCGCCGAAGGCGTATTCCAGGGCGTAGGCGCTGGAATCCAGCACCATGGTGTTGACCTCGACGCAGCGCCGCTCGCCGGTGTAGGCGTGCCGGGTGATCGCGACCACCGGTGTGCCCCGGGGCAGAGCCATCGCTTCCGCCTCCGCCGACGTCGGCATCCGGCACACCAGCGTCTCCCGGAACGTCTCCGGCCCCAGGCCGGCGTTCGCCATCCGGGCATAGATGCCGCCCGGGCCGGGACCCGTATACGCCACCTCGGGTGCCACGGCGACCACGTCCAGCGGGATGTAGCTGGTCGCGGTCTGGACGATCCGATCCTCGATCGCGAAGCGACGCGCCCGGGTCAGCACGGCGGCGCCCACCGGCACGCCGAGCGCCGCCGCGATGTCCTCGGAGGCAGGTTCTTCCTGGACGACCACGTTGACAACACGGAGGCGCCCGCTGGTGTCGTGGTCCTGAATCGACTTGCCCTCGGCCCACCAGGATTGCGAGAGCCGGCCGGGCGACGAACGAAGGATGCGCCCGAACGTGCGGACATACAGGCCGCGGCCGTGCTTGGCGACGATCACTCCGTCGGCGCGGAGGATGTCGACGGCCTTGGACACGGTCCCGGTCGGCACTCCGAAGCGCTGCGCGAGCTCCCGCACGGTCGGCAGGCGGTCGCCCTCGACCAGGCGGCGCGCCTCGATGTCAGCGCGAATCGCCTTGGCGATGTCTCGATACACCGGTTCAGTCACGTGTTCACGGTACCCGTGTTCAGCGTGAACACTCCTTCAGTGTTCACGCACCCTCCGCCCAGACTGAGGGCCGACGGCGGCGCTCGGCCGACTCCGTGTCCCGGGCGCCGCGGTCACCGAGGCCGGAGGCGCAGCATGAACCGTGAGCAGTGGTGGCGCGTGCTCGACAAGCGGCTGCGGGTGCTGCTCGACGAGACCAGGCCCGACCCCAGCGAGGGGGTCGACATCCTGCGCGCCATCGCCGTCGAGCCGGGGTCGGGCCTCGTCGAGATCGCGGACGGGGTGTGGAGTGTGCGGCGCGACGGCGGGTGGGGGTCGACCGGTTGATGGGCGGGCCTCGCCGGCGCGGGTCAGCACACGAAGGCCAAAGGACGTCGTTTCATGACTGCTACAACCACCATGAGCGCTCGCCGAGCCGGACCAGCGAGCGCTCATGGTGGTATCACGGCCGGTTCAGGGACCATGGGGCTCGCTGGACACCCGCGGCGAGCGCCAGTGGTGCAGTTCGACGCTGGCTGGGCGCGCGGCGAACCCTCCGGCGCATGCGGGCGAGGGGGATCAGGCCGCGAAATCGGCGCACCGACCCGCTTGAAGCGTTATCCGGGCGTTACCCATGGGCGAACGGTGTCGCCAATGATCATTGCCCATGATCATCAGCCGGCGATGCCGATCCATTTGCGCTGCTCAGGGCGCTGACTGATGTGGGATGAGCCGACTTATCCGAAGTGGTATGCGGAATGGCCCAAGGAGATATATGTCCGGTGGGTCACCACGTGGACTCTGGTCTACTGGCTGGCTCAGACGGCGGGCACCGCGACCGTGCTGTCCGCCGACGACCTGATGACGGGACTCTTTTCCTCGGTCTTTCATCTGCTGGCCGGTTGGCTGTCGATGAACCTGTTGTGGATCGTCGGTCGGCGCCGCGGTCCGGTGGCCTTTCGCGCTCTGAGCCTGCTCGTCGTTCTCCTGGTCGGATTCACGGTGGAATGCTGCGTTGCCAATCCGTCGATGGCCCTCCCCTGGCTCGTCGTCTCCCTAGGTGTTGCCGCGATAATTCGCCGGCCCAAACCACTGACCCAGCCGGTTCGGCCGTGGGGAAGCGCGGGTTTGTGACGCGATGAACCGCAGCGCAGTACGACGATCTCGTGGTGGGCTTCGCATACAAGACCTGCTGGATCACGGTGCGCGATCGTGGGCCTGAGCAGGTGGCCGACGCGCTCGGATTGAGTACCCGGACGCGGATGCCGTTCCGGACGGGCACCGATCTCGCCCATCGGGAGGGCGTGTATGTCTGCCGGCGATCGGCGGCTGGACTCTCACACACAGCCCGGACGCCATGGGGCTCGACGCCACAAGTCCGGACTTCGCCGAGAAGCTGGGTGCGCTGAGCCACGAGCTGGGCGAGGTGCAGTTCTTCGGAACTCAACGCGTCGTCGAATATCACGCTTGGGCCCGCGCAGTGAATGGCGAAGTGACTCGGGCCTATTGCTACCTCGGGGAGTCCGACGAGGTCATGCTCGCGATCGGCAGCCCCACTCCGGCCGAAAAAGCGGCTCACGTCGGTGTCGTGCCGCCCGACGACACCGAGGAATGGGACACGTGGTCCGAGAACGCGCCCACCGAGGAGACGGTGCTGCGCATAGCCGGAGCGTGGAGTGTCGATCGTGCGGCGCTCGACGATGACGCCATTCAGGAGGCGGGGTGGCACGGCTTTTCCGGCAGACCGCCACGGGGTGGTCGATGGCGCCGCCTTCTGCACCGGCTCACGAGCTGAGCGCGCTGGTCCGCGGTTAGGGTGGTGGGGTGCGGATTCTGATGATGGCGGATACGCATGTGCCGAAGCGGGCTCGGGACCTGCCGGAGCAGCTGTGGGCGGCTGTCGAGGCCGCGGATGTTGTGGTGCACGCGGGTGACTGGGTTGAAGTCGAGCTGTTGGATGCGCTCGAGGGGCGCGCGGCCCGGCTCATCGGCTGTTATGGCAACAATGACGGGGCGGCGCTGCGGGCGCGGCTGCCGGAGGTGGCGCGGGCCGAGGTCGGTGGGGTGCGGCTGGCCGTGGTGCACGAGACCGGGGCGGCTGCCGGCCGGGAAGAACGGTGCGCGGCCGCGTTTCCCGACACGGACGTGCTCGTTTTCGGACACTCGCACATCCCGTGGGACAGCACCACGGCGAGCGGACTGCGGCTGCTGAACCCCGGGTCGCCGACGGATCGGCGGCGGCAGCCGGACTGCACCTACCTCACCGCGGTCGCGGCTGACGGGCACCTGACCGAGGTCCGCCTGCACCGGCTGCCGCGGCGCGGGGCCTAACTGACGAAACCTGCCGCGGCGCGGGGCCTAACTGATGAAGCCTGCCGTGGCGCGCGGGCCTAACTGACGAAGCGGACCCGGCGGCGGGCGGCCAGCACGCCCAGGGCGCCGATGCCGAGCAGAAGCACGCCGATGGCGCCGAGCAGGGCAGTCGTCGAGCCGGTGACCGGCAGGCTCGAGCGGTCGCCGGTGACGCGGATCTTGCTGGTGCCGGTGATCGGGGCGACGCCCTTGGCGGAGAACGTGATGGTCACCTGGCCGGTGTCGCCGGCCGTGGCGGACTTGGCGGCGGTCACCACCACGGGCAGGTACAGCTCGATCGTCTCGCCCTCGAACGACAGGTCGCGCGGGTCGGTACAGGTGACCCGGGTCGGTGACGGCTGGGTGCAGTCGCCGCCGCCGTCCTTGCTCGGGGTGAGGTGGACGTTTTTGAGGCCGGTCAGGTGGTAGGTGACCTTTGCTTCGGTCAGCGTCGTCGGGCCGATCGTGGACCAGATGTTCGGGCCGAGCGGATCGACGCCGGAGCCGCCGACCGGTACGTCGAGGTCGGGGAAGGCGACCGAGACCGGGTTGCCCTCGTGGACTCCCTCGGCCAGGGCGGGGCCCGCTGTGGTGGCGAGGAGAACGCCGGTCACTGCCAGCACGCCGGTCACGCGCCGCACCTTCGGAAGCCGCATGCTCGGGCCCTGTCTCTCGGTCACGGAAACGATGGTCACGGAAACGATCGTCGCGGGAACGATCGTCGCGGGAACGATCGTCGCGGGAACGATCGTCGCGGGAACGATCGTCGCCGAACAGATCGCCGCGAAATGATCCACGCAGCGTAACCGGATTCCCCGCGCGGACAAGGCCGACCCACCCGCGAAATCACGGATGGGCCGGCTATTTCAACAGGTCAGGCTGGTCAGGGCAGGGTCCAGAGCTGGTTGGCGGCGGCCAGGCAGTCCCAGAGGTGGATCTGCTGGCCGTCCGTCGACTTCACCTCCGACACGTCGAGGCACCGGCCCGACTGCGGATTGCGCACCGTCTTGTCCGGATAGGCGACCCAGTTCTGCGCCGCCGACCCGTTGCACGTCCACAGCTGGACCTTCGTGCCGTTGGCCGTGGCGCCGCCGGCCACGTCCAGGCACTTGCCGGAGGACGGGTTGCGCCAGACCTGGCCGCTGACCGACCAGTTCTGGGCACCCGACCCGTTGCACGTCCACAACTGGATCTTCGTGCCGTCCGCGGTGGCGCCGCCGTTGACGTCCAGGCACTTGT
The DNA here is from genome assembly GCF_016862315.1 of Actinoplanes palleronii. Lineage (GTDB taxonomy): Bacteria > Actinomycetota > Actinomycetes > Mycobacteriales > Micromonosporaceae > Actinoplanes > Actinoplanes palleronii. The sequence continues at coordinate 26,174 of NZ_BOMS01000188.1, read as the reverse complement.
TCGCGAAACCACGCACCGGCCCGGTGCCGGTCGACCCACCAAGCTCCTTGATGCGGACGTTGCGGAAGGACGCGTGATCCGCGTCGCCGTGATTCTGCAGGCCGATGTAGCCGGCCAATGATCGTACGGAATCGGGGTTGGTGAAGTCGTTGATCTTGACTCCGTTGAGGAAGACCTGGAGATGCTCGGCCTCCACCCGGATCTCGTAGGTGTTCCACTCGCCCGGCGGGTTGAGGGCGGCGTCGCGGGCCGTGAGGTCGGCCGACTGGAACGTGTAGACGCTGCCGGTGGTGCGGTCGGCGGTGTCGGTGGCGTCGATCTGGATCTCGTAGCCGTTGGTGACCGCGGACCACGGGTCGGCCGACGCCGGGAAACCGATGAAGACGCCGGAGTTGTCGTCGCCGGTCAGCCGCCAGTCGAGTTTCAGCGAGTAGTTGGTGAACTGTTTCGCCGAGTACCAGTACAGGCCCATCCCGCCGGTCGACGACAGGGTGGCATCGGTGTTGGTGAACCCGCCCGGCCCGGCCTGCGACCAGCCGGTGGTCGAGCCGTTGTAGAGCGCGGTGTACCCGGTCTCCGGGCGGCAGTCGGCATCGGAGCGACCGGCCGCGTACCGGATGCCGCCGAGCAGGTGGGCGCGGAAGGCCGGGTCGGCGTACGACTCGATCAGGTGCCCGCCGCCGGTGTAGAACGACCGGCCGGAGCTGACCGTTTTGCACCAGGCGTGCGGGTGGTCGGCGCCCATCCCGCCACCGGAGTACGAGCTCTCGTCGAGGGTGGCGAGCACGTGCGCGGTGGAGCGCGGATTGGTGCGGTAGTTGTACCACTCGTCGGTGCGCGTCCAGGTCTGCGGCAGGTGCGCGGTGGCCGCCTGCGCGCGGTCCTCGACCTTGACGTTCGCCTGCTGGATCGCCGGGTGGGAGGCGAACCACGCGCCGACCAGGTCGCCGTAGAACGGCCAGTCGTACTCGGTGTCGGCGGCCGCGTGCACCCCGGCGTACCCGCCGCCGGCGCGGATGTAGGACTCGAACGCGGTCTGCTGGGTCGCGTCGAGCACGTCGCCGGTGGTGTTCAGGAAGATGACCGCTTCATACTTGGCAAGGTTGGCCGTGGTGAACGCGGTGGCGTCCTCGGTGGCGGTGACGGTGAAGTTGTTCGCCGCGCCGAGGTCACGGATGGCCTGGGTGCCGGCGGCGATCGAGTCGTGCCGGAATCCGGCGGTCTTGGAGAAGACCAGGACGTCGTAGGGATTGTCCGCGGCGGCCGCGGGGGCGACGGCGACAGCGCTGGTCAAGACGGCGACCACGGCGGCGGCGAGAAAGCGGATCACGGCACGCTCCAGAGCTGGTTGGCGGCGGCCAGGCAGTCCCAGATGTGGATCTGCTGACCGTCGGTCGACTTGACTTCAGAAACATCAAGACAACGGCCGGACTGCGGATTTCGTACGGTCTTGTCAGGATAGGCGACCCAGTTCTGCGCGGCGGAGCCGTTGCACGTCCAGAGCTGGACCTTCGTCCCGTTGACGGTCGCTCCCCCGGCCACGTCCAGGCACTTGCCGGAGGCCGGGTTGCGCCACACCTGCCCGTTCACGGCCCACTGCTGTGCGGGCGACTGATTGCACGTCCAGAGCTGGATCTTCGTGCCGTCGACGGCAGCGCCCCCGTTGACGTCGAGGCACTTGCCGGCGAAGCCCGGCACCGGGCCCGTCCCGCCGGTGGTGAACGTGAACGCGTCCACGTCGAACAGCGCCCCGGCCCCACCGGCGAACGTCAGGTACAGCGTGGTGGTGCCGGCCGGCGGATTCGTGATCGCCGTGCTGACGTCGGTGAAGACGCTCCACCCGCCGGTCACCGGTACGGTCGCCGAGCCGAGCACCGTCCCGGTCGCCGACCCGGCCCGCACCTGCAGCGTGCCACCGGTTCCGCCCGACGACACCCGGGCGCTGAGCGTCCTCGCGTTGGCCAGGCTGTACGTGTCGAACGCGATCCAGTCGCCGTTCTCGACGTTGCCGACCGTCTTGCCGCCCTCGGCCTCCGGCTTGTCGAAGACGTTCACCCCGGCCGACGTCTTGAAGTGCTCGGCCTGCCGGTGCCGCGGCTGCAGCACGTGCTGCTTGTGGGTGATCAGGCCACCGTTGTCGGCGTACTCGGCGTCGAAGATCGGGAAGATGTTCGCGGCCGAGTCGTGCTCGCCGTCGACCGGGATGGTGATGCTGCCGGTGCAGCCAATCGACGAGGTGATCTGGTGACCGTGCTGGTCATGCCCGAGCACATAGGTCATCTTGGCCCGGGCGCAGGTGACCGTGCCGTCCTCGGGGTCGGTCACGGTCATGCTGTACGGCACGGTGTCGCCGAAGCTGACCAGCTGCCCGTTGGCCGGCGTGGTGATCGTGACAGCGGGCGCGGTGTTGCCGACCCCGACCTGCACGCCACCGGTGCCGCTCGCGCCCTGCGGGTCGGTCACGGTCAGCGTCACGTTGTACGTGCCGTTCGTGGTGTACGTGTGCGACGGGTTCGCCGCGGTCGACGTGCCGCCGTCCCCGAAACTCCACGCGTAGCTGAGCGCGCCACCCTCCGGATCGGAGGAGCCCGCCGAGGAGAAGGCCACGGCCAGCGGCGCCTGGCCGGAGGTCTTGTCCGCGGTGGCGACCGCGGTCGGCGCCTTGTTGCCGCCGCCCACGTAGTCGTAGCGGTAGAGCGCCGAGTTCGCGTCGCCGTTGAAGTAGCCGGTGCCGTAGTCGAGCACGTACAGGGCGCCGTCCGGGCCGAACGCCATGTCCATCACCTGCTTGCCGTTCCACGGGAAGGTCGCGATCTCGTTGATCGTCCCGTCGGCGTTCAGGTGGATCGGCTTGATGAAGCCCCGGCCGAACTCGCCGGCGAAGAAGTGCCCGTCCAGGTCGGCCGGGAACTTGGTGGCCGACGGGTTGGCGGCGTTGTAGCGGTAGACCGGTCCGGCCATCGGGGACTCCGAGCCGGTGCCGAACTCGGGCGGGGTGCCGGCGTCACCGCCGTACCGGATCCAGGCCGGCTTCGCGGGTGGCAGCTTGCTCAGGCCGGTATTGCGCGGCGAGTTGTTGGTGGCGCCGCCGGCGCAGTCGTACTTGGCACCGGACGTGCCGGCCGCGAAGTCGTAGTCGGCGTACGTCTCGGTCGCGGTGTTCGTGCCGGTGCAGTACGGCCAGCCGAAGTTGCCCGGGGCGGTGATCCGGTTGAACTCGACCTGGCCACCCGGGCCGCGGGTGGACGTAGCGCCGGCGTCCGGGCCGTAGTCGCCGACGTAGACGACACCGGTCGGCTTGTCGACGCTGAGCCGGAACGGGTTGCGGAAGCCCATCGCGTAGATCTCCGGACGCGTCCCGGACGTTCCCGCCGCGAACAGGTTGCCGGACGGGCTGGTATACGTACCATCGGAGTTGATCTTGATTCTGAGGATCTTGCCGCGCAGGTCGTTGGTGTTACCCGCGGACCGCTGGGCGTCGAAGGCCGGGTTGCGGTTGGCGCGCTCGTCGAGCGGCGCATAGCCGTCGGACTGGAACGGGTTGCTGTCGTCGCCGGTGGACAGGTAGAGGTTGCCGGCCGCGTCGAAGTCGATGTCCCCGCCCACGTGGCAGCAGATGCCGCGCGACGCCGGCACATCGAGGACGGCCTTCTCCGCGCTGAGCTTCCAGTCCGCGGTCAGGGTGAACCGGGACAGCCGGTTGACGCCCTGCCACGCGGAGAAGTCGGTGCCGGTGTCCGGCGAGTCGCCGGCCGGGGTGCTCTGCGGCGGTGCGTAGTAGAGGTAGACGAACCGGTTGGTGGCGAAACCGGGGTCGACGCCGACACCCTGCAGACCCTCCTCGTCGTGCGAGTAGACCGGGACGGTACCGACCACGGCGGTGGCGCCGGCCGCGTCGGTGCGCCGCAGCGTGCCGTTGCGCGCGGTGTGCAGCACGGAGCGGTCCGGCAGCACGGCGAGGCTCATCGGCTCGCCCACTTCGGGCTCGCCTTTGGCGAGCGTGACCTGCTGGAAGCTGTTCGGGTCGATGTCGTGGGCGGCGGCCGGGGCAGGCGCCACGAGCAGGGCGGCGGCCAGGATCGCCGCGCAGGCTAGGGCTTTTCTTCGGTACGACGGAAGGTCGGGAGGGACAGCCGGCATGAATGGTCCCTTCTTATCGGGACATTTCGGGCATGCGACAGCGCTGAAGAGCCCGAGGCCCCACGGGATGACGGGCGGCCAGACCCTGCGAGAAGCTGGCCGTTTGTTACCGGGACATTAAAAGTTTTGAATGTCCGCGTCCATCTTTTGCATTGATCGGCATCAACTTTTGTCACAACCAGCAAAAGCGGGAGCGTGCGGACCGGCGCTCCCGAGAGCCGGCCCGCACGCTCCCGGGGCTACTTGACCTTCAGAGTGATCGCGGAGCTGGTCGCGGACGCGTTGGAGGCGCTCCCGCCGGCCACCACGCGCAGCGTCCACGTGCCACGCTTGAACGCGCGGGAGAACGTGTACGCCCCGCTGGCCGCCGTTTTCACGCTGGTGACCGTCACCCAGCGTGAGCCCGATCTGCGCTGCAGCGTGATCTTGACTCCGGCACGGGCCGGCTTCGCCGTACCGTAGATCTTGATTTTCTTGTTGGCCCTGGGTTTGGTCGTGCTCGCCTTGATCGTGACGGTGTGACGGACGGTGAGCGTCCGGGTCGCCGAGGTGGCCGGCCACATGCCGGCGAGGCCGGTGAACCGGACCCGGTAGGCGGTCGTCGTGGCCGGTTTCACCGTGGAACGCCAGACGCCCTTCACGTCGGTCTTGACCGTTGCGACCAGGCTCCAAGTGGTCCGGCCGGCCGGGCGCTGTTCCAGGGTCAGCGTCGCGCCGGCGGTCGCGGCGGTGCCGGACCGCAGGACCTTGCCGGTGAGCACGGCCGCCTTCCCGTGACTGACCGTGGGCGGTGAGACGGTCAGGGGTACGCCGGCGGGCGTCAGCGTGGAGACGTGCTCGATCCCGTCACCGGCCGCGCTGGTCGCGCGGATCCCTATCGTGTACGACCTGAGCACGTCGAGACCGGTCACCCGCAGTGAACGGGCGCCGGCGTCCAGCGTGGTGGTGGCACCCGGCGAGACCCGGACGACGTAGCCGGTCGGCAGCGCGCCGGACGACGGTTTGTCCCACGCGACGAGCGCGGTGCCGCTGCCCGGGGTGACACGCACCGCGGCCGGGACGGCCGGCACCTGCGCGGGAGTGACCGTCCACGGGACCGACACGGTCGTCTGGTCGCCGTCGATGTCGGTGGCGGTCACCACCGTGGTGCCCGACCCGGCGGTGGTGGGGATGCCGTCGACGATGGCGGTCGCCGCACCCCAGTTCCCCGACAACAGCCGCAGAGTGAGCCCGTCCGGCAGACCCTCGGCGGTCACCGTCACCGACTTCTCCGGGTCTTTCCGATAGTCGGGGGCGTCCTCGAAGAGCACGCTGTAGAAGCCCTTGACGCCCAGCTGCAGATTGCCCGTGCCGATCCGCTGCTTGAGCACCGGAGGGCCCTTCACCACCCAGAACAAGAGTTCGCGGTCGGCATTACCGTCCGGGTCGGTGGCGATGACGTAACCGATGTACTCGCCACGGGTGGTGGGTGTGCCGCTGATCAGGCCGTCCGGGGAGATGGTCAGTCCGGGCGGCAGGACGTCGGCGCTGAAGGTGACCGGCTGGCCCTGCGGCTCGCGGGCGCTGGCCCGCAGCTGCACGGCGTGGCCGACGCGCGGGCCGGGCATGGAGTCGGCGAACGGCGCGATCTGCGGCGCGCTTCCGGAAACCGCCCCGGAACCGTCCACCCCGGCGGCCGCCCACGCCGCGTCGACGGTACGGCGCTCGATGCTGTCCGGGCCGTAGAGATCGGCGGCCGCGAGCAGGGTCGCCTCCCGGGCACCGGCGTAGTTGGTGTTCGACACCATGTAGACGGTCAGCGCCCGGTACCAGATCTGCGCGGCACGGTCGTTGCCGAGGCCGGTGACCGGCGCGGCGTCCCCGCACGGCGGGCTGTCGCCCCACGACGAGACGCCACTGCCGACGGCCAGGGTGTAGAAGAACTTGTTGCCGATCCCCGACGAGTTGTGCACGTCGAGGTCCTTGACGGTCGGCGACCAGCAGGAGGCCGACTCGCCGTCCCGGCTCGGCTCGTCCATCACCCGCAGTGCCGGGGCCCGGGTCTCGGTCTTCTCGCCGACCAGGTAGTCCGGCGGATCGGCCGGGCTGTTCACCGCGAACTCGACGAGCGTGCCGAAGATGTCACTGCTGGACTCGTTGAGGCCACCGGACTCGCCGGAGTAGACCAGGTCGGCGGTGGCGCGGGTGAGACCGTGCGCCATCTCGTGGGCGACCACGTCGAGCGTGGTGAACGGCTTGCCGGGCGGGGCGCCGTCACCGAACATCATGCACTTGCAGTTGGTGTTCCACGCGGCGTTGGCCTGGTCGACCTCGTGGTGGACGTACGCGGTGACGCCCTTGCCGTCGGCGAACAGGCCGTCGCGGCCGAACGTCTCCCGCAGATAGTCCGCGGTGCGGGTCATGCCGTAGTACACGTCGACGGCGCCGGTCGCGCGATCGGCGCCGCTGCCGTCACCCCAGGCGTTGTCCTCGTCGGTGAACTCGGCGAACGTGCCCGGCTTCGAGGTGTAACGCTGGTTCAGCGCGTCACGGACGGTGTTGCCACCGCGATCCGGGTCGACGAGCGTGTACGTCCCGTCGGCGCGCCGCATGGTGCTCAGCGCGACGTCACCGACCTGCAGGCCGTGGCCGGTTCCGGACTCGGCGGTCTCCAGCAGGTCCCAGCCGCGCCGGATCGCGCCGGTGCCCGCGTCGATGACAGTGACCTTGCCGCCGCCGGTGACCTCCCAGGCCAGAGCCGGCTCGCCGTCGATGGCGTCGACCACCTGGCGGGCGCTGCCGCGGGGCTGACCGGCCGCCTTCAGCGCTCGCGCACGGCTGACCTTCGCGGTCGCCGGGACGTCGATGGCCTGCTGCTGGGCGACGGTGGCGCCGGCGAAGCTGCCGGTCGCGCCGGAGTGCACGACGACGTCGCCGCCGAGGACGGGACGGCCCTGGTGGGTGCGCTGGAACCGGACGTGCTGGGCGCCGTCGTCGTCGGTCACGGTGCTGGTGGGGTGGTATTCCTCGCCCGGGGCGGAGCGCAGAGCGGCGCCGTTGGCGCGGATCTGGGTGCGGGCGTCGGCGGCAGCCTTCGCCTTCGTCTTCGTCGTCTGGGGCTTCGCGGTCGCGGTCACTGTCGCTTCATGGGCGGGTTCCTGCGCTTGCGGTTCCGCGACCGCAGGCCCGTCTCGCACGACGGCGACCCCCGCTCCGGTCAGGACCAGCGCCGCAGCCAGCACCATCGCGCCACGCCTATGTCGGACTGCCATCCTCATTCTCCCCCGTCGATCTTCAGCGAGGGAGGGACGTTACCGGATCGGCGTGCGGCGCACCGACCCGGATTCCGATGAGGACGGTCGGTCGCATGCAGGTCGGGTCGTCGATCGGCCGGCTGCCCACCGGCGCCGAGCCAGCCACGGCGAGGTGACCGCGGCGTCACTACGATGGCCCGATGAACCCCGCCACCGCCAACCCCTCTGCCGCTGACGACGGCCTCGCCGCGCAGCCCGTCGGCTACTGGAGCGGCGCCCTGCACCAGGCCGTCGTCACCCGGCTGCGCGACGCGATGGCCACCATCGACGTCACCCAGCCGCAGTGGTGGACGCTCACCCGGGTCGACGCCGGTGACGGGCTCACCCGCGAGACCGTGGCGGCGCAACTGGCGAGCGTCGCCGACGGTCCGCACGAGGTCCCGCGCGCCGTCGACCAGCTCCTGCACCGCGGCTGGATCGTCGCGGACGAGACCGGACGGCTGCACCTGACCGACGACGGCCGGGCGGCACAGCGCCGGATCACACAGTTGGTCACCGAGCTGCGAGCGCAGATCCACGACGGCATCCCGGACGAGGAATACGTCGTGGCCCTCAAGGTCATGCGCCGAATGATCAAAAACATCTGACCCGTCGGAAAAACCTGGATCCCGAGTGCAACCGTACGGTCCTGCCGTTTGTCCTTCCTCCCGACAGACATAGACGACGGGGGCATGAGTGGACGCGGAGGACGCGGTACGGCAGGCCTACGAGGCCTACTACCGGCGGCTGGTGACCCAGGTGTCCGGGCTCGTCGGTGACCTCGCCGAGGCGGAGGACGCCGTGCACGAGGCGTTCGCCCGGGTGCTGGCGTCGCCGCGGTCGTTCCTGCACGCCGACGACGCCGAGCGCTGGTTGCGGGTCGCGGCGCTCAACGTCGCCCGGACCCGGTACCGGCGGCGCTGGCTCTTCGACCGGCTGGTCCGCTCGGGCCGCGTGGAGATCGCCCCCGGCTCGGTGCCCGGCGTCTCCGGCGACCGGGTGGCGCTGCTCGCGGCGCTGCGCCGGCTCGCACCACCGACCCGGGAGGCGGTGGTGCTGCACCACCTGGCCGACCTGTCGGTGGCCGAGGTCGCCGCCACGCTCGGCGTTCCGGCCGGCACGGTCAAGGCCCGGCTCGCCCGGGGCCGGGCCGCGCTCGCCCGCTTCCTGTCCGACGACGAGACCGTCCCGCTGGCCGAAGGGTTGAAGCATGCGTGAGCCGGACTTCGAGAGGCTGCGGAGCGAGGTCGGCGACGCGGTCCGACAGCCTGATTTTTTCACCGTACGACGGCGAGCACGGCAGGTGCGCCGCCGTCGGGCCGTCACCTCCGGCGCGGTGTTCCTGGCGACCGTGCTGGCCGCGACGAGCTTCGGGTACGCGGTGCGCAGCGGGCCGGCCGACGGTGGACCGGTCGGTTCCGCGGCCTCCCCCACCGACGGCTGGCCCCGGATGAGTGCGGTGACCGGCACCGGCGACGAGCTGTACACCCTGATGGAGAGCTGCGAGAACTGCCGTGCGCAGCTGTACGCCTCGGCCGACGACGGAGCGTCCTGGCAGCGCCGCACCGAACCACCCGCGGCGAAGAACAGCTCCGGGATGAGCACGGTCACCTCGCTCGCGCCGGGCGTCGTCGTCTGGCGCGACGCTCGCACGGTCACGGGCGCCGAGATGGTCGGCCAGACCCTTTTCGATCACCTGTCGATCACGACCGACGGCGGGCGGAGCTGGCGCCGATCCGCCGTCGACACGTCCCCGGTCGCAGCGGTCCCGGCCGGCACGCAACCGGTCACCTGTGAGTTCCTGGAGATCAAAACGTGTGTCTACGCCGCGGTGGACCCCGTCACCGGCCGGTTCGCTCCGCTGGCCCGGCAACCCGTCGGCATCAAGGTCCCGGACGCTTCGCCATTCACGATCAACATGCCGCAGGACGGACCGCTGTGGGTGTCCGGGATGGATCCGACCACACACAAGCCGGCGGTGGCGACCAGTCCCGACCGGGGCCAGACCTGGCGCACGCACGTCTTCACCGACGCGGCGACCATCTCGTTCGGCAAAGAGCAACAGGCGGTCGCCTGGCCGCTGCTGCCGCAGGTGGCTGCCGGGCCTGGCGGAACGGCCTACGTCCGGACCTCTCGCAACCAGACCGAGCAGGACACGCACTACACCGCTGACGGCGGGCTGACCTGGCACGGCGGGGACACGATTCACGACGCCCGGATGCATGGCGCGTTCGTCGCCGCCGACGGCAGGCCCATCGTCCGGACCGACACCGGCTTTCTCGCCGGCGACAGCACCGGCCGGTACACACCGGTGCCGGTCTCCGGGTATCCCGAGACACCCACCCAGCAGGCCCAGCTGATCTCTCCACACCGGTATCTGGCAGCTGCGGAGAACGGCCCCTACCTCTCCGAGGACGGCCGCACCTGGCGACAGGTCCCCCTCCCCTAGCTCACCTCCACACCCGGTAACGGACTGGCCGCCGGCCAGCGCCGGTGGCCGGCGTGCGCCCGAAACGCGCCTGGTCACCACCAGTCCCCGTGGCTGGTGTGTGCCCGCAACACGCCGTGTCGCCGCCAGTACCCGTGGCTGGCGCGTGCCCGCAACGCACCGACGGGAGCCACCCCTTGACCGCTATAAACACGCCCGCGCCGACCCGGACCGCTCCCGGCACCCGGATCTCCGGGCTCGACGGCATCCGCGGGCTCGCCGCGCTCTACGTCGTCGTGCACCACTGCTGGCTGCTGTCCTTCCCCGGCTACCCGGCCAACCACGGGCCGTCCTGGCTGGGCTGGCTGATCCACGGCCGGCTCGCGGTGGTCGTGTTCATCACCCTGTCCGGGTTCTCGCTGGCCATCGCGCCGGCCCGGAACGCCTGGCAGCTGGGCGGCACGTGGCGCTTCGCCCGGCGGCGCGCCCGGCGCATCCTGCCCGCGTACTGGGCCGCCCTCGCCGCCAGCGCGGTGAGCGCCGCTGTCGTGCCGGAGCTGCCGCTGAGCGCGCCACCCACCGTACGATCAATGGTTGTTTTCGGTCTTCTCCTGCAGGATGCCGTCGCCGCGCCGGCGCCGAACGGCGCACTCTGGTCCATCGCCGTGGAGGCCGGGCTGTACCTGGCGTTCCCCCTGCTGCTCCTGCTCCGCCGCCGGGCCGGTGCGACCGTGACGCTCGCCGTCGTCACCGTTCCGGTCGTGCTGGCCGGCCTGCTCACCCCGGGCCTGTCCACCGGCGCGCGGGCACTCGGGTACACCCTGGAGCTGGCCCCACTGTTCACCATCGGTCTGCTGGCCGCCGGGATCGTCGCGGCCGGCGAGCGGATCCGCCGGCTGCCCTGGCTGGGCCTGGCCTTCCTGGCCGCGCTGCCGATCCTGACACTGATCACTCTGCGCGGTTCGGCGTGGACGGTCACGCACTACTACTGGGTGGATCTCGCCGCCGGACCCGCGATCGCCATGGCCCTGGCCGCGGTCGCCACCCGCCGGCCCCGCCGTCTCGTCGGGCTGCTGGACTCCCGGCCACTGCGCGCCCTCGGCGGCTTCTCCTACAGCCTCTACCTGATCCACATGCCGATCGTCGCGCTGATCAGCGCCCAGCTCGTCGCACCCCGGACCGGAACGGGCCTGACCACTTTCGGCCTCACCGTGCTGCTGGTGATTCCGCTCTGCCTACCCGCGGCCCGCCTCTTCGCCGCCCTCTTCGAAACCCCGTTCCAGCAGCGCCGGTAGTGCGCCCCCGGCTGGTCGTGAGGGGTGTCTCGGGGCTCCTGAGGCACCCCTCACGACCGGCCGAGCCAGGTGGCGACGCACGCCTCATTGCCCTCGGCGTCGGCCAGGATCCACCACTTCGGTGCATGCGCGTCCGAGACCAGGTGGCCGCCGGCGGCCAGAGCAGCGGCGACGCGGGCCTCGGCCTGATCGTGCGGAACCGCGACGTCGAGATGCATCCGGTTGCGCTGCGGGCGCGCCGCGTCCATCGACTGGAACCCGAAACCCGGGCCACGCCGCGCCGGGTCGGAGAGGTGGTCGTCGCCGATCTGGCGGTAGCCGAGCAGCGCCCGCCAGAACGGCAGCACGTCCGTCCCGGCCAGGGCATCGAGGGTGACATTGATCAGCTGCACGGCGCTCGGGTCGGCGGTGAGGTCGAGTTCCTCGGCGGCGGCCGAGATCCGCCGGGCCAGCGAGACGTCCCGCCGGGTCAGGCTCACGGTGACGCCGGCGCTGCGCAGATCGATGATCAGGTGCTGCTGCTCGGCCTCGTCGGCGAGCCGGCCGATCGCCTCGACGAGCGCGACGCCCCGGGCCAGCGAATCGGTCGGGAAGTGCGCAGAGACCAGGTGGTAGAGGCAACGCCAGTCCTCGACACCGCCGGCCGCATGAAACTCCCCGGCCGCGATCTGCCCTGTCATGCCGCCGAACCTAACACCGGCCCGATCCCGGGTCGGCCGGCACGGCGCGACATCGGGTCAGTCGGTGGCGGCGCGGCGTTTCGCGGCGAGGGCGAAGAGCCACAGCCAGCCCACGGACACGCACAGCCGCTGCCACAGCCCTCCGACGGACACCCACGGATCCGCACCGCTGAAGCCCATCGTCGCGAACACGAAGAACACCGCGAACGTGACCCCGCTCAGCACCGAATACCCCGCGAACCAGCCGGACCGGCGGCGTGCGAAAACCACCCCTGCGATCAGCATGACCAGGGTCAGCGCCAGGAATCCGGGCAACGAGAAGGCCACGTCGTGCAGCCGCCCGTGCCAGGTCACCGGGCTCGCGGCCGTCGGATAACCACCGATCGGATCGGTCACGAAGACCCCGGCGCCGACAAGAGCAACACCCCAGACCCCGACCAGCAACGGTACGACCAGAGCACCCGCCCCGCCCCGCAACGACCGGCGCAGACCGACCGCGAACAGCACGGTCAGCAGTCCACAGACCACGAAGGTGACGATCTGCTGCCAGCCGTGCGGTCCAAGTGCGAGGGAGCTGACCGGGTGGCGCAGCGGGTCATAACCGTGACCGCGGAACGCCCCCTCCACCAGGTACGCCGTGGTGAAGAGCGGTCCGACGAGAAGGCCGGCGACCAGCAGCCGGCTGGGGCGGGAGGGTGGCCGGGCCGGGGTGGCCGCGGCCACCGCTGTCAACGTCGTCATGCCGTCAACCGTAGTTGACAGCGACGTCGAGCGTCAACCGAAGTTGACAGATCGTTTCCGCGGGTCGCTCGCGATAGGTGACAGACGCTGGCCGCAATCGCTGCGACCCTGGTCGGGTGACGACAGCCATCCTCGACCGGCGAGCACTCAACCGGGCCACCCTCGCGCGCCAGTTCCTGCTCCAGCGCACCGGCACTCCCGTGCTCGACACCGTCGCCCACCTGGTCGGGTTGCAGGCGCAGGAGCCGGGCGAGCCGTTCATCGGCCTCTGGTCCCGGGTCGAGGGTTTCGCGCCCGCCGAGCTGTCCCGGCTGCTCGAGGACCGCGCGGCGGTCCGGATGCACCTGATGCGCCGCACCGTGCACCTGGTCACCGCGGACGACGCGGTCGCCTGGCGGCCCCGGCACCAGTCCCTGCTGCGGCAGAAGGCCGTCGGCGTGTACCGCACCGACCTCGCCGCCGTCGACCTGGATGAGCTCACCGCCCGCGCGCAGGAGCTGATGGCCGACGGTCAGCCGCGCTCACTCGGCGAGGTCGGCCGCGCGCTGGCCGAGCACTGGCCCGCGACCAGGCCGCGGGTGCTGGGCGAGGTCGCCGTCGCCGCGCTCGTACCGTCGGTGCAACTCCCCCCGCGCGGCACCTGGCGCAGCTCTGCGGGCGCCCGCTACCTGCCCCTGTCCACCTGGCTCACCGGCTCTGCCCCGCCGCCGCCACCGGCTCCGGCTCCGGGGCGCCAGCCCGCCGTGCGATCAAAAGCGGACCAGTCTGCCGCGCCGTCGAAAGCGGACCAACTCGATCCGGGCGACGCCGAGCTGGTCCGGCGCTACCTGCGGGCGTTCGGCCCGGCGGCCAGCGCCGATCTGCGCGCCTGGTGCGGCCTGGCCGGCCTGCCGAAGGCCGTCGCAGCCCTGCGGGACGAGCTGGTCACGTTCCGCGACGACCGCGGCCGCATGCTGCTGGACCTACCCGACGCGCCCCGGCCCGACCCGGAGACGCCCGCCCCGGTCCGCTTCCTCCCGGCGTTCGACAACGCGATCCTCGGCTACCACGACCGCACCCGCATCATCGACGACGAGCACCGCAACCTGTCCGTCGCCGGCATACGGGTCGTCCTGATCGACGGCCGCGTCGCTGCCACCTGGTCCACCAGCACCGGCCCGGTCGTGGTGACGCCGCTGCGCCCCCTCACCCGCCCCGAACAGTCCGAGGTCACCGACGAAGCCGACCGCCTCACCACCTTCCTGGCGACCGGCAACGACTAGCCGCTATTCCGGGCCGACCAGCAGGACGAACGTGCGGGCCAGGCTGAAGCTCTCGGTGCGCGGCCAGTCCAGACCGGCAAGCGCCGCGTCGGCCGGTTCATACCGCCGCCCGTTGATCCGAACCTCGCACTCGGTGAAGTCGGCGCCCTGCCCGACCAGCATCCGGATGCCGTTGAGGTACGGCCGGTCCAGCTCGGGCGTGATCACCGGCGCCAGCGCCGACCACGGCATCGTCTCGGCGAACCACTGCTGCTTGCTCGTCGATCCGTCGACGGACCATCCGGTCACCCCGCCGACGACGGCGTGCCAGCCCGCGAACCCGCCCTGCTCACCGACCCGGAAGTGGGTCGCCAGCCGTCCGCGCTGCTCGACCATCTCCAGCACGGTGACCAGGCAGGTCTCGATCCACGACTGGATCGCCTGCCGGGCCGCGTCGACCGGGTCGGGGGCCAGACCGACCGCGCAGTCCACGATCGTCGGCATCTCCGGGCGGTCGGCGTTCAGAAGGATCTCCAGGTCGAGGTGCCGGTGGTCGTCACTGTGCGACGGCAGGACCCGGATGCCCAGCGAACCGGACCGCAACATCGGCCCGTCGGCCAGCCGCCAGTCACCGGGCAGTTCGGCGAGCATCGGCGCGGCGATCTCCAGCACGCGCTCAGCAGAGAGGGAGTTGATCACGACGGCCGAGCGTAGCCCGGCGCCGTCACTAATCGGTGGCGGCCTCCGTCGGCCGTTGGGTAGAAAACCACGTGACCTCATGGACGATCACCGCCGAAAGCGTCGACACCGCCGATTCCCTAGCCCTTCGCCGTGACTACTACGCCGAAGTCGCCGGCCGCTACTGGAACCGCCCGGCGACGACCGCGGAAGTCGACGAGGGCCTGGCAGGCGACGGCGCCGGCCTGCTCACCGCACCGACGGGCCACTTCGCGGTCGGCCGTCATGCCGGAGAGCCCGCCGCCTGCGGCGGTTTCCTGCTGCTGGACGACAACCGGGCCGAGCTCACCCGCGTCTACGTCCGCCCAGCCTTCCGCGGCACCGGCGGAGGCGCCTTCCTGCTGGCGGCCCTGGAGAACCGGGCCCGCGAGATGGGCGCGAACGACATGGTCCTCAACACCCGCCTCGACCTGACCGAGGCGCAGACCCTGTACCGCAGGCACGGCTACGCCGAGATCCCGGCGTACTGCACCGGCCCGTACATGGAGGTCTGGTTCGGCAAGAACCTGTTTGACTCTCCGTTACCTCTCAGTGCGCTTTAGCAAGCACACGGTTGGTAGTCCTGCCTTGCGGCGGGACGGTCCCGGCCTGACCGGCGGGTGCCGTGCCGGCCCGAACCGGAGCGGCCCCACCCTCACCAGCGGCGTCCAGTCCCACCCCGGCCGGTCCCGGGCTGCGGTCGTCGGCCACCTACCAGGATTCGGCTCCAGCTCACTGACATCCCACCGCGCGACCACCGCATCCGACCGATACGGATCATCAGCCAGGCCCGACCCGACGATCAGGGCGCTCGTGACCATCGTGTCCCGGCGTTCGAGGCACCCGCCGGGCGACCTTTCCCACTCGGTCTGGGCGCCCATCGAGAGCCCCCATCGCGCCACCTCAGGATCACCGCTCCGAGCGTCCGCGATAGGTCAGGCCGCGGACATCAGCTTCTCGCGCCGGATCTGGAGGACGGCGATCACTGCGAACGCGGCACCCGCTGCCGCGACCGCCGCGACGTAGCACCACGGAGCGGGCAGATAGTTCGCCGCCACCAGCGCGTGCGGCGCCTTGTCGGTGAACACCCGGAAGATGATCGCCAGCGGGCCCTCCCAGAGGCCCACGAACAGCGTGAGCATCATGGCGAGCCGATACCAGGCCTCGTTCACTCTTGCCTCCCTCGTGATACGAACGTATCCACGAAAGCATCTACACTCGGCGCCTACAAGGCATCACTCATCGTAACGTCACACCCATCGCGCGGACGGTCGGAGATCATGCGTGACGAAATGAAGTGCCGGGTCTGCCGTGGACCGCTGCGGCCGCCCGAGCGCGGCCGCCCGCCGCTCTACTGCTCCCGCGCCTGCCAGGCCCGGGCGTACCGGTCCCGCAAGAACCCGCCGCTCCCCGCGCCCACCGCGCCCGAGCTCGCCGGTCGCCCTCGCCAGATCGTCGAGGCGGTCTGGCGGATCGCCGCCGAGCGCGGCCTGCGGATGGCCACCGTCCGGGAGATCGCCGCCGAGGCGGGCGTGACCCCGCGGGTGGTGCAGTACCACTTCCCCGGCAAGCACCAGCTGCTGGTCACCGCGCTGCAGACGCTGCACCGCGACAACGACCGGCGGGCCCGGGACCGGTTCGCGGCCCTGCGCGACGCGTCCGACCCGCGCGTGCTGCTCCGCGCCGTCCTCGAGGAGTTGCTCCCGCTCGACGACCGGCGCCGCACCAGCCTGCGCGTGATGGCCGCCTATTACGCGTGGAGTCTCACCGACCCGGCGCTGGCCGCGGTCTTCCTGCACGCGGGACAACCCCTGGAGGACCTGGTCGCCACCCTGATCACGGCGGCCGGCGCACCACCCGCGATCGACCCGGCCGCCGAGGCGGACCTGCTCGTCGGCGGCATCAGCGGCCTCGGCCTCGACCTGCTGCACCGCCGCCGCACCCGAGCCGACGTCCTCCGAGTCCTGGACCACCACCTGAACCGCATCCTGCCGCGGTGACCGCGGGCGGCGTCAGGTCGCTGCGGGGCGGGAGGCCCAGCCGAGGTACGTCACCAGCGGCGGACCGTCCGGGTCCAGGAGGAAACCGGTCAGTGGGCCGACCTCCTCGTCGGTCAGCTGACCGCGCCGACGCCGCAGGACCGCGCTCACCAGGCGGCCGATGCTCGCCGGCTTGAAGCCGCACACGCCCTCACCCCGCAGCCCATGCGCATCCCGCGCCGCCGAGACCTCGGCCGGTGGGCGCAGGCGGGCCGCCGCATACCGGCCGGGCGGCATGATCCGGGTGAACCCGAGGCCCTGGAACGCTCCGAGGTAGACCGCCCGGCCGCAGCACCCGGGCCGCCTCCCGGACCACCGCAGTAGACGACGTGTCCGGAAACGGCCTTTTGCGCACACTGCCACCAGCCGCTGACCATCGACAACACCACGCAGCGGCCCGGTCCTGGCGGCCGGCTCGGTCCCGGCACCACGGTCATCGGGCCACTGTTGGCGCGCCGTCCCGGTTGATCCGCCGCGGCCAGGCAGGTGGTCCGTTTTCAGACCACCACTTTGGTACGAACAAGAGCGCGACGGGCAGTGACCGGGCGCAACTGCAGGACCACCGCGGCGGTGAGCACCAGCAACCCGCCGCCGTACTGCACCGGGGTCAGCGTCTCGGGCAGCACCACCCCGGCCAGCGCGGCCGTGACCACCGGCTCGAAGGTGGAGAGGATCGCCGCCGTCGACGGGCCGGTGCGGCGCAGTCCGGCCAGGAACGCGACCATCGCCAGCACGGTCGAGACCAGCGCGACGCACACCAGCCAGAACCAGCCGGCCGCGCCGAACCCGAGGTCGACCCCACCGGCGAGCGGGGCGTAGACCGCCTGGCCGAGCGTCGCGCCGGTCATCACCAGCGCGGACAGCACCGAGGCCGGCAACCGGCGCACCACCGTGTCGGAGACCAGGATGTACGCGGTGTAGGTGAGCGCGCAGCCGAAGGCCAGCACCGCACCGAGCACGTCGAAGCCCACCGCGCCGGCCCCGAGCAGCACCAGCAGCGTGCCGGCCGAGGCGACCAGCAGCGCGGCCACCCGGCGCGGCGTCAGCCGGTCCCGGCCGAGCAGCACCGCGCCGACCGTCACCAGCAGCGGATAGACATAGAAGATCAGCGCCAGCAGGGTGGCGTCCATCCGTTGCAACGCCGCGAAGTACAGGCCGGCCTGCAGCGCGTACCCGAAAGCTCCCAGACCGAAAGCGGTCAGCACGGTGCGCGCGGACATCCGGACCGGTGTGGCCGGCCTGCGGAGCAGGACTATCGCGGCGAGGATCGCCGCGGCCAGCGCGAACCGCACCAGCAACAGCGTGGCCGGGGTGACGCCGGCCGCGAACGCGAGCTTGCCGAAGATCGCCATCGCGCCGAAGCACGCCGCGGAGAGCACCAGGAGCAGAGGACCCATGACTCGAGCATCAGCCCGCTGACTGTTCAGGTCCAGTGATGATTCGTGGACGTGACTGGTTAGTATTTGTGCATGGTCGAGTTCGATCTGCGGCGGTTGCGGTTCCTGCGGGAGTTCGAGGAGCGGGGCACGCTCGGTGCGGTCGCGGCCGCGCTCGGGTACAGCCCGTCCGCGGTCTCGCAGCAGCTGGCCGTGCTCGAGCGGGAGGCCGGCGCGACGCTGCTGGAGAAGTCCGGGCGCGGGGTGCGGCTGACCGACGCCGGGTGGGTGCTGGCCCGGCACGCGCGGGTGCTGCTGGCGACCGCCGAGGCGGCAAGCGCGGATCTGGCCGCGCTGCACGACGAGGTGCGCGGCACGGTGCGGGCCGGTGGACTGCAGTCGGCGGCGCGGCGGCTGCTGGTGCCGGCGGTGGCCCGGACGATGGCCGCCCATCCGCGGGTCCGCGTGGAGGTGCTCGAGCTCGAACTCGAGCAGGCACTGCCGGAGCTGCGGCTCGGCGCGGCCGACCTGGTCGTCGGCGACGAGTACGACGGTCACCCCCGGCCCCGTCCGGGCGGGCTGCGGTTCGAGGCGGTGTACGAGGAACCGCTGCGCCTGGTCCTGCCGGCCGGGCATCCCCTGGCCGCGCCGGGCGGACCGGTCCCGATCGCCGCGCTGCGCGACGACGTGTGGGCCACCTCCAGCAAGGGTACCGGCCACTACCAGGCGCTGATCGGCACCTGCCGGGCACTCGGCGGGTACGAGCCGGACCTGCGGCACCTGGCCTACGACGCGGAGGTGCAGCTTGAGCTGGTCCGCAGCACCGGGGCGGTGGCGCTGCTGCCGAGTCTGACCCTGCCACCTGACGATCCGGCCCTGGCGGTGCGCGACGTGGCCGAGACCCGGGTCGGGCGGCGGCTGGTCGTCGTCACCCGGGCCGGGCGGCAGGCGCCGGCGCTCACCGCGTTCCTGACCGCGGTCCGCGAGCAGGCCGCTTCACTCCGGGCCGGACAGTGATCTACCGTGAGCCTCCGGTTTCCCTCAGGACCGAAGGGCGTCCACCGATGTACATCCCAGTTCGACCGGCAGCCGGTGACCCCGCCGGCGGCAGGAGGGGGAACGGTGTGTCCGTCGGCCAGCTAGTGGACCGGCCCGCGTCGCAGGCGGCCGCCGTGGAGACGATCGGGCGGCTGATCGCCCGCGCCGAGCAGATGCGCCTCGCCGGTGACTACCGGGCCGGCTGCGAGTCGGCGCAGCAGGCCGCCGAGCTGGCCGCGTCGATCGGTGACGTCCCGCGGCAGGCCGACGCGCTGCGCTCGCTGGCGAATCAGCTGCTGCGGATCGGCCGCCAGGAGGAGGCGATCACCGCCTGCCGGACCGCGGTCGCCGCGCTGGAGACGATCGGCGCCGACGCCACCATCTGCGAGATACTCACCCTCGAGGCGATGCCCTTGCGCGACCTGGGCATGCACGAGGAGGCCCTCGAGGCGCTGGCCCGGGCCCGGGAGATCGCCCAGGCGCTCGGCGACCGGGACCTGCTCTACTGGGTGCACAACCGCACCGGCGTGGTGCACGGCAGCATGGGCGACCACGAGCTGAGCAACACGTACCTGTCGCAGGCGCTGACCATGGCCGCCGACATGGACGACGAGGCGCGCTTCTGCATCCTCAACAACATCGGCGACAACGCGACGTACGAGGTGCCCCGGTTGCGCCGCGACGGCGAGCACGAGCGCGCCCAGCAGATGCTGACCGACGCGCTCGGCTGGGTGGGCGAGGCGCTGCGGCTGGCCCGCGCCGCGCGGCACCCGTTCCGCGAGTCGCTGAGCCTGGACAACTACGGGGTGCTGCTCGCCCTGGCCGGTGACGTCGCCGGGGCCGCCGAACACATCGAGCAGTCCCGGCTGATCGCGGTGCGGGCCGGGTACCGCTCGCTGGAGTCGGCGGCGCTGCAGCACCAGGCCCGGGTGCGGCTGATGAACGGCGAGCCGGCCACCGCCGTCGAGGGGCTGCTGGTCGCGCTGGAGCGGGCGCGCCACGACGGTGAGAAGCCGATGGCCATGGAGATCCTGCGGGAGCTGTCCGACGCGTACGAGCAGGTCGGCGACTTCCAGGCGGCGCTGCACAGCTATCGCGACTTCCACGACCTGGAGCGAGGCATCCACAACCAGGTGGCGGCCGCCCGGGCCCGGATGGCCGCGCACCACTTCGAGCTGGACAACGCCCGGCTGGAGGCCGAAAACGCACGCTTGGAGGCGGAGCTGCAACGCACCCACAGCGTGGAGCTGGCCGCGGCGAACCTGGTCTGGCGACGGCAGGCCACCGAGGACGCGCTGACCGGGCTGCCCAACCGCCGGACCGTCGACCAGCGGCTGCCGGTGCTCGCGGCCGCCCCCGGCCGGCTGTGCGTGGCGGTCGCCGACGTGGACCTGTTCAAGCAGGTCAACGACAGGTACGGGCACCTGGTCGGCGACGAGGTGCTGCGCCGGATCGCCGGGGTGTTCCTCGACGGGGTCCGGGAGACCGACCTGGTCGCCCGGTTCGGCGGCGAGGAGTTCCTGGTCGCGCTGGCCGGCACGGACGTGGCCGAGGCGCGCGCCGCGTGCGACCTGCTGCGGGCGCGGGTGGCCGGGTATCCGTGGGAGCAGATCGCCGACGGGCTGCGGGTGACGATCAGCTTCGGCGTCGCCGAGATCGCCGGCCCGGCGGACATCACGGCCGGCCTGAACGTCGCCGACCAGCGCCTCTACGAGGCGAAGCGGGCCGGCCGCAACCGCGTCCAGGCCGACTGACCCGGCCGCTTCTCAGCCGGCGCGGCGGGCGCGGGCCCGGGCCCGGACGAACGCCACGTCGTTGGGGCCTGCGCCCCACCAGCCCCAGGGTGTGGTGGTCATGAACTTGCCGATCGCCGCGAAGACCGGTGCGGCGTCGGCGTCCCGGCCGGAGCGGGCCAGCCCGTACGCCAGGTGGTTCAGGTCGTCGTACCAGTCGGGGTGCCGGGCGCCCGGCTGGTGGAACCAGCGGGACAGCGCGGTGTCCAGGTCGGACTGCATCACCGGGTCCTGCCGCCACTGCTCCTCGACCTCGGCGGCGGTACGGCGCGGTGCGGCACGGTCCTCCTCCCACAGCGCCCACTCGGCGGCGGCGCGCACCGGCAGCACGTGCAGCGGCGAGCCGGTCGGCGCGGTGGCGGTGACGGAGCGGGCGAAGCCGTACATCTGCTCGTGCGAGCCGCTCCACTTGCGGCAGCTGTGGGTGAGCCGCAGCTGATGGCCCTCCCAGTGCCACGGGTCACGGCGGGTCAGCTCGCGCCAGGTCTCGTCGACGCTCTCCCGTGGCGCGCTGCGGGCGATCTGTGTCCGCAGCCGGGTCACCCAGGGCGTGGGGTCGTCCGGTGCGAGCGCCATGGCACGGTCGTTGGCCTGGTCCGCCAGGTCGGCGAGCCGGGCGAACTCGGCCCACTGGTCCCGTCGGACGGTCGAGGCCCAGCCGCCGCCGCGCACCTCCCAGGCCCGCTCCAGCAGGGACCGGGCGCGGACCAGCTGTGCCTCCGGGTCGGCGGGGTTCCGGGCCGCCCACGTGTCGGCCCAGGCGGCCTCGGTGTCGACCCGGCCGGTCGTCTTGTCGGCGCGGGAGCCCAGCCCTCCGGCGGTCGACGCGGCGAGCACCCGGACGTAGCGGGCCCGGCGGGCGTGATCGCCCCGGGTGCCGGCCAGCGCGCGGCGGGCCGGTTCGGTGTCGGAGCCGTACCGGGCCTGTTCGCACGCCTCCCGCAGCGCCGTGTCGTCCTGCGCCGGGTTGGTGAGGATCTGACGGGTGAGCAGGCGCCACACGGAGGCAATCATGATCAACGATGGTAGAGGGCCGGTGCGGTCAGCGATCGTGGCGGTTCGGGTCGAAGGACACCCACGTGCTGACCGTGACGGTGCGGGTCACCCAGCGGCCGTGGACGCGGACGCGGCGGGTCTCGGTCACCCCGCGCTTGGCCTGCCAGGTCCAGGCCTTGGCCGCCCGGCCGGGGGCGGCGAGGTGCTTCCAGTACCAGCGGCAGTCGTAGTACGGGCTCCACCCCGGGCCCGGGGTGCCGTCGACCAGGTGGCAGAACCTGGCGTGGCTCACCGCGTACGGTGAAATGGTGGTGGTGTTGTCGGTCTTGAGGCCGAGGACCGGGACCATCGCGCGGAACCAGTTCCAGGACATCTTGGCGAAGCCCGCGTCGTTGGGGTGCAGGCCGTCGCGGATGTCGATGCCGGTGACGGTGCTCTGGTCGACCAGGTGCACCCGGGCGCTCTTGGCGGCCACGATGCCGGGCACCTGGGCGTTGAAGGTGTCGGTACGCTTCTGCTGGGCGGCGGCCGCGGCGGACCTGGTACCGGTGATCTTCGCGACGAAGACCTCGGCCTCCGGCGCCGCCGCGGTGATCCGGTCGATGAGGGCGGAGAGCCGGTAGGTCGCGCCCGCCGCGCCGGCCTCGGTACGCAGGTCGTTGGTGCCGATCTGCAGGAGCACCGCGTCCGGCCGGGAGGTGGACAGCCAGCCGTCGACCTGCGCGGCGATCTTCGCGATCGTCCAGCCGGAGTGGCCCTCGTGGTCGAGGTCCGCGGTCGCGGGGACGCCGTCGTGCTGCGAGCCGACGAAGTCGACGTCCAGGCCCGCGGCGGTGAGCCGGCGCTGCAGGTCGACCCGGTACGAGCTCAACGACGCCGACCCGATGCCCATCGTGATCGAGTCGCCCAGCGGCATGATCCGCAGTGGTGACGGCGCGGGCACGTCCTGGGCAGACACCGGCGAGGCACCGGCCAGGACGATGCCGGCGACAGCGAGCGCGGTGCGCAGAGCAGAGAGGATCACGCCCGGGACATCGGGCCGGCCCGGGCTCCACTGAGGGGCGGCGGCGGGAAGCAACCGCCGAGGTTGCCGGTCGGTTGCCGGGGGCGTCGTCGCTCCCCGGATGCACCCGGTGGCGTCCCGGATCGCCCCCGCGGCCGGCTGTCCGTTTCGGAACATGAAATTTACACATGTATCTTGCTATCCGGCCCGCCTTATATAGAAGGATAGACATCAGTAGATGTTTGTCCCTCAGTTCGCGGGAGGAAGTTAGTGAGAAAAGCATTTGCGCTGGCCGGCGTCATCGCGCTGGCCGGCGGAGGGCTGGCGGCGACCGCCACGACCGCGTCGGCTGCACCGCCCGTCTCCCCCGGCGCGTCGCTGGTGGCAGCGGCCGACCGGGCGCTCGCCCAGCATCCGAACGCCATCCGGGCCTCGTCCGACGACGCTTACCACGTCTACAGCAGCAAGACCGACACCGCCGGGCGCGGCACCGTCCGCTACACCCGCACCTATGACGGACTGCGCGTCTACGGCGGTGACCTGATCATCCGCACCGACGCCAAGGGCACGTACACCGGCAGTTCGGTCGGCCTGTCCACCCCGCTGACGCTGAGCACCGCGCCGAAGGTCACCGCCGCCAAGGCCCGCAAGGCGGCCACCGCGGCGTTCACCGGCAGGGTCACCGGCACCGGCGCGCCGGAGCTGTTCGTCGACGCGAGCCGGGGCACCGGCGTGTTGTCCTGGGAGACCGTGGTGAGCGGCTGGCTCGCCGACGGGCAGACCCCGTCGCGCCTGCACGTGCTCACCGACGCGCGGACCGGCAAGGTCACCGGATCGTACGACGAGATCGAGAGCGTCGCGGGCACCGGCACCGGCCTCTACACCGGCGAGGTGGCGATCGAGTCCACCCAGGCCGACACCGGCTACCTGCTCACCGACCCGGTACGCGGCGGCGGCACCACCTGCGACATGGGCAACCGGACCTCGGGCACCTGCGCCACCTTCACCGACGCGGACAACGTCTGGGGCACCGGTCTCAACTCCGACCGGGCCTCGGCCGGTGTCGACGCGCACTTCGGCGCGGCGACCACGTTCGACTACTTCAAGAACGTGCACGGCCGCAACGGCATCTTCGGCAACGGGACCGGTGTGCCGTCGCGGGTGCACTACGGCAGCGCCTACGTGAACGCGTTCTGGGACGGCGCCCAGATGACGTACGGTGACGGCTCCGGCAACGCGAAGCCACTGGTGGCGCTGGACGTGGCCGGGCACGAGATGTCGCACGGCGTCACCGAGAACGTGGTGCCGGGCGGGCTCACCTACTCCGGCGAGTCGGGCGGCCTGAACGAGGCGACGAGCGACATCTTCGGCAGCATGGTGGAGTTCTACGCGAACACCACCGTCGACCCGGGTGACTACGACATCGGCGAGAAGATCGACATCCGGGGCACCGGGGCGCCGCTGCGGTACATGTACAACCCCACCCTGGACGGTTCCTCGCACGGCTGCTGGTCGACCACCACCAAGAACGTCGACGTGCACTACTCGTCCGGCGTCGCCAACCACTTCTTCTTCGACCTGGCCGAGGGCAGTGGCGCCACCGCGTACGGGACCTCGCCGCTGTGCGGGTCGGCCTCCCCGGTCGCCGGGATCGGCCGGGACAAGGCGTCAGCGATCTGGTTCCGCGCCCTGGACAGCTACTTCGTCTCCAGCACCACCTACACCGCGGCGCGCGGCTACACGCTGTCGGCGACCGCCGACCTGTACGGCTTCTGCGGCACCGAGTACAAGGCGGTCCAGGCCGCGTGGACCGCGGTGAACGTGTCCGGCGACGACTACTGCTCGACCGGCAACGACTTCACCGTCACCCTGTCCGCGCCGACCACGGCGATCGACCCGGGCACCTCGGCCACGCTGACCGTGTCCACCGCGCTGATCAACGGCGAGGCCGAGGAGGTGACGTTCAGCGCCGGCAGCACCCCGGCCGGCGTCACCGTCGCGTTCGAGCCGGCCACCGTCACCGCCGGTGAGTCCACCACGGTCACGGTCACCGCGGCCGCCGACGCGGGGCGCAGCAGCGCACCGGTCACCATCACCGCCACCGCCGCGTCGATCACCCGGACGGCGGCGCTCACCGTCACCGTCAACAGCGCGGCCGGCTGCTCCGCCAGCAACGGCACCGACGTTGCCATCCCGGACAACACCACGGTGACGAGCACGCTCGAACTCCCCGACTGCCTGACCGCCCCGTCGGCGACCAGCACGGTCGAGGTGCACATCGTGCACACCTACATCGGTGACCTGGTGGTCAGCCTGGTCGCGCCGGACGGCACCGCCTACGTCCTGCACAACCGGGCCGGCGGCAGCACCGACAACATCAACCAGACGTACACGGTGAACCTGTCCGGCGAGACCGCGCAGGGCACCTGGACGCTCCGGGTCCAGGACGCCGCCTCGGCCGACACCGGGCGCATCGACACCTGGACGCTCTCCCTCTAGGTGACAGCCCTCTATTGATCGCCGCAGCCGGGGCGGTGGCCGACGCGCCGCCGCCCCGGCCGGCGCCTGTCTGGGTATGGTGGTCGCCGAAGGGAGGCCGCCCGTGTTGACACAGGTCGCCGACGGTGTGCTGGTCCACCGGAGCGAGTTCCTCCAGAGCAACGCCGTCGCCGTGCACGGTGACGGTGGCGTGCTGCTGATCGACGCCGGGTTGCAGGATCACGAGCTGACCTGCCTGGCCGACGACCTGTCCGCGTCGGATCAGGCCGTGGTGGCCGGTTTCTCGACGCATCCGGACTGGGATCACCTGCTCTGGCACGCCCGGCTCGGCCCGGCACCGCGCTACGGCACGGCCCGGTGCGCGGCCGCCGTCCAGGAGCAGCTGTCCGACCCGGAGATCAAGACCAAGATCATCGATCATCTGGACGGGACCGGCATCGCCGAGCACGTCTCACTGGACCGATACGGCCTGATCACCGCCCTGCCGGCCGGCGCGGAACGGATTCCCTGGGACGGCCCGACCGTCCGGATCGTCGAGCACCAGGGGCACGCGCCCGGGCATGCCGCGCTGCTCCTCGAGGACCGCGGAGTCCTGGTCGCCGGTGACATGCTCTCCGACGTGCTGGTCCCGATGCTCGACTTCGACGGCGCCGACCCGGTCGAGGACTACCTGGCCGCGCTGCGCCTGCTGGAGGCGGTGGCCGGCGACGTGGCCGTGGTCGTCCCGGGTCACGGCTCGGTCGGCGGCGCCGGTCAGGCGCTGGACCGGATCGCGCTGGACCGGGCATATGTGCTCGCCCTGCGCGCCGGGCAGACCCCCGACGACCCGCGGATCGGGCCGGCGGCCAAGCCCGGCTGGGAGTGGGTCAGCGACCTGCACGCCGGTCAGGCCCGGCGCCTCGCCGCCCTTTAGACC
>NZ_BOMS01000187.1 GCF_016862315.1 Actinoplanes palleronii | reverse complement strand
CAGAAGTCCAGGTACTCGTATTCGACGCTTTCCAGCCAATCGGTCAGCTCTGTGAGTTGCTCTTGGGTGATGCCGTAGGCGACCCATTCGTCCTGCTGGTCAAGCCGGAGGAACCCTTTTCCGGCGAAGGCGCGCCGCAAGTAGTCGGTGAAGGCCAGGCCATGCTCCTCGTCCCGGACGAGCGGATCTGCCCCGGCGTAGGGTAGCCAGACCGAGTATGGAGCCCCGCCGCTGATGTTGGCCTTGTGCAGATAGTCGGCGGCGACGGTGATTTCCAGCGGGCCGGCGATTTCGGGATGCAGCTTTACCAGCCTCTTCTGCCAGTTCTCGACTGAGTACCACGCCGTGCTGAGGTCGATGATCTCCAGTGGGTCGGCGACCGTGAGTTGTTCGGGCACGGCAGGCGGGAACGGGGCGTCCCAGGTGTCGCGCGGGACGAAGTCGATCGTTCCGACGATGCGCCAGAAGGCGGCCAGTGCCGGCGGCACCGCCGATCCGGTGACCTGTTCCAATTGCCGCAGCCGATCCTCGACATCCGCGGCGGGGCCCGGTAGTGCCTGCTCGCTGGTGATCGGCCAACCGCGAGCGATGAGAGCAGCGGTGAGGCCGGCGGCGTTTCGCCGGACACGATCCATGGTCAGTGCGGCTACCTGCTCGACCTCCGCGCGCCACAGGTCGTCGAGGTCGGCGACTGCCCCTAGGTCGCGCCATACCCCTCGATGGTCGCCGTCTCGATAGCGGGCCACGAGATCCCTGGGCCGTGATGGGCCGCCGGCCGGCGCTCTTGTCCGCGCCGTCCGCACAGCTCTGGCAGCGTCCAGTACGGGACCGGTAACTGCTGGATCGGCGTATCTGAGCACTTGGCGGGCCGGGTGGCCCAGGACTTCATGGTCGCGAAGACCATCGCACAGGTCGAGCCAGCGATAGTCCTGCGACAGCAGAACGCGCAGCTCCTCGGAGTGCCACTCCGGGCCCGATTCGGAAAACGATCGCGGCGACAGGAGATGGAGAGTCTCAGCTGCAGCCGTCAAGCCGGCCGTGGTTGCCAGACGTTCGTCGGAGAAGAGGCCGCCGACGTTGTCCCAGACGGTTCCGTCGTCGGTGAACATAACCTTCAAGGCCATGAAGCGACCGAAGTGCTCGTGGTCATGGATCCCGCTCCGTAGGGCATTGCGGGCCTCGGCGGTCCCGATCCCGAAGAGCGCGTGAGCGGCCGCTACCGCGACGGGATCGACGGGGCACTCCTGCCACAGCCTGATCAAGGTCGGAACGGCCGGCTCGTACCGCAGCCGACCAAGTTCGCGAACCTGATCGGCAACCAACTGCCACCCGGCGACACCGCGTATGGCGGCGATACTTTTCTCCTGGTACGCCTTTGCCTCGCTCGCGGTGAGACTGCTCCATGCCTCGATGCTGACCCGGGCCTGGCTTCCGACCTCCGGCCATCCGGCAAGAGCCGTGAGGAGCGACCCCAACACACCCGCGCCATCGATCTCATCCGCGTCCGAGTCACCAGTCACGCGCACAGTATGTCAGCGGCCAGGTGCTGATCCACAGTCGCTCAGCGTAATCGGCGGCAGAGCCGGATACCCCGCGCGCCGGCCGCGGACCGCTACCACTGGCCACACACCATCCGCGGAAGAGGACGTCGGAATGGGATGATCCACTCGGGCTGATAGGCGAGGCAAAGGCGGTACTGACGTCGATGCTTGACGATGCCGCAACAGGCTTGACCGCACCGGCTTCGGCCGGTTCCCGTCCCGATTCTTCGCGCTCCGGCTGGCGTGTGGGTGCGACGATCCGAATATGACGAACGTCGTGACGCCGTCCGGCCTTCCGCCACGGGCGGCTGTGGTGGGGGTCGTCACCGGGCTGTTCCTGATGGCGTTCTTCACGCTGTTGTGGTCGGGCAACACGTTCGCGGCCTGGCCGGTGACGGTCGCGTGGCCGATCTGGGCGGTGTTCGCGCTGCTCGCCCTGGGTTTCGTCGCGCAGGGCGTGCGGCTGATCCGGGCCCGTAAGCGGTTCCCGGCAGAGCTGTCCGAGGCCGACGCGCAGTACCGGCGCACCAGCGGCCGGGCGTTCGGCATGATCTTCGGCGCCGAGGGCCTGGCGATCGGGATCGTAGTGATGATCCTCAACGCGACCGGACACCCCGGCTACGTGGTCCCGGCCATCGCGCTCATCGTCGGCTTGCACTTCTACCCGATGGCCCGGGTCTTCCAGCGCACCATCGACCTGTACCTCGCCACCTGGACAACCGTGGTCGGGCTGGCCGGAATCGTGGCCCTGGCCGCGGGCGCCCCGCTCGCTCAGGTCACCGGATTCGTCGCCGTCGGTGCGGCCCTGGCCACCACCGCCTACGGCCTCTACATCGCCCGGGAGGCGGGCCGCCTGATCCGCCGGTCCCGGCCCGCGGCGTAACCGGGCAGAGCAGCGCGAAGACGGGAAACAAAAGACCATTGCCCTTGTTTTCGCAGGTCACCGCCTTGATCTTGACGTGCGCCCGCAGGGACTCGGACCCCTAACCTTCTGGTCCGTAGGCCGCCAGGATCTCCCGCCGCAGCTGCGATCAACGAGCACGCGGCCCGTCCGGACGGATCGACGTGGAATACCGGTAATCATCGGCCGTCTGGGGACACAAACGTTCATGAGAGCGTGACGTGCCTGATGAGGGAGACCGATGAAAGCACCCGATGTCCGGGGCGAAGCTTGGTTCACTGACCTGTACACGACTTGTCACGCCCCGGTGACCCGTTACGGGATGCGCAGGCTGAGCAGCGTGGACAGCGCCCGTGAACTGGCCCAGGAGGTTTTCGTCGTGGCGTGGCGGCGCCGGCTCGACATACCCGGCCATGCCCTGCCCTGGCTCTACGGCGTGGCCCGGCGATTGCTCGCCAACTACTACCGCACCGAACGCGCCACGTCGGCCCCACAGATCGACACCGCCGTCGCGGACGACGTGGGCCTGGTGAACACCGTCGTCGACCTGCGCGCGGCCATGGCCACGCTGACCGACAACGATCAGGAAGTGCTGCGCCTGATCGGCTGGGAGGAACTGAGCCTGCCCGAGGCGGCCGTCGTACTGGGTTGTAGCCGGGCGACCGCGGCGGTCCGGCTGCACCGGGCACGGCGCCGGCTCTCCGCCGCGATGACGGCGTGCGGCAACCCGATGAACAACCCTGCGGCGGTGCCGCTGTGAGGAGGATCGAAATGCTCAGCGAACGTACACGTGCCTTGCTGGCTCCTGCCGACCCGGCGCGTGGCCGGCCCGTACCCCCGCCGTTGCTGGCCGCCCACGACCTGATCGTCAAGGCGGAGCAGGAGGCCGGTGACACGACACGGCGCGCACCGCGGGTCGGGCGCAGGCTGGTCCTGGCGTCCGCGGCCGCGTTGGCGGCGGCCACGGCGGTGGCTGCCGTTCACCGCGACCACGACGCTCCGGCAACCCTGCCGACCGGCGGCGGCCTCGTGGTGCGGCCCGTCGCGTACGCGATCCCCGACCACCCGCCGGCCGCCGCGAACCACCTGCGCGAGTTGGCGGACCGCATCGGCGACGCGCCCTGGGACACGGAGACCGGCCTCTACACCTTCCACCACGTCCAGGAGTGGGGCACATTCGGCGCGGGCGCCGAAGACGGCCGCTACTACAAAGCTGCCGTGGACGACCATTACAACTGGTTCGCAGCAGACGGCGCGGGCCGATGGGTGTGGAAGCACCTGCCCGCGCAGTACCGCGACGAGGCCTCGCGGGCCTACTTCGAAGCCCACCACGACTTTCTCGACCAGCGCGCCGACTCACAGGGCAACTCGGCGCCCTGGAACCGGCCCCCACTGCCCACCGGCACGGCAGCCCTGTCCTCGGTGCTCGACGTCGCCGAGCCGAGCAACGTGCCCGACCGGCTGACCAAGCTGTACACCGACTATGCGGTTCCCCGGGCGACCAGGGCCCAACTACTGCGCCTCCTCGCCGGGCTTTCCGGCTACACCTGGCGCGGTCCCGTCCTCGACCGTGCGGGCCGGGCCGGGGTGGCAGTCACCTACCAGCCGCCGTACGACTACCAGGAACTGCTGATCTTCGACCCCGGCACGGGGGCGCTGCTGGCCCACGAAACCTTGTCCGAACAAGGCACCGCCTCCGTCTCGCGGTACGTGCTCATCCTTGAGACCAGACTCACCGCGACCACCCGCTGACCAAGCGACCGTCCACCCACCGGAGCCCGTCACCGACGTCGCGGCTGGTCCGCCGTTCCGCCACTGCCAGGCACGCGCGGCAACGGCGCTCGATGGCAGGCACATACGCTCGCCCGATGGAACTCATCGGCCGACGTCGCGAGCTTGCCGCGATAGAAGGCCTTCTCGACCGATCGTCGCGTGGCAGCGGCGCGGTACTGGTCGTCGTCGGGCCTCGTGGGTCGGGCAAGACCGCGCTGGCCGATGCCGCCATAGCCGCCGCCCGATCGCGTGGTCTGCCGGTGACTCGGACCGCCACCGGCGCTGCCGGACCCCGCCTTGTCGTCCTGGACGGTATCCGTGCACCTATCGACCACCCGGACCAACTCGCCGCCGACGGCGCGGCAGTACTGATCACTGCAACGGATGCCACCGAGCCGCATTTCCGGCTCGCCCCTTTGACCAAGACAGAGCTCGGTCGGCTGCTGACCGGCCGACCCTCCGCAGTGGTGCAAGCAGTCTGGCTGGTGACCGGAGGGCTACCTGGTCCGGCGCTCGACCTCGCGGCGACGGTCGGCGATGACGAAGACGCCATCGTCACGCTGGCGTTGAACACGCTGCCTCGCCTTGAGTTCCTCGTTCCCGACGTCGCGCTGATCCGGCTGCTCGAATCGGCAGCCGCGCAGTCTCGCCCGGCCGGGGTCCGTGCCCGCCTACTGATCCGGCTTGCCCGAGAACTGCTCTATGACCCTTCAGCGGCGCGCCGCCGCCGGGAACTCGTGGCCGAAGCTGTGCGGCTGGCCCGCGGGGCCGGGGACGCCGGGACACTGGCCGAAGTTCTGGACGGCCGGTTGCACGCACTCTGGGATCCGGCGGCGGCCCGAGACCGGCTCGCCTCCGCATCCGAAATCGTCGAGCTTGCACGGCAGGCCGGCGACACCTCAGCCGAGTTGCGGGGCCTGTTCTGGCGGTTCACGGCATTGGTCGAGCTGGGTGATCTAGAAGCGGCTGAGGCAGTTCTGACAACGTATGCCCGAACGGCTGAGCTCGCTGGCGACGCGCAAGCCGCCGTCGTGGTCCTGTCGCGCCAAGCCGAGCTTGCCTTGGTACGCGGCCGTTTCGACCTCGCTGCAGCGCTGACCGCCGAGGTGGCGACAGCCGGTCGCCGGGCCGGGCTGGCCGACACCGTGCGGCTGACCGCGTCGTTGACCGGACGCCTCGCGATGCTGCGCGGTGAGGCCGATCAGCACATCGCGCCGCTGCAGGACCTCGCACGGCGGCTGCCCGGACAGTTCTTCGAGGCCACGGCAGCTCGGGTCATGGCCGAGGCCGGCCGGAACGATGAGGCCCTACTGGAACTCGACCGGCTGCTGCCGGCGGTGCTTGCCGGAATTGGTCCCCGATGGCTCGGCGCAGTCGCCGATCTGGCATTTGTGGCGGCCCGCAGCGGCGATCCGGCCTCGGCACAGCACCTGTACGACGCACTGACGCCGTACCAGGGCAGGCTTGTCGTCTGGGGCGGAGCGAACACGATCGCCGGGCCGGTCGACGAATACCTCGGGCGTCTCGCCGGACGACTCGGACGGTCCGAGCAGGCCCTGGCGCACCTCAATCAGGCCGTGATTCTCGAGGAACGACTCGGCGCTTTGCCATGGCTGGCCACGACCCTCGCCATCCGCGACCAGCCAGGCGACCAAGAACGGTCGCGTTCCATCGCGGCCCGCCTCGGTCTCGCGGCGGTCGCGGCAGGCGACGAATGGCGGCTACTGCGCGAGGGCACCGAATGGCGTCTGGAGGCCGGAGCCGAAACCGTTCGCCTCAGAGACGTCCGGGGACTGCACTACCTGCGGACGTTGTTGATGTCTCCCGGACAGGAGATAGCCGCATCGGACCTGATCGCCGGCGGGTCCGGCCTGCGAGTTCCGCCCGGTGAACCGGTGCTGGACGCGGCCGGCCGCCGCGCTTACCAACGTCGGCTGGCGACGCTGGAGGAACAGCTTGACGCCGCCGATCGAGCCGGTGACGTCACGCGAGCGCAAACCCTGGCCCAGGAGCGCACCGCGCTCGTCACCGAGTTGCGCACCCAAAGCGGGACCGGCGTCAGATCGAGGCGCCAGAGCTCCGAGGGCGAACGAGCCCGGGTCAATGCCACCCGGGCGCTGAGCACCGTGCTGAGACGCCTCGAGACAACCGCTCCGCTCGTCGCGGTTCACCTGCGGGCATCCCTGCGGACCGGCAGCTATTTCCGTTACCACCCGGCACCCGGCGGACCGCGGCACTGGCGGGTATGACCCACACGACGAACAATTCGTTCCAGGACTTGTTACGCATCAGGAGTATGCCCGACCTGTTGCTGCTTCACGGCCTGACCTACGACCACCGCATCTGGGAGCCACTCCGCGACAAGCTCGGTCCGGCCTGCCGGGTACTCGCCGTGGACCTTCCCGGCCATGGCACCTCGCCCCGGCGACCGTCATACGCCATGACCGAGGTCGCCGACATCATCCACGAACAGGTCGTCGCCGCCGGACTCACCAAACCCGTCGTGGTGGGGCACTCCGTCGGCGCGATCATCGCCACGACCTACGCGGCACGATTCCCCGCGACAGCCGTCCTCAACCTCGACCAGTTTCTGCGTCCCGGCACCTTCTTCGCTACCGTCCGCGCCGCCGAACCAATGCTGCGCGGCCCCGAATGGAAGCAGTTCTGGAATCGCATGCTCACCGAGATGGGCGTCGAGTCGCTGCCGGAACCTGGCCGCAGACTTGTCGAGACCGCAACAGATCCACGGCCGGATCTGCTGCTCGGATACTGGGACGAGATCCTGCACCGCTCCGACGCGGCGATCGACGGCCAGCGGCGGCAGGAACTGGAGACCATCGCCGCGAACGGGATCGACTATCACTGGGTGACGGCGACGGAGCCTCCCGCGCAGTACCTGCAATGGCTGCGGTCAATCATCCCCGAGGTCCGGGTGACAATCCTGCCGGGCGGGCACTTTCCCCACGTCGTCCACCCGGCCGCTATCGCCGGTTTGATCGCCAGGTAATGCGCACGACGAAGTGGTACGAAAGTCCGGCTCACTGCCCGCAGCAGATCACGGTCAGGCACCGGCCCGATGACGGCCCCGACCGGGAGATGACCACGAGTGGCATGCCGACGCGCGCACGGTCGAGACGATCGGGGTCAGAGCGGGATGTTGGTGTGGGTGCCGCGGCGGGGAGCGGCGGTGGCGAGGGCCTCGGCCAGGGCGCGGCGGGTGTCGGACGGGTTGATTACGGCGTCGACGATGCCCAGGTCGACGGCGCGGTCGAGGCCGCCGGCGGTGCGGGTCTGTTCGGCGATCAGGTGGGTGCGCAGGGCCGGCAGGTCGGCCGGGTCGGTGGTGGCGAGGCGTTTGCGGTGCAGGACCTCGACGGCGGCCTCGGCGCCCATGACGGCGATCTCGGCCTGCGGCCAGGCGAACACGGCGGTGGCGCCCAGACCGCGGGAGTTCATCGCGATGTAGGCGCCGCCGTAGGCTTTGCGGGTCACCAGGGTCACGCGCGGGACGACCGCCTCGGCGAAGGCGTGCAGCAGCTTGGCGCCGCGGCGGATCACACCACCCCACTCCTGGTCGACGCCGGGCAGGTAGCCGGGCACGTCGACCACGACCACCAGCGGGACGCCGAGCGCGTCACACATGCGTACGAATCGGGAAGCCTTTTCGGCACTGAGCGAGTCGAGGCAGCCGCCCTTGCGTACCGGATTGTTTGCCACGACGCCCACCGCGCGCCCGGCGAACCGGCCGAGACCCACCACGATGTTCCGCGCCCACAGCGGCTGGAGTTCGACCAGGCTGGAGCCGCCGTCGGGCAGGTCGTCGAGCAGCGCGGTCAGCAGCGGGTGCACGTCGTAGGCGCGGCGGGGCCGCTCAGGAAGCAGCGCCAGCAGGTCTTTCGGCGTCTCGGCCAGCGCCGGGTCGATCGTGCCGGGGTCGCCCAGCAGCGCGGTGAGCCGCTGGGTCACCGCGAACGCCTCCGCCTCCGTCGTGGTGACGACGTGGGCGACGCCGGAGGTGCGGCCGTGCACCTCGGGGCCGCCGAGGGTCACCAGGTCGACCTGCTCGCCGGTCACGCTGCGGATCACGTCGGGTCCGGTGATCAGCATCCGGCCGGTGCCGGCCAGCACGACGATATCGGTCAGGGCGGGGCCGTAGGCGGCGGCGCCGGCGGCTGGGCCGACGATGACGGACAGCTGGGGTACGCGCCCGGAGGCGGCCGTCATCGCGGCGAACATCCGGGCCATGCCGTGCATCGACGTCACGCCGTCAGCCAGGCGCGCACCGCCGGAGTGCCAGACGCCCAGCACCGGGCGGCCGTCGCGGACACCCGCCTCGATCGCCGCCACGATGTGATCAGCGCCGCCGGAGCCCAGTGCGCCGGCGATGCGGGTGGCGTCGGTGCAGTACGCGTACACCGGCAGGCCGCCGACCGCGCCCGCGACGGCGAGCACGCCACTGTCGTCGGCCGGGTGCAGGGCCACGATGCTGCCGGGGTCGAGCAGGTAGCCGAGGCGGACCAGGGGCGAGCGGGCGTCCGCCGCGACAGCGACGGACCCCTCGAGATCGTCGACCGTCATGGCGTCAGGGTGGGTGCCGCCGGCGGTGGGCGGCACCCGTAACGAACCCCTGTCGCGGCTGGTCAGCCGAGCAGGCCGGCGTGCGTCGCGGCCATCACCGCGGCGGTGCGATCGGACACCTCGAGCTTCGCGAAGATCCTGACGAAGTAGGTCTTCACGGTGGCCTCGGTGATGATCAGTTCGCGGCCGATGTCCGCGTTGGTGAGCCCCCTGGCCGCCAGGCGCAGCACCTCGGCCTCGCGGGGCGACAGGGTCTCCGGCCGGGGCCGGCGGACACGGTCCATCAGCTTGGCGGCGACCGACGGCGACAGGACGGTCTCCCCGCGCGCCGCCGCCCGGATCGCCTGGGCCAGGTCGGCGGGGGAGGTGTCCTTGAGCAGGTATCCGGCGGCGCCGGCTTCGACGGCGCGCAGGATGTCGCCGTCGGACTCGTACGTCGTCAGGATCACCACCTGCGTGCCGGGCAGCTCGCCGCGGATCGTGGCGGTGGCGCTCACCCCGTCACCGCCGGGCATCCGCAGGTCCATCAGCACGACGTCCGGCGTCAGCTCGCGTGCCGCCTCGACCGCGGTCGCGCCGGAGTTCGCCTCGCCGACGACGGTCAGCCCGGTGTCGTGGTCGAGCATGGCGCGGATGCCGATCCGGATCACCGGGTGATCGTCGACCAGCAGGACGGAGATGGCCATCGGATTCCTTCGTGGATACTCCGGCTTTCAGGCCGGGGAGGAAACGGAACGCTTGCCGAGCAGGGCAGGGAAAGCCGATCTGTCGTCGAGGCGGATAGGCGTCCAGCCGCTGGGGGTCGCCGGAAGATCCGCTACCGAGTACAAAGCCGATTGGCGCGGCCGGACTCTGGTGGCGGTCGACCGCTGGTTTCCCAGCTCGAAACTGTGCTCGGCGTGTGGTGTCGTCGCCGAGCAGATGCCGTTGGACGTGCGGGAGTGGACCTGCGGATGCGGTGTGGTGCATGACCGGGATGTGAACGCGGCCCGCAACATTCTCGCGGAGGGGCTCTCCGTGATCGCCTGTGGAGGCGGTGTAAGACCTCAACGAGGATCCTCTCGGACGAGGCAGTCGTCGATGAAGCAGGAACCCCCGGGGGCAACCCAGGGAATCTCCGCCGGTTAGGGCGGGGAGGACTGTCAAGAGGGCACCTGAATCCGGATGCGGGTGCCCGTGCCGGGCGCCGAGTCGATGTGCAACTGCCCGCCGACCGCGTGCAGCCGGCGCCGCATCAGCGGCAGCCCGTGCCCGGACGGCGTGATGCCGGGGGTGAAGCCCCGCCCGTCGTCGCTGATCTCCAAGCTGATCCCGTCGTCGCCGGAGGTGAGGGTGACGTCGACCCGCTCGGCGCCCGCGTGCTTGCGGACGTTGCTCAGTGCCTCCTGCGCCAGCCGCAGCAGGTCGACGTTGAGGGCGGTGTCGCCGGGGTCCGTCGTGCCGTCGATGCGCAGGCGCGCGTCGATGCCGTGCACGTCGCGCAGCCGGTCGACCTCGCGGCCCAGGGTGTCGGCCAGCGAGGCGGGTTCGGCCTCGGGCAGCGGGCGCGACGCGATCAGCGCCCGCGCGTCGGCCAGGTTGTCGCGGGTGGTCGCCTCGGCCAGCGCGAGCAGGTACCGGGCCCGTTCCGCGTCGGTGTCCAGCGTCGCGCCGGCCGCCTGCACCAGCATGATCGTGCTGGACAGGCCTTGGGCGAGGGTGTCGTGCAGGGCGTCGGCGACCTGCTCGCGTTCGGCGACCCGGCCGGCCTCGTAGGACAGCCGGCCCACCTCGGAGCGGGTGCGCCGCAACTCGTGGATCAAGTCCGCGCGCTGGGTGCTTTGCCGGATGATGGAGCTCGCCCAGACGCCGAGCAGCACCGACAGGACCGCGCCGGCCACGGCGACCGGCAGCAGCGCACCGGCCGGCGCGCCGGCGAGCCAGACCAGGTTGAGCACCAGCACCACCGGGGTGCCGACGACCGGGCCGACCGTCATGAACACCGGGCCGCAGAGGGCGAACAGGATGAACGCGCTGGCCGGGGCGAGCAGCACGGCGGCGGTGAAGACGACCACCACGCCGAGCTGGTAGAGCAGGGCCGTGCGGCTGCCGCGCGCGGCCCGGATCAACCGGCGGCCCAGTAGCAGGTGCGCGGCGAGCAGCACGGCCAGCAGCCCGGCCGCCGCGGCGCGCCGGACCGGGGTGGCCTCCCCGGTGAGCAGCACGGCCGCGAGGCTGCCCAGTGCGGCGACGACGAAGTACGCGTCCCACAGCGGCTGCCAGCGCAGCCACTCGTCGGGCGCGGGCAGCGCGGTCACCCGTCCTTGCGGCCCTGCCAGCGGAACGTGGTCAGGCACAGGATCACCCCTCCGAGGCACCAGGCGCCGAGGACCAGCGCGATGCGGCCGTGCTCCCAGGCACCGGCCGGCTCCATGGCGGCCGCGGAGTCGGGCAGGAACACCGAGCGGAAGCCCTGCGCCATCCATTTGAGCGGGAACAGCGCCCCGATCTGCTGCAACGGGGCCGGCAGCGTCGTGAGCGGCACGATGAAGATGCCGGAGACGAATTGCAGGATGAGGAACGGCAGGTTGACGATCGGCGCGGCGGCGCGCACCGATCGCGGGACGCTGCTCATCGCCGTGCCGAGCAGGGCGCAGCCGATGACGCCCAGCAGCAGGATCCAGGTGAAGGTGGCCCAGCGGGTGGCGTCGGCCGGGAGCGGCAGGTCGTAGAAGGCCATGCCGACGGCCAGCACGATCGCGACCTCGGCGGCCGCGGTCACCAGAACCAGGACGATCTTGCCGGCGAAGTATGCGATCGGTGGCATCGGCACCCCGCGCAGCCGCTTGAGCGTGCCGTCCTCGCGGTCGCTGGTGATGCTGGTGGCCAGGTTGACGAAGCAGGTGGAACCGATGCCGGCGGCGATCATGCCGGCGACCAGCAGCTGGCTGGCCGGGATGCCGCTGCCAGCGATCTGCTTGTCGAAGATCGAGCCGAGCAGCACGAGCAGCACGACCGGCAACGCGAACGTGAAGATGACCGCGGTGCGTTCGCGGAAGAACTGGCGCAGCTCGACGCCGGCGCGGGCCGCGCACAGCGAGACGACCGAGGGTTCGCGCAGGGCGCGCTCGATCGGTGCGGGGCGTTCGGTGGTCGACGCGGTCACTGGGGGCTTCCGATCAGGTCGAGGTAGATGTCTTCCAGGGACGGCCGCCGCACGGCGAGGTGCGGGATCTCCGGCCCGAGCCGGTCGGCGAGCTCGCGCACGGCCGCGGTGGGCTCCGCGGTACGCAGGGTGCGAGGCGTGCCGTCCTCGATCCAGCTCACCTCGGCCTCGGCAGTGGCGCGGCCACCGAGCTCGGCCGGGGTGTCGACGGCCAGGATCCGCCCGGCGGCGATGACGCCGACCCGGTCGGCCAGCGTCTCCGCCTCGTCGAGGTAGTGGGTGGTGAGCAGGATCGTGGTGGCGTCCTGTGCGGACAGCAGGCGGATCAGCGCCCAGAACTGGCGGCGGGCCTCCGGGTCGAAGCCGGTCGTCGGTTCGTCGAGGAACAGCAGCCGGGGCCGTCCGATCACCCCGATCGCGACGTCGACGCGCCGGCGCTGACCGCCGGAGAGCGTACGGACCTTGGCGCCGGCCTTGGCGGTCAGCCCGACCAGGTCGATCACCTCGTCGGCCGGCCGGGGGTCGGGGTAGTAGCGGGCGAAGTGCCGGACCGTCTCGGCGACGGTCATGTCGGCCATGTCGGAGGCGCTCTGCAGGACCAGCCCGATGCCGTAACGCCAGCGGCGCGACGCCCGCTGCGGGTCCTCGCCGAGCACCCGTACCTCGCCGGCGTCGCGCTTGCGGAAGCCCTCGAGGATTTCCACCGTGGTCGTCTTGCCGGCGCCGTTGGGGCCGAGCAGGGCGAAGATCTCGCCTTCGGCGATGTCGAGGTCCACCCCGTCGACGGCGGTGGAGCCCTGGTAGTGCTTGCGGAGGCCACGTACCCGTACTGCGTCTGTCACGGTGCCAGCCTCCGGCAGCGGGTTCGGCGGCCGCGAGATCCGGCCGAGCGACAGCCGTGTCCATCGATCGATGGACACGCCCGGACCGGGGTCCGGCAGGGGTGTGCGGCGCCGGGCGCCGGTTCTACCCTGCTGCGGTGAGCACCCCGGGTTTGTACGCCATCAGCGATCTCCACGTGTCCTACGCCGAGAATCGGGAGATCGTCGAGGGCCTGCGACCGGCCGACGACGGTGACTGGCTGATCGTCGCCGGCGACGTGGGTGAGGTCTTCGCCGACGTGGTGCGCACACTGGAGCTGCTGGCAGACAGGTTCGCGAAGGTGATCTGGTCGCCGGGCAACCACGAGCTGTGGACGCCACGCGACGATCCGGAGCAGGAACGCGGTGAGGCGCGCTACCGCAAGCTGGTGGATGCGTGCCGGGCGATCGGTGTGGTCACGCCGGAGGACGAGTACCCGGTGTGGCGTGGCGACGGCGGCCCGGTCGTCGTCGCGCCGCTGTTCCTGCTCTACGACTACTCGTTCCGGATGCCGGGCCTGGCGACCAAGGAGGCGTCGCTGGCCCGGGCGTACGAGGTGGGCGTGGTGTGCACCGACGAGATCCTGCTGCACCCGGACCCGTACCCGAGCCGGGAGCAGTGGTGCTGGCAGCGGGTGGCCGAGACCGCGCGGCGGCTCGACGCCGTCGACCCAGGCCTGCGGACCGTGCTGATCAACCACTGGCCGCTGGTCCGCGAGCCCACCCGGATCCTGCGCTACCCGGAGTTCGCCCAGTGGTGCGGCACCGAGCTGACCGCCGACTGGCACGTGAAGTACCGGGCCGCGGCGGCGGTCTACGGCCATCTGCACATCCCCCGCACGACCTGGTACGACGGCGTCCGCTTCGAGGAGGTGTCGGTGGGCTACCCCCGCGAGTGGCGCCAGCGCGGCGGCGCGCCGGGTGTGCTGCGCCGGGTGCTGGACTGACAACGGTTCCACGGCGGTCAGGCCACGTTGCTGATCCGCGGACCGAGCTTGATCAGCAGGTCCGCTCGCCGGGCCACGTCGAGCTTGCGGTAAATCTTGGTCAGGTGCTGTTCCACGGTGCTGACCGTGACGCAGAGCCGGGTGGCGATCTGCCGGTTGGTGCTGCCCTGCGCGGCCAGAGTGGCGACCCGGCGTTCGGCGTCGCTGAGCGAACCGAGCGCCTCCGCGTCGCTGCGGTCGCTGCTGTCGGCGACCACGTCGTCGACGTCGGGCAGCAGCCGGGCCCGCAGCGCGTCGGCCTGGCAGTCGCCGGCCAGGTCGTACGCCCGGCGCACGGTCATCCGGGCGCGGTGGAAGTCGCCCAGCGACCGCTGCGCCTCGCCGAGGTCGGCCAGCGTGTGCGCCAGCAGCAGCCGGTCACCGCAGGCGCGCAGGATCTCGGCGGCCTCGCGCAGCAGCGACGGGCGCTGCCCGAGCGGCACGGTGCCGGCCAGGGCCCGCAGGGTCGCGGCGCGGACCCGGCTGGGCTCCGGGGGAAGCTGGGTGAGTTGGCTCTCGGCCAGTGCGCGGGCCTGGTCCGGCTGGTTGAGGCGCAGGTGGGCGTGTGCGGCGTCGACGCGCCACGGCGCGATCGACGGCAGGTCGAGATCCCAACCGGCGGTCAGGTCCCAGCAGGTGGTGAAGTCGTCGAGGGCGGCCTGCGCACGGCCGCCGGCCAGGTAGTAGCTGCCGCGGGCGCGCAGGAACAGCAGGCCCCACATGGTCTCGAACATGCTGTCCGGCACCGGGTCGTCGAGCAGCCGGCCGGCCTCGGCGAGCCGGCCGCGGGCGACGTGGGCCAGGATCAGCGTGCTGAGCGGGTAGCCGATCGCCGGGCCCCAGCTCTGCCGGGAGATCGCGGCGAGCGCGGCCTCGGCGGAACGTTCGGCCTCGGCGGGCCGGCCGGTGCGCAGCGCGATCTCGGCCCGGATGGCCAGCAGCTGGGCCTGCCAGGACGGGGCGGCGTGCGTACCGGCCTGGCTCAGCAGCCGCTCGGTCCACAGGCTCGCCGTCTCCAGATGGTCGGCGTGGATCAGGATGGTCAGCGCGGCGGCGATGGCGGTCAGGGTCCGCCCGGACAGTGGCGAACGCTGCAGGGCCTGCTCGGCCACCAGCACTCCCGCGCTGGTCGGGCCCTTGTGCAGGGTGTCCAGGGTGTGTGCCAGCGAGTCCGGGATGCTGACCGCGACCTCGGTGGTCCGGCCCGCCGGCAGCGAGGTGGACGCCTCGTCGCGCAGCAGACCGGGCGTGGTGAAGCGGATCCATGCGGTGAGCAGCCGGATCTCGGAGCGCACCGTCGCGTCGGTGTCGGAGCGAGTGATCCCGTCGAGCACCTCGACGGCTTCGACGCTGCGCCCGAGCCAGAGCAAGCAGTGCGCGACGACCATCCGGCCGGCCGCGGTCAGCTGCCCGGCCCGGGCGACGGCCATCAGCTGATCGAGCCGGTGCCCGGCGGCGGCCGGATCGCCACGCCACTCGGCCCGCAGCAGGTCCACCTTGAGTGCGGCGCGCTGCCGGTCGTCGGCCGCGCCGTCGTGGGCCAGGCGCAGCAGGGCGACCGCCGGCGCGGTGTCCCCGGCGGCCAGCAGGCCGTCGACGGCGACGCCGAGCGCCGCGGCGGCCCAGCCCGGGGCCCGGCCGGCGGCGAGCAGGTGCCGGGCGACCGCGAGTGGCGCCGCGCCCTGTTCGTAGAGCAGCCGGGCCGCGCGCAGGTGCAGATCCGTCACGGTGGCCGGCGGCAGCTGGTCGAGCACGGCTTGGCGGGCGCTGGCGTGCGGCAGGCGGCCGTCGCTGATCAGCCCGGCGCTCTCCAGCGCGGCCAGGGTGCGGCTGGCGGCCGCGGTGTCGACCTCGGCGAGGCGGGCGAGGGTGAGGGCGTCGGCCGGCGGGGTGCCGTCGAACAGCGCGGCGGCCGCCAGGATCCGGCGCAGCACCGGGTCACAGCGCTCCACGTAGCGGCGCAGCGCGGTGGTGTACGCGCGGCCCGGCTGCACCTGACCGTCGTGGTCGAGGTGGGGCCCGCCGGCGTCGCGCAGGTCGGCGATGAGTGTGCTGGTCAGCAGCGGGT
Organism: Actinoplanes palleronii; assembly: GCF_016862315.1. GTDB lineage: Bacteria > Actinomycetota > Actinomycetes > Mycobacteriales > Micromonosporaceae > Actinoplanes > Actinoplanes palleronii. Next base: position 15,253 of record NZ_BOMS01000187.1, on the reverse strand, counting down.
TGCCGCCGGAGGCTTCGGTGCAGGCCCGCACGAGGGTCTCGCCGGGGCGCTCGCCGAGGGCGTCGGCGAGCAGCTCGCCCACGCCGCGGCGGGTCAGCGGCGGCAGGGCGAGGTGGTGGCCGGCGGCCAGTTCCAGCAGCTCGGCGTAGAGCTGGGGGTCGGACGGCTCGACGAGGTCGCCGCTGGCCACCGCGACCAGGATCCGGGCGTGGCGGATGCGCCGGATCAGGTAGAGCAGGCAGTGCAGCGACAGCGGGTCGACGTGGTGCAGGTCGTCGATCGCGATCAGCAGCGGGGTGTGCTCGGCGCCGGTCAGCAGCGCCGCCGCGGCCGTCGCGAGCAGGGTGCCCAGCCGGGGGTCGGGGATCATCCGGCCGGGGGTGTGGCCGTGGCGCAGTGCCGCACCGTGCACCTCGCGCATCAGTGCGGCGAGGTCCGGGCGTTCGGCGGAGAACGGCAGGTCGGCGCAGAACTGGTTGACCAGGCTCAGCGGCAGCTCCCGCTCGGTGCGGGCGCCGGTGCCGCGCACGACGGCGTAGCCGGCCCGGTGGGCGTGGTCGACCAGGGCGCGCAGCATCGTGGATTTCCCGCTGGCGAGCGAACCGGTGATCGCCAGGACGCGTCCCTCGCCGGCCCGGCAGGCCGCCAGGGCATCGTCGCATGCGGCGAGTTGTTCCTGTCGTTCGACAAACATGCGTGGCTTCTCCTAGAAGTCACCGCCCGTTATCCGGGTTGCGGTGCGGGGGACGCATTCCTTCGTGTGCACGAAAAAATAGACAACCGATAGGGGTGTATCGGTTGCCATCGTTGCGGAATCATTTCCGGGTTTTGTACGGCGCAGCGAGTATGGCATCGGCTGGATGGGTGGAGCAATCAACGCAGCCGTGAACTTTGGACCTTCGTCGGGGTCGCAAATCGGGTACGTACGGCGAAAAGCATCGACCCAAGATCATCTCGTATCCGGGCAAAAAGGGTAGAGACCATGCGGAGCGAGCAGGCGTTATCGCTCTGGGTCATCGAAAACTGGGTGCGCTCCCATGTCGTGTGCGTCTCTTTTGGACGGAAAGTTTAACGGATGATTTCGTGCGTCTGATCTGACCGTGGACGGTCTCTGAAGTAATGCGTCTTAACTGCTAGGGGGTGTGCTGGGGTTGGTCCGTCATTCCGCATTCCGTACGGTCCGGGGCAGGCGCTTGATAATGGCGCCGACAGCTTTCACGGTGAGGAAGTGGCGTGACGGAAAACGGAGCGGGCGAGGACTGGCAGATTCCGGTCGACCGCACCCAGGCACCGGCGCGCGAACCCGGTCCGATCGACCTGCGCCGCAATTTCCTGCAGGCCGCCTACTCCGGCATCCCCACGTTCATGGGGCTGCCGGTCTGCCTCGACCCGGCCGACCTGCGTGCCGGCGGCGTCGACGTCGCGGTGCTCGGCGTGCCGCTGGACTCCTCGTCCGGCCACCGGGGCGCCGCGTACGGCCCCCGCGCGCTGCGCTCCGACGAGCGCTACCTGTTCAACACCCCGGAGCTGCTGATCAGCCCGAGCACCCGGGTCAGCCCGTTCCAGCAGCTCAAGGTCGTCGACTACGGCGACGCCGCGATCGACATCTTCAGTGTGGAGAAGTCGCTGCCGTCGATCGCCGCGACCGTCACCGAGGTCGCACAGACCGGTGCCATCCCGGTCATCCTCGGTGGCGACCACTCGCTGATGATCGCGAGCGTCGGCGCGCTGGCCGACCTCTACGGACCGGACAAGATCGGTGTCGTCCACTTCGACGCCCACCCGGACTGCCACGAGCACATCTTCGGCCACCGCGTCACGCACGGCACCCCGATCTGGCGGCTGATCGAGGAGAAGAAGATCCCCGGCAAGAACTTCATCCAGGTGGGACTGCGCACCCCGACCGGACCCGACGACCAGTTGTTCAACTGGATGCGCCGGCAGGGACTGCGGACCCACTTCATGGTGGAGATCGAGCGCTCCGGCTTCACCGCCGTGCTCGACAAGGTCATCGAGGAAGTGCTCGACGGGCCCGAGTTCGTCTACCTGTCACTCGACATCGACGTGCTCGACCCGGCGTACGCCCCGGGCACCGGCACCCCCGAACCCGGCGGCCTGACCCCGCGCGAGCTGTTCCCGGCGTTCCGGCGCATCTGTGCCGAGACCAACGTCATCGGCATCGACGTGGTCGAGGTCGCCCCGCACCTGGACCCCGGTTACACCACGACCATGAACGCGCGCCGGGCCATCTTCGAGGGCCTGACCGGCCTGGCCATGAAGAAGGCCGGGATGGTCAGCACCGACTACGTCAACCCGATCGCCTCCGGCCAGCTCAAGTTCCCGCTGGTCTGACGCGTCCGCCCGTAACGCGGAAGGACCTTTAGTCCGATGACGGCCACAGTGTTCGCGTCCGACTCCGCCCAGCCGCTCGCCGAGCTGGAACGCACCGCCGCCCGCGTCGCCGAGGTGCTCGCCGGCCTCGGGGTCCGGCCCGGCACCCGGGTGCTGTTCAAGGCGGACAACTCGGCCGGCTGGGTCACCGTGCTGCTCGGCCTGGCCCGCGCCGGCGCCTCCATCGTGCTGCTCGACCACCAGGACAAGGCCGAGGAGACCACTCGCGTGCACCGGCTGACCGGCGCCGAACTGGCGATCGTCGACGACGACGCCGTGCCACCGGCCGAGGGCCGCACGGTCTACGTCTACCAGCTGCTGGCCGCCGCCGCGGCCCGCACCGGCCCGGCCCTGGACGGCCCGCTCGACCTGGACGTCTGGCGGGCACTGCCGGACGGCCTGATCATGTGGTCCTCGGGCTCGACCGGCACCCCCAAGGGCATCGTCAAGACCGGCGCCCGGTTCCTGGACAACCTGCGCCGCAACGCCGAGCACATGGGTCACCGCCGCGACGACGTGCTACTGCCGCTGCTGCCGTTCTCCCACCAGTACGGCCTGTCGATGGTCCTGATCGCGTGGCTGGTGCGGTGCTCGCTGGTCATCGCCCCGTACCGGCGGCCGGACCGGGCGCTGCGGATGGCCGGGCAGACCGGTGCCACCGTGCTGGACGCGACACCGGCGACCTACCGTACCCTCGCGAATTTGGTCGATCGGCGGCCCGGCGCGCCCGGCGGCGATCTGCGTACCGTGCGATTGTTCTGCAGCGGCGCCGCGCCGCTCGATCCCACCGTGACCGCCCGTTACCTCGCGCTGTTCGGCAAACCGCTGCTGGACAGCTACGGCAGCACCGAACTCGGCAACGTCGCGTTCGCCACCGAGGACAACCCGGTCGCCACCGGACAGCCGGTCGACGGCATGGGCGTGCGCATCGTCGGCGACGACGGCGAGCCGCTCGGCGCCGGCGAGATCGGTGAGATCGAGGTCGACTCCCCGGATCTGATGGAGGGCTACCTCGACGCGGACGGCCAGGTGGACCCGGCGCCGCGCACCTGGCGGCGCACCGGCGACCTGGGCCGGCTCGACGAGCACGGCAACCTCGAGGTCGCCGGGCGCAAACTGGCGGTGCGCCGGTTCGGCTACACCCTCTACCCCGAGCTGATCGAGGCCCGGCTGGCGACCGCGGGCTGCTCGACCAAGGTGATCGCCACCCCGGACGAGCGCCGCGGCAGCTCTCTGACCTTCTTCGTGGAGGACGAGACCGGCGCGGACGTGGCCCGGTGGCGCGAGCAGATCTGCGCGGTGCTGCCCGCCTACGAACAGCCCAACCGGGTGGTCGTGCTGGACCGGCTGCCGCTCAACCGCAACGGCAAACCCGACCGGGCCGCGCTGGAACGGGCCGCGCTGCAACTGCCGGCCGAGGTGCCGGCATGAGCGACGCGATCGTCTTTCCCGCACTGTCGCCGGTGCGGCGCAAGGACCTCGGCACCTTCCTGCAGATCCATCCGTACGCCCGGCAGCGCCTGGCCGAGGCCGACGACGTGCTCGGCTACCACCTGAGCGACGCGCTGGCCGACGCCCCCGCCGACGACGACTACGCCGCCCCGGTCCAGGTGGCGGTGCTCGTCGCCTGCCTGGCGCTGGCCGAGTGGGCGCAGCGTGAACACGGCGCCACCCCGGCGTACTGCGCCGGCCCCAGCTTCGGCGAGCGGGCCGCGCTGGCCTACACCGGCGCGCTGGCGCTGGCCGACACGGTGCGCCTGGTCGACGAGATCGCCCGCGCTGAGAAGGACTACTTCGCCACCGAGCACCGCGACGTCGTCACGCACTCGTTCACCCGGGTGCCGCCGGACCGGCTCGACGAGCTGCTGGCTGGCCTGGACTGGCACGACGTCTCCGGCCGGCTGGACACCGACTTCCACATGGTGTCGCTGCGCGAGACCGCGCTGGACGGCTTCAAGGCGTCGATCAGCGCGGCCGGCGGCTACTCGCTCTACACGATGCGCCCGCCGGCGCACGCGTCGCTGTTCACCGGGGTCCGCGCCCGGATGCAGCAGGTCTACGCCCGGTACACCCTGGCGGCCCCGCGCATCCCGATCGTGTCGTATCAGGACGGCGCGCTGCTGACCGACCCGGTGGCGCTGCGCACCGCGCTGCTCGACGGGTTCGTGCGCCCGATCCGCTGGCTCGACACCGTCCGTGGCCTGCGCGAGCAGGGCGTCGATCGGCTCTGGGTGGCCGGGCCGGACACGATGTTCTCCCGGCTGCGCAGCACGGTGGACACCTTCGCCGTCGAGCTCTGCGACCTGCGCCGGGTGCTGGTGCGCCCGCGCCGCTGACCGCCCGCCCGCGACCGATCGGCCCCGTCCCGTCATCCGCTCGGCAGGTCGATCGGTGCGATCGCGTCGAACGCGTCGCCCGGGCCCGGGTTCGTCGCGGGCGTGGCGCCGCCGAGGTGGTTCAGCACGCCCCACACCGCGTTGAGTGCGGTGGTCACCGCGCCCTCGGCGAAGCCGCCGGTCCACGACACGTCGTCGCCGGCCAGGAACAGCCCGCGCTGGGCCGCGGGCAGGTCGCGCTGCATGAAGTGGGTGAACAGCCGGCGCTGGTAGCGGTACTGGCCGGGCAGGTTGGCCTTGAACGCGCCCTGGAAATGCGGCTCGGTCTCCCAGGTCACCGCGACCGGCGGGGCGATGATCCGGCCACCGATGTCCACGCCCGGATAGACGCGGCGCAGGTGGCGCAGCATCACGTCGAGGCGCTCGCCCGCCGGCAACGCGGCCGTCTTGAGCGAGTCGTCGTTCCACGTGTAGGACAGGCACATCACGCCCGGCTCGCCCGGTTCGCCGTCGAACAGGTAGACGCCGCGCGGGGCGCGGTCGGTGAGCGTCATGCCCATCACCGGCAGGCCGGTGCGCTCGTCGCGGTCGGTCCAGAACGGGCGGTCGACCAGCGCGAACAGCTTCGACCCGCCCATGTAGTGGGTGCGCTCCACCGCGGTCCACACGTCGGCCGGCAGCAGATCCTCGGCGGTGTCGATGCGGTTGAGCAGCAGGCGTACCTGCGGGGTGACGACCGCCGCGGCGAAGTCGGCGCCACCGTCCGCGGTCGCCACCCGGATCCCCTCGGCACTGCGGGAGAGCCGGGAGACCGCCGGGCGGAAGCCCTCCGGGTGCAGCGACGCCAGCGACGTGCCGGCCGGCCAGTGCGCCATGGTGTCCGGCGCGTGTGACCAGAGCCGCAGCGGCAGCTGCTGGGCGCCGCCGACCAGGCTCAGGTGCCGGTCGTCGGCCGCGGTGTAGACCACCCGCAGGATCTCCAGCATCGAGTTGGGGAAGTCGGTGTCCCAGCCGCCGGTGCCGAACCCGACCTGGCCGAAGATCTCCCGGTGCCGGAACGACGCGAAGCTCGGCGACGACGACAGGAAACCGTAGAACGACTGGTCGTCGAGCAGCGGCACGAGCCGGTTCCAGAGCGCCTTGAGCGTCACGGTGTCGCGGCGGCGGATCGCGGACTCCATCGCGGTGAAGTCGGCGCCCTCCTCGAGGACCTTGGCCCAGGCGTCGCCGACCTCCTGGTACACCGACGGCAGGTCGTCGCTGCGGTGCGCGCTACGCCGGTCGCCGTTGACGTCCACCACGGTGTGCGGCGTGGCCGCGGTCAGCGGGTTCGGGAACGGCCGGGTGCCGATGCCGACCAGGTCGACGTAGTGGAACAGCGTGGTGGCCGACGGCGGGAACCGCATCGCGCCCAGCTCGGCGACGGTGCCGGGATGGCCCTCGAAGCTGACCGAGCGCATCCGGCCGCCGAGCTGCTCGGCCTCGAAGACCACCGGGCGCAGCCCCAGCCGCATCAGCTCGTACGCGGCGACCAGCCCGGCGACACCGCCGCCGACCACCGCGACCGGGGTACCGAGCCGGTCGGCGGGCACCGCGCCCAGCCCGTCCGGATGGGCCAGCCACCGGTCGTAGCCGAACGGGAAGTCCGGGCCGAACATGGTCACCGGTGGCGCGGTGATCTCGGCGAACGTGGTCAACGGACCGGTCCGTACAGCTCCGGGCGCCGGTCGACCAGATACGGCGTGACCTGCCGGGCGGCCAGCATCACCGCCGGGTCCACGTCGGCGAACAACAGCGTCTCGGTGTCGCCCTCTCCGGCGCCGCGCGCGGTGCCGTCCGGCGCGAGCACCCGGCTCAGCCCGCAGTAGCCGTCCGGGCCGTCGCTGTACCAGTTCACGTACGCGACGAACAGCTGACTCTCGAAGGCCCGGGCCGGCACCAGGGTGCGCGCGACGACCTCCCAGGGCCGTGCCAGCGCCGTCGGCACCACCAGCAGCTCCGTGCCGGCCAGCGCGTGCGCCCGGACCGTCTCGGGGAACTCGACGTCGTAGCAGACCAGCAGGCCGACGGTGAGCGGGCCCAGCCGCGCCTGCACCACGAGCTCGTCTCCGGCGGTGAACACCGCACGGTCACCCTCGCCGTACAGGTGAGTCTTGCGGTAGACGGTGGCCGTACCGGCGGCGTCGACCAGCCGGACGCTGTTGTGGATCCGGTCGCCGTCACGCTCGGGCCAGCCGTAGACGATCGCGACACCGGCACGGGCGGCGATCTCGGCGACGGCGTCGGCCAGCGGCCCGCCGGCCGGCTCGGCCAGCTCCGCGGTCCGGGCCCGGCCCAGGTGATACCCGGTCGCCGACATCTCCGGCGTGATCAGCAGCGTGGCGCCGCCGTGCGCCGCGTCCGCGGCGACCGTGCCCAGCCGGACCAGGAAGGCGTCGCGGTGCGCCCGGCCGGGCACCCATGCGGGCTGCCAGCACGCGACACGCATTGTCCCTGCAGTTTCCGAAGCATTCACCGGTCGTTTATCCCCGCATTTCGAGCAGGCGCTGTGACGTGGCCTGCGAATTGCTATCTGCGGCCCCGGAAATCGGCAACCCCTATCCGGCCGCAGCACCCCAGTGCGCAATCCCACAACGGCCGGAAATTGTCCGGCCCCTATGCTGGCCGGGTGTCCGACCACGACCCGCCACAGCTGCGCCGTCCCCGTCACCGGCTGGAACGACGCGTCCTCGGCTGGTGGAGCGTGCAGGCCGCCGTCGTGGTGCTGCCGCCGGTCGCGGTGCTCACCCTGCTGACCGCGCTGATCCCGCCGGCCCGCACCTGGCTGGGGCTCAGCCTCGGCATCGTCGCCGGGCTCGGGCTGGCCTATCTGCTGGTGATGCCGATCTGGCGCTACCGGGTGCACCGCTGGGAGACCACCGACGAGGCGGTCTACGCGGTCTCCGGCTGGTTCTGGCAGCGCTCCCGCATCGCACCGGTGGCCCGGCTGCAGACCGTGGACACGGTGAGCGGGCCGATCCAGCGGCTGTTCGGGCTGACCGGGCTGGTGGTGACGACCGCCTCGGCAGCCGGGCCGATCCGCATCCAGGGCCTCGACCGCACGCTCGCCCAGCAGCTGGCCGAAACCCTTGCCGGCCGCGCGCAGGCCACCCCCGGAGACGGGCAGTGACCACGCCGGACCCGGCGCAGCAGTGGCAGCGGCTGCACCCGCGGATGGTCGCGATCAGCCTCACCTGGCTGATCCCGCCGCTCGGCTCGATCCTGCTCACCCTGCTGCTCACCGGCGGCACCCTCGACCTCGCCGCGGTGATCACCCTCGGCTCGATCCTGCTCAGCTTCCTGGTCATCGCGGCGGCCTTCGCGGTCCGGCTGGCCACCACCCGCTACCGGATCACCGCGGACCGGGTGGAGATGCGCTCCGGGGCGTTCCTGCGGCGCTTCCGCACCATTCCCCGCGACCGGATCCGTACCGTCGACGTGACCGCCACCCCGCTGCACCGGCTGCTCGGGTTGCGCGCGGTCCGGTTCAGCACCGGCGAGCACGTGGCCGGTGACGGCCGGCACCTGACCCTGGACGGCGTGACCGTCGCGCGCGCCGACGAGTTGCGCCGGCTCGCCCAGGACGCGACCGGCGGGGACGCCGCGCTCGCCGTGCTGACCTGGCGCTGGCTGCGCTACGCCCCGCTCACGCTCTGGGGCGTCGCCGGCGTCGGTGTCGTGGTCGGCGGCTTCGCCCGGCTGCTCGACTCGCTGAAGATCAACCCGGCTGAGGTCGGTGTGCTGCGCGACCTGTGGTTCACCCTGGCCGATCTGCCGCTGGCCCTCGCGATCGTCCTGCCGATCCTGGTGGTGCTGCTGCTCGGCGCGCTGACCTCGGTGGCCACCTTCGTCGAGACCTGGTGGGACTACCGCCTGCAGCACGCCGGCGCGGGCACGTTCCGGCTGCACCGCGGCCTGTTCAGCACCCGGTCGGTGTGGCTCGACCGCGACCGGCTGCGCGGGGTGCAGCTCACCGAACCGCTGCCGCTGCGCTGGGCCCACGGCGCCCGGCTCAACGCGGTGGCCACCGGGCTGGGCAGCGCCGACGACCGGCCGACGTCGATGAAGAGCGCCCTGCTGCCGCCGGCCTCCCGGGCCGAGGCCGAGCGGGTCGCCACCGCCGTGCTCGGCGAACGACCGGACCTGCTGGCCGGGCTGACCCTGACCGGGGCACCCCGCGCCGCGCTGCGCCGGCGGATCACCTGGGCCCTCGCCGCCGTCGCGGTGCTCGAGGCGCCGCTGGTGATCCTCGGTCTGCTGCTCACCGACGTGCTGCTGCACCTCGCCTGGATCAGCGCCCTGGTGCTGCTGCCGGTGGCGCTGGCCGCGGCGGTCGACGCCTACCGCAACCTCGGCTCCGGGCTGCTCGGCCGCTACCTGGTCACCCGCTGCGGCACGTACGCCCGGCGCACCGTGCTGCTGGACCGCTCCGGCATCCTCGGCTGGGGCATCAACCGCTCGAGCGCCCAGCGCCGCGCCGGGCTGGCCACCCTGGTCGCCCTGGTGCCCGCCGGCCGCGGCGGCTACAAGATCCGCGACGTGGCCCTCGCCGACGGTCTCGCGCTCATTCGCGCGGCCACCCCGGGAATGCTCGAACCCTTTCTCGGCGACGAATTCCCGCCCGTGCCCGAACCGGTCGAAGAAAACGCCGTGAGCATCACCCCCTAGGGGTGCCGCAGGGGCTCTGCCGCGAAAGCGCCGCCACTTAACCTCGCGCGAAAGTGTGTTCTGCTTCGCCGAAATGGTGGTCGCGTTATGACAGGTTCGAACGAGCTGCGGGACCGCCTGGCCACCCTGGCGCCCGCCGACGCCCGGCGGATGCTCACCGACCTGGTGACCGAGCTGGCCGCGGCCGCGCTGCGCCGCCCAGCCGGTGAACCCGTCGCGGCCGGCGGCACGTTCTTCGAGTCCGGCTTCGACTCGCTGACCGCCGTCGAACTGCACAGCCGGCTGACCGCGGCGACCGGTCTCGCGCTGCCGGTCACCCTCGCGTTCGACCACCCGACGCCGGCCGCGCTCGCCCGCCACCTGCACACGGAGCTGCTCGACCTGGCGCCCGAACCGGACGGCACCGGCGACGGGCCCGGCGATCCGAGCGAGCCGATCGCGATCGTCGGCATGGCCTGCCGGTTCCCCGGCGGCACCGGCACACCCGAGGCGCTCTGGCAGCTCGTCGCGACCGGCACCGACGCGATCGGCGAGTTCCCGGCCGACCGCGGCTGGGACCTCGCCGCGCTCTACGACGCCGACCCCGAGCACCCCGGCACCACGTACACCCGGCACGGCGGTTTCCTCTACGACGCCGCCGGGTTCGACGCCGGTTTCTTCGGCATCAGTCCCCGCGAGGCGCTGGCCATGGACGCCCAGCAGCGCCTGGTCCTGGAGACCTCGTGGGAGGCGCTGGAACGCGCCGGCATCGCCCCGGAGACCCTGCGCGACCAGCGCGTCGGCGTGTTCGTCGGTGCGGAGGCCCAGGAGTACGGCCCGCGCCTGCAGGACGCCGCCGACGGCCTGGAGGGCTACCTGGTCACCGGCAACGCGGCGAGCGTCGCCTCCGGCCGCGTCTCCTACACCCTCGGCCTGCAGGGCCCGGCCCTGACCGTCGACACCGCCTGCTCGTCGTCGCTGGTCGCCCTGCACCTGGCCGCGCAGGCGGTACGCCAGGGCGAGGCCACCATGGCGCTGGCCGGTGGTGTCGCCGTGATGGCGAGCCCCGCGTCCTTCCTGGCCTTCTCCCGGCAGCGCGGCCTCGCCCCGGACGGCCGGTGCAAACCGTTCGCGGCCGGCGCCGACGGCACCGCCTGGGCCGAGGGTGTCGGCATGCTGCTGGTCGAGCGGCTCTCCACGGCGCGGGCCGCCGGCCGCCGGGTGCTCGCGGTGATCCGCGGCTCGGCGGTCAACCAGGACGGCGCCTCCAACGGGCTGACCGCACCCCACGGCCCGTCGCAGCAGCGCGTGATCCGCCAGGCGCTCGCCAACGCCGGGCTCACCGCGCAGGACGTGGACGCCGTCGAGGCGCACGGCACCGGCACGACCCTGGGCGACCCGATCGAGGCGCAGGCGCTGCTGGCCACGTACGGCCGCGACCGCACCGGCGATCCGCTGTGGCTCGGCTCGCTCAAGTCGAACATCGGTCACGCCCAGGCTGCGGCCGGGGTCGGCGGCGTGATCAAAATGGTCCACGCGATGCGGCACGGCGTGCTGCCGGCGACGCTGCACGTCGACGAGCCCACCCCGCACGTCGACTGGACCGCCGGCGCCGTCCGGCTGCTGACCGAGGCGCAGCCCTGGCCCGGCACCGGCCGGCCACGGCGCGCGGCGGTCTCCTCGTTCGGCATGAGCGGCACCAACGCCCACGTGATCCTGGAAGCGCCGGACGAGGCGGAGCACCCGGCCACCGGGGACGTGCCGTCGACCGTCGTATTGACGCTGTCCGGGCGTACCCCCAAAGCTCTTGCCGCGCAAGCGGCGGCCCTGCTGGACCGCCTCGGTGAGCCGGACGCCGGCCTGGCGGACCTGGGCTGGTCGCTGGCCAGTGCCCGCACGCACTTCGCGCACCGGGCCGTCGTGCTCGGCGCCGACCGTGACGAGTTGGCCCGGGGACTCGCCGCGCTGGCCGCCGGCGACCCGTCCGCCACGGTGATCACCGGGACCGTGGCCGAGGGCCGCACCGCGTTGCTGTTCACCGGGCAGGGCTCGCAGCGTGTGGCGATGGGCCGCGAGCTGTGCGCCCGCGAACCGGTCTTCGCGGCCGCCTTCGACGAGGCCGCCTGGTACCTCGACATCCAGCTCGACCGGCCGCTGCGCGAGGCGCTGGCCGACGAGGACCTGCTTGCCCGCACCGAGTACGCCCAGCCGGCCATCTTCGCCGTGCAGGTGGGCCTGCTCGCCCTGGTGCGGCACCGGGGCATCACCGCGGACGTGCTCGCCGGGCACTCGATCGGGGAGATCGCCGCGGCGTACGCTGCCGGGGTTTTGTCGCTTGCCGACGCCGCCGCCCTGGTCGGCGCGCGCGGCCGCCTCATGCAAGCGTTGCCGCCCGGCGGCTCGATGCTCGCCGTGCGCGCCGGTGAGGACGAGGTCCGCGCCGCGTTCCCGGACCTGGACATCGCCGCGGTCAACGGCCCGGCGGCGGTGGTGGTCTCCGGTACCGACGCGGACCTGGCGGTCGTCGCCGGGCACGGCTGGACCACCACCCGGCTGCGGACCAGTCACGCCTTCCACTCCCGGCTGATGGCGCCGATGCTCGACGAGTTCCGCCGGCTGCTGCGCTTCCTCACCTTCCGCGAACCGACGGTGCCGGTCGTCTCCACGGTCACCGGCCGGCCGGTCGGCCCGGGGGAGTGGACCGACCCCGAGTACTGGGTGCGGCACGTGCTGCACACCGTCCGGTTCGCCGACGCGCTCGAAGCCCTCGCCGGCGTGACCCGGTTCGTGGAGCTGGGCCCGGACGCGGTGCTGTCCGCGCTGGTGCCCGGCGCGGTGCCGCTGCTGCGCCGCGGCCACGACGAGCACCAGACGGTGGCCGCCGCGCTCGCCGCCCTGCACACCCGGGGCGCCCCGGTCGACTGGCGGGCGCTGTACCCACACGCCCACCTGGTGGACCTGCCTACCTATGCCTTCCAGCGCGAGCACTACTGGCTGGACAGCGCCCCGGCCCGCCCGGCCGGCGCCGACACGCTGTTCTGGGCGGCCGTCGACCGGGCCGACCCCGGCGCGCTCGCCGCCGAACTGGGCGTCGACACCGAGGACGTCGCCGGGGTGCTGCCCGCGCTGGCGTCCTGGCGCGAACGCGGCAAGTCCCGCTCGCTCGTCGACGGCTGGCGCTACCGGGTCACCTGGCGCCCGGCCGCCGACCCGGCCCCGGCCGGGCTCACCGGCACCTGGGCGGTGGCCGGCGACGACGGGCACGACCTCGCCGGCGTGCTGACCGGGCTGGGCGCCACCGTGGTGCCCGTGGCGGATGCCCGGACCGGCGTGATCGCCGCGCCGTCCTCGCTCACCGAGGCGCTGCACCTGATCCAGGACCTGATCGCGGCCGGCCGCGACGTGCCGCTGTGGCTGGTCACCCGGGGTGCGGTCCGCACCGGGCCGGCCGACGGCGCCCCCGACGTGGACCAGGCCGCCCTGTGGGGCCTCGGCCGGGTGCTCGGCCTCGAACACCCCGGCCTCTGGGGCGGCCTGCTGGACCTGCCGGAGACCGTCGACGCCCGCGCCACGGCCCGCATCGGCGCCGTCCTGGCGGGCGCGCTCGGCGCCGAGGACCAGATCGCGGTGCGCGGCGGCGGCATCCTGCTGCGCCGGCTCACCCCGGCGCCCGCCACGTCCGGGCGGACCTGGCAGCCGCGCGGCACCGTCCTGATCACCGGCGGCACCGGCGGGCTCGGCGCGCAGGTCGCCCGCTGGGCCGCCGCGCACGGCGCCGACCGGCTGGTGCTGGTCTCGCGGCGCGGCCCGGACGCGCCGGGCGCCGCCGACCTGCTCGCCGCGCTGCCGCACGCCGAGATCCACGCGTGCGACCTGGCCGACCGGGACGCCGTCGCGGCCCTGCTGGCGGCGGTCGGCCCGCTCGACGCGGTGGTGCACGCCGCCGGGATCGGCGAGGACGCCACCCTCGCCGACGCGGACGACGACCACCTGCGCCGGGTCGTCGCCGGCAAGGTGGACGGCGCCCGGCACCTGGACGACCTCGCCGGCGACGTCGGCGCGTTCGTAGTGTTCTCCTCCATCTCCGGCGTCTGGGGCAGCCGCGGCCAGGCCGCCTACGGCGCCGCGAACGCCGCCCTCGACGCCCTCGTCGAGCGCCGCCGCGCCCAGGGCCGGCCGGGCACCGCACTGGCCTGGGGACCCTGGGACCGGATCGGCATGGCCGCCGACCAGCACGAGACCGCCACCCTGCGCCGGCAGGGCCTGCTCGCCCTGCCACCGGAGCAGGCCGTCGCCGCGCTGGCCGCCGCGGTCGGGGCCGGCGACACCGCCATCACCCTCGCCGACGTGCGCTGGGATGACTTCGTACCGCTGTTCGCCGCGGCCCGCGAGCGCCCGCTGCTCGCCGCGCTCACCACGGCACCGGCCGCCGCCGGCACCGTGTTCTCCACCTTCGGTCAGCGGCTGCTCGGCCTCGCCGCACCCGAACGCGTACGACTGGTCGCCGACGTGGTGCGCACCCACGTCGCCGCGGTGCTGGGCCACGCCTCCACCAACGCCATCACGCCCGGCCGGGCCTTCAAAGAACTGGGCTTCGACTCGCTGACCGCGGTCGAACTGCGTACCCGGCTGAACGCCGCGACCGGGCTCACGCTGCCGGCCACGCTCGCGTTCGACCATCCGAGCGTGGAACAGCTCGCCGCCTACGTGCAGCAGCAGCTCGCCGGCACCCTGCCGGAGCAGGTCACCGCGCCGACCGGCGTGACCACCGACGACCCGATCGTCATCGTGGGCATGGGTATCCGGTTCCCCGGGGGCGCGGACACCCCCGAGGCGCTCTGGGAGCTGCTCGCCGCGGGCGCCGACACGATCGGGGAGTTCCCCGCCGACCGCGGCTGGGACCTGGACACGCTGTTCCACCCGGACCCGGATCACGCCGGTACGTCGTACGCCCGCGAGGGCGGCTTCCTGCACGGCGCCGCCGACTTCGACGCGGCCCTGTTCGGCATCTCGCCGCGCGAGGCCCTCGCGATGGACCCGCAGCAGCGGCTGCTGCTGGAAACGTCGTGGGAGGCGTTCGAACGGGCCGGGATCGACCCGCTGAGCCTGCGCGGCCAGCAGATCGGCGTGTTCGCCGGCTCCAACGGCCAGGACTACGCCACCCACCGCCACGACGTGCCCAGCGACCTGGAGGGCTACCTCGGCACCGGCACCGCCGGCAGCGTCGTCTCCGGCCGGGTCTCCTACGCGTTCGGCCTGGAGGGCCCGGCCGTCACCGTCGACACCGCCTGCTCGTCGTCGCTGGTCGCGCTACACCTCGCCGTGCAGGCGCTGCGCTCCGGCGAGTGCACGATGGCCCTGGTCGGCGGCGTCACCGTGATGTCCACCCCGGACGCCTTCGTCGACTTCAGCCGCCAGCGCGGCCTGGCCACCGACGGCCGCTGCAAGTCGTTCGCCGCCGCTGCCGACGGCACGGCTTGGGGCGAGGGCGCGGGGATGCTGCTGGTCGAGCGTCTTTCCGCGGCGCGAGCTGCCGGTCGGTCCATCCTTGCCGTGGTACGGGGAACAGCGGTCAACCAGGACGGCGCCTCCAACGGGCTCACCGCGCCGAACGGTCCCGCGCAGCAGCGGGTGATCCGTCAAGCTCTGGCCAACGCGGGGCTGAGTGCCGCTGATGTAGACGCGGTGGAAGCACACGGCACCGGCACCGCCCTGGGTGACCCGATCGAGGCGCAGGCGCTGCTGGCCACCTACGGCCAGGACCGTTCCGGCGGGCCGCTGTGGCTGGGCTCGATCAAGTCGAACATCGGTCACACCCAGGCCGCCGCCGGTGTCGCCGG
>NZ_BOMS01000186.1 GCF_016862315.1 Actinoplanes palleronii | reverse complement strand
GCATACATCCAGAAAGCCGGACTTGAGATCAAACCAGCGAGTTGATTCCTGACAGGCCCTAAGGGCCGCCAGGGCCAGCCGGGCTGGCTCTGGGGGCCCAGGGCGCCCGGGAGCAGGCTGGGTCGGCCTCCGTGGCTGCTGGGGGGCTCTGGGGGCGGGTGGGCTGCCGGGCGTACCGGAAAGACCTTGAGGGAGGCCGCCTGGTGGGGCGCGGGGGCCTTGAGGGGCCCGGGCCGGGCGGCCTCCCGGGGTCAGGCGTCCGGGACCCGGACCGCGATCTCGTCGCTGAGGGTGAAGCCGGCGTTGAGCTCGAGTTCGTCGCCGGACCAGAAGCGGCCCGGGTCGTACCAGTTGGCTTTGCGGTTGTGCGGGAGCAGGCCCATGTCCTCGTAGGTGACCGCGACGACCTCGGCGCAGTATGCCCGCTCCAGTGTCGCGTCGGAGGCCTCGGAGGGCTTCCACGGCGGGCGGAGCTGGGGCACCCGGCCACGGACCCAGCGCATGGCGAGCTGGGAGGTGGACGGGAACGGGGTGCCGTCCAGACGGGCGACTGTTTTGAGTGCTTTGTCCTCCATGGCCCGGGTGACGCCGGGTTCGAGTTGGCGGAGCCAGCCGCGCTGGCCGTAGCGGCGGGCCCAGACGGTGACCGCGTCGCGGAGATCGTGCAGCTGGACGCCGCGCTGGAAGGTCCCGGACCACATGTCGGGCAGGGACCGGCCCAACTCGGCATGCCACATCAGGGGTGGCATGTCCTCGATCACCAAGGACATCCCGACATGGTTGACCGGGCTGTTGGTGAGGGTCTGAATGGCTCGATCCGGACCGGAACGACCCCGGAAGATCCAGATGTCACCCGTGCGGGTCAGTTCAATGGCCTCGTCGAGGCTGATGTCGGCAACCACGGTGTCTATTCTCAGCTGATGCGGTGGTGGAAGGTAGCGGGACTGGCGGGGCTGGCGGGAGTCGCGGCGACCGGGGCGGTGATCGCCCGGGCGGAACGCAAGCGCCGGGCGTACTCCGCGGACGAGATCCGGGCGCGGTTGCACGACCGGGTGGCCGAGGCCGCGACGACACCGTCGACCTCGCCGGAGAAGCCCGAGTAGGAACTCATTCGGCGAGGTCGGTGTCGCGCAGAAGGGACCAGAGGCCGGCGCCGTCCGGGGCGGAGAACCATGTCTTGCCGCCGGACGGCACCGCCTCCGGAGTCTCGGTCGGGCCGGGGATCGCACCGGCCAGCACCGCCTGGGTGGGTGAGAGCCGGCGGATCGCCACGGCCGCGACATTTTCCGGGTGCTCGCGGGCGAACTCGGAGTAGATCTCCTGGTCGTGCTGGCCGTCGTCGCCGACCAGCAGCCACTTCACCGACGGGAACTCCTCGGCGAGCCGGCGCAGCGAGGTGCGCTTGTGCTCCTGCCCGCTGCGGAACCAGCGGTCCGGGGTCGGGCCCCAGTCGGTGAGCAGGATCGGGCCGGCCGGGTAGAGGTGCCGGCTGAGGAACCGGGTGAGCGCGGGAGCGACGTTCCACGCGCCGGTGGAGAGATAGATCACCGGGGCGCCGGGGTTCGCGTTGATCAGCCGCTCGTAGAGCACCGCCATGCCGGGCACCGCGGCGCGGGCGTGCTCGTCGAGGACAAACGTGTTCCACGCGGCGAGCAGCGGCCGGGGCAGTGTGGTGACCATCACGGTGTCGTCGATGTCGGAGATCAGGCCGACCGTGACGGCCGGGTCGATCACCCGGATCGGCGCGTCCACCGGGGTGGCACCGTCACAGCTGAGCCGGACGCTGGCCCAGCCCGGCTCGAGGTCGCCCTTGACCCGGCAGTCGACATACCCACTACGGTCCGTCCGGGTCTCGGTGACGACGCCGCCGACCTCGATGCGCACCACCGCGCCGCTGACCGGGGTGGTGGTGAAGCTGCGCCAGCCGCGCACCTTCTCCCGCCGCTTGCGGACCAGGCGGGGCCGGGAGAGCAGCACCCGGCCCATCACCCGGGCCCAGCCGGGCGCGCCGTAGCCGGTATAGGCCGTGATGTACGGCTTCCAGCCCCGGTTGCGCAGACGGCGCTCGATGACCTCGTGCACGGCGTCCTCGACCAGGGCCGCCCGATGCATCCGGGCCACTGCCTGGGCCGTCTCCGCCGGTGTCACCGCCACCATCTCCTCCTCGCCGTCCCGCCGCGCAGGCAACGTTACCGGGCCGGTGCGACAGTCCGCCCCGGAACGTGAACCCGCTCCAGGATGGACATCAGGCCGCTGCCGGGAGTTCGGTCGTCGTCCATTGCTCGGCCCACCACTGCTGGTCGACCGGCTCCGGGACGTCCACGAGCAGCGGTGCGGCCATCGCGTCGGCGCGCAGGCTGCTCAGCGCGTCGGCGGCGGCCTCGGCGCCACGCCAGGCCGACCGCTCTTCCTCCACCGCGGCGAGGTAGTCCTCCAGCCGGTGGGCCCGGACCGCCTGGGTGAGCACCGCCTCCTGCTGGATCGGGTGCAGCCGCGGATTCCAGCCGCGGTGCGCGAAGACGTCGTTGAGCTGGTCGATGGAGAGGTCGTGACTGCGGCACAGGGCGCTGGCGGCGCGGTGCAGGTAGCGCTGCCGGTCGACGTTCTCGCCGGGCTTGCGGCGGCGGCTCATCACCGGGTACGCCCCGGCGGCGGCAATCCGCCGGGCGATCTGGTCGGCTTTCTCGTACGCGCTCCAGGCCTCGTCGACCGCGACCTGGGCGGCCTCCCACTCGGCGCGCCGCCGGGCAGCGGTGCCGGCCGCACGACCGGCGGCGAGCGCGACCTCGGTGGCGTACTTCTCCCGGTCGGTCACCGCCGGGGTCGGCTCGGTGAGCAGGCGTGGCACCGACACGGTCGCCGCGGCGACGGCGAGGAGCAGCACGATGATCAGCCAGATCCCGACGGCTTGCGGGACGGAATTCAGGAATGCGGTATCCACGGAACACCCCCAGAAGAGCGAAAAATCGACAGGCCGACGTACGGCGGACAGGTCACGTCCGGACCGGGAGGGTCAGCGGGTCGGGGGGCCCCGGGGATCGCCGGTGACCGGGACGATGCCGGTCAGTACAACCGGCGCCGGAACCGGAGCCGGGACAACAAGTGCGTCGACCGGCGCGGGTGGCGGGGCCGGGACGGCACGCGGCTGCTCCCGCTCGACGGCGTCCGTGGCGGTGGCGGTGGCGGCGGCCGGAACGGGTGCGGCCGCCGTGACAGGTGCGGCGGGCAGCTGCAGGGTGACGGCCAGGGCCAGCATCGCCAGGCTGGTGAGGAACCGCAGCAGCCGGCGACCGTCCCACGGACGGTTCGCCTCCTGCGCCTCAGCGGTCACACCAGTCAACCTACCGGCACGCCGGTGAACGCGGCGGGGCCGTTCCGATGACGCCCACCGGACGGAGGTCACCCGGGAGAGGGACCATTACCGTCATGGACCTCGAACTGCTGGATCAGGTGGCCCGCCTCGACGGCTGGCTCGGCGAGGGCGGCGTGGTGGTGCTCAGCGGGGCCGGCCTCTCCACCGAGTCCGGCATCCCGGACTACCGGGGCCCGTCCGGCTCGGCCCGGCGCAACACCCCGATGACCTATCAGACGTTCACCGGCGATCCGCTGGCCCGGCGCCGCTACTGGGCGCGCAGCCACCTCGGCTGGCACACCATCGGCCTGGCCCGGCCGAACGACGGCCACCGCGCGGTGGCTCGCTGGCAGGAGCAGGGCCTGCTGCACGGCGTGATCACCCAGAACGTGGACGGCCTGCACCAGGCGGCCGGCGCCCGGAGCGTGGTCGAGCTGCACGGCAACCTGGCCCGGGTCACCTGCCTGGACTGCGGTGACCTGACCGGGCGGGCCGAGCTGGAGCAGCGGCTGACCGCGGCGAACCCGGACTTCACCGCGACCGCGTCGGCGATGAACGCGGACGGCGACGTGGAGCTGGACGACGCCGCGCTGGACGGCTTCGCGGTGGTGGATTGCCGGGCCTGCGCCGGGACCCTCAAACCGGACGTGGTGTATTTCGGCGAGACCGTGCCGGCCGACCGGGTGTCCCGGGCCTTCGAGCTGGTCGCCGGCGCGCGGACGCTGCTGGTCCTGGGCTCCTCGCTGACCGTGATGTCCGGGCGGCGGTTCGTGCTGCGGGCGGTGAAGCAGGGTCTCCGGGTGGCGATCGTGAACCGGGGCGTGACCCGCGGGGAGCCGTACGCGGACCTGTTGATCGATGCCCCGCTCGGGGTGGTCCTCCCGAATCTTGCCCCGGGGACCGATACGTACCGTTTGTTAGCTGGGTAAACGAAGGCGGCTCGCGCCGGTTATCGGAACGAAACCTAAATAGATCTCTCGGCACATTGACGTGACCGCCCTCACTGAGGTTGACTGCCGAAACCGGTACCGAAACCGGTTCCGAACCCCAGCGCAACCCGCTGGTCACAAATCCTCGGAGGAGCTGTGCCGATCACCATCGCCGACGTGGCGGCTCGGGCCAAGGTCAGCAAGACGACCGTGTCCCGGGTGCTCAACGGCAAGGGTGAGCTGGACGAGTCGACCGCCGCGCGAGTCCGCGCAGTGATCGACGAACTCGGCTACGTCCCCAGTGCCCGCGCGGTCAACCTGGCCCGCGGCCGCACCCGGGTGGTCGGCATGCTGGTGCCCTCACTCACCTGGCCCTGGATGGGCGAGGTGCTGCAGGGCGCGGTGGACGTGCTGGAGGCCGAGGAATACGGCCTGCTGCTGTTCACCTGCAACCGGGGCGACGACTCGATGCGCCAGTTCGGTGCGCAGGTCGCCGCCAAGTCGTTCGACGGCCTGCTGGTGATCGAGCCGGAGGGGACCCTGGACTACATCACCACGTTGCACTCCCGGGGCCTGCCGATGGTGCTGATCGACGACCGTGATCAGCTGTCCGGTGGCCAGATCCCGACCATCGGCACCACCAACCACAGTGGGGCGGCCGACGCCGCCCGGCACCTGCTGGCGATCGGGCGCCACAAGCCGCTCGTGATCACCGGCCCGGCCCGCTTCGGCTGCACCGTGCAGCGGACCGACGGCTTCTCCTCGGTCTACGCCGAGGCCGGCCACCCCATCTCGGACGCGCACGTGATGACCGGCGACTTCACCGTCGCGTGTGGCGCCGACGGGGTCAAGCAGGCGATCGCCCTCGGCCTCGAATTCGACGCGGTGTTCTGCCACAACGACCTCTCCGCCTTCGGCGTCGTCCAGGCCATCCAGGACAGTGGCCGGCGGGTGCCGGACGACGTCGCGGTGGTCGGTTTCGACGACATCCCGATGGCGGCGCACCACCAGCCACCCCTGAGTACGGTGCACCAGCCGATGCGCGAGATGGGCGAGGCCGCGGCCCGTACCCTGCTCGCGCACTTCGACGGCACCCCGGTCCCGAACCGGCAGACCATCATCCCGGCGACGTTCACCGTGCGCGCCTCGACCCAGGCCTGACACACCAGCTCGTCCGCACCTAGATCACACATCGCTCCGACCGGCCGTCAGGCCGGCCGGGCACCCCCGCGCACCTCGGGGCCGGCTGCCGCCGGTCACGCGATGCCGCACGCCCTCGGGCACCCCTCCCACCTCTCACATTCAGTAATCGAGGAGATTTTCCGATGCAGAGAAGGAAGCTGTTCGCGGTCGCTCTGGCGGGCGTGCTCGCCACCGGCGGCGTGGCGGCGTGCGGTGATTCGCCGAACGCCAACAAGAACGCCGACAACAGCAAGGCCGCGGACTTCCTGTCGATCGGCATGCCGAACGGCACGGTCACCGACAACAACAACCCGTTCATCGGCACCTCGGCGGGCGCGTCGCTCGGTTACCGCTGGACCATCTACGAGCCGCTGGGCATGTGGAACAACGTCAAGCCGGCCGACCCCGCGAAGCCGTGGCTGGCCAGCGAGATCAAGTGGGCCGACGACTACAAGGCCCTCGACGTCACCATCCGCGACAACGCCACCTGGTCGGACGGCCAGAAGCTGACCGCCGAGGACGTCGCGTACACGTTCAACCTGATCAAGTCGAAGGACGCGCTGAACGTCTTCGCGATCCCGATCGACCAGGTCACGGTGACCGGCAACAAGGTCACCGTCACGTTCAAGAGCTCGCAGTTCACCGCGTGGCACAAGATCATCAGCCAGATCCCGATCGTGCCGAAGCACCTCTGGGAGAAGATCGCGGACCCGGCCACCGACCCGATCAAGGAGCCGGTCGGCAGCGGCCCGTACACGCTGAAGACGTTCAGCCAGCAGGGCATCGTGCTCGAGCGCCGGGAGAGCGGTTACTGGCAGGAGAAGCCGGCCGTCAAGGAGCTGCGCTACACGTCGTACACCGACAACAACGCGCAGACCACGGCACTGGCCACCGGCGCCTCCGAGTGGAGCTTCGTCTTCATCCCGGCGTACCAGCAGACCTTCATCGCCAAGGACCCGGAGCACTTCAAGGTCTGGGCGCCGGGCGTGCTGGGCATCCACGGCCTCTACATCAACACCACCCGCAAGCCGTTCGACGACCCGGCGCTGCGCAACGCCATGAACATGGTCATCAACCGGGCGGACATCTTCAACCAGGCCGAGGCCGGCTACTTCCACCCGGAGCTGAAGAGCGTCACGGGTCTGCCGGAGGGCGCTGGTGACGCGTTCGTCACCGAGGCCTACAAGGGCAAGACCCTCTCGGTCGACGTCGCGGGGGCCAAGACCCTGCTCACCGGTGCCGGCTACAAGCTGGACGGCGACACCCTGAAGGACAGGTCCGGCAAGCCGGTCACCCTGAAGCTGAGCGACCCGGCGCCGTGGTCGGACTACCAGACCACGCTCGAGATCATCAAGAGCAACCTGGCAGAGATCGGCATCAAGGCCACGGTGGACAAGCCGAACCAGAACGTCTGGGACGCCAACGTGCAGAAGGGCGACTTCGACGCCGTCATGCGCTGGACGAACGGTGGCTCGACGCCGTTCGACATCTACCAGACGGTGATGGACGGCGACCTGATGAAGCCGATCGGCACCCCGGCCCAGCAGGGCAACTTCGGCCGCTTCAAGAGCCCGGAGGCGACCGCCGCGCTCAAGGCGTACGCGAACGCCACCAGCGACGCGGACCGCATCCCCGCTCTGGCCACGATCCAGAAGATCTTCGTGGAGCAGGCGCCGATGCTGCCGATCGGCTCGGACAACGTCGGTGGCGCGATCAGCACCAAGAACTGGATCGGCTGGCCGTCGGAGACCGACCCGTACGCCCCGCTGCAGCCCACCCAGTCCGGTGCGCTCGACGTGATCATGCACCTCAAGCCCGCCACTTCCTGATCGTCCCGCGGGCGCCCCGGATCTTCTCCGGGGCGCCCGTGCCCCTCCCCAGCCTGTAAGGAAACCGGCCATGACGTCGATTCCCGACGCGAAGGCGCCGGCCGGCGAGGTGGTGCTTGAGGCGATCGGCCTGACCAAGCACTTCCCCGTCCGCCGGAAGCTGCGCGACCTCTTCTCCCACCGGCACGACGTGGTCCACGCCGTCGACGATGTGGACCTCACTCTCCGCCGCGGCCAGGTGGTGGCCCTGGTCGGCGAATCCGGTTCGGGCAAGTCCACCATCGCCCGGCTCCTCGCCCAGCTGTACCCGCGTACCGGCGGGGACATCCAGCTGCACGGCGAGACGACGAAGGTCCGGGGTGGTGCGGCGTTCCGCCGGTACTGCTCCCAGGTCCAGATGATCTTCCAGGACCCGTTCGCGTCGCTGAACCCGACGCACACCATCCGCTATCACCTGACCCGGTCGCTGAAGATCCACGGCAACGCCGGGACCACCGCGAGCGACCTGGCCCAGGCCCTCGACGACCTGCTCGAGCGGGTGCAGCTGACCCCGCCGGAGCGGTACCTGGACAAGTTCCCGCACGAGCTCTCCGGCGGCCAGCGGCAACGCGTGGCGATCGCCCGGGCGCTCGGCGCGGGCCCCGAGGCCCTGCTCGCCGACGAGCCGGTGTCCATGCTGGACGTGTCGATCCGGCTCGGCGTGCTGAACCTGCTGCGCGACCTGCGCGACCGGCTCGACCTGGCGATCCTCTACATCACCCACGACATCGCGTCGGCGCGCTATTTCGCGGATCAGACGATGGTCATGTACGCCGGCCGGCTGGTCGAGGGTGGCGACAGCGAGACGGTCACCCAGTCGCCGGCTCACCCGTACACCAAATTGCTCATCCACTCGGCGCCGGACCCGGACCGGATGATCGGCGGATCCGAAGCCGAAGGCGAGGACGCCGGGAACGGTGAGCCGCCGAGCCTGATCCACCCGCCGACCGGGTGCCGGTTCCACCCGCGCTGCCCGGTCGCCATGGAGCGGTGCCGCACCGACCTGCCGGTACCGCTGCAGATCGGCGACGTGCCCGGCCACTGGGCCGCCTGCTGGCTCTACGACAGCGACGACAAGGCCGAGGTGAAGCAGTGAAGTACTTCCTCCAGCGGGTGGCCTTCTACCTCTTCACCGCGTGGGCCGCGATCACGCTGAACTTCTTCATCCCGCGGATGGTCCCCGGCGACCCGGTGCAGGCGCTGATCACCAAGTTCCAGGGCCAGCTCAGCAGCAAGGCGATCGAGTCGCTGTACGTCCTGTTCGGACTGGACAAGGACAAGAGCGTCTGGCAGGAGTACCTCGACTACTGGAACCAGCTGTTCCACGGCGACCTGGGCCTGTCCTTCACGTTCTTCCCGACCCCGGTCTCGGAGATCATTTCCAGCAGCCTGCCGTGGACGCTGACGCTCGTCGGCATCACCACCGTGATCAGCTTCTTCCTCGGCACCGGACTGGGCGTGCTGGCCGGCTGGCGCCGCGGCTCGTGGGCCGACGGCCTGCTGCCGGTGACCACGTTCCTCTCCTCGGTGCCGTACTTCTGGCTCGGCATCATCGCGATCTACCTGCTCACCGGACCGGACAGCTTCTTCCCGTCGTCCGGCGGCTTCGGCAGCGGCCTGGTGCCGGCCTGGGACCAGTACTTCATCCCGAGCGCGATCCAGCACAGCCTGCTGCCCGCGCTGACCATCCTGATCTCCTCGGTCAGCGGCTGGATCCTCAGCATGCGCAACATGATGGTGACGGTGTCCTCCGAGGACTACATCACCGTGGCGCACGCCAAGGGCCTCTCCGACCGCCGGGTGGCCCTGAGCTACGCGGCCCGCAACGCGCTGCTGCCGAACGTGTCCGGCTTCGCGCTGTCGCTCGGCTTCATCGTCGGTGGCACCCTGCTCGTGGAGATCGTCTTCTCCTACCCGGGCGTCGGCTTCCAGCTCTTCCAGGCGCTCGGCGCCCAGGACTACCCGCTGATGCAGGGCATCTTCCTGATCATCACGATCTCGGTGCTGGTGGCGAACCTGATCGCGGACGTGGCCTACCTGCTCCTCGACCCGCGCACCCGCAAGGAGGGCTGAGCGATGACGGTTCTCACCCCCAGCATCGAGCGGAGGGCGGCCCGATGACCATTCCCACCTCCAGCCTCGAACAGGTCATCCCTGGCCAGGGCTCGATGGCGCAGCCGGAGGCCGGCAAGCCGACCAAGGCCAAGCGCCAGCGGTTCCGCTTCATCAGCAACAAGAAGGCCGCGGCCGGCCTGATCATCCTGGGCATCTACGTGGTCGTCGCGATCATCGGACCGTGGGTGGCGCCGTACGACCCGGACGCCCGCGGCAACGACCTGGTCCAGCCCCCGTCGGGCGCGCACTGGCTCGGCACCACGCACCTCGGCCAGGACGTCTTCAGCCAGCTGCTGAGCGGCACCCGCAGCGTGATGTTCGTCGGCTTCTTCGCCGGGATCGTGGCCACCGTGCTCTCGGTGCTGATCGGGGTGACCGCCGGCTACCTGGGCGGCCGGACCGACGAGGGCCTGTCCGCGCTCTCCAACGTCTTCCTGGTCATCCCGGCGCTGCCGCTGATCATCATCATCACGTCCACTCTGGAGAGCGCCGAGGACTGGCTGATCGCCCTGGTGATCGGCTTCACCTCGTGGTCCTGGAACGCCCGGGTGCTGCGCGCGCAGACGCTGTCGCTGCGCCGGCGGGACTTCGTCGACGCGTCCCGGGCCACCGGCGAGAAGACCTGGCGGGTGATCGTCTTCGAGCTGATGCCGAACCTGACCGCGGTGATCGCCTCCGGCTTCGTCGGCACGGTGATCTTCGCGGTGCTCTCCGAGATCACCCTGGCGTTCATCGGCGTCACCTCCGGCACCACCTGGAACTGGGGCACCATCCTGTTCTGGGCGCAGGGCCAGCAGGCGCTCGCCCAGGAGGCCTGGTGGTGGTTCATCCCGGCCGGTCTGGCGATCGCGATCCTCGGCACCGCGCTCTCGCTGATCAACTTCGGTATCGACGAGTTCGTCAGCCCGCGGTTGCGCAGCGTCGGCAAGACGAAGATCAAGACCGTGGACGGCCGGACCGTACGGATGCGCATCGGCTTCACCCCGGTGCTCAGCCGCTCGGCAGCGCCACACACCCACGCCAGCCCGACGCCCGTCATTCGGAAGGAGGTCACCCAGTGAGCAGCACCCCGGTTCTGGAGATCCGCAACCTGAACGTCGAGTACGGCCTGGGCGACCAGGCGGTCCGCGCCGTCCGCGACGTCAACCTCACCCTGCACCGCGGGGAGGTGCTCGGCCTGGCCGGCGAGAGCGGCTCCGGCAAGTCCACCCTGGCGTACGGGATGACCCGCCTGCTCGCCCCGCCCGGCGTGATCACCGGCGGCGAGGTGATCTACCACCCGGAGAAGGGCGAGGCGTACGACGTGCTCGGCCTCTCCGACCGGCACCTGCAGGCGTTCCGCTGGGCCGAGACGGCGATCGTGTTCCAGGGCGCGATGAACTCGCTCAACCCGGTGCACAAGATCTCCACCCAGCTCACCGACGTGCTCCGGGCGCACCGCCCGGAGATGTCCGAGGCGGCCCGCAACGCCCGGGCCCGGGAGATGCTCAAGCTGGTCGGTATCGCGGCCGACCGGATGGAGGCGTACCCGCACCAGCTCTCCGGCGGCATGCGCCAGCGCGTGATGATCGGCATGGCGCTGATCCTCCAGCCGCAGGTCGTGATCATGGATGAGCCGACCACCGCGCTCGACGTGGTGATGCAGCGGCAGATCCTCGGTCAGCTGATCGAGCTGCGGGAACGGCTCGGCTTCTCGGTCATCTTCATCACGCACGACCTGTCGCTGCTCGTCGAGTTCTCGAACCGGATCGCGATCATGTACGGCGGCCGGATCGTCGAGGAGGCCGCGGCGGCGGCGATCTACAAGGACTCGCTGCACCCGTACTCGCAGGGTCTGCTCGGGTCGTTCCCGTCCCTGCGCGGGCCGCGCCGCGAGCTGACCGGCATCCCGGGCACCCCGCCCGACCTGAAGGGGATGCCGAGCGGCTGCTCGTTCCACCCGCGCTGCCCGAAGGCGTTCGAGCCGTGCTCGACGAACATCCCGGTGCTGGCCCGGCCGGACGACTCGCCGCGATCGGTGGCGTGCTGGTTGCACCCAGTGAAAGAGCCGGTCGGCTAGATGAAGCAGAGGGCCGGTCCCCTGCCGTCGGGACCGGCCCTCACTATGTCCACCTCCAGCTGAAACGGGAGAAGAAGTGACATTCACCTGGGGTGTGGCCACCTCCGCCTACCAGATCGAGGGCGCCGCCGCCGAGGACGGCCGGACACCGTCCATCTGGGACACGTTCGGTCACCGGGTCGTCGGCGAGCACGGCGACGTGGCCTGCGACCACTACCACCGGATGCCGGCCGACGTGCAGCTGATCAAGAGCCTGGGTGTTGACGCGTACCGGTTCTCGGTCTCCTGGCCGCGGGTGCAGCCCGGTGGGCGCGGCCCGGCCAACCCGGCCGGGCTGGCGTTCTACGACCGTCTCGTGGACGAACTGCTGGGCAACGGGATCGCACCGTGGCTCACGCTCTACCACTGGGACCTGCCGCAGGAGCTGGAGGACGCCGGTGGCTGGCCGGAGCGGGACACCGCGTACCGGTTCGCGGACTTCTCCGCGCTGGTCTTCGACCGGCTGCAGGACCGGGTCAAGAACTGGCAGACCCTGAACGAGCCGTGGTGCGCGGCGTATCTCGGGTATCAGCACGGGGTGCACGCGCCCGGCCGCCGCAGCATGAGAGACGCACTGGCCGCCACTCATCACCTGCTACTGGGACACGGGCTGGCCGCTTCCGTCCTGAAGAAACCGGACAATTCTGTCGGCATTGCGCTCAACATCGGCACGGCAACCCCGCACACCGACGACCCGCTGGACATCGCCGCGGCCCGCCGCGCCGACGGCAACGTCACCCGGATCTTCCTCGACCCGATCGTTTTCGGCCACTACCCCGCCGACGTGCTGGCCGACCTGCACCAGCAGGGCCACACCCTCCCCATCCTCGACGGCGACCTGGCGATCATCGCGCAGCGACCCGACGTGCTCGGCGTCAACTTCTACTTCGGACAGGACTTCGCCGGCCGCGACGAGCAGGGCCATACGCACGACGCGCAGGGACTGCCGATCGTCCGGGAGATCAAGCCGGACGTGCCGACCACCGCGATGGGCTGGCCGATCACCGCGGACCGGTTCACCACGCTGCTGCTGCGCCTGCACCACGACTACGGCGTGCCGCTGGCAGTGACCGAGAACGGCGCGGTCTACGACGACGAGCCCTCCTCCGATGGCTTCGTCGCCGACGCCGAGCGGACCGCGTACCTGGCGGCGCACATCGAGGCGGCTCTCGCGGCCCGGGAACAGGGCGCCGACCTGCGCGGATATTTCGCCTGGTCACTGATGGACAACTTCGAGTGGGCCGAGGGTTACGGCCGCCGGTTCGGCCTGGTCGCCGTCGATTACGAGACCCAGACGCGTACGCCGAAACAGAGTGCGCTGTGGTTCCGTGATCGCATAAAGTCCGGCGCGTGAGCGACTATCTGACCGTCAACCGGGCCAACTGGGACGAGCGGGCCCCCGCACACGCCGCGTCGGAGGGCTACGAGGTGTCGCGCTTCGTGGCCGACCCCGAGCACCTGAGCCGGGTGGTCCGCTTCGACCTCCCGCTGCTCGGCGACATCACCGGGCTGCGCGGGGTGCACCTGCAGTGCCACATCGGCACCGACACGCTCTCGCTGTCCCGCCTCGGCGCCCGGATGACCGGGCTGGACTTCTCCGGCGAGTCGCTGAAGCAGGCGCGGGACCTGGCCGCACGGGCGGGCGCCGACATCCCGTTCGTGCAGAGTGACGTGTACGCCGCGCGGGACGTCCTGGACGGCGAGTTCGACCTGGTCTTCACCGGGATCGGCGCGCTCGGCTGGCTGCCCGACATCAAGCGCTGGGCGGCCACCGTGGCGTCGCTGCTGGCGCCGGGCGGGCGGCTGTTCATCCGGGAGGGCCACCCGGTGCTGTGGACGTGCGAGTACGACCGTACCGACGACGTGATCGCGCTGGACGAGCCGTACTTCGAGCAGGCCGAGCCGCAGGTGTACGACGAGCCGGGGACGTACGTCGCCACCGACCACGAGTTCACCCACACCGTCACGCACGAGTGGAACCACGGGCTCGGCGAGATCGTCACCGCGGTGCTGGGGGCCGGCCTGACCCTGACCGGGCTGGTCGAGCACCAGAGCGTGCCGTGGAACGCGCTGCCCGGCCGGATGCGGCAACTGGACAACGGCGAGTGGCAGCTGGCGCAGCGGCCGGAACGGTTGCCGCACACGTACACGTTGCAGGCCCGCAAGGCGGGTTAGCCGACTTCGACCCGGTTCCGGCCGGTGCGCTTCGCCGCGTACAGAAAATCGTCGGCCCGCAGCAGCGCATCGGCCCGGTCCTCGCCGGGCCGGACCTCGGTGAGCCCGATGCTGGCCGTCACCGCGAGTCCGTCGACGACCTCGGCCCACGCATGTCCCTCGATCGCGGCGCGCAGCGCCGAGCAGTACCCGCTCGCGGCGTCCAGCCCGGCCCGGAAGATCAGCACGAACTCCTCGCCGCCCAGCCGGCCGGCGAATCCCGGCGTCGCGGTCAGCAGCCGGGCCACCCGGCGCAGCACCTCGTCGCCGGTGGCGTGCGAGAACGTGTCGTTGACCAGCTTGAAGTGATCCAGGTCGACGAGCGCGACGGTGACCGGTCCGGTGCCCTGCACCGCGGCGGCCAGCTCCGCGTCGGAGCGGCGCCGGTTGCCCAGGCCGGTCAGCGGGTCCCGTTCGGCCATCTCCTGCGCCTGCTCGACGGAGAACTGCGCGTGCGCGAACCGGGCCGCGACCGCGCTCTGCTGCGTCCGCAGGACCTCCCAGGCCTCGTGGAACTCGCACATGGTCCGGTACGCCGCCTCGAAGTCCCCGGCCTCGGCGTGGCAGGCCGCCAGCCCGCGCAGTGCCTCGGCGCCGGCGTCCGGCCGGTCGTTCTCAGCCGCCATCTTCCGGACCCGGTCGAGCGTCCGGATCGCGCCGGCCAGGTCACCCTGCCGGCGCTCGATCTCGGCGAGGGTCAGCAGCGCGGCCGGCACCGCGTCCGAGTCGGTGGCCGGAGCGTTCTCGATCGCGTCCAGGATCACCGACTCGGCCTCCTCCGGGCGGCCGGTCTCCAGCAGCACCCGGGCGACGGTGTCCGCGCACGAGCAGTTTAGCCCGAGGCCGGACGACTCCACCCGGGCCCGCATCCGCTCGACCATCACGGCGGCGGCGTCCAGGTCGCCGCCCTCGTAGGCGTACCAGGCCCAGTTGTTCAGGTTCGCGATCTCCAGCGTCGGCCGGCCGGACGCCTCCGCCTCGGCCTGCGCGGCGGCGAACTCGGCCGACTCGAAACCGCCCACCCGCTGGTCGTTCACCATCACGGCCAGGATGATCGCGTGGTCGGCGCGGATCGGCGCCGGGTCCTCCGGCCGGAGCATCCGGGTCGCCCAGAGCGCGTGCCGCACCCCGGTCGCGGTGTCCCCGATCCGCCACACGCCACCGGCGATGCGCGCGTGCGCGTGTGCCCGCACCAGCCGGTCGTCGCTCGCGTCGAGCAGGTCACGGGCGGTGGCGACGCCCTCGAGGGCCCGGCCGCCACGGTTGTCCAGCTCGGCGAGGACCAGGCGGGCCAGGTCGGCGCTCTGCCGGTCGCCGGTCGCGTCGGCGCTCGCGATCAGCGCCGTGGCACGCTCGGCGAGCCCGGCATGAGACTGATAAAGGTCCCCGATCAGGGTCACCACCGACGAGAGCACGCTGGTCCATCGCCCGTGCCGGGCCGCTCTTTAGGGATCCCGTTTAAAGATCGACGGGTTGCGGGTACCTGCGGTGCATACCCCCAAGGAGGCTCTCGATGCGTATCGGTGCGGTAATCATCATCGTCTGGCTCGTGCTCGGCGCGGTCGCGGCAGCCCAGCGCGGCTATTTCAAGGACACCGGCGACACGAGTTGCGCGGAGGCCGGCACGGTCATCGTCACCGTGGTCGCGGGCCCGCTGAACTGGCTCGGCGTCAACCCGAAGATCAAGTGCGACATCCCGGAGCCGAGCAAGTAGGCGATCCGCTCTTGTGCTGGAGCGCGCTCCAGGTCCTACCGTCCGAACCATGGAACTACGGGACTTCGGACGACTCGGCCGGATCAGCGCACTGACCCTGGGCGGCGGCGGCATCGCCGGCGTCTGGGGCTCGACCGGACGCGCGGAGGCGGTGGCCACCATCCATGCCGCCCTCGACGCCGGCATCACCATGCTGGACCTGGCGCCCTCCTACGGCGCCGACCACGAATCGGAGCGGGCGGCCGGCGAGGCCCTCCGCTCCGTCTCCGCACCGGACCTCATGATCACGTCGAAGGTCTCGCTCGAGGACGACACCGAGCGGGACTTCGCCGCCCGGATCCGCCGCGGCCTCACCGCCAGCCTCGGCCAGATCGGCCGCGACCACCTCGACCTCTTCCTGCTGCACACGCAGATCCGGGTGGCGGGGCCGCACCCCGGTTCGATCGGCCCGGACGGCTACCTCGAGGCGGCCGCCACCTTCGAGCGGCTGCGCGACGAGGGCCTGATCCGGGCCTGGGGCATCACCGCGGTCGGCCACCCGGACGGCGTGCTCACCGCACTGCGGAACACCCCGCGTCCGGACGCCGCGCAGATCGTGGTCAACCCGCTCGACTTCAACGGGGACCTCTGGTTCTTCCCCGGCGTCCGGCCGCGGACCGACGACATCGTCCGCTCCGCGAACGAGAACGGGGTCCAGGTGGTCGGCATCCGCGCGGTCGCCGCCGGGTCACTGACCGCGAGCCTTGATCGTACGCTCGAGGCCGCTCATCCCGCGGCCATCGATTTTGTACGGGCGGAGCCGTTCCGGAAGCTGGCCGCCGAGTGGGGCACGGCCCCCGCCGTGCTGGCCCACCGCTACGCCCTGTCCGTGCCCGGGGTGTCCACAGTGGTGCTCGGCGTGAAGAACCGCACCGAGCTGACCGAGTGCCTCGCGGCCGAGGCGGCCGGCCCGCTCCCCGAAGCGGAAATGAACGCCCTGGCGACCTTGCGCACCACCGCCTAGCCCTTGCGTGGCGACTTTCGGCGCGCTCCGCACCACAACTCCCCACGCTCGGTCCGTCCCACCCTTGCGTGGGGACTTTCGGCGCGCTCCGCACCACAACTCCCCACGCGACGGCCGTTACAACCCTGCGTGGGGAGTTTCGGTGCGGAGCGCGCCACAACTCCCCACGCTCGGGTCAGCGGACCCAGGGTGGGCTGATCACTGAGCCGTCCGGGAGCGTCGCCGTCAGCCCGACGCTGGTGGTCACCCACGCCTGCGCCGTCTCGGTGCTCGGGTTGTCGACACCGAACACCGACCCGGCCGGCACCCGCAGCACGTCCCCGGCGGCCATACCCTCGGACACCCCGTCCAGGGACACCCTGATCTGGCCGGCGAGCAACAGGAACACCTCTTCCCGGTCGACCCGGTGCGTCAGCCCCTCCACGCCGCCGGCGATCTCCAGCCGCCAGGCGCAGAGCTCCGTGCTCCCGGTCGCCGGCGCCACGTACGAATGGAAGACCGCCCCGTGCAGCCGGTGCACAACAGCCTCGTCCCGCCGATGAATCGCCATGATCTCTCCCCGCAAATAGACAAGCTGCTTGACTACATAGTCAACCGGCTTGACCTTCATGTCAAACTGTTCCGGTGCGACGTGATCTTCTGGACCTCCCGGTGCTGCTGCTCGGCGCCGCATCCACCCTGGTCGACGGCATCGACGCCGGCGTCCGGGCCCGCGGCTTCACCGACATCCGCCCGGCGCACGGCTACGCGTTCGTCCGCCTCGCCCCGGACGGCGCCACCATCGTCGAACTCGCCGAGCACCTGGGAGTCACCAAGCAGGCCGCCAGCCAGATGGCCGACGAGCTGGTCCGCAAGGGCTACGTCGAGCGCCGCGCGCACCCGGCCGACGCCCGCGCCCGCCTGCTGACCCTCACCGACCGGGGCTGGGCCTGCACCCGCGCCGCCGACGAGGCCGCCGAGCAGGTCCTCCGCCCCTGGGCCGACTCCCTCGGCCCGGAACAGCTGGCCACGGTCCGCACCGCCCTCTCCCGCCTCACCGTCCCCGGCCGTATCCGCCCGGCATGGTGACCGCCGCCACGCCGGTCTGGCTGCTGGACGTCGACGGCGTCCTGAACGCGAACCGTCCCGGCTGGAGCGCCGCGCCCCGCCGCGGCATGGCCTACGCCGGGGGCACCGGCTTCCTGATGCGCTGGGCACCGGCCCTGCTCGACCGGATCCGGGCGCTGCACCGGAGCGGTGCCGTGGAGATCCGCTGGTGCACCACCTGGTGTGCCCACACCGGCCAGCTGGAACGCCTCTTCGGGCTGCCCCGCTTCGAGCCGTGCTGGCACGAGGACCTCGCCCCGCCGGACGCCCCGATCGCCAAGCTGGCCGCGGCCCACCAGGTCCTGGCCGACGGCCGCCCGCTGATCTGGACCGACGACGCGGACATCCCACCGGCCGCCCACGACGAACTCCCCCGGCTCGGCCGGACCCTGCTGATCGCCCCGGCCCCGAACCGCGGGCTCCAGCCGGACCACCTCACCACCATCGAAACCTTCGTCGCCGCGCCGCCCACGTAGCAGCCCCGTCTCGGCGAGATCGAGCGGCGGGAGGCGAGCGGCGAGGTGGGGGCCGGTCGGAAAGCGAACGGCCCGCCGGAAGGAACCGGCGGGCCGTCGTCGTACCGAAAAATCAGTCGCGCTCGATGTGGTGGCCGATCAGCTGAGGGCCCATGATGACCGCGACGCCGGAGCCGTCGCGGCGGGCGTCCGGCTCGGGGAGCTCGACCGGGTCGCCGGTGCTGCTGGCGCCGACCGGGCGCGGGCCGACCCACGCCACCACCAGCTCGGTCTCGCCCTTGAGGAACCGCTGCACCCG
This sequence comes from Actinoplanes palleronii, assembly GCF_016862315.1. Classification (GTDB taxonomy): domain Bacteria; phylum Actinomycetota; class Actinomycetes; order Mycobacteriales; family Micromonosporaceae; genus Actinoplanes; species Actinoplanes palleronii. The sequence goes on along the minus strand of NZ_BOMS01000186.1, from coordinate 13,036 downwards.
GACACCGCCGGTGGCACGGCCCTTGGCCGGGTAGGACGAGAACGGTGACACCTTCACCTGGGTGCCGGTCGACGTGACGACCATCGGCTCGCCGTGCGAGGCCTCCGACGTGGACACCACGTTGAACGAGACCACCGACGACCCCGCGGTCAGGTTGATGCCGGCCATGCCGCCGCCCTTGAGTCCCTGCGGCCGGACCAGCTTGGCCGGGAACCGCAGCAGCGACGCGTCGGTGGTGACGAAGACCAGCGCCTCCGCACCGTCGGCGAGCCAGGTCGCCTGCAGCACCTCGTCACCCTCCTTGAGGGTGATCACCTCGAACTCGTCGGAGCGCACCGGCCACTCCGGCGCGCACACCTTGACCACGCCGAGCCGGGTGCCCAGCGCGAGGCCGGGCGACTCGCCGGGGGTCAGCGGCGCGAGCCCGACCACCTGCTCGCCCTTCTCCAGCGGCACCAGCTCGGACGCGGACATGCCGCCGCGCAGCGAGACCGTCCCGGACTGCTCCGGCAGCACCGGCAGCGGCAGCACGTCGGTCTTGAACGCCCGCCCCCGGTTGGTGATCAGCAGGATCCGGCCGCGCGCGGTGGCGTGGATGATCGCGCGGACCGTGTCGTGCTTGACCCGGCCGCTGCGCTTGCGGGCCTCGGCCGACTCCTCGCTCTCCGCCGCGGTCCGGGCGATCAGCCCGGTGGCGGAGAGGATGATCTGGCACGGGTCGTCGGCGACCTCGAGCGGCCCGGCCGGGATCGAGGCGGCGAGCACCTCCTTGAGGTCACCGTCGATCAGCGTGGTGTTGCGCGGCCGGCCGAACTCGCTGGTCACCGCGGCCAGCTCGTCCGAGACGACCTGCTTGAGCACGTCCTCGTTGTCGAGGATCCGGCTGAGCTCGGCGATCTCGCCGCGCAGCTTCTCCTGCTCGGTCTCCAGCTCGATCCGGTCGAACCGGGTGAGCCGCCGCAGCGGCGTGTCCAGGATGTACGTCGCCTGGATGTCGCTGAGCCCGAACTCGCTCATCAGCGAGGCCTTGGCGGCGCCCGCGTCGTCGCTGGCCCGGATCAACGCGACCACCCGGTCGATGTCGATCAGGGCGATCAGCAGGCCGTCGACCAGGTGCAGCCGGTCCTCGCGCTTGGTCCGCCGGTACGTCGTCCGCCGGGTGACCACCTCGTACCGGTGCTGGACGAACACCTCGAGCAGCGCCTTGAGCCCGAGAGTCCGCGGCTGCCCGTCGACCAGCACCAGGTTGTTGATGCCGAACGAGCTCTCCAGCGGGGTCAGCCGATAGAGGTCGGCCAGCAGCGCCTGCGGGTTGACGCCGACCTTGCACTCGATCACCAGCCGGGTGCCGTGCTCGCGGTCGGTGAGGTCCTTGACGTCGGCGATGCCCTGCAGCCGCACCGCCTGCCGCTGCCCGCGCCGCGGGCCGGAGGTGATCAGCTTGCCCTTCACCTCGTCGGTGATCGCCTCGATGATCTTCTCGGTGCCGACGCCGTAGGGCAGCTCGGTGACCGTGATCGCCTGGCGTCCGCGGCCACCCTCGAGCAGGCCGGTCTGCGCCTTGGCCCGGATCCGGACCACACCGCGGCCGGTCTCGTACGCCCGGCGCACCTCGTCCAGGCCGAGCAGCTGACCGCCGGTGGGCAGGTCGGGGCCGGGCACGAAGCGCATCAGCTCGTCGAGGTCGGCCTCCGGGTTGGTGATCAGGTGCCGGGCGGCTGCGACCACCTCGCCGAGGTTGTGCGGGATCATGTTGGTGGCCATCCCGACCGCGATCCCGGACGTGCCGTTGACCAGCAGGTTCGGGAAGGCGGCCGGCAGCACCTTGGGTTCGAGGTCGGAGCCGTCGTAGGTCGGCTTGAAGTCGACCGTGCCCTCGCCCAGCTCACCGACCAGCAGCATCGCCTCGCGCGACATCCGGGCCTCGGTGTACCGGGAGGCGGCCGGGCCGTCGTCCGGCGAGCCGAAGTTGCCGTGCCCGTCGATCAGCGGTGTGTTCAGCGAGAAGTCCTGGGCGAGCCGGACCAGGGCGTCGTAGATCGCCACGTCGCCGTGCGGGTGGTACTTGCCCATCACGTCGCCGACGACGCGGGCGGACTTCACATACGCCCGGTCGGGGCGGTGCCCCTGCTCGGACATCGACCAGAGGATCCGCCGGTGCACCGGCTTGAGGCCGTCACGGGCGTCCGGCAGGGCCCGGGAGTGGATGACCGAGTAGGCGTACTCCAGGTAGGAGTCCTCCACCTCGGTGGTGAGCGGATTGTCGATGACCCGGGCGCCGGCCTGGTCGAATGCCGACAGGTCGACGCGGTTCTCGGTCTTGCGGCGTGCCACTTCTCAACAACCCCTCAGGCGTCGATCGTCTCTTGGTCGATCCGGCCGGCGGCCTCGATCAACCAGTTCTTCCGGGGCTCGACCCGCTCACCCATCAGCAGCTCGAGCGTCGCCTCGGCGCGCTCGACGTCGTCCAGCGTGATCCGCCGGACGGTCCGGGTGGCGGGGTTCATCGTGGTGTCCCACAGCTCGTCGGCGTCCATCTCGCCGAGACCCTTGAACCGGCTCACCGGCGCCAGAGTCTTGCCGGCCCGCTGGAGCTTGCCGAGGGTCGCCTCCATCTCCTGCTGGGTGTACGTGAAGATGGTTTCCGGGTTGCGGCCCTTGGTGGTCATCTTGTGCAGCGGCGGCATCGCGGCGTAGAGCCGGCCGTCCTCGATCACCGGTCGCATGTACTTGGCGAACAGCGTGATCAGCAGGGTCCGGATGTGCGAGCCGTCGACGTCGGCGTCGGCCATCAGCATGACCCGGCCGTAGCGCATCGCGCCGATGTCGAAGGTGCGGCCGGAACCGGCCCCGAGCACCTGCACGATCGCCGAGCACTCGGCGTTGTCGAGCACCTGCTGCAGGCTGGCCTTCTGCACGTTCAGGATCTTGCCGCGGATCGGCAGCAGGGCCTGGTATTCCGAGGAGCGGGCCATCCGGGCGGTGCCGAGCGCGCTGTCACCCTCGACGATGTAGAGCTCGCTGCGGGCGATGCCGGTGGTGCGGCAGTCGACGAGTTTCGGCGGCATCGACGCGCCCTCGAGGGCGGTCTTGCGGCGGGCCGCGTCCTTCTGCTGCTTCTGGGTCAGCCGGACCCGGGCCGCGTCCACCACCTTCTGCAGGACCGTGCGGGCCTCGACCTTGGTGCGCCGGTCGTCGATCCAGCCCTTGACGAACGTCTCGACCAGGGTCTGCATCACCCGGGTGATGCCGGCCGTGGACAGCTCGTCCTTGGTCTGCGAGGTGAACTGCGGCTCCGGCACCCGCACGTGGATGACCGCGGTCATGCCCTCCAGGAGGTCGTCCAGGACGGGCGGCTCCTCCTTCGGCTTGAGCAGGCCACGGGCGTTGCGGATGGCCTCGGTCAGGGAGCGGACCAGGGCCCGCTCGAAGCCCTTGCGGTGGGTGCCGCCGTGCACGTTGCGGATCGTGTTGGTGAAGCACTCGACGTTGCGCTCATAGCCCGTGCCCCAGCGGAAGGCGACCTCGATCTGGGCCTGCCGGACCACGTTGGACTGCATCACGCCGTTCGCGTCGGCGGCGTTTTCCTTGTACGTCCCCTCACCCGTCACCAGCAGGATGCCGGAGACCGGCTTGTCCGACGCGGGGGTGAGGAACTCCACCATGTCGGTCAGGCCGTTGGGGTAGTGGAACTCCTCGGTGGCCGGTTCCTCGGCGGTCGCGTCGAAGACGGTGTATTGCACGCCGGGGACCAGGAACGCGGTGTTGCGCAGCTTGGTGCGGACCGCGTCGACGTCCAGGCGGGCGCCGGTCTCGAAATACCGGGCGTCGTACCAGTAGCGGATCGCGGTGCCGGTCGGCTCGCCGCGTTTCATCTTGCGGACGATCCGCAGACCGGCCTCCGGGCGGAACGTCGCCGCCGGGCCGGGACCGTCGAAGACGCCCGGCACTCCACGCTGGAACGAGATCTCGTGCACCTTGCCGTCACGCTTGACGGTGACGTCGAAGCGCAGCGACAGCGCGTTGACCGCGGAGGCGCCGACGCCGTGCAGGCCGCCGGAGGCCTTGTAGCCCGAGCCGCCGAACTTGCCGCCGGCGTGCAGGCGGGTCAGCACCAGCTCGACGCCGCTGATCCCGGATTTGGCGTGCACGTCGGTCGGGATGCCCCGGCCGTCGTCGTCGACCTGGACCGAGCCGTCGCTGTGCAGCGTGATCGCGATCCGGGTGGCGTGACCACCGACACCCTCGTCGGTGCAGTTGTCGATGATCTCGTTGGCCAGGTGGTTGATGCCCCGGCTGTCGGTCGACCCGATGTACATGCCTGGGCGTTTCCGGACAGCGTCCAGCCCTTCCAGGTGCGTGAGGTCGTCAGCCCCGTACAAGGTGTCTGGCTGTGCGGTCACAGGGCGGCACTCCCGATCGGCCAAGGTGGTCAAGGACGGCGCGAGCCTACCCGGAGCCTCCGACACTTCTGCCCCAGGCGAGGCAGGTCGTGACCACCCGGCCCGAAAATACCGGAAAAAACCCACAAAAAGGCTAGCCGACCGCCACCAGCGGGGCAGACTGAGGCTGTAGCGCTCGCCACAGGTCCAGCGGATAGGACTTGCCGGGCACCGACACGGGTGGCAGTTCCTGATAGGCGATGAGCGCGTCGGTGACGTCCCGGGTCGACGAGCAGACCACCACGGTGTCGTGCGGCGCGTAGGCCTGCAGCCGCGCCGCGGTGCTCACCACGCTGCCGCTGATCATCCCGTAGCCGCCGTTGAAGGTCATCACCGGATCGACGATCACCTCGCCGGTGGCCAGCCCGACCCGGGTCCGCACCCGGTGCCTGCCGGCCAGGAGCCGCCCCCTCAACGACTCCTGGACCGACAGACCCGCGCGCACGGCGGAGGCGGCCGCCTCCGGCTCGAAGCCGTCCTCGCCGGCGCCGAAGACCGCCATCACCGCATCTCCCACGTACTTCTCGATGATGCCGCCGCAGTCACGGACCACCTCGGACACGACCGAGAAGTAGTCCCGCTGCAACGCCCGGACCTCCGCGCAGTCCAGCCGGTCCACCAGAGCGGTGAAGCCGACCATGTCGATGAACAGCACGGTCACGGTCTGGCGCCGCTCCTGGACGGCTACGGTGATGGTGGTCATGTCTCACGCTCCCCCAGATCACTGCGTTGACCGGGAGTACGGTGCCAGCCGTTCTCCACCAGCGGATCCGCAGAACGACGTATCTGTGACGGCTATCGGCGCTCGTCATTTTTGTGACGCAGAACAGTCCGAACCGACGACAACGTGGTACGTGCTTTCGCACTAGGCTGCCGGACATGGCCAGCCAGGGGGACGACGGGCCGCTTGTCGGGCGCACCGGCACGCTGGCCGACATTCAGTCCTACCTGCGCAACGTCGGTCCTGGTGGAACCGCCGCGGTATTCGTGACCGGCGAGAGTGGTGTCGGCAAGAGCCGGCTGCTGCGCGAGACCGCCGACGCGTTGCGCGGTGGGGATTTCGCGGTGCTGCTCGGCACCTGCCTGGACATCGGCGACGCCTCACCGCTGCACCCGGTGCTGCAAGCGCTGCGCCGGCACGACAGTGCGACCACGACGGTCGCCGACGACCCGGGCGCCCTGCTCGAGCGGGTCTCCCGCGACCTGCGGGCGATCGCCGGCGACCGGCAGCTGCTGCTGGTCCTCGACGACCTGCAGTGGGCCGACCGGAGCACCCGCCAGCTGCTGCTCTACCTGCTGGCCGGCCTGGGTGACGTGCGCATCTCGGTGCTGGCCGCGATCCGCGCCGAGGCCCTGCACGGCACTCACCCGCTGCGCCGGGTGCTGGCCGAGCTGCGCCGGCTCCGTTCGGTCCGGGTGGTCGACATCGCGCCGCTGACCGAGGAGCACACCCGGGAGCTGGTCACCGCGATCGTCGGTGGCGACGTGGCCGGCGAGGACGCCGACCGGGTCTACAAGCGCAGCGGCGGCAACCCGTTCGTGGTCGAGGAACTCTCCCGTGACCTGCGCGACGGCCGGGTCGAGCTGTCCGACACGCTGCGCGAGATCTTCCTGGCCCGGGTCGACGAGCTGCCGGCCAACGCGCACGCCGTGGTGCACGCGGTCGCGGCCGGCGTCGAGCCGGTCGACCACGCCGTGCTGGCCAAGGTGGTGCGCCTGCCGGAGGACGGCCTGCTGGAGGCGATCCGGGCCGCGGTGGCGTACCGGTTCGTGGTCAGCGACGCCGAGGGGTACCGGCTGCGGCACCGGCTGGTCGCCGAGGTGCTGGAGCAGGAGGTGCTGCCGGCCGAGGGCGCCGCCCTGCACCGGCGGTACGCGGAGGCCCTGGAGCCGGCCGGCGGCGCCGACGACCACGCCCGGCTGGCCCATCACTGGCAGCGGGCCGGCGTGCCGGCCCGGGCGCTGCCGTCGGTGGTCGCCGCGGCCCGCTCCGCCGAGGGCCTGTACGGCTTCGCCGAGGCTCACCGCTACTGGACCATCGCCCTGCGGCTGACCGCCGACGACGCCACGGAACGCGCTGAGCTGCTCGGACACGCCGCCGAGTCGGCGCACCAGTGCGGCGAGCACGTGCTGGCCCTGGCCAGGCTGGAGGAGCTGGCCGGCCGCAAGGACGCGCCCAGCGAGTGCGAGCTGCACCTGCGCCGGGCCCGCTACCTGGCCGCCACCGGCCGTTCCGAGACCGCCGAGCGGGAGTACGAACTCGCCCTGCAGGCCCCGGACTGCACCCCGCAGCTGCGCGCCACCGCCGCCGCGTTCCTCGCCGAGCTGCTGCTGCACCTGGGCCGGTACGCGGACGCCAACCAGCGCGCCCGCGACGCCCTGGAGCTGGCCGCGGTCAACGGCTCGACCGCCGACCTGGTCCGGGCGAGCGCCGCGCTGGGTTTCAGCGCCGCGTTCCGCGAGGACCCGGACGCCGGGCTGGCGGTCATCCGGCACGCCGTGGAGATCGCCGAGCGCTCCGGCCACCCGGACGACCTGGGCTGCGCCTATCTGCACCTGGCCGAGCTGCTGACCGGCCCGCTGAACAGCATCGAGGAGGGCGTGCTGGTGGCCCGCCGGGGCGCCGCCACGCTGGCCGCGCGCGGGGTCGGCCGGACATACCAGACCCGGCTGCTGGCGATCGCCGGCAACGGCTTGTTCCGGATCGGACAGTGGGCCGAGGCGGACGCCATGCTGGAAGCGGCGATGCAGCACCGCCCGTCCGGCGCCGACGCGGTCGAGCTGCTGCTCGCCCGCTGCCGGCTCTGGGTCGGTTTCGGCGAGGTGGACAACGCCCGGCGGGACCTGGACGCGGTCGCGACCCTGCTGGCCGGCGGCGGGGCCCGGCACGTGCTGCCGATGCTCACGCTGCGCGCCGGCCTGGCGATGTGGCAGAAGGAGCACGCCGAGGCCCGCGCCGCGGTGCAGCGCGGCCTGACCGAGACCCGCTCCGACGACCTGGTGCTGCTCGGTGTGCTGGCCTGGCACGGGCTGCGCGCCGAGGCCGAGGCGCACGTGGCCGGCTCACCCGTCGACCCGGCGGCGCTGCGCCGGCTCAACACCGTGGTCGGCCGGCTGCAGGAGGGCGCCGACAACGCCGCGACCGAGGTCAGGGCGGTGCTCGACGGTTATCTCAACCTCTGCGCCGCGGAGCTGAGCCGGATCGAGGATCGCCAGGACCCGGAGCCGTGGGCCCGGGCTGCGGCCATCTGGGATCGCCGGCAGCAGCCGTACCCGGCCGCGTACTCGCGCCTGCGGCACGCCGAGGCGGCACTGCAGCGCCGGGGGCGGCGGGCGACCGCGATCGCCGGGCTGCGTCAGGCGTACGCGACCACGATCGCGATGGGCGCCCGGCCCCTCGCGAACGAGATCAAGGGCATCGCCCAGCGGTTCCGGGTGTCGCTGGCCGACGACGCGGACACCGTCGCGATGGCGCCGCCGGAGCCGGATCAGGGCGATGAGCTGTCGGTTCTCACCGGCCGCGAGCGCGAGGTGCTGGAAGCGGTGGCCGAGGGGCTGACCAACCGGGAGATCGGCGAGCAGCTGTTCATCAGCGAGCGCACCGTCGGCGTGCACCTGGGCCACATCTTTGACAAACTCCAGGTACGCACTCGCGTGCAGGCGAGTCGCGTCTTCTTGACGGCGGCCTGACCAGGCGTTCGTTATCTCGCCGTGACATACGTACACGGAATACGTCGTTCTACCGATCCCCTCGCGCGGCGCCGGTGAAAGGCTGTTTCGCACGGGGGAGCACCGCCCGGTGGTTCCGGCCGCCGGGCGGTGCTGGGGGCCCTCCGCGTAACCCCGGCAAGTCGCGTGGAGGATCCGATGACCCAGCCCATCTGGGGACCAGTGCAACGTCAGATGTCCACCATCCTGCAGGAGCATCCGGATGACGTGCCCGCCGTCGTCACCCAGCTCCAGGCGTTGCAGGACGTGCTCTGTCAAGTCCCGCCGCTGCTGAACAGCAACCCGCTGGCGGACTTCAACAAGCTCTACCTGGCCATCACCGAGAACGTGCTGGACCGGCTCTACGCGGGCAAGTTCAAGGATCCGGCGTTCCTGTCCCGGCTGGACGTCGAGTTCGCCGGGCGCTATTTCGACGCGCTGCGCTACTGGACCGAGGGTAGCCCGGCCTGTCCCGGCGTCTGGGCCGGCCTGTTCACCCGGATCCCCGGGCCGGACGCCCGCCCGCTGCCGTCGGCGGTCGCCGGGGTCAACGCGCACATCAACTTCGACCTGCCGTTCGCACTGGTCACCACGTTCGACCACCTGGGCACCGACCCGATCGACGGCAGCGACCAGCACCACGACTACCTGCAGGTCAACGACATCTTCGCGGAGGAGATCCCGGGCCTGCGCCGGGGGTATCTCGACCGCTGGCAGCTGCTCATCGACACGATGAACGGCGACCTGGACGACTGGTGGCAGGGCGAGATGGTGGAATACACCCGCAATGTCGCCTGGCGCAACGCGCAGAAGCTCTGGGCGATCCGGCACGACCTGGCGCAGCTCGACCACGAGCGCCGCCGGCTCGACCGCACCGCCACCGGCCTGGGCAAGCTGCTGCTCTCGCCGTTCGCCGACTTCCTGCAGTAGGGCGGGTTCCGCTCGTGGATCTCGAGGGGGGATCCACGAGCGGGCACCCTACTTCGGCTTCTTCACCACGATCAGCCGGGCCGCGGTCGCCGAGCCGCTCTCGACGCCGCCGACGCCGATCTCGGTGCCGGTCTTCAGCGTGTCCCGCTCCACCTTCTTGCGCTGCTGCACCACGCGCAGCGGGTCGCCGTAGGTCCAGGTGAGCGTGAAGCCGTCGGTGGACTCCACGGTCAGGCCCTTGTCGGTCACCGCGGTGATCTTCCCGCGCTGCACCACGACGGTCTTCTCGCCGTCCTTGGCCTGCACGGTCACCTCGCCGTGGAGCGCGTTGTGACGCAGGAGCTGGCGGACGACTTTCGGTCGTACCCTGTCGGTTGTCGCCGTGGTCTCCTCATCGGTGACAAAACCGACCGCCTGGAGTGCCACGGTCTCGGGGTCGATCTCTTTTTCGGACACCGCGGCCGCGCCGCATCCGGCCAGAGCGAGGGTCGCGGTCGCCGCGACGACAAGAGCTTTTCCGGTACGAATCATGGGTACGAGACTGGCCCCGCCCCGATCGACGCACGTCAGCCGATTGTTCGGGTCCGGTAAGGGAGTTCCACGGTGAACCGCGCCCCGCCCTCGGCGGCGTGCCCGGCCTCGATCCGCCCGCCCAGCCGGCCGACCAGACGGGCCGCCAGCGCCAGCCCGAGCCCGCTGCCCACCTTGCGGATGCCCCGGTAGCGGCGGTTCAGCGCGCCCCGCTCGAACGCCACGGCCAGGTCGTCGTCGGTGAAACCGGGCCCGCCGTCGCGCACCTCGACGACACCGCCGGACTCCCCCGCGCGCACCGCGAGCACCAGCGGCGCACCACCCGGCACCACCCGCAGCGCGTTCTCGCACAGCCCGTCGAGCACCTGCCGGATCCGGCCCGGGTCGGTCGCCACGGTGACCGGCTCGTCCGGCAGGTCGACCGTCAGGGTCGGCCCGTCCGGGGAGCACCGCGCCGACCAGGCCCGGCCGGCCTCCCGGACCAGCTCCACCAGGTCCACCGCGACCACGTCCAGCGGCAGGTCGGCGGCCTCCAGCCGGGACAGCACGAGCAGGTCGGAGATCAGCCGGTCCAGGCGGTCGGCCTCGGCCAGCATGGTCGCGCCGGCCTGCGGGGCGTCGTCCGGGCCGACCACACCGTCGGCGAGGGCCTCGGCGTATCCGCGCAGGGTGGCCAGCGGCGTCCGCAGCTCGTGCGAGACCGACAGCAGGAAGTCACGCTCCCGGCCCTCGCTGGTCTGCAACGCCGCGGCCAGCTGGTTCACCGCCTCGGCCAGCCGGACCGCCTCGGCCGGGCCGTGCCGGGCGATCCGCACCGACCGGTCCCCGGCGGCGAGCCGCCCGGCCGCCGCCGCGGCCAGCTCGATCGGCCGGGAGACGAACCGGGCCAGCAGCGCGCCGGCCAGGATCCCGCCGACCAGGCCGGCCAGCAGTGCCCACCAGACCCCGCCGAGCACCTGCAGCGCGACACCGGTCGAGGCCGGCCGGGTGAGCACCACACCGGCGTCCACCCCGGGCAGCGGGCGACCGGCCACGAACGACCACCGCCCGTCCACCCGGGCCCGCACGTTCACCAGGCTGCCCTCGGTCACCTCAGTGATCACCGCGTCCGGCAGGCCGGCGTGATCGGGCACGCCCCGCCGGATCAGGTAGATCTCGATGGCGTCCTGGCGCAGCCGCTTGGCGATCTTCTCGCGGGCCGCCGGGCGCTCGTCGGTGAGCAGCTCCACCGCGATCGCGGACTTCTCCACCAGCTCGGCCCGGATCTGCAGGTTCACGGCGCGGACCGCGACCGGCACGGCGACCAGCGCGGTGACGATCACGGCGACCACCGCGGTGGCCACGGTGACCAGCACGGCGCGGCCGGTCAGCGTACGGAAGAAGTCACGCATCGGCGGTGTACCCGACACCCCGGACGGTCCGGATCAGGCCGGCCGCGGCGCCGAGCTTCGCCCGGACCTGCGCCACGTGCACGTCGACGGTGCGGGTGCCGGCGTGTGAGGCATAACCCCAGACCGCGGCGAGCAGCTCCTCCCGGGTGAACACCCGCCCGGGGCGGCCGGCCAGGTGCGCGAGCAGATCGAATTCGGTCGCGGTCAGGGTCAGGGGCAGCGCGCCGAGGGTGACCGTGCGGCGGCCGAGGTCGAGGGCGAGGGGGCCCAGCTGTCGTACCCGATCGGTTTCCGGCGGGCCCGCGGCCCGGCGCAGCAACGCCTTGACCCGGGTGACCAGCTCCCGCGGGCTGAACGGCTTCGTCACGTAGTCGTCGCCGCCCAGCTCCAGGCCGAGGATCCGGTCCACCTCGTCGTCCCGCGCGGTCAAGAAGATCACCGGTGTCCAGTCGCCGTCGGCCCGCATCCGCCGGCAGATCTCGGTGCCGTCCATCCCGGGCAGCGCGATGTCCAGGATGCACGCCACCGGCCGCAGCCGCCGGGTGGCCGCCAGCCCGGCCACGCCGTCGTGTTCCACCTGCACACCGAAGCCCTCCCGGCTCAGGTAGAGCCGGACCAGATCGGCGATCGGGCGCTCGTCCTCGACGATCAGAACCAGACCCTTGGACGCGTCAGTCACGGGAGCCATCATGCCGTTCCGGCGGGTTATCCGATGTTCGAGCGAGGTAAGGACGACTAGACAGGACGCATGCGGGAGATCGCGTGCGACGAATCCGGGTACGAGGGCGAAAAGCTGATCGGCTCGACCACCCGGCTGTTCGCGCACGCGTCGGTGCGGATCGCGGATCCCGCCGGGGTGCTGACCGAGCTGCGCGCCCGGATCCGCTCCCCCGCCACCCAGTACAAGGCCAACCATCTGCTCCGCGCGAAACACCACGAGACCCTCGCCTGGTTCCTCGGCCCCTCCGGACCGATGCGCGGCAACGGCCACGTCTTCCTCCTGGACAAACCCGCTTTCGTACGATCGGTGGCCGCGTCCGTCCTCGGCCTCGACCTCGCCGACACCGACCTCGCGGCGGCGAACGACGCGCTCCGGCTACGCCGCGGTGACCCACTCCCCCCGACTGCCGCGTCCCCGTCCTTCCCCAGCGCGGCCGGTCTCCCGTCGTTTCCCGGCGCGGCGGCGTTCCGGGAGTGGCTGTGTGAGGACCCGATCGGCCGGTCGGTGCTGGACCCGCTGGTACCGGCCCTGGTCGCGGCGGTCCGCCAGTGGGGCCCGGTGGCCGTCGCGCACGACCGGCAGACCCAGCTCCCGCCCCGCCGAATCGACCTGCTGCGCGAACGCTGTGGCGGCGACCTGCTCGGGTTCCGCTTCCTGGACGCCGAGTCCCACCCGCAGATCCAGCTCGCGGACATGCTGGCCGGCACGGTCCGGCACATCGCCGAGACGGGTGAACCCCGTTGGAGTGAGCTGATCGCCCCATATCTGCTCAAGTGAGACGCATCGAATTGGGAACGCTCCCAAACACCCATATAGTCCTCGGAAAGCGCTCTCCTACATGCTATAAAGGGCGGCGGCTACGACATGGTCCACCGTCGAGCCCTCGTGTGGGCGCGTCACGCTCCACCACCGGAGAGCCGGGCGAGGCGTCACCACGGGGGGATGCCTCGCCCCACCGAACCGCGGCACCCACCCTGCCCCAGCCCACCCTGCCCCACGCAACTCACCCCGCGTGGCAGGTCCCCGGGCGCGCAACTCACCCCGCGTGGCAGGTCCCCGGGCGCGCAACTCACCCCCGCGTGGCAGGTCCCCGGACGCGCAACTCACCCCCGCGAGGCAGGTCCCGCCCCGAACCGCAGCGCGCCTCCCGGTACCGGCTGGTCCTCAGGGGTGTCTCCCGGGCTCCGAGGCACCCCTCAGCACCAGCCGTGCCACTCCGGCTGGTCCTCAGGGGTGTGTCCCGCGGACTTTGGCACCCCTCAGCGCCAGCCGCGCGGCGTCCAATGCCGCTCAGCCTAAGTCGATCTTTATGG
>NZ_BOMS01000185.1 GCF_016862315.1 Actinoplanes palleronii | reverse complement strand
CGCAGGGCCGGAGCAGCACCTTGGCCTAGCTGGTTTCCCGCTGGTCGAACTTGGTTGTAGACCGTGGTCTTGTCATACGCGGAAGCTGTTCACCAGGGTCTGCAGTTCGCTGGACATGCGGGCCAGTTCTTCTGAGGCGCGCTGGGCGTCGCCGACGTTCTCGGTGGTGTGGCGGGTCGCGCTGGCCAGGCTGTCGATGCTGTCGGCGATGCCGCTGACGCCGCTGGCGGCGTCGCTGACACTGCGGTTCATCTCGCCGGTGGTGGCGGTCTGTTCCTCGACGGCGGCGGCGATGGTGGTCTGGTATTCGCTGATCCGGCCGATGATCTGGCCGATCTCGGTGATGGCGGTGATCGCGGTGCCGGTGTTGGCCTGGATCGCGGCGACCCGGGCGCTGATGTCCTCGGTCGCTTTGGCGGTTTCCTGGGCAAGATCTTTGACCTCGCCGGCCACCACGGCGAAGCCTTTGCCCATGTCCCCGGCCCGGGCCGCTTCGATGGTGGCGTTGAGGGCGAGCAGGTTGGTCTGCTCGGCGATCGAGGTGATCAGCCGGATCACGTCGCTGATCTCGGCGGACGACGCGCCGAGCTGGGTGACGGTGTGGTTGGTCGACTCCGCCATGCTCACGGCCTGGCCGGCGACCTCGACGGCCTGGTTGGCGCTTTGGGCGATCTCCCGGATCGAGGCGCCCATCTCCTCCGACCCGGCCGAGACGGTCTCGATGTTGCGGCGGATCTCTTCAGCCGTGACGGCGACCGCACCGGCCTGGGCGCTGGAGTCCGCGGCGTTCTGCGCGATCTGAACATTGGTGGCCGACAACTGCTCGGCCGCGGCGGCGAGAGAGTGCGCGGCGCTGTTGAGTGATTCGACCGTGCCGCGCATGGTGCCGGTGGCTTTGTTGAGCGCGACCGCCATGGCGCCCACCTCGTCGCGGGACTGCACCACGACCACCCCGGTCAGATCCCCCTCCGCCAGCCGGGCGAGGTTCGCGTTGACCGCGGCGAGCGGACGGGTGATCCGGCGGACGGTCACCCAACCGAGCAGGGCCGCTACCAGGAACCCGATGCCCAGGATGAGGATCATCTGGGTCCGGCTCTTGTGGTACGAGTCGTTGCTTTCCCGGACCGCCGCGCCCGCGTCGGTCGCCTCGTACTCGTTCAGGGCATCGAACGCGGCATTGATCTTGTCGGTTACCGGTGCGGCGTCCGTGTCGTAGACGGTCGAGTACACGGCATTGTCGTCCTTTGCCGCGGCGGGAACGAGTTGCTTGTCGCGGATGTCGGCCAGCGTCGTCAACCCGTCATCGATGACGGCCACGGCGGTCTGCTGCGTGCTGGTCAGGCCCAAATCGGCGTAGGCCTTGATGCCCTGCACGGTGAGTTCGTGGGCCTGCAGTGCCGCCTGCCGGAACTTCTCGGTGCCGGCGTCGGCGGTCGCGATGTTCATTCGTGCCAAATCCAGCAGTTCGTCGTCGAAGGCGCCCTGCGTGACCGCGAGGGCCTGCGACGGCTTCAGATTCTCCGCCACGATGCCGTTTGCTTTGCTGTTCGCCGTGTTCAACCCGGCAAGCCCCGCGGCCGCGACCGCGCCGCCGGCGAGCACGGCCACCGCCACCGCCCCGCTGATCTTCACCCCGACCGGCAGATCACCGAAGAAACCCAGAGCACCGCGACGTCCCGCCGGCGGCATTGACGCGTTCGACACAGCAGTACTCCTTTTTCGACCAGGATGTTCCTACCGGCACCATCGGCAGACCCGTGCCTAGAGTGAGGACTTGGTGACGTACCGGGGCGACCAGGGGACTGTAAAAAGAACGGCTCTGGTTCACATCAGGTGGTAACTTTCCGTAGCGGTCCCGTGTAGCCCTTGGGATCTACTGCGATAAGGCATTCGGGACGCCCATGTCTCCCTCTTGGACGACCAAGGCCCGAGCGGGTGCCCTTTTGGTGATCTTTGAGTGGATTGCTCACCGGGCCGCGTCGACAACTTGGGTCCGCTACCCAGTGCTACCACCGAATGTGAGCCAGAGCCGTTAAGTTGACAGTCCCGCGACCAGCCCTCTAGGGCCGGGGTGACGCGGACGATGATGAACCGGTTGCCGACCTACAGCGGGGCTCGGGTGGGATAAATTCGCCGAGTCGGCACAGACCGGGCGGGTGCGAGCGGTCAGCCGGTCGACGGATGTCGAGCGTGGGCCGTGGGGCTCAGCGGATGCCGGCTCCAGAGGATGCCTGGCGGAGCGGACGGCGGGTTCGGCGGTGCCGGAAAGAGACGAACGGCAGCCATGTGACGGGGCCGACCCGGATCCTGGCTTACAGGATCTTGTGGTGATGTTGCTCCACGGTGCGGTCCAGACCTCGGCATCCTTGAACCAGATACGGCGGTTGACAGCGCTGGCACCGGATCCGATCTCGGTGGCACTGGTCGATGACGCGATCAGCCTGATGGCCGAAGCCCACGCCAACCTGCTAAGCAGCGCTGATCAGGTGGCGGAGGACCCGCCACCGGCCTGACTCACGGCAGAGCACTTCGCGCAGTCGGAAAGTCGTTGCAAGGTGACGCCTTCAGCTCCGCCGGCCCGGTCGGACCTGGCCGAATCGCGCCGGTGGGGCGCCGCCCGGTGTTAGGTGGTGGGTAGCTGACGACGTCGCCGCTTGCCGCGATCGGGGGTGCCTTTCGTGAAGAACCTGCCGGACAGGGCCGATGGCGCCATCGACAATTTTGTCGAGCCCGGACCTGCTGTGGGACACATGGTGGTGGTGTGTTTAGCCGTGGCCGCGGTCACCGTTCTGGCGGTGACCGACATCGTTTTCGGTGTCGACAACGCGGCGGTGGGTCTGCTTGCGGTCGGCCCGTGTCTGTCAGCCGTGGCGGCGGGTACACGGGCGGTCGCCGCGGTGGGCGGCTATGCGTTGCTGTGGTCGATCGGCCTGACGTGGGGTGCCTGCGAGGCGATGATCTCGGCGCACTGCGTGCAGAGCGGGGTGGCACTGGTCGGGGCCACCGTGCTCAGCGTGATCGTCGCGCATCGGCGTCAGGTGCTTCAGGCGGCCGCGGCGAAGGCTGAGGCGGGGCATCGGATGCTGGCCGCGGTGGTCGAGTGTTCCGACGACGCGGTCATCGCGATGAGCCTCGAGGCGACGATCGAGTCGTGGAACTCCGGGGCGCAACGGATGTTCGGCTACCGGGCGGACGAGGTGATCGGCGCGAACATCGCGATCATCACCCCCCGCGCGGGGATGGCGAGCCTGCCGGACCTGTTCAGGTGTCGAGCGGGTTGATGATCGCTTGGAGGGCGACGAACGCCGCGACGGCGAAGACGAGGTACGCGAAGCCGCGTTGGAGCCGGCGGGTCGGTAGCCGGGTGGCGATCTGGTCGGCGGCCAGGGACCCGGTGATGGCGGCGGCGGTGAACGCCGCGGCTGTGCGGTAGTCAATGGTGGCGTCGCCGGCGTGTGCGGCGAACCCGGCGGCGGAGTTGATGACGATGATGAGCAGGGAGGTGGCGACGGCGGCGGGCATGCTCAGGCCGAGGAGCAGCACGAGGGCGGGGATGATCAGGAAGCCGCCGCCGACGCCGAAAAGGCCGGTGAGGAAGCCGACGGTGAGTCCTGCGGCGATGGATTTGGGTAGGCAGCCGCGCCAGTTGACGCCGCCGCCGGGCAGCGCGCAGTCGCCGCCGGAGTCATCGGTGTCACGTAGCATCCGCGCTCCGGCAACAACCATCAGGACGGCGAACCCGGCCATCACCAGGCGGGGGTCGAGCAGGCGGTTGACAGTGGCACCGGCGAAGGCCGCGGCGGCTCCGGTGCCGCCGACGATGCCGGCGATGCGCCATTGCACCAATCCGGCCCGCAGCCGGGGGAGCAGGGCGGTGGCCGACGAGATGCCCACCACGAGCAGGGAGGTGGGGACGGCGGCGGCCAGGGAGAGGCCGGCGCCGTAGACGAGGGCGGGGACGGCGAGGATCGAGCCGCCGCCGCCGAGCAGGCCGAGCAGCACACCGATGAGAGCACCGAGACTCGCCGCGGCGATCATGCGGGCCTGCCGTTGCCCGGCCGGCCTGCGCGAGTTGGCCGTGAGTGGATGCTGTGGCGGGACATCGGGTTACCGCCGGTCCGTGGCCAGGGCGGTGACGACCTGGCGGAGGTCGGTGCGAGGTCCCCGGTTGTAGGGCAATTTGGCCAGGAGCATGCCCATGGCGCAGGTGTCGGTCAGCGCCGCGACGGTGAGGCCGGCGCCGATGACCGCGGCGATCCACTTCACCGGCTCGGTCACGGTGCTGGCGAGCACGGCGAGCGTGACGAGGCTGCCGGCGACGAGGCGGACCTGCCGTTCGAGGTCCCACCGCGGGGTGCCCGCGGTGGTCGGTGCCTGGGCCTTCTGCCAGGCGGTGATGCCGCCGGACAGGACCCGCAGGTTCGGCAGGCCCGCGCCGGCGAGGGACTGTTCGGCCTGGGTGGCGCGTTGCCCGGAGCGACAGACGAGCACGACCTGCTCGTCGAGGTGGGTACGCAGTTCGTCGCGGTGTTCGCGCAGCAGATCGAGGGGCACGTTGTAGGAGCCGGGGATGTGCGCGGTCTCGAACTCGGCCGGGGTGCGCACATCGATGAGTCGGGGTGTCCGGCCGGTGGCGATCAGGTGTTGCAGGGTGGGGATGTCGATGTCGGCGGGGGTGCCGGCGGGCGTGGTCATGCGGGGGGTTCTCCTTGTCAGTGGCCGGTAACGATGGGCAGGCCGGCGTCGGCGGCGGTGGGGTAGGCGTCGTCGATGTGCACGACGTGGCGTCCGGCGCGTTGCAGCAGGCTGGTGGCTGCGGCGGCGCGGTAGCCGGAGCCGCAGTGCACCCACACCGTTCCCGCGGGCACGTCGGCGAGGCGGTGCGGCAGGTCGGGCAGTGGGATGTGGACGGCGCCGTCGATGTGGCCGGTGCGCCATTCGTTGGTCATCCGTACGTCGAGCAGCACGTCGGCGGCGGGTAGCCCGTGCGGCGGGGTGCCGGTGCGGGCGGCGGCGAGGTCAGGGAAGGTCGCGGTGGTGAGTTCGGCGAGCCGGGTCTCGTCGCCGTCTGCCCATTGCTCGGGGCTGCCGGTGGCCGCGGCGGCGGGCCGGTCGATGCCGATGCGGGCGAGTTCACGCTGGGCGTCGGCGACTTGTTGTTCGCTGTCGCCGAGCAGGGTGATCGGTGCGCCCCACGGGGCCATCCAGCCGAGCCAGGTCGACATCGGGCCGTCGAGGCCGAAGCTGAGGGTGCCGGTCAGGTGCCGGTGCGCGAACGCCTTGCGGTTGCGCAGGTCGACCACCCATTCGCCGGCGGCGATCCGTTGCCCGAGTTCGGTCGGGTCGGCGGCGGCGACCGGGGTGAGGTCGATCAGATCGGCGCCGGCGGTGTTACGGGCGCCCATGTGGGCGTAGTACGCCGGGTAGGCGTCCAAGCCCGCGAGGGTCTGCTGGACGAAATCGTCGGTCTCCAGGCGCAGTGCCGGGTTGGCGGTGCGTTCCCGCCCGATGGTCGACTCCGGCGCGTCGGACTGGGTCGCGGAGCAGAAGCTGCCGAAGCCGTGGGTCGGCCACACCTGCGCGCCGTCGGGCAGTAGATCGGCCAGCCGCCGGGCGGAAGCGTGCTGGTGCTCGGCGAGGGTATGGGCGTGTTGTTGGCCGAGCAGGTCCGTGCGGCCGGTGGTCCCGAACAGCAGCGACCCACCGGTGAACACGCCGATCGGTCCTTGGTCGTCGTCGAGAACGTAGGACAGGTGATGGAAGGTGTGCCCCGGGGTTGCCACGACCCGCAGCCGCATCCGGGCCGACAGGGTGAGCGCGTCACCGTCGCTCACCGGCCGTCGCGCGAAACCGACGTGGTCGTCGGCGGCGACCAGGTAGGCCGCGCCGGTCAGCCTCGCGAGGGCGAGACCGCCGGAGACGTAGTCGTTGTGCAGGTGCGTCTCGGCGACGTGGGTGATCCGCACACCAAGCCTGCCGGCCAGGGCCAGGATTCGGTCGATATCGCGTTGCGGGTCGACCACGACCGCCACCTGCCCGTCGTGGGCCAGGTAGCTGCGGTCGCCCAGCGACGAGGTCTGTACGACCTCGATACTCAAGTCGGTCACTGCTTGTCTCCTTGTCGATTAGCGTTCGGTGATCAGCGGCCGGTCTCGACCGGGCGCCCTGCCTGCCGCCAGGCCTCGGTGCCCCCGGCCAGGGACCGCACCCGGGCGCCCGCCGCGGCCAGCATCCGGGCCGCGATCGCACTGCGAGCGCCGGACCGGCATACCGTCACCACGTCCTGCCCGGCATATCGCGCGATGACCGTGTCCAGGTCGTCAAGAGGCACGTTCACCGCACCGGGCAGGTGACCTTCGGCGTACTCGCCGGGGCTGCGCACGTCGATTAGCACGGCGGTGTCGCCGTGCCGCAGTTGATCAACACGGATCTCGTCGACGGTCATGATCTGACTCCTCACAGTGTATACCCCTGGGGGTATGTGAAAGGCGCACTTCGGCCATGAAAACACTGGGACCGCACCCCTGGCCGGGGTGCGACTCCAGTTCAGGACAGTGACATGAACAGCTTCTCGAGCTCTTCCTCGCTCATCGGCGGCTCCTCGCCGCGCCCGCGAGCGGTCTGGCACTCCCGCATGCCCGTGGCGATGATTTTAAAGCCCGCCCGGTCGACGGCGCTGGAAACCGCGGCCAACTGGGTGAGCACCCGTCGGCAGTCCTCACCGTTCTCGATCATCGCGATCACCGCGCCGAGCTGCCCCTGTGCGCGCTTCAATCGGGTCAGCGCGTCCTTGAGTAGAACTGGACTCATCTCCATGGGTGCCCCACCTCCATCATCAAAATACCCCAGGGGGTACCCGGAGCGACCAGTGTCGCTCTTCGGGTCAGCGGGTCGGCGGTGCGTCCGTGAGGCCGCAAGCCGCAGTCCTGCCTGCTGGGCGTCAATCGGCTGAGTTGCCAAGCGGAACGGCTGGCCAGCGCGGGTGCTGTCACTAGCCCAAGATACCCCCGGGGGTATAAGGAATGTCAAGCGCGATCAACTCCTCGGGACCTTCGACCCTCATGCCTTTATACCCCAGGGGGTATCTTTGGATGGCGGTCGCGTGGCGGCCGGGAAGCGGGTGAGCCAGATGAGGACCATCATCGTGGGCGCGGTGGCCGGCGGGATGTCAGCGGCGACGCGACTACGCCGTCTCGACCCCACGGCCGACATCGTGGTGTTCGAGCGCGGCAACCACGTCTCCTACGCCAACTGCGGCCTGCCCTACCACGTCGGTGGCGTGATCACCGACCGCGAGGCGTTACTGCTGCAGACACCTGCCAGTCTGCGCGCCCGCTTCGACCTTGATGTGCGGGTGCGTACCGAGGTCGTCGCCATCGACCGGGCCCGTCAGGTCGTCCGGGTGCGCGAGGTCGATGGGGGCCGTGAACACGAGGAAGGCTACGACCGGCTGGTCCTGAGCCCGGGGGCGGCACCGATCGTGCCTGACCTGCCCGGCATCGAACGAGCCTTCACCCTCCGCACGGTCACCGACGCCGACCGCCTCACCACCGTGCTTGCTGATCGGCAGCCCCGCACCGCCGTGGTCGTCGGCGGCGGATTCATCGGCCTGGAATCCGCGGAGAACCTGCGCCGCCGTGGGCTCGCGGTCAGCCTGGTGGAACTCGACACGCAGGTCCTCGCGCCGCTGGACCCCGAGATGGTCTCCCCGGTCCATGCCGAGCTGCGCCGCCACGGCGTCGCCCTGCATCTCGGCGCCGCGCTGACCAAGGTGCTGCCCGACGCGGTCGAACTCGCCGGCGGGCAGATCCTCAGCGCCGACCTGGTCCTGCTCGCCATCGGTGTCCGCCCCGAAACCACCCTGGCCCTCGCCGCCGGCCTCACCATCGGCCCACGCGGCGGCATCACCGTCGACGCCAGCATGCGCACCAACGACCCGCACATCTACGCCATCGGCGACGCAGTCGAAAAGACCGACCGTATCGGCGCCGAACCCGCACTGATCCCGCTGGCCAACACCGCCAACCGGCAAGGCCGCCTGGCCGCCGACGCGATAACCGGCAAGACCGTAACCCTGAGCCGGCGCCTCGGCACCGCGATCGTGCAGATCTTCGACCTGACCGTGGCCGTCACCGGCTGGAACGAGAAACGACTCCGCGCCGCCGGCCGCACCTACCAGGCGATCCACACCCACCCGGCCTCCCACGCCGGCTACTACCCAGGTGCCCAGCCCATGTCGCTCAAACTGCTCTTCGACCCCCACGACAGGCGGATCCTCGGCGCCCAGGCCGTCGGCGGTGAAGGCGTCGACAAGCGCATCGACGTCCTCGCCACCGCGATCCACGCAGGCCTGACCGCCGACGAACTCGCCGATCTGGAACTCGCCTACGCGCCTGCCTTCGGCTCCGCCAAAGACCCGATCAACATGCTCGGCTACATCGCCGACAACCTACTCACCGACGGCCAGCGCACCCTGCAATGGCACGAACTGTCCGGTGCCCTCGCCGCCGGCGCCGCCCTCGTCGACGTGCGGACCCCAGCCGAACACGCCGCCGGACACATCCCCGGATCGATCAACCTGCCACTCGACGACCTCCGCCACCGCCTCGACGAACTGCCCACCGGCGACCTGATCGTCTACTGCCAGGTCGGCCAGCGCGGCCACACCGCCACCGCTCTGCTGACCGGCCTCAACCGTCGAGCCACAAACCTCGACGGCGGCTACCGCACCTGGCACGCGGGCCAAGGATCAGACGATTCCGCGGCGCTATGACAGCGGGCACCGGAGCATGCACTCTGCCGAACGTGGACCGGCCGCTGCACGTAGCCGAGGCCTGTTCGCCACCGCGCGTCGCGACCAGCAGCGGCCATCGCCGACTCATCTAGGTTGGCACCTGGACCCGGCAGCTGAGGTGACCGCCCGGACCTGGCGGCCCCCTATTGAGGAGATGGCCCTTCGCCGGTCGCGGTCAGCACGGGCTTTGGCGGCGGACAATTCCTCTGTCGAGGTCGACGGCGGCCCTTCGCAGGCCGCAGAACTCGCCGCGGGGCAGCCCGCGTAGGGCGGCGAGCCACCAGAACGCGAACAGGGAGCCCGGTTCGTGACCACCGGCGGCGTGCCGATGCTGCACATGATGGCCGGTGTCCCCGACGACGACGGTCATGTCGGACACCACGAGCACGGTCACGACCGACCACGCGACCGCTGAGCCGGGCGGGGAGAACACGGTGTGGATGGATCCCTTGACCGGTTCTTGATGGTTCGGCTCATCGTCTGTTAAGGGCCTCGCCGGAGCATGAGTTCGTAGGGACACGAGCGAGGAGACAGTGATGATGGGCTACGGCTGGGGCATGGGAACGGCAGGCTGGATCTTCATGGCCCTGTTCTGGATCGTGATCATCGGTGTGGTGATCTGGGCGGTGATGGCCCTGCTGCCGGGCATCAGGGCAGGCGGCGCGGCCCGGGCGGAGAGCCCTCGGGACATCCTCGACCGCAGGTTCGCGCGCGGTGAGATCGACGTCGACCAGTATCGTCTGGCGCGGGCGGAACTGGCCGAGCACCAGCCGGAACGGCGGTGAGAACGATGACACGGGCGCGGATCGCGGTGCTCGCGGTACTGTTCGCCGCGCTGGCCGCGCTGGCCGCGCTGGCCGCGACGGCCGCGCTGGCCGCGACGGCCGCGCTGGCCGCGACGGTCACCGGTGCGGCCTGGGCGTCCGGCCGCACCCCGAGCGGCCCGGCCGGCACAATGATGGCGGCCTCCTGTCACGGCACGGGGATGATGGGTGACGGCGCATACGGGTCCGGCATGATGGCCGGCTCGTACGGCGTGGCCGGCGACGGCCGACGGGTCGACTCGCTGGCCGGGGCACGGCAGCGGGCCCAGGTGCTCGCCGATCGGTGGGGGCTGCGTGTCGGCGAGGTGATGTCGTTCGCCAACGGCTTCTACGCCGAACTGCTCACGAGCGACCGGCAGGGGGCCACGGAGGTTCTGATCGATCCGGCCAACGGTGGCGTAACCGTCGAGTACGGGCCGGCGATGATGTGGAACGTCAGCTACGGCATGCGCTCCGGCGCGGTCGCCGCATCGCCCCGGGTGTCTGCGGCTGACGCTGTCACGGTGGCGCAACGCTGGCTCGGCGAGCAGCGGCTCGGCCTGACCGCTGACAACGCGGAGCAGTTCCCGGGGTACTACACGCTGCACACCCTGCGTGGCGCGGCGATTGCCGGGATGATGTCGGTGAACGCCTCGACCGGTGCCGTGTGGTACCACACCTGGCATGGGCAGTTCATCGCGATGAGCGAGGAGTAGCACCGATGCACGCGGACGGCGGGCAGGCGGGCGGCGCGGGCATCCGCTTCCGCGCGTTGGTCGTTGACGACGAGCCGCCGCTGGTCCAGGTGGTCGGCGGCTACCTGGCCCGCGACGGGTTCGACGTGGTGAGCGCCGCCGACGGTGAGGCCGCGGTGATCGCGGCCCGCGAGCATCGCCCGGACGTGATTGTGCTGGATCTGATGCTGCCCGGCATCGACGGGGTTGAGGCGTGCCGGCGGATCCGGACGTTCAGCGACGCGTACATCATCATGCTGACCGCCAGGAGCGACGAGGTCGACAAGCTGATCGGGTTGTCGGTGGGTGCCGACGACTACCTGACCAAGCCGTTCTCGCCCCGGGAGTTGATCGCCCGGGTCCGGGCCATGCTGCGACGTCCCCGCGCCGTGCCCGACCCCGGCGTCCGGCGGTTCGGCGACCTCGAGGTCGATCCGGCCGGGCATGAGGTGCGCGCCGGCGGGGCGCCGATCGAGCTGACCCGCACCGAGTTCGACCTGCTCGACACGCTCAGCGCCCAGCCGCGGGTCGCGTTCAGCCGCCGTCAGCTCCTCGAACACGTGTGGAGCGGCGACTGGTGCGGCGACGACCACGTCATCGATGTGCACATCGGCAACCTGCGCCACAAACTCGGCGACGACGCCGCCGCGCCGCGATACATCCGCACCGTCCGCGGCGTCGGCTACCGGATGGGTACCGGCTGATGCGCATCCCACGTCCCGCCGACCGGTTGGCGACCCGGCTGTTCGCCGCCCAAGCTCTCATCGTGGCCGTCGGCGCCCTGACCCTGTTCCTGGTTGCCGTCGCGGTCGCACCCGGCCTGCTACACAACCACGTGTCGCACATGATGGGCGCGATGTCCGGCCCGATGAGCCAGGACCTGGAGCAGGCGCTGGCCGCCACCCTGTCGCTGTCGCTGATGCTCGCGGTCGGCGCCGCCCTGCTCGCCTCGCTGGCGTTGAGCTGGCTTCTCACCCGTCGCCTGACCGCGCCGGTCACCCAGATGGCCGCGGTGGCCGGCCGGATCGCCGGCGGTGACTACACCGCACGGGTGCCGGCCAGCCGCCTGGGCACAGAGTTCGCCGCCCTGGACGGCGCGTTCAACCAGATGGCCACCACGCTGGAGCACACCGAGCGCCGGCGCCGAGAGATGCTCGCCGACCTCGCCCACGAACTGCGGACCCCGATCGCCACAGTGGACAGCTTCCTGGAAGGCATCGAGGACGAGGTCATCCCCGCCGGCCCCGACACGTGGCGCACGTTGCGGGAACAGACCGGTCGGCTGCGGCGGCTCATCGACGATATCGACAGCGTCTCGCGTGCCGAGGAGCGCCGCCTCGACCTGCGCCGCCAGACAATGCGACTCGACGACGCCATCGACGACGCCCTGCGCGCGGTCGCCGTGGTGTTCGCCGACAAGGGCGTCATCCTGGACCATCGCCGCCACCCCACCCCGGTGGCCGTGCGGGCCGATCCCGACCGGCTCCGCGAAGTCCTCGACAACCTGCTCAGCAACGCGCTGCGGCATACCCCGTCAGGCGGAACCGTCACCGTCAGCACCACGGGCCGCCCGCACGATGCCGAGGTCACCGTCGCGGACACCGGCGAGGGCATCACCGCCGAGCACCTGGACCACGTGTTCGAGCGGTTCTACCGGGCCGACCCGTCTCGCAGCCGCCGCGGCGGGGGCAGCGGGATCGGGCTGACCATCGCCCGAGCCCTCGCCCAAGCCCACGGCGGCAGTCTGCACGCGGCCAGCGACGGCGACGGCTGCGGAGCGACCTTCACTCTGACAATGCCCACGGTCCGCCAGCCCGTCGACTCCTACCCCATGGACCCACCCGACGACGGTCAGAGCCGAACGGGCTGACTCTACGGTTGCTTTCTATTCGCGATTGCTGTTGGCAACGGAATTTCGTCGCGTGGGCCTGGGCGGTGATCCCCAGGTGATCGCCTACGGATCAGAAGGTTAGGGGTTCGAGTCCCCAACGATGATCAGATCGCGAATCGCTTTCATGCTCAGGTGGCGGGGATCAGGTCGGCGAGCAGCACTTCGATGCGGGCCTTGATCTCGTCGCGGATCGGGCGGACCGAGTCGACGCCCTTGCCGGCCGGGTCGTCGAGTTTCCAGTCCTCGTACCGCTTACCGGGGAAGATTGGGCAGGCGTCGCCGCAGCCCATGGTGATGATGACGTCGGACTCTTGGGCGTTGTCCCAGGTGAGCTTGGTCGGGGTCTGGTCGGTGATGTCGATGCCGACCTCTTTCATCGCCTCGACCGCGGCGGGGTTGATCGTCTCGGCGGGTTCGGAGCCGGCGGAGCGGACCTCGACCTGGTCGCCGGCCAGCTGGCGCAGCCAGCCGGCGGCCATCTGGGAGCGGCCGGCATTGTGGACGCAGACGAACAGGACGGTGGGCTTGGTGTCGCTCATGAGCTTTGGTCTTCCTCGCGGGGTTGGTGGGGTTACGGGCGGTCGGGGTCAGGCGGTGGGGCGGGGCTCGACGACGACCTGGTCGGCGGTGTCGCCCACGGTCGGGTAGAGGGCGAGCAGGACGGCGACGCCGATGATCAGGCCGGCGATTTGGGCGGTGACGAAGCCGGGTACCGAGCTGGGGTTGATGCCGGCGAAGGTGTCGGTGAAGGCACGGCCGATGGTGACGGCCGGGTTCGCGAAGCTGGTGGAGGAGGTGAACCAGTAGGCGGCGCCGATGTAGGCGCCGACCGCGGCCGGGGCGACCGGGGCGCGACCTGATCGGGCGAGGGCGAAGATCAGCAGTAGCAGGCCGACGACGGCGACGATCTCACCGAGCCACAGGTTCCCGGCAGCACGGTCCTTCGTCGAGAAGGTGACCGGGGCGAGGTCGAACATCAGGTTCGCCAGGACCGAGCCGGCGATCGCGCCGATGGTCTGCGCTGCCGCGTACCCACCGAGGTCTTTGAGCGTCAGGCCGGTGCCGGTGCTGCGCCCGAGGAACCAGTCGGCGGCGGAGACGACCGGGTTGAAGTGGGCGCCGGAGACCGGCCCGAAGGTGAGGATGAGCGCGCCGAGCGCGAACGCGGTGGCGACCGAGTTTTCCAGCAGTTGCAGGCCGATGTCGTTCGGGGAGAGCGTGGTGGCCATGATGCCGGAGCCGACGACGGCGGTGACCAGCAGTGCGGTGCCGAGGAACTCGGCGAGCAGCCGCCGCCACAGAAGGTTCTGGTGCATGAAGGTAGTGACTCCGGTATCGGTGTGTGGCCGGGCCTGGTGCCGGGACGGCGGTCAGGTGGCGGGGATGGCGAGCTGGTCGAGTAGCCGGCGGACCCGGCGGTCGAGGTCGTCGCGGATCGGGCGGACCTGTTCGGGGGTGAGTCCGGCCGGGTCGTCGACGTCCCAGTTCTCGTAGCGGGTGCCGGGAAAGACGGGGCAGGCGTCGCCGCAGCCCATGGTGATGACGACGTCGGCGGCGCGGACGATCTCGTCGGTCCACGGTTTCGGGTACTCAGCCGTGATGTCGATGCCGCGTTCGGCCATCGCGGTGATGGCGGCCGGGTTGATGCTGGTGCCGGGTTCGGAGCCGCCGGACCAGGCGACCGCCCGGTTCCCGGCGAGGTGGGTGAAGAAGCCGAGGGCCATCTGGGAACGGCCGGCGTTGTGGGTGCACAGGAACAACACGACCGGCTTTCCGTCGTGATGGTGGCCTTCCACCCGGGCCAGGGCCTGCAGGCGAAGACGTGCGAAGCGTTCGGCCAGCAAGGGCAGGTAGTTCGGGATGGTGTGGGCGGTCGCGAACTGGTCGTAGCTGGTGTGCAGGAACCGTTCGATGGTTTCCGGGCCGTACAGGCCGGTGAACTCGCCGGCGAGGCGGCTGGCGGCGGTGCGCAGGGCGAGGTCCTGGTCGATGGACAGGTCGGTGTGCTGGTCGGGGTGGGTCAGGTCAGCCATGGTGGTCGGCTCCCGGGTGGAGGGCGGGTGCGATCCGGTCGATGCGGTCGGCCAGGTCGGTGAAGGCGGCTTGGAACGCCTCGTCGGTGTCGACGCGTGCCGGGTCGGGGACCGACCAGTGCAGGCGGGGCCTGGCGGGGCCGGTGAGGTCTTCGTGCGCGTTGTCGCAGACCGCGATGATCAGGTCTCCGTCGTGCACGACGTCGTCAACGTGGTGGGTGCCGGTCGGGTCGAGGGTCAGCCCGTGGTCGTGGGCGACTCGGACGGCGCGTGGGTGGACGCGCTGGGCGGGGATGGTGCCGGCCGAGGCGACGTCGCCGCCGATCCGCCTCCGCCACAGGGCGGCGGCGAGCTGGGAGCGGGCGGAGTTGTGGGTGCAGACGAACACCACCCGTTCCGCGCTGTCGAGCCGCGGTGCGGTGAGTGAGGACAGCACGCCGGGGACCAGTCGCAGG
The DNA here is from genome assembly GCF_016862315.1 of Actinoplanes palleronii. GTDB lineage: Bacteria > Actinomycetota > Actinomycetes > Mycobacteriales > Micromonosporaceae > Actinoplanes > Actinoplanes palleronii. The sequence continues at coordinate 16,912 of NZ_BOMS01000185.1, read as the reverse complement.
TAGGTGCGGCGGCGGTCGCCTTCGGAGCGGGTGCGGACCAGCAGGCCGGCGTCCTGCAGCACCTTCAGGTGGTGGGCGACCAGGTTGGTGGGCATGCTGAGGTCGGCGGCGATTTCGCCGGGGGAGGCGTCGCCGAGGGTGAGCGCGTCGCCGATGGCGAGGCGGGCGGGGTCGCCGAGTGCGGCGTGGATTCGGGCCCGCGCCACCAGCGACAAAGTTTCAGCTTTCACTGACTCAATGATGACTGAGGCAATCTGCCTGGGCAAGCGAACGTCGGGTGAACACGACAGCGAGAAGTCGGGGTTCGGGGTTGCATCCGGTACCCAGGTACGGGCTTACCGTCAACAGCATGACCACCGACGACCTGGCCTGGGCGCCCGAGGCGTGCACCCTGCCGACCGTGGACCGGCCGCTGCGGCTGGCCGAGTTCGACGACCTGTTCGCCACCGCGCTGCGCGGCCAGCAGCGGGTGTCGCCGACCCTGCTGCGGTGGCACGTCGACGTGGCCGCCGAGCCGGTCGCCCGGGATCTGACCGGACGGGAGAGCGGGTGCTGCTCGTTCTTCACCTTCTCCTTCGCGCCGGACGGCGACGCGGTGAGGCTCGACGTCGAGGTGCCGGACGCCCACGTCGCCGTCCTGGACGCACTCGCCGTACGGGCGGCCGCCGGAATGCCGACATGAGCGGGCTGCGTAGCAGCGAACTCGCCACCGCGGCCGGGGTGAACCCGCAGACGTTGCGCTACTACGAACGCCGGGGTCTGCTGGCCGAACCGGACCGCAGCCTCGGCGGGCACCGGATGTATCCGGCCGAGGCCGTCACCGTGCTGCGGGTGATCAAAGCGGCGCAGCGCCTCGGATTCACCCTCGACGAGGTCGCCGACCTGCTCGACACCGGCCGCCACCGGCACGGCACGAAACCCGATGCCGGCCTGCGGGCCCGCGCGCAGGCGAAGCTGACCGAGGTGCAGGCCAAGATCGACGACCTACAGGTCATCGCCGCGACCCTGCGCGCCGCCGTCGACGCCGGCTGCGACGACCTGGTCACCTGCGCCGGCCAGCCGTGCTGCCCGATCCCGTTCGCCACCATCGCCGTAGGAGACCCCGATGCCGACCGTCACTGACCGCGCCCGTCGGCTACTGCCGTCCAGCCTGACCGGCCTCGCCGCCACCGCTTGCGCGGCCTGCTGCCTGATCCCGCTGCTGCTGGCCGCCGGCGCGGTCTCCGGGGCGGGCTGGGCCGCCGCCGGGGCCTGGATGCCCGGCATCGCCGTCGCGCTCGCCGGCTTGGCCGGCGCCGCGTGGTGGTGGACCAGCCGCCGGCGGCACCGTGCCGGCTGCGGTGGCGACGGCTGCGCGTGCGGCACCCCGTGATCATGGGTTTTGCCCGGCTGTCGGTACGGTGCCGGGCGTGACCGTTCTGCGTTCCCTGCTGCTGTTCGTCCTGGCCGCGATCGCCGAGATCGGCGGGGCCTGGCTGATCTGGCAGGGCTGGCGCGAGAACCGCGGCCTGTGGTGGATCGCCGCCGGTGTGATCGCGCTCGGCGCGTACGGATTCGTCGCGACCTTCCAGCCCGATCCGAACTTCGGCCGGATCCTGGCCGCCTACGGCGGCGTCTTCGTCACCGGATCCTTGATCTGGGGCATGATCGTGGACGGATTCCGCCCGGACCGGTGGGACCTGATCGGCGCCGGCATCTGCCTGCTCGGCGTCGCCGTGATCATGTACGCCCCGCGCGGAGCCGTCGCCTCCTGACCCGTGTCATGGAGTCGAGTCGGAGCCCGCTCGGGCTGTCGGCGTTGCCGGGCGAATCAGGTGATCGCGGGCTCGTCGACGGCCAGCAGCGTGGCGAGCTGCCGCATCAGGCCCGGCCGGGCCCGGTAGTAGACCCAACTGGCCCGGCGTTCGGCGTCCACCAGACCCGCTTCGCGTAACACCTTCAGGTGATGCGAGATGGTGGTCCCGGAGAGCGTGAACGCCGGAGTGAGGTCGCAAACGCAGATCTCCCCGCCGGGCGCCGACGCGATCATCGACATCAGCTGCAACCGGATCGGATCGCCCAGCGCTTTGAACGCCTGCGCGAGGACACCGGCGGCCTGCGCGGGCACCCGATCCCGCGCCATCGGCGTACAGCAGGGCACCGCGTCGAGGACGATCGGCGGTGACGACACGGCTGGTTTCGACATGCGTCGAGGTTGACAGATGTCGAACCCGCATGCAAGGTGACTTCGACGAACTTCGGATTCGACAAATTTCGAATCCGTGTACGGTGGATCCCGCCGATCCGCTCTCCTACTCGAACCCACCGAGGAGTCCCCGCCATGAGTAGCGACGCTTCCACCACGGCCACCGCCGGGCAGGACCCGTGCTGCGGCACCGCCGAAGCCGCAGCCCACGCCGACGCCTGCTGCGCACCGGCCGCCAAGACCGAAGCGGTCGCCGACGGCGCGAGCTGTTGCGCCCCGACCGCCCAGGCCGCGCCGGCCGAGACACAGGAGGCCGGCTGCTGCGGCCCGGCCGGCACCACCGGCGCCGTGGAACTGCTGCCCACACCTGCCGCCCGCCCCGCGCCGGTCGTCGAGGGGCAGCCGGAGCAGTCACCGGTCGTGGTGATCGGTGCCGGACCGGTGGGCATGGCCGCCGCCGCCCACCTGCATGAACAGGGTCTGCCGTTTCTGGTCCTGGAAGCCGGTGACCAGGTCGGCGCGTCAGTGCGGCAGTGGGCGCACGTCGGCCTGTTCAGCCCCTGGCGCTACGACATCGACACCGCCGCCCGCCGGCTGCTCGACGCCGCCGGCTGGGCTGCCCCCGACGACGAAACCCTGCCCACCGGCAGCCAGCTCCTCGAGGAATACCTCCAGCCCTTCGCCAAGCTCCCCGAGATCGCCGCGCACCTGCGGTTCAACGCCCCAGTGACCGCGATCAGCCGGGTCGGCGCCGACCGGGTGCGCACCGCCGGCCGCGCCGACCTGCCGTTCGTCATTCGGCTTGCCGACGGCACCGAGATCACCGCCAGCGCGATCATCGACGCGTCCGGCACCTGGCGCACCCCGAACCCGCTCGGCGCCAACGGCCTGCCCGCCCACGGCGAACCCGACGCCGGTGCGCTGATCGACCACGCGCTGCCCGACGTGCTCGGCGCCGCCCGCGACGCCCACGCCGGAAAGCACACCATCGTCGTAGGCTCCGGGCACTCCGCCGCGAACACCCTGCTCGACCTGGCCCGCCTCGCCGAAACCACCCCCGGCACCCGGATCACCTGGGCCGTGCGCGGTGGCTCCGCCAGCCGCGCGTTCGGCGGTGAGGACGCCGACGAGTTGCCCGCCCGAGGCGCCCTCGGCAGCGGCCTGCGGATGCTGGTCGACTCCGGCCAGGTCGCCCTGGTCACCGGCTTCGGCGTCCACACCGTCCGCCGCACCGCAGACGGCGTCGAACTGGTCGCCGCCGACGGACGCACCGTGAGCGCCGACCGGGTCGTATCGGCCACCGGGTTCCGCCCCGACCACGGCATCGCCGGCGAGTTGCGCCTGGACCTCGACCCGATCCTGGGCTGCACCCGTACCCTGGCCGACCTGATCGACCCGAACGAGCACTCGTGCGGCACCGTCACCCCGCACGGCTACCGCGAGCTCGGCCAGCCCGAACCGAACTACTACGCGGTCGGCATGAAGTCCTACGGCCGCGCCCCGACGTTCCTGATGGCCACCGGCTACGAGCAGGTCCGCTCGATCGCCGCCGCTCTCGCCGGTGACTTCGAGGCCGCCGACGACGTGCGGCTCGACCTGCCCGAAACCGGGGTGTGCAGCACCAACCTCGTCGCGGAGAACGCCGCCCGGGAGATCGCCGCCCGCTTCGGACTGACCCCTGACGTCCCGATCGCCCTCGCCACCGCCACCATGGCGCTGCTGCCGACCGCGGCCAGCACCGGCGACGCGGTCCGGGCCGCCGCCGCACAGATCGGCCTCGACCCGGAGACCGCGTTGCAGATCGCGGCCCTGACCGAACAGCCCGGCGCCCTGCCCAGCGTCGCCGGACTGATCAGCCTCACCTCCCCCGACGGCGGTAGCTGCTGCGCGTGAGCTCACCCACCCATCGGCTTTATCGAATTATTTCAGTACGTTCCGGAATGAACCGCCCGGCTCAGGCGGCTGCGGTGGTCAGCAGATCACGGAGTTGAGCCGCGGTAGGGACTCGTCCGGCGAGTACGACATGGTCGTCGACGACGAGGGCGGGTGTGTTCATGACGCCGTAGCCGGCGATGGTGGGATAGTCGGTCACGTTGCTGACCTCAGCCGTCAAGTGCAGGTCGGTGAGCGCGTCGCGCGTGAGTCTCTCCAGCGCGTGGCAGTTGGCGCAGCCGGGTCCGAGGATTTTGATGAACATGGTGTCCTGCCTTTCAGAGGATGGCGTTGAACAGGTAGCCGGTGGCCACGATGCCGGTGGCGACCGCGCCGACGAAGGCAGCCAGCAGCGGTGGTTTGAGGACGCGGCGCAGCAGGATCAGCTCGGGGAGCGAGAGCGCGACGACGCTCATCATGAACGCCAGGACGGTGCCGATCGCCATGCCTTTGGCGTACAGAACCTCGACCAGCGGCAGGATGCCGGCGGCGTTGGAGTACAGCGGCACCCCGATCGCCACGGCGACCAGCGGGCCGAACGGGTTGTCCGGGCCGGCGACCCGGGTGAAGAAGTCCGCCGGGGCCCAGCCGTGGATCACCGCGCCCAGCCCGATCCCGGCGAGCAGATACGGCCACACTTTGCGCAGGATCGTGGCTACTTCCTCACGGCCCATGACGACACGGTCTGACCGGGTCAGTCGCTGTCCCGGCAGGATGGCCGTGCCACGCAGGGTGGTCTGGTAGACGAAGTCCTCTACCCAGCGCGCCGGGCTTACCCGGCCGAGGACATATCCGGCGAGAGTGGCGATGACCAGTCCGGAGAGCACGTAGAGAACGGCAATGCGGGCGCCGAACATGCCGTAGAGCAGCACCACGGCGACTTCGTTGATGAGCGGGCTGGCGATCAGGAACGACAGGGTGACGCCGAGGGGAACACCGGCGGCGACGAAGCCGATGAACGCCGGCACCGCCGAGCAGGAGCAGAACGGTGTGGCGACACCCAGCCCGGCGGCGGCGAGGTTCGCCACGCCTTCACGGCGCCCACCCAGCAACGCGCGGGTGCGTTCCAGGCTCAGGTACGAGCGGGCGATCGTGACCACGAAGATGATGCCGGTGAGCAGCAGCAGGATCTTGACGCTGTCGTAGAGGAAGAAGTGCACGCCCGAGCCCAGCCGGGATCCTTCGTCCAACCCCAGCCAGTCGTAGACGATCAGGTCCCACCACGGCCGGTTCAGCTGATAGGCGACCAGCCACAAGCTGGCCGCGGCCGCCAGCATCGCACCCTTTGCCACAGGACGCCGCCAACCACCCACTGTCGGCGCGGGGATCGATCCGGTGGTCATCGTGACCTCCCAGCGAAGGTGGGAAGTGCGGCCGCAAGCCGGTGGGCCGCATCGTCAGCGATGGTGTAGTCGATCCAGCGGCCCCGCCGCCGGGCGCTCACCAGGCCTGCTTCACGCAGCACCTTGAGGTGGTAGGACAGCAGGTTCGGTGCTACCGCCGCGACTGGCTGCAGATCACAGACGCATCGGGTCCGGCCGTCAGCCAGGTGGGTGAGCAGCCGCCACCGCACCGGGTCGGCGACCACGCCCAGCAACACCGTCGATTCGACAGGGCTTGCTGCAATCGCCGTTGAAGTGTTCACCACTTCACCGTCCACCCGGTTCTCCAGACCGCGTAGAGACCACCGACCCCCTACGAAGGGCTGATGGACTTGCTGGCTGACCGGACATCGTCCCACCGGGCGGGCGCCTTCTGCCACGGTCGCTGTCGGCAACGGACTTTGGTGCCAACGCGGGGTGGTGGGCGTCGGCGGCGTCGGGGATGGTGATCCGTGGGTGATCGGATGTCGGCGACCGTTTCAGTACGGACGCGACTGAATCAGCACGCTCGTGCGGCAGCTCTCGATCGATAAAGTGGCCGAATCGCGCACTCGGCGCTCTACGGATCAGAAGGTTAGGGGTTCGAGTCCCTTCGGGCGCACTTGATCGACAGAGGCCTGAACTGCGGAGACGCGGTTCAGGCCTTTCTCGTTGTCCGGCCTTTGTAGAGGTTGGGTGGCGTGTGGGTGACACATGGGTGTCGTTACTTTCCGTGACGGAACGGGTTGCGGCTGCTTCGTGACCTGCGGCTTCGCTTTTTGCCAGTGGGCCGTTGCCCGGAAGGTGTTTCTTTTTCGACGCGGCCTGTGGGCCGGTTCTTCGCGGCCTTTTCCTTGATGCGTTTGCGGGTGTGCCGGGCCGCGGCCAGGACGAGAGCGGCGGTCGCGTCGGCGCAGCGGCGCTGGGAGTCGGGCAGGACGCTGGTGTAGGTGTCGGCGGTGACCACGATGCTGGAGTGCCCGAGCAGATCCTGAAGGGTCTTCAGGTCCGCGCCGGCTTCGTGGGCGAGGGAGGCGGCGCCGTGCCGGAGGTCGTGGAGCCGGACCGGTGGTAGGCCGGCGCGGTTGGTGAGGATCCGGAACCGGGTAGTGGCGTAGCTCGGATTGATCGGTTCACCGTCCTTGCGAGTGAAGACGTAACCGGAGTCGACGCATATCTGGTTGTTGCCGTGCCGTTTGTCGCGGTGGGCGAGCTGGCGGCTGCGGTGCGCCCGCAGGACCGCGACGGTGTGCTTGTCCAGAGCCACGGCCCGACGCCCGGCGGCGGTCTTGGGTTCGCCCTCGACCACGGTGTAGCCGGCGGTGGTGCGCTGGCATTCGACGAACAACAGCCCGCGGTCGAGGTCGACGGCCGCCCACCGCAGGCCGCAGAGCTCACCACGCCGGAGGCCGCGTAGCGCGGCGAGCCACCAGAACGCGAACAGCGAGTCCTCGACGTTGGCCTCCAGGAACGCGGCGAGTTGCGCGGCGGTCCATACCGCGACCGCCGGATGCTCTCCGGTGAGTTCCCAGTGCTCGACACGGCCTTCGGTCCAGACCTGGGCATGCGGGCGCCGGTAGCCGACGATCTCGATGTGCCGAGCCGGGTTGCTGCCGATCAGCTCCTCTCGGACAGCCAGGTTCAGCGCCGCCCGCAGCGTGGTACGCAGATGGTTGAGCGCCGACGGCGACTGCGGCTTGCCCTTACTGTTGGTGGTCTGGGCGATTTCGGCGAACACGGCCCGCAGCAGCGGCCCGTCCAGGTCGGAGAGCCGGTAGTGGCCGAGCCGGGGGATCAGGACGAGTTCAACGTCGCGGGTGTAATGCAGCCGTGTCGTCGGCCGGATCCGGGTGCGGGTGTCAAGCCAGCGCCGTAGCCACCGCTCGACGGTCCAACCGTCCCCGGTGCGCCGGGCGGCGCTGTCGGCCAGGCAGTCCTCCCTCGCCGCCCGGGCAGCGACCTGGGAGACGAACCCACCGCGTCGGATCCGCTCGGAGCGGCCGTACAGGTTCGGTGCCGAGCACTGGAAGTACCAGGAACCGTGACCGCGCTCGGGCAGCAGCGGACAGTTCTGCTCCAACCGTTTGCCCTGCTGGTTGCGGCATCCGCATCTTTTGAAGGTCTTGTTCGTGCTGGCCATGGCTGCCCTCCACCGTCGCGCTCGTTGTATCGAGCGTGATGCCTACGGCTACCTCGGAGGATTCCCCGGGAGAGGGACATCGGATTGCCAGCCGGATTGGCGTCGACATCTGCTCCGTCGGACTCAGGGCGTCAGATCGATGTCCCAGAGTTTGGCGTCGGTGCGGTGCCAGAGGCTTTGCGCGGCGTGGTCATACCCGTATCCCAACCCGAGGACAAGCCGAAGCATCCCGGCAGCCGGATCGCCAGGCGAGCGCCGAAGCTCGATCACTTGGAATGCGGTCACGCTCTCGCTGTTAAGTGACTTCAATCTCTTCACTGCCCTGGCGCGATCCGCCTCAAGATCCGCTGAGTTTGCCGGGATCGGCGCGAAAAGCCACGGCTCGATGTGCGGACGGAAAGCCTTGTGCACCGCTGGCAGGACGTCGAGAACCAAATTATCGAGGTCCTTGCCCTGCGCCGGCGGGATGACGACCAGCGTGACCTTGAGCGGCACAAGCATGGATTCCCACCGCAGCCATCTACGGTGGTACTCAGTGAGGGACACCTCCACACGCGACTTGAATGCCGCCCGCTCGGCGCCCGTTTGTGGCAGTGGCGGCAGGGAGATCGAAAACGGAGACCGCAGGACATTGCCCCAATGAGTCGCAGCGTGCTGGACCTTCACCTCCTCGAGTTTCTGAGCGTTCGCCGAAGCCGGCCTCTGAGTCGATGACCGCGTAGCGATCTTGCGTGTGCCGACGGAGAGGGCTAGATCAACAAGCTGGTCCATGGAGATCAAAGCCGACTTCTGCGCGTTCTCCACGTTCCGGAAGGCACCCCACCTTGCGAAGAAGTCGTTGATCCGGTTCTGAACCGAATCCGCACCTGGCGGAGGAAGGTGAGTATCCCACTCCTCAAACCGGTCGACTTCCGGATAGTCGTCCTCATCCATAACCTCGTCGAGCACGAAGTCACCGACCTCATGGCGTGACCGAAGATCTCTCATTACCCGGAGATCCTCAAGCGCGTCGCGTAGCGGTTGGGCGAAGACTCGTAGGCCTGCGGCGGACTCGTCGCGCGGACTGTCCGGTCCTGGCCAGCGTTGGCGGAGGGTGACGTGAAGGAGCTTGATCTGCCGATCGTCGCGGTAGAGACAGGGGTCGTGACGGAGTCTCGGATCACTCTGGCGCTGGGTCTCTCCTAGGACGTCGAGAGCCCACTTCGTCATGTGGTGGATCGCTGCTGGCGTTTTCCGCGCGGAGGAGAACTCCAAGTCGAGAGCGACGTACCCGGTCATTGCTCGATGCCTCATGCGGCGAAGTTGATCGGCGACCTGGCGGCGGTACAACGACTCCGCTGCTGTGCCGCGTCGACCCTTCTGCTCCGGCTCTCCTTCGAGGTCGAGTCGCCGAGCACGTAGTCGGCGCCGCGGAACCTGGTGCGGCCACGCCTCGGGCGAAGACCAGAACCCGTTCCCAGAGGCATACCTAGCCATCTCGTGAAGGTACTCGTCTTGAGGACTGACGACGTTTTCCGTGCGTACTGGGGCCTGCCGCCCAGCGTGCGCCGTTGCCGATGCGAAATGTCACGCGGATTTGTTCTTTTGCTCGTGGTCGTTCGGCTACATGTAGAAGGCGTAGCGGCTCTGGGGCCGGTCGTGCGGCTCGAGGTGGCGCAGGATTTCGCCGACGCGGTTGGCGGTGCGCAGGGTGATAGGCGTTTTGCCGTCGAGCTGGGTCTGGTTCCAATTCATCTTGGTCAGCGCGAGGAGTTCCTCCGCGAGATGTTCGGGGCTGGACTCGGCTTCGACGAGGCGAAACGGCAGCGGCGTGGGGACGTACATGCCGGGGTAGGTGCTGTAGAAGGGGACGCTGCCGCGGGTGTAGAGGAGGTGCCGGGACTTGTCGAGGGACAGCATCGTGCCGCGTAGCGGTGGATGGTCGGCGGGACGGTACAGGCGTACGGGGTCGCTGGCAGGGAGCCAGAGCAGTTCGACGATGTCGATGCCGCAGGCATCGGCGGCGGCCCGGAACCCGGTGATCTCGTCGGTGGTGTAGGACGACGACTTGTGGAGCACGACGCGGGCGGGCAGCGTCCGGTGCTCGCTGCGGTAGCGGCCGAGCGCGTCAGTGAGCAGTTTCTGGGCGTCGTCGCGGCTCAGATGGGGTTGCCGGTCGTGGCGTGACACTTTGGCGGGGGCGCCGCGGACGATGACGCCGTCGCCGCGCTGGTTGAAGACTTGGGCGACGCTGGTCTCCAAGGTGGTGCTATCGCCGCTGCGGTAGAAGGTGATGCCGACGTAGCAGCTGGTCAAGTCGCTGGCGTCGCGGGGAAGCCGCCACGGCACGCCGCCGGCCTTGTAGTACAGCGCGGTGTGCAGGTTCCATGCCCGGGTCGCTTCGTCCTGCACGCGCGGCTTGTCGCCGCTGACCGGTTTGAAGCCGGGGTCCCAGGTGGTCCTGCGGATGATCTGGATCGGGAAGCGGTACCGCATGGCGCGGGCTTTGAGTAGGGCCCGGAAGTCCTCGACAGGTTCGGCCGGCGGCGCCTTCTTCCACGGCGCGTCCGGGTCGGTCTCCCGGGTGGGCCGTTCGGCGAGTTCATCGGGCCGGGCGATGAGCACGACGTCGCAGCCGGGCTCTTCATCAAGGATGGCGAGTTCGGCGAGGTACAGCTCGACCGCTGCCGTGACAGCGTCCTGGGCCTTGAGCCCTTGAAGCTGTCGCAGGTCACGCTCACGGATCGTGCGTTCCAGGCGGGAGTCCCAGTCGAAAGAGGACCGGAACCCGGCGCTGGGCTCGAAGCCGGGGAACGGGACGAACAGGTGCCCGAGGCGGCTGTCCTTGGCCTCGATCGGGCTGCTGCATCTGTCGAGCCAGCGGCGCAGTCCCTGCACGGCGGCCGGAGTGCCGACGATGCCGGCTCGGATGGTCCGTACCGCGGTGTTGGTGGCGTCAGCTGGGCCGTAGTCGGTGATCCCGTGGCGCGGGTCGACATGCCGGGCGCCCGCACTGAACTCCAGGTTGGGTTCGTCGAGAATGGTGAGCTTCATCGGGGCACCTCGAACAGGGCAAGCTCTGCCGGGTCGCTGTCGGCCAGGGAATCAGTGGCGGGCTCCGTGTCCTCGGCCGGCTCCCGCGGATCGACCTTCCAGGCCTTGTCGTCGATGCCCTTGTCGGTCTCGAAGGTCTGCAGCGTTCCGTAGGTCAGGATGGTGTCGCGGAAGTCGAGGGTGTTGTCGTCGCCGTGCAAGTAATGCGCCCACATCCGGGTCTGGTGGTAGACCGCCGGGTTGCGGTCGAGGCGCTTGATGCCGGCAAGGTAGTCCGACAGGAAGAGCGAGTCGCGGTACCCGTCGCGGGTGTAGTGGTAGCTCGGCACGAGCGCGCAGTACCAGGCGCTGTCGATGTCGATGAACTGCCATTCCAGGGCGGCGTGCAGGCAGTAGCTGACCTGGGTGGGGTCGGTTTTCTTGTACTTCGGGGTGAAGACCTGCCGGGGGCGGCCACTCGCGCTGCGGATGCTCCTGACGCTGAGGTCCGGCGTCGCCCGCCAGTAGATGATCTTCCGCCCGCCGTGCCAGGCGCAGTCGGCGGTGACGTCGGAGCGCAGCGCGTTGTTCAGCAGTTGCACCAGCCAGCGCTGCCGCGTCTCGTCGCCGGATCCGGCCCACTGCGAGACTGCCATCTGTTCCACTGGTCCGGTGATGAGTTTGCTGAGAGCGGACAGTTCCGGAGGGCGCCAGGTGTAGATCCGGCCGGCGCGCAGGATGAAGTCCTCCGCGAAAGGCTTGTCGGCGTGTTGGGTGCGCTGGCGGCTGAAGACGTCGCGCGGGTCCTGGGTGTTGATGGCGGCGTGGTAGATGGTCGTCGGGATGGTGACCGGGAGCAGGTTGCTGGTGAGCGTCTCGTGGCGGTCCCCGGCGACCGGGGTATGAGCGTCGCCGTGCGGATCGGCGAGGGCAAGGAGCCGATGAGCTGCCGAGCGATCGAACTTCTGGGTGTTCTTGTCGAACTCGATGCGGCCGGACGCGCGGTTCGCGGGGTCAGCGAACCACTGCTGGACGTGCATCCACCAGGCTTCCCCGGATTCCGGGTGCGAGCACACGAGCAGAACTGGAACGGGCGCACTCATCCAGTACGTGACGTCGGCGGGACTGCACAGGAAGTGAAAGCCGTCGTCGTTCTCGCCGGGGAAGCGCCGCTCGCCCTTGCCCTTACTCTGGACGAACAGGGTCCGGTTGGCGACCTCGCCGGTGACGGGATTGCGCAGCTCGATCTCGCCGTCGATGCCGGCGTCGGTCTTCCGCTCGTGCCAGACGAAGCCCATCTCATAGACGCGCTGGTGGATCAGTGCGATGGCACCGTCACCCGTGTGGGCGCTCTTGTCGACTTTCTTCAACAGGTCGTCCTCTTTGCGTGCCGCGCTTGACGTCCATGCATGACCGAGCTGAAGTACCGGACTCGGCGGGCGCCGCGGAGTCTTGCGACCACCATAGGGCTGGGGTACGACAAGTCCGGCTCACGTCTTTCAGGCGAGGATTAAGATCGTCTATGGACTCGTTGTTCGAGATTATGTTCGTGGACGGTGCATCCGCATCAGCTCGTCTCGGGCTGACCGAGAAACGCGGTGAGCTTGGCGCTTGATGCCGTGCGGTAGGCGGACCTTCACCTCACGTGTGCCATTAGGGCCATCCGGTGGGGCATGGCGTGCCTTCGAGCGGTATCACTCGTGGATGTAGTTGATCGACGCGGTTAGCACCGTCCCGGCTGCAAGCGACGTGTGCAATTCGGCGTCTCGGGCGCGGACGTCATAGCCGACTTCCGTAGCGCCGGGAGGTCGCCGAACTCCGAGCTGGCCGCCGTACAGCACGAGGACCTTGCCGCGAGCGTGGGCGGCGGCGCGCCATTGCGGGTCAGCCGCGTGCATGAATCCGGCCAGCAGGGTTCCGGTGGGATCCAGTAATTCGTATCGCGTGCCGTCTCGGAAGCTCCACCTGTCGGCTGTTTCCGGGATGCGGCCGGGCTGGCCGTACTCGAGTCCGAGCTTGCGGGCAATCTCCTCCGCGAGCAGGTAGATGCCTCCGTTCATCCCCAGTGCTCGAAAGTTCACGAGTTCTACGAGGGCGACCGGCCACCACTCACTGGGATCGGCAGGAGAACTACGGTCGACCGGCCGGTGGGTAAGGGTCCGAAGTGTTGGATCTCGAGTCAGCAGGAGCCGGCCCTCGGCCTCGGTTTCCTCCAGGGCCAGCCGAATCGCCGTACTGATGTCAGGCGCCTGGGGATCCTCGTCGGCGACAAGACCGCCCAGCGGGACGGATCTGCGACCTGGCGACGGTGCTGGGCGCCGCCGCTTAGTGGTCCACTCCGTAAGTTCTTCGGGGGTTATGCGGCGTGGGCCAGTCCGGCAGGCTGGTGGTCGCAGCCGGGAGGTTGTTGGAGGTTCTGCTCTTTCTGTTCGTGTCGCTCGATCCGGGCCATGAGGTCCTCGAGGTCGGCCGGGGTGAACTTCCATCTGAAGGGCCGGGCGGTCGCGTTGTAGTGCTGCTCGAAGGCGGTGAGTCGGTCTTCGACCTGGTCAAGGCTGGTGAAGTCGTTGGGTGTGACGACCTTGCGTTGGACGATCGAGAAGAAGATCTCCACTTGGTTCAGCCAGGAGGCGTGGGTCGGGGTGTGGACCATGACGGCGTTCGGGAACCGTTTCGTGAGGCGGCCGATCGCGGCTTGGCCGCGGTGCGAGGAGCCGTTGTCGACGACCCAGAACACCCGCTTGGCCGATGCGTAGGGTTCTTGGGTCATGACCTTCTCGACCAGGGTCATGAACGGGATGATCCCGGTCTTGGCCGAGCAGTGGGAGAAGACGTGGGCCTGGTGGACGTCGTAGGCGGCCAGGTAGGCCAAGGCGCCGCCGCGCTGGTATTCGTGGTTGACCCGCATCATGCGGGCGACGCCGGGTGCCAGGGTGGGGTGGCAGCGGCAGCGGGCCTGGATGCTGGTTTTCTCGTCGCTGGAGACGACGTATTCGTCGACGCCGAGCGGTTCGCCGTCGTAGGTGCGGGCGTAGAGGTCGAGTACCCGGCTGGCTTTGGTGGCGAAGTCCGGGTCGCGGATGAAGATCCAGGACTGGTGCTGCCAGGGCTTGATGGTGTCGGCGGCGAGGATCCGTCGGATCGTGGACGCGGAGATTGCCGGCACGAGGCCGCGGGCGATGGCCTCGTGCGCCAGGTCCGGGCAGCTCCACCGCGACAAGGGAACCGCGAGTTCGGCGGGCAGCTGGCAGGCCATCGCTTTGACCTCGGCGACTTGCACGGGTGTGAACCGCGGTGGTCTGCCGGTCCGGCGCCGGTCGGCCAGGCCGGGCAGGCCTTCGTCGGCGTAGCGTCCGCGCCAGTAGCGCACGGTGTCGATGTGCACCTGCTGACGGGCGGCGATCTTGGTGTTGGAGTAGCCGTGAGCGGCGTCGCGGATGATCCGGGCGCGGATGACCTGCTGATATGCGGCGGCGTGGGAGTAGGCCAGGGCTTTGAGCTTTCGCCGGTCGGTGGGGGTCAGCGTGATCTGGCGTGCGCGGGGCACAGGCACGGACGAGCCTTCACGGATTGATCTTGTGTCGGGCTCGGGCGAGGCTGCCGTGTCATGTGCCGCCGCGGATATCGACACGCCGCAGGGCAGGATGTGATCCATGCCCGCGATTCCCGAGTCCACCAAAGATTTCTCTGGCGCAGCGGCTGCGTGAGCACGCGAAGCTGAAGTGGCCGCAGCTGACCGCGGTGGACGTTCGTTACCGCGGCCAGTTCGCGTACGTCACCGGTGAACTGACCGACGGCGACCAGATGCCATTGATGCGGCTGCGCTACGGCGGATCCGCACACCGCTGGGGCACCGCGATCTACGTGGCCAGCAGCAACAGCTACGAAAGCCAGGTCTGGTTCAGCGGCAGCACCGAAGAAGCCTTCGACTTCGTCTGCGACATCCACATCGGCACCATCACCCCCAAACCCTGACCGGCCCCGTCACTCGTCAACCCCCGATGGACTTCCGGCTCGGACCACTTAGCCGGCCGCTTCCTGCTCTTGGGCACGCGACCTGTCCACCTCTGTCCGCGACTCGGATCCGATGTTCGCCAGAGTACCTATCATGCCCTGGTGAGCGAGATACCCGCGTCAGGAGCCGGTCTGTACCGAGACGTGCACAACACGGCTCCGCCGACCCGCGCCCGTTTCGAGTTCCAGGACGCGTGTGTCGCGCTTCGATGCATCCATAACCTCCTGCAGTCGTCTCCCGTTGTCGGCGTCGCGTTGGAGTGGTCGACTGATTACATTCTGTTGACCAAGGGCGGACATTGGGAATTGGTCTCGGTCAAGCATCGTGATCCAGGTCAAAACGACTGGAGCTATGCGGAGCTGAAGAAGGAGAACGTGCTCCGCGACCTGCACGCCGTCTGGAAGCAGATGGGTGAGGTAGGCGAGTACGTCTTCGAGTCGAACCGTGGGTTCAGCCAGACGGCGAAGCCGTTTGTCATCGACGCGACGCACCCGGAGGCCGATCACCGGGACGTGGGGATTCTCGCCCGTGATCTCGGGATCGATGGTGACGAGGCAGGCCGGTTTCTCGATCACCTTCGTTTGCGGCGGCAGCCGCTGCCGGACCGTTCATCAATCGATTCGGTTGCGACCATCGACTTGCAGTCGGTGATGACCGAGCTCGGCCTTGATCCGATGCGGGCGGCAGACGCGTACCAGGCGATCGCCGCCAGGATCGCCGCGGCATCGACACAACGGCCGCTCTCCCCGAAGGCGCGAGTCGATCGGATGACGGGCTTGATGCGCGATGTGGCGGCCCGCACCGGGCCGAGCCTCGCCGAGCACTACATCCCCATCGCCGATCTTCGCCGCCTGGTCCAGGAGATCGGCACCATCGCGCCCCGCGCCACTCTGGCCGTCGATCCGCTCTTCGTCGGCCGCACTACCCTGATGGGCATGCTGGACAGCCACCTCGGCCTGGGCAGCGACCAGGCGGTAGCGCCGGTGGTGCTGTCCGGGATACCCGGAATCGGCAAGTCCGCACTCGTGCGCCAGTACGCCGCGACACGCAGCACGAAAATCGAAGCTTGGGTGGTGCCCGCCGACTCCCGGGCAGCGTTGGCCCAGGGCCTATACGAGATTGGCGGCGGCGCTCCTCGCCCTGTTGAACGAGAAACGGGTGACAGGGCTTCGGCCTCAGCCGCCCAGGCGCCATTGCCGGAGGATCCGTACCTCCTGCTGATCATCGACGGGGTGACGGACCCCGCGACCACCAACGGGCTGATTCCGCGGCGCTCACTGACGCGTTTCGTCATCACTTCCACCGCGACTCACCTCGATGATGCGTTCGTCCACCTCCAGGTCGACCCGCTCGATCAAGCGGACAGCGTCGCCTACCTGTACTCCGTGCTCTCCGACGAGAGCCCGGACATGCTGGCCGAGGTCGCTCAGGTATTTGCCGGCCACCCTCTGGGTCTGGTGCAAGCGGCCAGCTACTGCCGCAGCCAGCGCATCTCCGCTTCGGGATATCTCCAGCGTGTCGCCGCCGCCCAGGTGCCGCTGCTGGACCTGGGCCGGGCGGCCGATCATCCGACGCCGACGGCAACAGCGATCCGTGAACTCTTCAGAATCGCGGTCGAATCGGAGCCGGCCGTCATCCCGCTCGCGGTCGCGATGGCCTGTGCTGCCCCGGAACCCTTGCCCGAGATGGTCTTCGAACGCCAGATTCTTGTTCAGTCTGAAGACGGCGAACCGTCGCCGGCGGAAACCCAACTCGTCTCCCTGACAGATGTCTTGGTCCGGGACCGAGCCGTTGCCGCCTTGCACCAGTCCAGCCTGGTAGTCCGCGAGCGCGATGAGCTGCACATCCACCCGCTCGTGCAATCAGTCATCAAGGACACGATGCCTGCCGGGGACCGGGCCGCGTGGGCGCGGGCATGCCTCGTGCTGCTCCTGCACGCCGCGAACACAGATCAAGATGACTCTTTCACGGCGAGCAGCAGTAGACGATTCGGAGCGCACATCGCTGCCTGCGTCGAGTACGCGATCTCCGAAGAGTCAGATCCCTACATGGTTTTTGTGGCGTTGGGCTGGCTGGGGATGTGGCAGCTACGCTCCGGGGATCTGCACATCGCGGTCTCCTACCTGACCAGATCTGTTGAGGTGGGCAGGCGGGTGACGCTTGATGAGGGGATCAACGAGGTCCTCGCGCGTCTGGCGACTGCCCAGCGCATGGCCGGGATGGTCGACGAATCGTTGGCCACGGTCGACGAATGGGTCCGGGTGTCT
>NZ_BOMS01000184.1 GCF_016862315.1 Actinoplanes palleronii | reverse complement strand
GTGCGCTTCGACGGGCGCGATGTCCGCAGCGAGGCCGGACACCACGACCGCACGCGGCCCGTTGACCGCCGCAATGTCGACATCCGGGAACGCCGCGCGGACCTCGTCCTCGGACGCCTGCACCGCCAGCATCGCCCCGCCAGCAGGTAGCGCCTGCATGAGACGGCCCCGAGCGGACACCAGCGTGGCAGCGTCGGCCAAGGTCAACACCCCGGCCGCATAGGCAGCGGCGATCTCACCGATGGAATGACCGGCCACCACATCCGGGTGCAGGCCCCACGACCGCACCAAGGCGAGGAGAGCGACCTCCAGGGCGAAGATCGCCGGTTGGGCCCAGCCGGTCTGCTCCACCTGCGGCTCCGCGGGCAGGTCCAACAGTGCCGCGACCTCGTCGTAAGCGGCGGCGTAGACCGGGAACGCGTCGTAGAGACCGCGCCCCATGTCCAGACGCTGCGAACCCTGGCCGGTGAAGACGATCGCGAGGTGGCCCTCGGCCGCCGTGCCCCGGACCGTGGTGTCGCCCAGCAGCACCGCGCGGTGCTCGTGGACCGGCCGGGTCACCAGGGCAGCGGCCACGTCGAGGGGGTCGGCGGCGACAGCGCGGATCCGGTGGATCAGGGCATCGAGGGAGGTCTCCGAGCGGGCGGTGACCACCAGCGGCATGACGAGCGGAGCGGCCACCGTGCGGGCCGGCTCGGTGGGGGCCGCGGGGGCCTGTTCGAGGATGACGTGCGCGTTGGTGCCGCTGATGCCGAACGACGACACCGCGGCCCGGCGCGGACGGCCGGTCTGCGGCCAGGCCCGGGCCGACGTGAGCAGCTCGACGGCACCGGCGGACCAGTCCACCTGCGGGGTCGGCTCGTCCACGTGCAGCGTGCCGGGCAGCTCGGCGTGGGTGAGCGCGAGGATGGTCTTGATGACGCCGCCGACGCCGGCCGCGGCCTGCGCGTGGCCGAGGTTGGACTTCAGCGAACCCAGCAGCAGCGGCCGTTCCCGCTGCTGGCCGTACGTGGCCAGCAAGGCCTGCGCCTCGATCGGGTCGCCGAGCCGGGTGCCGGTGCCGTGCGCCTCCACCGCGTCCACGTCGGCGGGGGTCAGGCCGGACGCGGCCAGCGCCTGCAGGATGACCCGCTGCTGGGCGCCGCCGTTAGGCGCGGTCAGCCCGTTCGAGGCGCCGTCGGAGTTGACGGCGCTGCCGCGCAGCACGGCCAGGACCGGGTGGCCGAGGCGCTGGGCGTCGGAGAGGCGTTCCAGCAGCAGCAGGCCGGCGCCCTCGGACCAGCCGGTGCCGTCGGCCGCCGCGGCGAACGACTTGCACCGGCCGTCGGCGGCGAGCCCGCCCTGCTTGGTGAACTCGCCGTAGGAGTCCGGGGTCGACATGACGGCCACCCCGCCGGCGAGCGCGACCGAGCACTCGCGGCTGCGCAGCGCGCGGGCGGCCAGGTGCAGCGCGACCAGCGACGACGAGCAGGCGGTGTCGATGGTGACCGCCGGACCCTCGAAGCCGAAGGTGTAGGCGAGCCGGCCGGAGAGCACGGCCGGGGCAGTGCCGGTGAGCAGGTGGCCGAGCACACCCTCGGGCATGTCCTCGACGTACGAGCTGTAGCCCATGTAGCTGCCGCCGACGAAGACCCCGGCCTGGGTGCCGCGCAGCGTGGCCGGGTCGATGCGGGCCCGTTCGAAGGTCTCCCAGGCGACCTCGAGCAGGACACGCTGCTGCGGGTCCATGGCCAACGCCTCGCGGGGGCTGATCCCGAAGAAGGCCGGGTCGAAGTCACCGGCGTCGTAGAGGAAACCACCGGCGTACGCGTCGAGGCCCGGGGCGCCGGGCTCGTACCAGGTCTCCCAGCCGCGGTCGCCGGGCAGCGCGGAGATCGCGTCGCGGCCCTCGGTGACCAGCCGCCACAGGTCCTCCGGCGAGGCCACCCCGCCGGGGAACCGGCAGCTCATCGCGACGACGGCGATCGGCTCCTGCTCGGCGGACTCCCGCTCGGCGAGCCGCCCACGGGTCTGTGTCAGCTCGGCGGTCACCAACTTGAGGTAGTCGCGGAGGGTTTCCTCGGTCGCCATAACGCTCCACCTCTGCGGATCACCGGGTACGCCGTACCGATCGACGCCCGCCGCCTGCCGCGGCGGGCGATCCAGCGGCCGAGGCTCAGGCTAGGGACGCCCGATCGAGGCCGGGCACCCCTAGCGCTCCCCTAGCACCGGGACCGGTCAAGCCCGTCCGAGCTGGGAATCAATGAACTTGAGCAGCTCGTCGTCGGAGTCGTCCGCCGGGGCCGGGGACACCGGCACCGGGGCCGGGATCGCGCCGCCGTCCAGCGCGGACAGCAGCGTCCGCAGCTTGATCCGCAGCTTGGTGGCGGTGATGGTGTCCGGAGTGCCGCCGGCGAGCCGGCGCTCCAGGTCGTCGACGTCGTCGAGCACCGACCGGGTACCGCCGGGCACCAGCTGCACCCGCAGGTGCGCCGCCAGGGCGGCCGGCGTGGGGTGGTCGAAGACCAGCGTCGCGGGCAGGCGCAGCCCGGTCGCCGCGTTGACCCGGTTGCGCAGCTCCACGGCGGTGACCGAGTCGAAGCCGATGTCCCGGAAGGCCCGCTCCGGCGTGATCTTCTCGGTCCGTTCGAAGCCGAGCACGGCCGCGACGTGCTCGCGCAGCAGGTCGACCAGTTCCCGGTCGGCGTCGCCCTCCGGCAGCTCGGCGAGCCGGGAGCGCAGCGCGCCGGCGGCGTCCCCGGCCGGTTCGGCGAGCGCGTCGCGCACCGCGCCGCCGAAACCCGGGCCGCCATCGCCGGGCCGGTCCGTTCGACGGGTGGCGGCCTCCAGCTCGCTGAGCAACAGGCCGGGGCGGGCGATGCCGAACGCCGGCAGGAAACGAGCCCAGTCGACGTCGGCGGCCACCAGCGCCGGGTGCGCCGTCGCCAGCTCGGCCACGGCACGGCCCGGGTCGAGCGGGCGGATGCCCAGCCGCAGCAGCGAACCGTCGGCGGCGGGCGCGGCGGCGATGCCACCGCCCGCCCACGGGGACCACGCGATCGAGGTGGCGGGCCGGCCCTGGGCGCGGCGCCAGGCAGCAAACGCGTCGAGGAAGGCGTCGGCCGCGGCGTACCCGGGGTGGCGCGCGGTCCCCCAGGTCCCGGCGACCGAGGTCAGCACGAGGAACGCGTCCAGGTCCGGCAGCAGCTCGTCGAGCAGGACCGCACCGGTGACGCGGGCACCTGTCACCGCGGCGATCCCGGCCGGTGTCAGGTCTGCCAGCGGGGTGTTCTCGGTGACGCCGGCCGCGTGCACCACCGCGGTGACGTCGTCCGGCAGCCCGGCGACCAGGGCCCGGACCTGGTCACTATCGGTCAGGTCGGCGGCGATCACGGTGACCTGGGCGCCGGATGCGGTGAGCTCGTCGCGCAGCGCCCGCAGGGCCGGGCTGTCGGCGGCCCGGCGGCCGGTCAGCACGATCCCGGTCGCGCCGTTGCGGGCCGCCCAACGGGCGGCGTGGCCGCCGAGCCAGCCGGTGCCGCCGGTGACCAGGACGGTGCCGCGCGGGCGCCAGCCGCCGGAGCCGGCCGCTGGAGCGGGTCGCAGCCGCCGCACCCAGGCCTGCCCGGCCCGCAGGGCCACCTGGTCCTCGCCGCCGGGGGCGCTCAGCAGCGCGGCGAGGCCGTCCGCCGAGCCGGTCGGCACGTCGATCAGGCCGCCCCAGCTGCGGGGGTGTTCCAGCGCGGCGACCCGGCCGAGACCCCAGAACTGGGCCTGCCCGGGATGGTGCACTGGTTCGCCGCCGGCCTCGACCGCGCCGCTGGTGAGCGCCCAGAGCGGCGTGTCCCGGCCGGCCAGGGCGCGGAGCAGATCGACGGTGCCGGCCAGACCACCGGTGACGGCGTGCTGGTCGGTGTGCGGGCTCTCGTCGAGGGCCAGCAGCGAGACGACCCCGGCGAGGCCGTCCGGCAGCTCACCGTCCGGGCCGAGGGTGGTCACGGTCGCGCCGGCTGCCGTCAGCTGTTTCTCGACGGCCGCTGCCATCTCACCGGCGGCGGGCGGGGTGACGATCAGCCAGTGGCCGGTGAGCTGGGGATCGTCGGCCAGGGGCATCGGGGACCAGGCGACGGTCTGGCGCAGGGTGGCCGCCGGGTCGGGCAGCTCCTCGCCGGCGTCGCTGGGTGAGAGCCAGTAGCGGCGGTGTTGGAAGGGGTAGGTCGGCGCGTCCGGCAGCCGCCGGCCGCCGGTGAGCCACCGGGTCCAGTCGACCTCCACGCCCTGCACCCAGGCCTGGGCCAGCGCGCGGATCTGCGCGGCCGGGCCGTCCTCGCCGCGGCGCAGCGTCGACCACACCCCGGCGCCGGGGGCGTTCTGTTCCAGCGGCAGGGTCAGCACCGGATGCCCGGACACTTCGGCGAACAGCCGGAACCCCGATGCGGCAAGTGCCGCAACGACCGGGGCGAGCCGGACCGGTTCCCGCAGGTTGGACCACCAGTAGCCGGCATCGACCGGTTCTGTGACCAGCCCGGTGGTGACCGTGGAGTACCACGGGATCTGCGGCGTGGTGCCGCGCATGTCGCCAAGCGCGGTGAGCATGTCGGCGCGCACCGGGTCGACATGCGGGGAGTGCGAGGCGTAGCCGACCTCGACCAGCCGGGCGCGGACGCCCTGCTCCTCCGCCCACGGTACGAACGCCTCGACCGCGGCCCGCTCCCCCGCCACCACGACCATGGCCGGCGAGTTGACCGCGGCGACGCTCAGCCCGGCCCAGCGCGGCTGGGTGAGCCAGTCGGCGACCTCATCCGGGCCGGCGCCGATCGACGCCATGCCGCCGGTGCCGTCCAGGTCGACGAGCGCGCGGGACCGGGCGGCGACCACCCGGGCGCCGTCGTCGAGGGAGATGGCGCCGGCCACCACGGCGGCGACGACCTCACCCTGCGAGTGCCCGACCACGGCCGCGGGGGTGACGCCGTACGACTGCCACCAGGCGGTGAGTGCGACGCCGACCGCCCAGAGCACCGGCTGGACGATCTCGACCCGGGTCAGCCAGTCGCCGTCGGAGCGCAGCGTCTCCTCCACCGAGAAGCCGACCAGTGGCAGCAGCGCCGCGTCGCACTCGCGCAGCCGGGTGGTGAAGGCCGCCGAGTCGAGCAGGCCTGCGGTCATGTGCAGCCACTGGCCGCCCTGTCCCGGGTAGACGAAGACGACGTCGGAGCCGAGGACCGTGCCGGTGACCGGTGCCGCCCCGGTCGCGGCCGCGGCCAGGCCTTCGGCGTCCCAGGCCACCGCGCGCTCGGTGAGCCCGGCGCGGGCGGCGAGGGTGACGGCGAGGTCGAGCGGTGCCGCACCGCCGGCCAGGACGTCGCGCATCGTCGCGGCCTGCGCCACCAGGCCGGCGGCATCGGCGGCGGCCAGCAACAGCGGCACCGGCCCGCTCTGCTCGGCGGGTGACGGCTCAGTCGTGTCCGGTTCGGCGGGTGCCTGTTCGACGATCACGTGGGAGTTGGTGCCGCTGACCCCGAAGGCGGACACGCCGGCCCGGCGCGGGCGGCCGGTCTCGGGCCAGGGCCGGGCCTCGGCGAGCAGGGCGACACCGCCGAGCTCCCACTCCACGTGCGGCGAGGGCCGGTCCACGTGCAGGGTGGCCGGCAGGATCCCGTGCCGCAGCGCGAGCACCGTTTTGATCAGCCCGGCCATGCCGGCCGCGGCCTGGGTGTGCCCGAGGTTCGACTTGACCGAGCCGAGCCAGAGCGGTTCACCGGTGCGGCCCGCGCCGTACGTGGCCAGCAGCGCGTTCGCCTCGATCGGGTCGCCGAGGGTGGTGCCGGTGCCGTGCGCCTCGACCGCGTCGATGTCGCCCGGGTCCAGGCGGGCGTTCGCGAGGGCCTGGCGGATCACCTTCTGCTGCGCGGTGCCGCTCGGCGCGGTCAGCCCGTTGGAGGCGCCGTCCTGGTTGACCGCGCTGCCGCGGATCACCGCGAGCACCGGGCGGCCCGCCGCGCGGGCATCGGAGAGCCGCTCGGCGACCAGGACGCCGACGCCCTCGCCCCAGCCGGTGCCGTCGGCCGCGGCGGCGAACGACTTGCACCGGCCGTCGCCGGCCAGGCCGCCCTTGCGGCTGAACTCGACGAACGGGCCGGGTGTCGACATCACCGTGACGCCGCCGACCAGGGCCAGGTCGCATTCGCCCTGGCGCAGGGCCTGAGCGGCCAGGTGCAGGGCCACCAGCGACGAGGAGCAGCCGGTGTCGACGGTCATCGCCGGTCCCTCGAGGCCGAAGACGTAGGAGACCCGGCCGGAGAGCACGCTGGCCGCGTTGCCGGTGCCGAGGTGCCCCTCCAGCTCGCTGGGGAACACGCCCATCGACCACAGGTAGTCCGAGCCGTTGGTGCCGGCGTACATGCCGGTGCGGCTGCCGCGCAGGCCGAGCGGGTCGAGACCGGCGCGTTCCAGGGCCTCCCAGGAGCATTCCAGCAGCAGGCGCTGCTGCGGGTCCATCGCGACGGCCTCGCGCGGGGTGATGCCGAACAGCCGGGCGTCGAATCCGGCGACGTCGTCGAGGAAGCCGCCCTCGCTGGTGTAGGTGGTGCCGCGTACCGAGGAGTCCGCGTTGACCAGGTCACCGAGGTACCAGCCGCGGTCGGTGGGGAACGGTGACATCGCGTCGACGCCGTCGGTCACCAGCCGCCACAGGTCGTCGGGTGTCGTGACACCGCCGGGGAAGCGGCAGCTCATCGCGGTGATGGCGATCGGTTCGTCGAGCGCGGCCACGCTGGCCACCGCGACACCGGGCTGGGTGGCAACGGTGGTGCCGGCGACCCGGGCGAGCAGGTGCGCGGCGAGGGCGGCGGCGTTCGGATGGTCGAACACGACGGTGGCCGGCAGCGGCAGCCGGGTCTCGGCCCGCAGCCGGTTGCGCAGGTCGACCGCGGTGAGCGAGTCGAAGCCCAGGTCGCGGAACGGCCGCCGGGGCGCGATCTCGTCGCCGCCGGCGTGGCCCAGCACGGCGGCCGCGCTGGAGCGGACGAACTCCAGTACGACGCGCTGCTGCTCGGCCGGGGGCAGTCCGGCCAGCCGGGCGCCGAGTCCGCTGGCCCCGGTGGGGTCCGCCTCGGGGTCGGCGGAACGGGTGAGCGCCTCGCGGACCGCCGGAATGTCCCCGATCAGCGGCCGGGGGCGGAGCGCGGTGAACAGCTCGGTGAAGCGCGGCCAGTCGACGTCGATGACGCAGACCGTGGTGTCGTCCTCGGCGACCGCCCGGCTGAGCGCCTCGATCGCCAGCGGCGGCGGCATCGCGATCACGCCGCGGCGGCGCAGGTCCGCGCCCACCTCGGCGGAAGCCATCCCGGCGTCGGCCCAGGTGCCCCAGGCGATCGCGGTCATCCGGGCGCCGCGGGCGCGGCGCTGCTCGGCGAGTGCGTCGAGGGCGGCGTTGGCGGCCGCGTACGCGGCGTGCGAGTGGCTGCCCCAGACGCCGGAAAGCGAGGAGAACGTGACGAACGCGTCCACGTCGCCGACCAGCTCGTCCAGGTGCAGGGCACCGGCGACCTTGCTCGCGAGCAGGTCGTCGAGCAGGTCCACCCCGGTGTCGCCGAACGGCACGTTGGCGCCGGTCCCGGCGGCGTGCACCACGGCGTCGACCGGGCCGACCCCGGCCAGCAGCGCCGCGACCGCGGCCCGGTCGCTCAGGTCGCAGGCGGTGATCGCCACGGTGGTGCCGGCCGCGGTCAGCTCGTCGTGCAGGTCCGCGGCGCCGGGGGCGTCCGGGCCGCGCCGGCTGGTCAGCACGAGGCGTTCGGCGCCGTTGGCGGCGGCCCAGCGGGCGACCCGGGAGCCGAGCGCGCCGGTGCCGCCGGTGATCAGGACGGTGCCACGGGGCCGCCAGGGCGGGGTCCGGCGGCGCGCCGGTGCCGGGGTGACGCGGCGCGCGCACAGCCCGGTGTCGCGGATCGCCAGCTGGTCATCCGGGCCGAGGGCGCCGGCCAGCACGGCGGCGAGGGTTTCGCGGGCCCGGTCGTCGAGCTGCTCGGGCAGGTCGATCAGGCTGCCCCACCGGCCCGGCAGCTCCACGCCGGCGATCCGGGCCAGGCCCCAGACCTGCGCCTGGCCGAGGCTCGACGGTGGTCCGCCGACGCCGACGGCGCCGCGGGTGAGCACGTGCACGGGTGCTTCGAGGCCCGCGTCGCCGAGGGCCTGGAACAGCGTCAGGGTGCCGGCCAGACCCCGGCTGACCAGCGGCCGGCCGGGCACCGGGCGGTCGTCGAGGGCCAGCAGCGACACCACCCCGGCATACGGGCCGGTGGGCAGGGCCGCGGCCACGACGGCTCGGTCGGCGGCGCCGTCCAGCACCACGACGTCGACGTCGGCATCGGGGAAGAGCCCGGCCAGGTCGGGGCCGGGGAGGAGACCGTCGAGGTCCGGGCGGATCAGCAGCCAGCGGCCGGTGGGGCTCGCCGGGGCGGGGGCCGGGCGGGCGGCCCAGGTCACCGCGTAGCGCCAGGCGTCGATGGTGGACTCGCGGGTGCGGTGCTCCCGCCAGGAGCTCAGCCGGTCGTGCACCGGCGCGACCACGGCCGGGTCGAGGCCGAGCTCGCCGGCGAACGACGTGGCGCCCGCGTCGACGGCCGCCCAGAACTCCGGGTCGGCACCCCGGTCGCGGCGCTGCTCGTCCGCGGTCAGCCAGTGCCGGCGGCGCTGGAACGGGTACGTCGGCAGCTCCGGCAACCAGCGCACCCCGGCGAACCACGGTGACCAGTCCACGGCGACGCCCCGCGTCCAGGCGTCGCCGAGCGCGCGGATCCGGGCCGCCGGGCCGTCCTCGCCGCGGCGCAACGTCCCCCAGATCCCGGCGTCGGGCGCGCACTGCTCCAGCGCCACGGTGAGCACCGGGTGCCCGGAGACCTCGGCGAACAGCTGGAAGCCGTCGGCGGCGAGCTGCTGGATCACCGGCGCGAAGCGGACCTGCTCGCGCAGGTTGGTCCACCAGTACCCGGCGTCCGGCGCGGTGGTGACGCGCTCACCGGTGACGGTGGAGTACCACGGGATGCGCGGCACCACCCCGCGCACGTCGGTCACGGCGGCGAGGATCTCGTCGCGGACCTGCTCGACCTGCGGCGAGTGCGACGCGTAGCGGACCTCGACGAGCCGGGCGCGGATGTCGCGGCTCTCGGCCCACGGCACGAACGCCTCCAGCCGGTGCCGCGGCCCCGCCACGATGACCTGGGCCGGGCCGTTGACCGCGGCGACCACCAGGTCGGGCCAGTCCTGCGTCAGCCAGGTCTCGACGTCGGCGGCGGGGGCGTTGACCGAGAGCATGCCGCCGTCGCCGGTGAGCCCGGGCAGCACCCGGGAGCGTGCCGCGACCACCCGGGCACCGTCCTCGACGGTGAGCGCGCCGGCCACCACGGCCGCGACGACCTCACCCTGCGAGTGGCCGACCACGGCGGCGGGGGTGACACCGTAGGACTCCCACCAGGCGGTGAGGGCCACGCCGACGGCCCACAGGACCGGCTGCACCACCTCGACGCGGGTCAGCCAGTCGCCGTCGGAGCGCAGTACCTGCTCCACCGAGAACCCGACGTGCGGGCGCAGCGCGGCGTCGCACTCGCGCAGCCGGTCGGCGAACGCCGGTGAGTCCAGCAGCCCGACCGTCATGTGCAGCCACTGGCCGCCCTGGCCGGGGTAGACGAACACGACGTCGGAGGAGTCCAGGGCGCTCGTCGCGGCGTGTCCGGATTCGACCGTGGCGAGGCTGTCGAGGTCCCAGGCCACCGCCCGGTCACTCAGGGCGGCGCGACGGGTCAGGGTGGCACCGATCGACGGCAGCGGGACTCCGGTCGCGGCGATTGTTCGTACCATCGCGGCTTGTGCCTGAAGAGCAGCGGGACCGGCGCCGGACAGCAGCAGCGGGACCGGCGCGGTCGTTTCCGGCGTAGCCGGCTCGAGGACCGGTCCCGGGTCGCCCTGCTCGAGGATGACGTGGGCGTTGGTGCCGCTCATCCCGAACGAGGACACCGCCGAACGGCGCGGGCGGCCCTGCTCGGGCCAGGGCCGGGCCTGGGTGAGCAGCTGCACCGCGCCGGACGACCAGTCGACCTTCGGGGTGGGCGCGTCGACGTGCAGGGTGGCCGGCAGGACAGCGTGGCGCATGGCCTGGACCATTTTGATGATGCCGCCGACACCCGCGGCGGCCTGGGTGTGCCCGATGTTCGACTTGAGCGAGCCGAGCCACAGCGGCCCGTCGGCGCGGTCCTGGCCATACGTCGCGAGCAGCGCCTGCGCCTCGATCGGGTCACCCAGCGTGGTGCCGGTGCCGTGCGCCTCGACCGCGTCGACCTCCGCGGTGGTGAGCCCGGCGTCGGCCAGCGCCGCCCGGATGACCCGCCGTTGCGATGGGCCGTTCGGGGCGGTCAGCCCGTTGGAGGCGCCGTCGGAGTTGACGGCGGTGCCGCGCACCACGGCCAGCACCGGGCGGCCCGCCGAGCGCGCCGAGGAGAGCCGCTCGACCAGCAGCACGCCGGCACCCTCACCCCAGCCGGTGCCGTCGGCGCCGGCCGCGAACGACTTGCACCGGCCGTCGGCGGCCAGGCCTCGCTGCCGGGAGAACTCCAGGAAGGTGCCCGGCGTCGCCATCACCAGCACCCCCGCGACCAGGGCCTGGTCGATGTCGCCGGACCGCAGCGCCTGTACGGCTAGGTGCAGCGCGACCAGCGACGACGAGCACGCGGTGTCGACGGTGACCGCGGGGCCCTCGAGGCCGAACGTGTAGGCGAGCCGGCCGGAGAGCACGCTGGCGGCGTTACCGGTGCCGAGGTGGCCCTCCAGCTCGCCGGGGTGGTCGCCGAGCAGGCCGAGGTAGTCCTGGTCGTTGCTGCCGGTGAACACGCCGGTGCGGTCGCCGCGGCGGCCGAGCGGGTCCAGCCCGGCGCGTTCGTACGCCTCCCAGGCGCACTCCAGCAGCAGCCGCTGTTGCGGGTCCATGGCGCGGGCCTCGCGCGGGCTGATGCCGAACAGCGACGCGTCGAAGTCACCGGCGTCGTGCAGGAACCCGCCGGCCCGCGCGTACGAGGTGCCGGCGGCGTCCGGGTCGTCGCTGAACAGCCCGGTCAGGTCCCAGCCGCGGTCGGCCGGGAAGTCACCGACGGCGTCGCGGCCGTCGGCGACCAGCCGCCACAGGTCGTCGGGGCCGCGCACATCGCCGGGATAGCGGCAGGCCATCCCGACCACCGCGATCGGCTCGGCGGCCCGCGCGTCGGCCTCGCGCTGCTGCCGGCGCAGCCGGTCGATCTCCTTCAGCGAGTTGCGCAGGGCGTCGACGAGCTTCGGGTCCGGCTGGGTCATGGAGTTCTCCGCTCAGGACAGCGAGAAGGCAGGAAGGCGGTCAGAAGTCGAGGGCGAGCTTGACCAGGTCGTCGACGTCCATCGCGTCGAAGTTCCCGTCGGCCGGTGGCGTCGGTGCCGCCGGTGCCAGCGCCAGCAGCCGGGCCAGCAGCCCGGATTCGCGCAGCCGCGCGAGGTCGACGGCGGCCAGCGCCGCCCGGATCTCGGCGTCGCTGAGCGCGACCGGCGCCGCGACGGGTGCCAGCGCCTGCCGCAGGTGACCGGCGAGCGACTCGGCGTTCGGGTGGTCGAAGACGACCGTCGGTGCGAGCGGGACGCCGGTGGCGGTGATCAGCCGATCGCGCAGCTGGACGGCGGTCAGCGAGTCGAACCCGAGCTCGGTGAAGGCCCGGGCGGGTGCGACCGCGGCGCCCGAGGTGTGCCCGAGCACCACGGCGACCTGGTCGCGGACCAGTTTCAGCAGGATCCGATCCCGTTCGGCCGGCTCGGCGGCGTCGAGCCGCGCGGCCAGGTCCGAGAGGGCGGGGCCGGACGGGGCCGGCTCGGGTTCCGGCAGCAGGTCGGCGATCAGCGGCCGGTGCCGGGCCGCGGAGAACACCGGGACGAACCGGTCCCAGTCCACGTCGGCGATGGTGACCAGGGCCTGCTCGGCGCCGACGGCCAGGGCGAGCGCGTCCAGGGCCCGGGCCGGTGCCATCGGGGTGAGGCCGCGGCGGCGCAACTGCTCGGCGATCCGGTCGTCGGCGGCCATGCCGATGCGCGCCCAGGGTCCCCAGGCGACCGCGGTGGCGGGCCGGCCGGCGGCCCGGCGGCGGGCCACCAGCGCGTCGAGGGCCGCGTTGGCCGCCGCGTACGCCGCCTGGCCCGCGCTGCCCCAGACGCCGGCGATCGAGGAGAAGACGATCAGGTGCGCGGCGGGCAGCAGGGCGTCGAGGTGTTCGGCGCCGTCCACCTTGCCGGCCGCGACGGCGCGCAGGTGGGCGCGGTCCTCGTCGGCGAGCGGCAGGTCCTCGCTGATCCCGGCGGCGTGCACCACGGTGTCGACCGGGCCCACGGCGTCCAGAAGGTGCGCCACGGCGGAACGGTCCGCCAGGTCGCAGACGTGCACCTCGGCCTGCGGCAGCGCGGCGAGCAGCTCCGTGACGCCGGGGGCGTCGGCGCCGCGGCGGGAGACCAGGATCAGCCGGTGTGCCCCGCGCCCGGCCGCCCACCGGGCCACCTCGGCGCCGAGGCCGCCGGTGCCGCCGGTGACCAGCACGGTGCCGGACGGCTCCCAGGAGCGGGCGCCCGGTGGCAGCGGTGCGGCGACGACGCGGCGCAGCAGCACGCCCGGCTCGCGCACGGCGACCTGGTCCTCGCTGCCGAGCCCGCCGGCGAGCACGGCCACCAGCCGGTCGGGTGTGGCGCCGTCGAGCCGGTCCGGCACGTCGACGAGCCCGCCCCACCGGTCCGGGTGTTCCAGGGCGGCGACCCGCGCCAGTCCCCACGCGCCGGCCGGGCCGAGCAGGGCTGCCGGGTCGGTGGGGCCGGTGGCGACCGCACGCCGGGTGAGGAACCAGTGTGGCGCCGCGATGCCCTGCTGCAGGACGTCCAGGGCTTCGGCGGGGGTGGCGACGGCGGCCAGGACGCCGGTCAGGCCCGGTCCGGGCCGGTCGGTGACGGTGGCGCCGGCGGCGCGCAGCAGGTCGGCGAGGGTGCCGTCGTCGCCGGTGAGCAGCCAGGTGCCGGTCAGGGTGGCCGGTGCCGGTTCGGGTGCCGGGTGCCAGGCGACGCGGTAGCGCCAGGCGTCGGTGCCGGGCACGGCGGCGGGCACGGAGTCCAGCCAGAACCGGCGGCGGTTAAAGGCGTACGGGGGCAACTCCACCCGCCCCGCGCCGGGCAGCACGGCGTCCCAGTCGACAGGTGCCCGGGCGGCCGTCTCGGCGAGCGCGGTCAGCGCGGTGGTGACCTCGTCGTGCCCGCGGCGCAGCACCGGTACCGCGCCCGGTACCAGCGCGGACAGCACCGCGTCCGGGCCGACCTCGATGAACCGGGTGACGCCGGTCAGCTCGTCGACCGCGTCGGCGAAGCGCACGGTAGCCCGCACGTGCCGCACCCAGTACTCCGGGTCAGCCCACGCGCCGCTGCCGGTGAAGGTGAGCCCGCGCACGACGGTACGGAAGTCGTCGAGCATCGGCTCCATCAGCCGGGAGTGGAACGCGTGGCTGGTCCGCAGCCGCGTCGCCTTCCACCCGTGCGCTTCGATGGGCGAAATGTCCGCAGAGGGACCCGACACCACCACCGCACCCAGCCCGTTGACCGCCGCAATGTCGACATCCGGGAACGCGGCACGGACCTCGTCCTCCGACGCTCGCACCGCCAGCATCGCGCCACCTGCAGGCAGCGCCTGCATCAGCCGGCCCCGCGCGGTGACCAGGGTGGCTGCGTCGTCGAGCGACAGCACGCCGGTGACGTGCGCGGCGGCGATCTCACCGATCGAGTGGCCGACCACGGCGTCCGGCCGGATGCCCCAATGCTCGAGCAGGGCGTGCAGGGCCACTTCGACGGCGAAGATGGCCGGCTGGGCATACTCGGTGCGCTGCAGCAGCTCCGCGTCGTCGAGGACGGTGGCCAGGGGCCTGTCGAGGTGCGGATCGAGGGCGGCGCTCACCGCGGCCAGGGCCCGCGTGTAGGCGGGGAACTCCGCGGCGAGCTGGGCGCCCATGCCGGCGCGTTGGGAGCCCTGCCCGGTGAACAGGAACGCGCACTTGCCGCGTGCCGCGACGGCCTCGACGACGCCGGGCACCGCCGCGCCGCCGGCCCAGGCGGTCAGCGTGGCCGCGGCCGCCTGCGGGCCGTCCGCGGTGGTCGCCAGGAACACCGCGCGGTGCTGCAGGGTGGCGCGCCGCGCGGTGGCACGGGCCACGTCGGTCATTGCGGCGCCGGGATGCGCGGCGAGATAGCGGCTCAGCTCCCCCGCCTGGCGGCGCAGCGCCTCAGGGTCGGGAGCGGTGACGATCAGCGGCACCATCCGGCGCGCTTCGGCAGGCGCGGCAGCCGCGGCGGCCGGGGGTTCCTCGACGATGACGTGCGCGTTGGTACCGCTGATCCCGAACGACGACACACCCGCACGCCGGGGACGATCGCCGGCCGGCCACGGCAGCGCCTCGGTGAGCAGCGCGACGTTGCCGGCGGCCCAGTCCACCTGCGGCGTCGGCTCATCCACGTGCAGGGTGCGCGGCAGCACGCTGTGCCGCATCGCTTGGACGACCTTGATGATGCCGGCGACACCCGCGGCGGCCTGGGTGTGGCCAAGGTTGGATTTGATGCTGCCGAGCCGCAGCGGTTCGGCCCGGTCCTGGCCGTACGCGGCGAGCACCGCCTGCGCCTCGATCGGGTCACCCAGGGTGGTGCCGGTGCCGTGCGCCTCGACCAGGTCGACGTCGCGCGCCCCGATCCCGGCGGCTGCGAGGGCGGCCCGGATGACGCGCTGCTGCGCCGGGCCGTTCGGCGCGGTCAGCCCGCTGGACGCGCCGTCCTGGTTGACCGCGGTGCCACGCACCACGGCGAGGATCGGATGGCCGAGGCGCTGGGCGTCGGAGAGCCGTTCGACCAGCAGCATGCCGGCGCCCTCGCCCCAGCCGGTGCCGTCGGCGGCCGCCGCGAACGACTTGCACCGCCCGTCCGCGGCCAGCCCGCGCTGCCGGGAGAACCCGATGAACGTGTCCGGGGTGGCCATCACGGCAGCGCCGCCGGCGAGGGCCAGGTCGCATTCGCCGGACTGCAGGGCGTGTGCCGCGAGGTGCAGCGCGACCAGCGACGACGAGCAGGCGGTGTCGACGGTGAGCGCCGGGCCTTCCAGCCCGAGCGTGTAGGCGATCCGTCCGGACGCCACGCTGCCCGAGTTGCCGGTGCCGAGGTACGCCTCCACGTCGTCGGGCACGTCGAGCAGCCGGGCGGCGTAGTCGTGGTACATCAGCCCGGTGTAGACGGCGGTGCGGCTGCCGCGCAGGCCGAGCGGGTCCAGTCCGGCGCGTTCGACGGCCTCCCAGGCGGTCTCCAGCAGCAGGCGCTGCTGCGGGTCCATGGCCAGGGCCTCGCGGGGCGAGATGCCGAAGACGTCCGGGTCGAAGTCGGCCGCCTGGTAGAGGAAGCCGCCCTCGCGGGCGTAGGAGGTGCCGGGGTGGTCGGGATCCGGGTGGTAGAGCCCGTCGACGTCCCAGCCCCGGTCACCGGGGAACGGGCCGATGCCGTCACGACCGTCGGCGACCAGGTCCCACAGCTCGTCCGGGCTGGTGATGCCACCCGGATAACGGCACGCCATGCCGATGATGGCGATGGGCTCCCGGGTGCCGGCCTCGACCTCGGCCAGCCGTTTGCGGGTCTGGTGCAGGTCCGCGGTCACCCGCTTGAGATAGTCCCGCAGCTTCTGCTCACTCGACGACACCGCGCCTCACCCCACTCCGGCGGCGCCGCGGACGAGCGGCACCGCCGCGGACGCTAGGAGCCCCCGCCAACCCCCTCAACCCCTACCCGGCCCCAGGGTTCACAGGCCCAGCTCGTTGTCGATGAAGGCGAACATCTCGTCGTCGCTGGCCTCGTCGAGCTGACCGGCGACGGCGTCGACCGGCTGCCACGCGGCGAGCAGTTTGCGCAGCCGCACCGCGATCTGGTCGCGGACCTGCGGGTCGAGCCCGTCGGCGCCGAGTGCCGTCTCGAGGCGGTCCAGCTCGGCCAGGGCGGGCAGCGGCGGTGCGGCCGGTGCCAGCTGGTCGCGCAGGTGCGCGGCCAGGTCGGCCGGGGCCGGGTAGTCGAAGATGACGGTCGCGGGCAGGCGCAGCCCGGTGGCCGCGGTCAGGCCGTTGCGCAGCTCGACCGCGGTCAGCGAGTCGAAGCCCAGGTCCAGGAAACCGCGAGTGGGTTCGATGGCGCTCGCGTCGGCGTGCCCGAGCACCGTCGCGACGTGGCCGTGCACCAGGTCGAGCAGCATCCCGAGCTGGTCGGCGGGGGCGAGCGCGGCGAGACGTCCGCCGATCGGCGCGGCCTCCGCCGATGGCAAAACCCGCACGGGGGTACGACGTACCAGCGCTCCGAGCAGCGGCGGAACGTCCCCGCCGGCCTGCACGGCGGCCAGGTCCAGGCGGATCGGCACCACCTCGGCGGCCGGTACGGCCAAAGCCGCGTCGAACGCCGCGAGGCCGTCTTGCTCGTCGAACGCCAGCACCCCGGCGCGGGCCATCCGCTGCCGATCGTTCTCGGACAGCTCACCGGCCATGCCGCCGTCGGCCCACGGGCCCCACGCCAGGGCGTGCCCGGGCAGCCCGAGGTCGCGGCGGTGCCGGGCGAGCGCGTCCAGGAACGCGTTCGCCGCGGCGTAGTTGGCCTGTCCGGGCGTGCCGAACAGCGCCGAGGCCGAGGAGAACAGCACGAACGCCGCCAGGTCCCGGTCGCTGGTGAGCTCGTGCAGGTGCCGGGCGCCGTCCACCTTGGGGCGCAGCACCCGGTCGAGCTGGTCGGCGGTCATCGTCTCGGCGATGCCGTCGGCCAGGACCCCGGCGGTGTGCACCACGGCGGTCAGCGGGTGGGCGTCCGGGATGCCGGCGAGCACCGCGGCGAGGGCGTCGCGGTCGGCCACGTCGGCGGCGGCGAGCGTGACGTGGGTGCCGGTGGCGCGCAGCTGTTCGGCGAGGGCGGTGCCGCCGCCGGAGCGGCTGAGCAGCAGCAGGTGGCGTACGCCGTGGGCGCTGGCCAGGTGCCGGGCGACCCGACCGGCGAGCGCGCCGGAGCCGCCGGTGACCAGCACCGTGCCGGTACCGAACAGGCCGGTGCCGGGCGTCTCGGGTGCGGGCGCATCCGGGACGGCGCGGGCCAGCCGGGGTGCGAGCAGTACGCCGGCGCGGATCGCCAGCTGCGGTTCGCCGGTGGCCGCCGCGGCGGTGAGCAGCCGCCACGACGCCGGGTCGTCGTCGAGGTCGGCCAGCACGAACCGGCCCGGGTTCTCCTGCTGGGCGCTGCGCAGCAGGCCCCAGACGGCCGCGCCGGCGAGGTCACCGATTGCGGTGCGGGGCAGCATCGCGTCGCGGGTGAGCACGACGAGCCGCGAGTCGGTGGCCAGGGCACGCTGCAGGATGCCGAGGATCCGGCGGACTTCCTCGGTGGTCTGTTCGGCGGTGCCACCGGCCGGCACAACGACAACCGGGGCACCCAGCATGTCGCCGGCAGGCAAGGTCGGCAGCTCGGGCAGGGCGGTGCCGAGCACGGTCCAGCCGTCGGTGCCGGCGGGTGCCGGTGCCGGCAGCGGGGTCCACCGGACCGCGTAGAGGTCGGCGGCGCCGGGCCGGGCCGACGGCACCGGGCGCAGCACCAGCGACCCCGCGGTGAGCACCGGCTCCCCGGCGGAGGTGAACGCCGCCAGCCGCACGGCGTCCCCGGCCAGGGTGAGCCGCACCCGCAGCCGATCCGCGCCGGTGGCGTGCACGGTGACATCGGACCAGCTGAACGGCAGCCGGGCCGAGGTGTCGCCGGTGCCGCCGGTCAGGCTCAGCGCGTGCAGTGCCGCGTCGATCAGCGCGGGGTGGGCGGCGAACCGCGGCGCGGTGCGCTGCTGCTCGTCGTCGAGGGCGACCTCGGCGAACAGCTCGTCGCCGGACCGCCAGACCTCGCGCAGGGCCTGGAACGCGGGCCCGTAGTCGAGGCCGAGCTCGCTGAGCCCGGCGTAGCAGCCGTCCAGCGGCACCGGCACGGCCCCGGCCGGCGGCCAGGAATCCGGCGCACCCGCGGCCGGAGCCCCGGCGGGCAGCACGGACCCACCGGCGTGGTGCTGCCAGTCGCCATGCTCGCCGTCGGTACGGGAGTGGACGTGCACGTCGCGGCGTCCCAGCTCGCCGGGTTCACCAACCCGGACCTGCAGCTGGACGGCACCGCTGGCCGGGATGACCAGCGGCGCGTGCAGGGTCAACTCCTCGACGGTGTCGCAGCCGGCCCGGTGGGCGGCCTGCACGGCGAGTTCCAGCAGCGCGGTGCCGGGCAGCAGCACCACACCGTTGACCACGTGGTCACCCAGCCAGGCGTGGGTGCGCAGCGACAGCCGGCCGGTGAGCAGCACGCCGGAGCCGTCGGCGACCGGGACGACCGCGCCGAGCAGCGGGTGCCCGGCGTCGGTCAGGCCGGCGGCGCCCAGGTCACCGGTACCGCGGCCGGGGTTGATCCAGAACCGCTGCCGCTGGAAGGCGTAGGTCGGCAGCGGGGCCGGCCGGACGCCGGGGTGCAGTGCGGTCCAGTCGACCGGTACGCCGCGGACGTAGAGGGTGGCGAGCGCGGTCAGCGCGGTGGTGACCTCGTCGCGGTCGCGGCGCAGCATCGGGACCGCGTTCTCGGCGAGGGCGGTGAGCACCGCGTCCGGGCCGACCTCGACGAAGCTGGTCACGTCCGGCAGGGCCGCGACCGCGTCGGCGAAGCGCACCGGCTCGCGGACCTGCCGCACCCAGTACTCCGGGTCGGTCCAGCGCGCGTGCGGGTCGACGCTGGAGACGACCGCGACCGCCGGCTCGTGGAAGGTCAGCCCGCGCACCACGGCCCGGAACTCGTCCAGCATCGGGTCCATCAGCCGGGAATGGAACGCGTGACTGGTCCGCAGCCGGGTCGTCTTCCATCCCTGGCCTTCAATGGGCGAAATGTCTGCCTCGACGCCGGACACGACGACCGCTCGTGGCCCGTTGACCGCCGCGATGTCGACATCGGGGAACGCCGCGCGGACGGCCTCTTCCGAGGCCTGCACCGCGAGCATCACGCCGCCGGCCGGGAGCGCCTGCATCAGCCGGCCCCGGGCGGACACCAGCGTCGCCGCGTCGTCGAGGGACAGCACCCCGGAGACGTGCGCGGCCGCGATCTCACCGATCGAGTGCCCGACCAGGACGTCCGGGACGACGCCCCACGACCGCAGCAGCGCCGCGAGGGCTACTTCGAGGGCGAACAGCGCCGGCTGGGCATTTCCGGTCTCGTCGAGCGCGGTCTCATCGATGTCCAGATGCACCGCGACCGCGTCGTAGGCATCGGCGAACACCGGGAACGCCTCATAGAGACCCCGGCCCATGCCGGGGCGTTGGGCGCCCTGGCCGGTGAAGAGGAAACCGAGTCGGCCGGGACGGGCGGTCCCGGTCAGTGGCGCGGTGCCCGCCACGATGGCGTCCAGGCCGGCGGTGAGTGCGTCGGGGTCCGCGGCCAGGACCACCGCGCGGTGGGTGAGCGCGGGCCGGTGCGCGGCGGCCGCGGCGAGTGCCCGCAGGCCGGCTGCCGGGGTGGTGGCCCACTGCCGGGCCTGGGCGTGCAGGGCGGCTGCGGTGTTGCCGCTGACCGGCACCGGGATCAGCGGCAACGGCGTGGCGGCGGGCTGCCGGGGAGCAGGCGGTGCCTCCTCCAGGATCACGTGGGCGTTGGTGCCGCTGACACCGAACGCCGACACACCGGCGCGGCGCGGGCGGTCACCCGCGGCCCACGGCTGCGCCTGCGTCAACAGCTCGACGTCGCCGGTGGACCAGTCGACGTGCGGTGAGATCTCTTCGGCGTGAAGGGTGGCCGGCAGCAGCTCGTGCCGCATGGCCAGGACCATTTTCGCGATGCCGGCGACACCGGCCGCCGCCTGGGTGTGACCGATGTTCGACTTCACCGAGCCCAGCCAGAGCGGCCCATCAGCACGGTCTTGGCCGTAGGTCGCCAGCAGGGCCTGTGCCTCGATCGGGTCACCCAGCGTGGTGCCGGTGCCATGCGCCTCCACCACGTCGACATCGGCGGCACTCAACCCGGCATTGGCCAGAGCTTGACGGATCACCCGCTGCTGCGCGGGACCATTCGGCGCGGTGAGCCCGTTGGAGGCGCCGTCCTGGTTGACGGCTGTCCCCCGTACCACGGCAAGAACGTGATGCCCGGAAGCGCGAGCCGCGGAAAGACGCTCAACCAGCAGCATCCCCGCGCCCTCCGACCAACCCGTGCCATCCGCCGCGGCACCGAACGACTTGCAGCGCCCGTCGGGTGCCAAACCGCGCTGCCGCGAGAACTCCACGAACACATCCGCGTTCGGCATCACCGTGACACCGCCGACGAGGGCCATCGAGCATTCACCGGAGCGCAGCGCCTGCGCGGCGAGATGCAGCGCGACCAGTGACGACGAGCACGCGGTGTCGATGGTGACCGCCGGGCCTTCCAGGCCGAAGGCGTAGGAGATCCGGCCGGACATCACCGACGAGGCCGTGCCGGTGAGCATGTGGCCTTCGAGGCCGTCTGCCGCCTCGCCGGGCCCGCCGCCGTAGCCCATGAACGAGGCGCCGACGAACACGCCGACCTGCTCGCCGCGCAGGCCGAGCGGGTCGACGGCGGCGGACTCGAACGCCTCCCACGAGGTCTCCAGCAGCAGGCGTTGCTGCGGGTCCATCGCGGTGGCCTCGCGCGGGGAGATGCCGAACAGGCCGGCGTCGAACTCGGCGGCACTGTCGAGGAAACCGCCGTGCCGGGTGTAGGACGTGCCGGGGTGCTCGGGGTCCGGGTGGTAGAGGGCGTCGAGGTCCCAGCCGCGGTCGGCCGGGAAGGCACCGATGCCGTCGCGGCCGCCCGCGACCAGGTCCCAGTACTGCTCCGGGGTACGGACGCCGCCGGGCAGGCGCACACCCAAACCGACGATGACGATCGGGTCGTCGTCGGCCGCCGTCGCGCCAATGGTCGCCGCAGCCGGGGCGTCGGCGCCGGTGATCTGGTCGAGAACGAAGGCGGCCAGCCGCTCGGTGTCCGGGTGGTCGAAGGCCATCGTCGCGGGCAGCGTGAGCCCGGTCGCCGTGCGCAGGCGGTTGCGCAGCTCGACCGCGGTCAGCGAGTCGAAGCCGAGCTCCTTGAACGCCCGGGCCGGTTCGACCGCCGTCGGCGAAGTGTGGCCGAGGACCGTGGCGACCTCGGCGCGGACCAGGTTCAGCACGTGACGGTGCCGGTCGGCCGCCGGCAGGGCGGCGAGGCTGCCGGCCAGGCCGGTGTCGGTCGTCGGGGTGGCGGTCAGGGCCGCGGCCTCGGGCAGCCGGTCGAAGAACGGCCGGGCCCGGCTCGCCGTGAACAGCGGCAGGAACTCGTCCCAGCGCACGTCGGCGACGGTGACCTGTTCGTCGCCGGAGCCGACGGCCAGGGCGAGCGCGGCGAGCGCCCGGCCGGGGGCCATCGGGGTCAGGCCCCGGCGGCGCAGCTGGGCGGCGACCGCGGCGTCGGCAGCCATGCCGGCCTCGGCCCACGGCCCCCAGGCGACCGCGGTGCCCGGCCGGCCGGCGGCGCGGCGGCGGGCGATCAGCGCGTCGAGGGCGGCGTTCGCGGCGCCGTAGGCGGTCTGCTGCGCGCTGCCCCAGACGCCGGAGATGGAGGAGAACACGATGAACGCGTCCACGTCCCCGGCCAGCTCGTCGAGGTGCAGCGCCCCGTCGACCTTGCCGTCGACGACGCGGTGCAGGTGTGCGGCGTCCGCGTCGGTGAGGGCGACGTCCTCGCTGACGCCGGCGGCGTGCACGATCGCGTCGACGGGTCCGACGGCCGCCAGCAGGGTTGCGACGGCCGCGCGGTCGGCCAGGTCGCAGGCGTGCGCCTCGGCCAGGGGCAGGTCGGTCAGCAGGTCGGCGGTGCCGGGTGCGGTGGCGCCGCGGCGGGACACCAGGATCAGGCGTTCGGCGCCGTTCGCGGCCGCCCATCGGGCCACCTGGGCGCCGAGACCGCCGGTGCCGCCGGCGATCAGCACGGTGCCGCGAGGGTGCCAGGTGGTGCCACCGGCGGCGGGCGCTGCGGTGAGACGTCGCAGGAACACACCACTTTCGCGTACGGCGATCTGGTCCTCGGCGCCGAGCCCGCCGGACAGCACGGTCACGACCCGGCCTGCTGCCCGCGCGTCGAGTGCGGCGGGCAGGTCGAGCAGACCGCCCCACGATTCCGGGAGTTCCAGGGCGACGGCGCGGCCGAGTCCCCAGATGGCGGCCTGGTGCACGTCGGGCGGGCCGTCGGAGCGGCCGGTCGTCACCGCGTGCCGGGTGAGCAGCCAGAGCCGGGCACCGGTCGCGGCGTCCGCAGTGGCCTGGGCGATCGTGAGGGCGTCGGCGAGCGAGCCGGGGGCCGCGACGATGCCGGTGGGTGCGCTGGCCCGCAGGGCGGCGGCCAGGTCGGTGCGGGTTCCGGCCGGCAGGGTACGGACCGTTG
This sequence comes from Actinoplanes palleronii, assembly GCF_016862315.1. Taxonomy (GTDB): domain Bacteria; phylum Actinomycetota; class Actinomycetes; order Mycobacteriales; family Micromonosporaceae; genus Actinoplanes; species Actinoplanes palleronii. Next base: position 9,169 of record NZ_BOMS01000184.1, on the reverse strand, counting down.
CGCCGTGCTGTTCCAGCAGAGCGGCGAGCGGGGTGTCGGCGACCACGACCCAGGTGCCGGTCAGCGGGGTGGTCCGCGCCTGGGCGGGTTCCCAGGTGACCCGGTAGCGCCAGCCGTCGATGGTGTCGCGGTCCCGGCTCCGGTCGCGCCAGGAGGTCAGGGCCGGCAGGACGTCGGCGAGGGCGTCGGCGGGGAGGCCGAGCCGGTCGGCGAGCGAGCCGTCGTCGACGGCGGTCCAGAAGCCGGCGTCGACGACCGGGGGCCGCAGCTCCAGCCAGTAGCGCTGGCGCTGGAACGCGTAGGTGGGCAGGTCGGCGGGCCGGACCCCGGCGAACAGCGGCGTCCAGTCGACCGGCACGCCCTGCACGTGCAGGATGGCCAGGGCGGTCAGCGCGGTCGTGACTTCGTCACGGTCGCGGCGCAGCATCGGCACCGCGCCGTCGACCATCGCCGACAGCACGCCGTCGGGGCCGAGCTCGATGAAGCTGGTGACCCCGTCGAGGGCGGCGATCGCGTCGGCGAACCGCACCGGGCGGCGGACGTGCTGCACCCAGTACTCGGGGTCAGCCCAATCACCGGTGCCGGTGAAGGTCAGGGTGGTCACCACGGCCCGGAAATCGTCGAGCATCGGGTCCATCAGCCGCGAGTGGAACGCGTGACTGGTCCGCAACCGGGTCGTCTTCCACCCCTGCTGCTCGACGGGCGAAATGTCCGCCTCGATGCCGGACACGACGACCGCACGCGGCCCGTTGACCGCCGCGATGTCCACATCGGGGAACGCCGCACGGACCTCGTCCTCGGAAGCCTGCACGGCGAGCATCACGCCACCGGCGGGGAGCGCCTGCATCAGACGGCCACGCGCGGACACCAGCGTCGCCGCGTCCTCCAGCGACAGCACCCCGGCCACGTGCGCGGCCGCGATCTCACCGATCGAGTGGCCGACCAGCACGTCCGGGACGACACCCCACGACCGCAGCAGCGCCGCGAGGGCGACTTCGAGGGCGAACAACGCTGGCTGGGCATTTCCGGTCTCATCCAGCGCCGACTCGTCGATGTCCAGATGCACCGCGACCACGTCGTAGGCGTCGGCGAAGGCGGGGAACGTCTCGTAGAGGCCCTTGCCCATGCCGGGGCGCTGGGCGCCCTGGCCGGTGAACAGGAACGCCAGGCGGCCGGTCTGGGCGACGCCCCGGATGGTGGTGTCGCCGAGGATCACGGCGCGATGCGGCAGCGCGGCACGGCGTGCCATGGCGGCACCGACCGTCGGCAGGTTGGCGTCGAGCGGCAGCCGCGCCGTCTGTGCTTCCAGTGCCTCCGGCGTGTGGCCGGACACCAGGACCGGCACCACGGGCAAGGTCAGCGCTTCCGTCTTCTCCTGCGGCGGGGCCGGCGGCTCCTCCAGGATCACGTGCGCGTTGGTGCCGGAGACACCGAACGCCGACACACCGGCGCGGCGGGGGCGGTCACCCGCGGCCCACGGCTGCGCCTCGGTGAGCAGGGCGACGTCGCCGGTGGACCAGTCGATGTGCGGCGAGCGGTCGGCGGCGTGCAGGGTCGCAGGCAGCGTCTGGTGCCGCATCGCGAGGATCATCTTGGCGATGCCGGCGACACCGGCAGCGGCCTGGGTGTGACCGATGTTCGACTTCACCGACCCCAGCCACAGCGGCCCATCAACACGGTCCTGGCCGTAAGTGGCGAGCAGGGCCTGCGCCTCGATCGGGTCACCCAGCGTAGTGCCGGTGCCGTGCGCCTCCACCGCGTCCACTTCAGCGGTGGTCAGCCCGGCGTTGGCCAGAGCTTGGCGGATCACCCGCTGCTGCGCGGGACCGTTCGGCGCCGTGAGCCCGTTGGAAGCGCCGTCCTGGTTGACCGCGGTCCCCCGGACCACTGCCAGGACCGCATGTCCGGCCGCGCGCGCCGTCGACAGCCGCTCGACCAGCAGCATCCCCGCGCCTTCCGACCAGCCGGTCCCGTCGGCGCCCGCTCCGAACGACTTGCAGCGGCCGTCGGCGGCCAGGCCGCGCTGGCGGGAGAACTCCACGAAGATGTCCGGGGTCGGCATCACCGTCACGCCACCGACGAGGGCCATCGAGCACTCACCCGAGCGCAGCGCCTGCGCCGCCAGGTGCAAAGCCACCAGCGACGACGAGCAGGCCGTGTCGACCGTGACCGCCGGGCCCTCCAGGCCGAAGGCGTAGGAGATGCGGCCCGAGATGACCGAGGACGCGGTGCCGGTCAGCAGGTGACCTTCCAGGCCGTCGGCGGAGTCGGTGCCGTAGCCCATGAACGCCGCGCCGACATAGACGCCGACCGGCTGGCCGGCGAGCCCGCGCGGGTCGACGCCAGCGCGTTCCAGCGCCTCCCATGAGGTTTCCAGCAGGAGGCGCTGCTGCGGGTCCATCGCGGTGGCCTCGCGCGGCGAGATGCCGAACAGCCCCGCGTCGAAGTCGCCGGCGCCGCTGAGGAAGCCGGCCTGCTGGGCGTAGAACGTGCCCGGGTGGTCCGGGTCCGGATGGTAAAGGCGGTCCAGGTCCCAGCCGCGGTCGGTGGGGAAGGCGCCGATGCCTTCGGCACCGCCGGCCAGCAGATCCCAGTACTGCTCGGGTGACTCCACGCCGCCGGGCAGGCGCAGGCCCATCCCGACGATGACGATCGGATCGTCGTCCGCGGCGGCCGTGGCCGGCACGTGGATCTCGGGAGCATCAGCGACACCGGTGACCTCGGCCAGCACGAAAGCGGCGAGCCGCTCGGCGCTCGGATGGTCGAATGCGAGGGTGGCGGGCAGCGCCACGCCGGTGGCGGTGCGCAGGCGGTTGCGCAGTTCGACCGCGGTCAGCGAGTCGAAACCGAGGTCCTTGAACGCCCGGTCCGGTGCGACGGATCCGGCGCCGGCGTGCCCCAGCACGGCGGCGACGTCCGCGCGGACCAGGTCGAGGACGGTGCGCTGGCGGTCGGCCGGGGTAAGCCCGGCCAGGCGCGCGGCGAGGCCGGAAGTCGGCGCGGGTGCGGCGGCGGGGGTCGCCTCCGGCAGGAGCGCGAACAGCGGGCGGGCGCGGCTCGCGGTGAACAGTGGCAGGAAGTCGTCCCAGCGCACGTCCGCGACGGTCACCTGGTCCTCGCCAGCACCGACGGCACTGGCCAGGACCGCGAGGGCGCGTGCCGGGTCGAGCGGGGTGAGGCCGTGGCGGCGCAGCTGACCGGCCGTCTCCTCGGCGGCGGCCATGCCGACCCGGGCCCACGGGCCCCAGGCGACGGCGGTGCCGGGCCGGCCTGCTGCCCGGCGGCGGGCGATCAGCGCGTCGAGGGCGGCGTTGGCGGCACCGTAGGCCGCTTGCCGGCCGCTGCCCCAGACACCGGAGATGGAGGAGAACACGACGAACGCGTCCACGTCCCCGGCCAGCTCGTCGAGGTGCAGGGCGCCGTCGACCTTGCCGCGGACGACGCGGTCGAGGTGCGCGGGGTCGGCGTCGGTGAGCGCGACCTCCTCGCTGACCCCGGCGGCGTGCACGACCACGTTGACGGATCCGACGGCCTTCAGCAGGGCCTCGACGGCGGCGCGGTCGGCGAGGTCACAGGCGTGCACCTCGACGGCAGCCCGGTCCGCGCGGTCGACCGGGCGCGCCTCGGCAGCAGCGCGGTTGGCGTGGTCGCTGGCGTGTGCGTCGGCGGCAGGGAGCACGGCTTGCAGCTCCGTCAGCAGGTCGGCGGCGCCGGGTGCCCCTGCGCCGCGGCGGGACACCAGGATCAGGCGCTCGGCGCCGTTCGCGGCGGCCCAGCGGGCCACCTCGGCGCCCAGGCCACCGGTGCCGCCCGCGATCAGGACGGTGCCGCGCGGGCGCCAGGCGGCGCCGCGGGGTGCCGGGGCCGGCCCGAGCCGGCGGACGTGGACGCCGCTGCCCCGGACGGCGATCTGGTCCTCCGCACCGTAGGCGCCGGCCAGCACGGCGGCGACCCGGGCCGCCGAACGGCGGTCCAGCTCGGCGGGCAGGTCGAGCAGGCCGCCCCAGGACTCCGGTCGTTCCAGGGCAACGGAGCGCCCGAAGCCCCAGGTCAGAGCGTGCTCCGGGCGGACGTGGGCGTCGGATCGGCCGACCGCGACCGCGCCGCGGGTGACCAGCCAGAGCGGCGCGGTGATGCTGGTGTCGCCGAGTGCCTGGACGAGCGCGAGGCTCTCGTCGAGCGGGCCGCCGGTGGCCAGGACTCCGGCGATCGGTTTTTCGAGGGTACGCAGCTGCGCGGCGAGGTCGTCCCGGGTTCCGGACGGCAGGCGCAGCACGGTGGCGCCGTGACCGGTGAGGACCGCGTCCAGCCCGGCAGGGTCGGCGCCGGCCAGCACCCACGTGCCCGCCAGTGCCGCCGGTGCGGGCTCGGGTGCGGCCTGCCAGGTGATCCGGTAGCGCCAGCGGTCCGACCGGGTGCGGTCCCGGCCACGGGCGCGCCACGAGGCGAGGGCCGGCAGCACGCTGTCGAGGGAGGAACCGGGGTCGACGCCGAGTTCGGCGGCGAACGTGGTGAGGTCGCCGCGGTCGACGGTGTCCCAGAGGCCCGCCTCGGCCGGGTCGGTGGTGGCGGTGGGAGCGCTGCGCAGCCAGTAGCGCTCACGTTGGAAGGCGTAGGTAGGCAGGTCAGCGGGCCGGACCCCGGCGAACAGCGGCGTCCAGTCCACCGGCACACCCCGCACGTGCAGAGTGGCCAGGGCGGTCAGCGCGGTCGTGACCTCGTCACGGTCACGGCGCAGCATCGGCACCGCGCCATCGACCATCGCCGACAACACCCCGTCCGGGCCCAGCTCGATGAAGCTGGTGACCCCGTCGAGAGCGGCGATCGCGTCAGCAAAACGCACCGGGCGGCGCACGTGCTGCACCCAGTACTCCGGGTCAGCCCAGTCACCGGTGCCGGTGAACGTCAGGGTGGTCACCACGGCCCGGAACTCGTCGAGCATCGGGTCCATCAACCGCGAGTGGAACGCGTGACTGGTCCGCAACCGGGTCGTCTTCCACCCCTGCTGCCCGATGGGCGAAATATCCGCCTCAAGGCCGGACACGACGACCGCACGCGGCCCGTTGACCGCCGCGATGTCGACGTCAGGGAACGCCGCACGGACCTCGTCTTCTGAGGCCTGCACCGCGAGCATCACGCCACCGGCCGGGAGCGCCTGCATCAACCGGCCACGCGCGGACACCAGCGCCGCCGCGTCCTCCAGCGACAGCACCCCGGCCACGTGCGCGGCCGCGATCTCACCGATCGAGTGCCCGACCAGGACGTCCGGGACGACACCCCACGACCGCAGCAGCGCCGCGAGGGCCACCTCGAGGGCGAACAACGCCGGCTGGGCATTTCCGGTCTCATCCAGCGCCGACTCATCGATGTCCAGATGCACCGCGACCGCGTCATAGGCATCCGCGAACACCGGGAACGTCGCGTAGAGACCCCGGCCCATGCCCGGACGCTGCGCGCCCTGGCCGGTGAACAGGAAACCGAGTCGGCCGGGACGGGCGGTCCCGGTCAGCGGCGCGGTGCCCGCCACGATGGCGTCCAAGCCGGCGGTCAGTGCGCCGGGGTCAGCGGCCAGCACCACCGCACGGTGGGTGAGCGCGGGCCGGCGTGCGGCAGCCGCACCGACCGGCAGCAGATCGGTATCGAGCGGCATTCGCGAGGTTTGCGCTTCCAGGGCTTCTGGCGTGTGACCGGACACCAGCACCGGCACCACCGGCAAGATCAGCGGCGCATCGAGGACGGCGACATCGACCGGCGGTTCTTCCAAGATCACGTGCGCGTTGGTGCCGGAGACACCGAACGCGGACACACCGGCGCGACGCGGCCGGTCGCCCGCGGCCCACGGCTGCGGGGCCGTCAGCAACTCGACGTCACCCGCCGACCAGTCCACGTGCGGGGAGCGCTCGCCGGAGTGCAGGGTCGCGGGCAGCAGCCCGTGCCGCATCGCCATGACCATTTTCGCGATGCCGGCGACACCGGCCGCCGCCTGGGTGTGACCGATGTTCGACTTCACCGAGCCCAGCCAGAGCGGCCCATCAGCACGGTCTTGGCCGTAGGTCGCCAGCAGGGCCTGTGCCTCGATCGGGTCACCCAGCGTGGTGCCGGTGCCATGCGCCTCCACCACGTCGACATCGGCGGCACTCAACCCGGCATTGGCCAGAGCTTGACGGATCACCCGCTGCTGCGCGGGACCATTCGGCGCGGTGAGCCCGTTGGAGGCGCCGTCCTGGTTGACGGCTGTCCCCCGTACCACGGCAAGAACGTGATGCCCGGAAGCGCGAGCCGCGGAAAGACGCTCGACCAGCAGCATCCCCGCGCCCTCCGACCAACCGGTGCCATCGGCACCGGCGCCGAACGACTTGCACCGCCCATCGGGCGCGAGGCCACGCTGCCGCGAGAACTCCACGAACACGTCCGCAGTCGGCATCACCGTGACCCCACCCACCAGGGCCATCGAGCACTCCCCGGAGCGCAGCGCCTGGGTCGCCAGGTGCAAGGCGACCAGCGACGAGGAGCACGCGGTGTCGACGGTGACCGCCGGACCCTCAAGGCCGAACGTGTAGGAGATGCGGCCCGAGATGACCGAGGATGCGGTGCCGGTCAGCAGGTGACCTTCCAGGCCGTCGGCGGAGTCGCTGCCGTAGCCCATGAAGGTGGCACCGACGAACACGCCGACCTGCTCACCGCGCAGGCCCAGCGGGTTGACGCCGGCGGCCTCGAACGCCTCCCACGACGTCTCCAGCAGCAGCCGCTGCTGCGGGTCCATCGACAGGGCCTCGCGCGGCGAGATCCCGAACAACCCCGCGTCGAAGTCGCCCGCCTCGGGCAGGAAGCCGCCCTCGCGGGCGTAGAACGTGCCGGCGTGATCCGGGTCCGGGTGGTAAAGGCGATCCAGGTCCCAGCCCCGGTCGGCCGGGAACTCGCCGATCGCGTCGGCGCCGGTGGCGACGAGGTCCCACAGCGCCTGCGGGGTGTCGGCGCCGCCGGGCATCCGCAGGCCCATGCCGACGATGACGATCGGATCGTCGGTGACCGCCGCCGCCGTGATGGTCGTGGGCACCGCGGCGCCGGCGCCGGCGACCTGGTCGAGGACGAAGGCGGCGAGCCGTTCGGTGTCCGGGTGGTCGAACGCGAGGGTGGCGGGCAGCGTCAGCCCGGCGGTGGCCTGCAACCGGTTGCGCAGTTCGACCGCGGTCAGCGAGTCGAAGCCCAGGTCCTTGAACGCCCGGTCCGGGGCGATGTCCGCCGGGGACGCGTGTCCCAGCGCGGCGGCCACCTCGGCCCGGACCAGTTCCAGGACGGTGCGGTGGCGCTCGGCCGGTGCGAGCGGCGCGAGCCGGGCGGCGAGGGCGGAACCGGTGGCCGGTGCCGGCACGGCGGTCGCCGCCTCGGGCAGGTCGGCCAGCAGCGGACGGGCCCGGGTGGCGGTGAACAGCGGCAGGAACTCGTCCCACCGCACGTCGGCGACCGTGATCAGGTCGTCGCCGGCGCCGACCGCCTGGGCGAGCGCGGCGATCGCCGGTGCCGGGTCGAGCGCGACCAGGCCCTGACGGCGCAGCGCCGCGGCGGCCTGAGCGTCGGCGGCCATGCCCACGCGCGCCCAGGGGCCCCACGCGATCGAGGTGCCGGGCCGTCCGGCCGCACGGCGGCGCTGGATCAGGGCGTCGAGGGCGGCGTTCGCGGCACCGTAGGCCGCCTGCCGGCCGCTGCCCCAGGTCGCCGCGATGGAGGAGAACACGACGAACGCGTCCACGTCCCCAGCGAGGTCGTCGAGGTGCTGCGCGCCGTCGACCTTGCCGCGCAGCACGCGGTCGAGGTGCGCGGGGTCGGCGTCGGCCAGGGCTACGTCTTCGACGATGCCGGCGGCGTGCACGACCGCGTGCACCGGGCCGGTCGCGGCGAGCAGCGCCTCGACAGCAGCGCGGTCAGCGAGGTCACAGGCGTGCACCTCGACGGCCGCGCGATCGCCGGTGCGCGTCTCGGCAGCAGGCAGCTCGGCCTGCAGCTCCGCCATCAGGTCGGCGGCGCCGGGTGCCGCAGCGCCGCGGCGGGACACCAGGATCAGGCGCTCGGCGCCGTTCGCGGCGGCCCAGCGGGCCACCTCGGCGCCCAGACCACCGGTGCCGCCGGCGATCAGGACCGTGCCGCGCGGCCGCCACGCCGCGTGGGTGGTGGCCGGGGCGTGGGTGAGGCGCCGCAGGAGCACACCGGCCGAGCGGAGCGCGATCTGGTCCTCGGCGCCCAGCTCGCCGCCGAGCACGGCCGCGAGCCGGCCCACGGCCCGGGCGTCGAGGGTCTCCGGCAGGTCGAGCAGGCCGCCCCAGCGGTCCGGGTGTTCGAGTCCGGCGACGCGGCCGAGGCCCCACACCGCGGCGGTCTCCGGGTCCACAACGGCGTCCGCCCGGCCGGTGGCGACCGCGCCACGGGTCACCAGCCACAGCGGTGCCAGGGTGGTCAGCCGGGTCACGGCCTGGACGAGCGGCAGGGCTTCGGCGGCGGAGCCGGGCGTCGCGAGGATGCCGGACACCAGCTCACCCGCCAGGAGCTCGGCGAGGTCGGCAGGGGTGCCGGTCTGCACGGTGGCGCCGAGGCCGGTCAGGGTGGCGGCGAGGCCGTAGCGGTCGGTGCCGACAAGGATCCAGGTGCCGGGCAGCGCCGGCCGGGCCGGGACGGTGGCGGGCTTCCAGGTGATGCGGTAGCGCCAGCCGTCGATGGCGTCGCGTTCCCGGCTCCGGGCGCGCCACGAGGTCAGCGCCGGGAGGACGTCGGCGAGGGCGGCCGCGGGCAGGCCGAGCCGATCGGCGAGCGATCCGTCGTCAACCGCTGCCCAGAACCCGTCGTCGCCGCGCGCCTTGGTGTTGGTGCCGGGCCAGAATCGCTGGCGCTGGAACGCGTAGGTTGGCAGGTCAGCCGGGCGAACCCCGGCGAACAGCGGCGCCCAGTCCACTTCCACGCCCTGCACGTGCAGCGTGGCCAGGGCGGTCAGCGCCGTGGTGACCTCGTCACGGTCACGGCGCAGCATCGGCACCGCCCCGTCGACCATCGCCGACAACACCCCGTCCGGGCCCAGCTCGATAAAGCTGGTCACCCCGTCGAGAGCGGCGATCGCGTCGGCGAACCGCACCGGCTGCCGGACGTGCTGCACCCAATACTCCGGGTCAGCCCACTCACC
>NZ_BOMS01000183.1 GCF_016862315.1 Actinoplanes palleronii | reverse complement strand
ACGTTCACATGAGGATCATAGCTGCCTCAAGAGCGCCAAAGATACTCAACACGCCAGCAGTTAGCTACCCCCGAAAGCCAGCCGGAATCCGACAGCGGCGTCGCCACCGTGCACCGGCTGGTCCTGAGGGGTGTCTCCGGGCGCCCGAGACACCCAAGGAAGCCAGCCCGGGCTCGGCGGCGGCGTTGGTGCAGTGCGCAGGCTGGTCGTGAGGGGTGTCTCCGGGCGCCCGAGACACCCCTGGAAGCCAGCCCGGGGTTGGTGGCGGTGTTGTTGCGGTGCGTCGGCTGGTTGTGAGGGGTGTCTCGGAGGGTTGGAGGCACCCCTCACAACCAGCCGGGGATTGGTGGCTGGCGTGCAGGGGTGTGTCCGTTGGCTGGAGGCACCCCTCAGCGCCAGCCGGGGGTGGGGGCAGGCTGCGGTCTGGGGTGGGCTGGGCGTCGCGGGGCTGTGCGGGTGGGGCTTGGGTTGTCGCCAGCGGGCGGGAGGCGGGCTGACCGGTTGCGGTCGCCATGGGCGCGCGCTTACCGGTCGCGGTCGCCATGGGTGTGGGCTGGGCGGTTGCGGTCGCCATGGGCAGGGGCTGGTGGGCCGTGGGGCTCCATGTTCCTTGGCCAGGTCACCAGCTGGTGAGGACCAGGTGGTTGATCAGGAGGGCGGTGGTGGCCTGCAAGGACAGCCAGCCGCGGCGGTCGGGGGCCGGCAGCAGGGACGCGGCGGCGGGGAGCCAGATGGCGAACGGGAGCCAGATGCGCTCCACCTCGGCCTTGCTCAGGCCGGACAGGTCGGCAGCGATGATCGCGGCTGCTGCGCCGAGGCCTAGCAGGACCGCCGGGGTGCGGGCGGTCAAGACTCGTGCGGCGGCGTGACGCAGGGTGGCTGCGGCGGCGGGGCCGGCACTCAGGGTGAGGGCGGCGAGGTTGGCCCAGATCCAATACGCGTAGGGGCGCTGGCTCGCCAAACCCTGGTAGTAGCGCTGTTTGACCAGGTGATAGCCCTGCCACCAGTCGAACCCGAGCCCGGTCATCGCGGCCACCACGAGTCCCGCGCCGAGCCCGGCCCAGACCAGCAGCCCGATCCGGCGCGCTCGCATCGCGAGGACGGCCGCGGCGGGGAGGACCAGGAGCACCAGACCGTACGAAAGATAGGCGCAGAGCGCGAGGCAAAGACCACCGAGAGTGACCGCTAACCGGGAGGGGCGGCTCAGGCCGATGGCGAGCAGCGCGAGCGCGGCCGCGGCGACGCCCATGAACAGACCGTCGGCGGAGACTCCGACCCAGACGGCGCCGGGGAAGAGCACCAGGAACGGCAGGGCGACCCGGGCCGCGGGCTCGTCGCCGAGCGCACGCAGTGTGATGGCGACCGTCGTGACCGCGGAGCAGCCGACCAGGACGCAGAACGTCGCCGCCCACCCGCCGCCGGGTAATCCGATGCGGTCAAGGCCGACGAAGACGAGCAGGGCGCCGGGTGGGTGGCCGGCCACGTGTGTGGTCCACGGGTCGGAGCTGTCGGCGAGGATCCGGCCGGCGAATCCGCGGAGCATCGCGGGGATGTCGGTGACCCCGGGTACCTCGCTCAGGTATTCGAACTGTGTGGTGAGGCGACCGGCCACCCCGCGCTGCCAGCCGTCGACCAGGGCGAGCGCGAACGTCCACGCCGTTGCGGAGAGCCACGCGACGGCCAGCAGTCGCCGCCACGCGAGGCGTTCCGCGATGGCCGGTCCCCAGCGGATCACCGCGAGACCGATAGCGATCGCCAGCGGGGTGCCGGGGCCGAGATGTGGCAGCACGTGCCCGAAGAGTGGCGCGGCCGGCGCGTGCACGGGCCGGCCGGCCCAGCCGAGCGCCGCCCCGACCAGCACTGACGTCGCGACCAGTCCCAACGCGACGGCGAGAGCCCAGCGGTCCCCCCGCGCCGATGGCCCCCGCCGTGACAGCCAACCGCCAACCGGCAGCGGTCCTTCCCGAAGCAGTCGCTCGCCGGATGACGGCCGTCCTCGCGCTGACAGCAAGCACGGGCCCCTGCCGCTCAGCCACGCAGCGGCGCGCACGCGAACTCCCGCAGCCCCTCGGCCGGTGCCGTCGCCGCCACGAAACCCAGCTCCGCGCCGGCCCGTGCCGGTGACGCCACCACGTGCCGCACGTCGCCGAGCCGGAACCGCCCGGTCACCACCGGCCCCGGCCCGCCGAACGCGTCCGCGAGCAACCCGGCCATCTCACCGATCGTGGTCGGACGGCCGGACGCGACGTTGTAGGCCCGGTACCCCGCCTCCACCGAAAGCGCCGCCACGTTCGCCGCTGCCACGTCGCTGACGTGCACGAAGTCCCGGCGCTGGCCACCGTCCTCATACACCTGCGGCGCCCGGCCGCCCTCCAGGGAGGATCGGAAGATTGCCGCCACCCCGCTGTACGGAGTGTCACGGGGCATCCCCGGACCGTACACATTGTGATAGCGCAGCGCGGCGACCGCGGCACCGCGCTCCCGCGCCCAGATCGCGGCCAGATGCTCCTGCGCGACCTTGGTGGCCGCGTAGACACTGCGTGGATCCATCGGGGCGTTCTCGGTCACCAGCCCGGCGGCCAGTGCGGCGCCACAGTCCGGGCAGGACGGCTCGAAACGGCCCGCGTCCAGATCGCCTGCCGCTCGCGGTTCCGGCCGCACCGGGCCGTGCCGGTCGCACTCGTACGACCCCTCGCCGTAGACCACCATCGAGCTGGCCAGCACCAGCCGCCCGATCCCGGCCTCGGACATCGCCGCGAGCAGCACGGCGGTGCCCAGGTCGTTGCAACCGACGTACTCGGGAAGATCTTCCGGACTGGCGCCGAGCCCGACCAGCGCCGCCTGATGGACCACCGCATCGACGCCGCGGAGCGCGTCGCGGACAGCGGCCCGGTCCCGGACATCGGCCCGGTGCAGCGGAACGCCGTCCGGAACCTCCGGCGGTTCGCGGTGCGCGGCCGGATGGGCGCAGTCCAATACGGACACGTCGTGGCCGGCGGCCAGCAGTGCGGAGGTCACGTGCGAGCCGATGAAACCGGCGCCGCCGGTCACGAGAATGTGGGTCACGACTGCGACCGTAGGGCCGCCGGCGCCCTCGGACGGCGACTCACGCCGATCCGTCAGCGGTTCGTAAGGTCTGTCGCGGACGTACCCAGTTCGTAAGATTTACCGGCCCTGAGCAGCGCTAACTTCCTCCCCATGACCGATGTGGTGTTGCCCTGCCTGAACGAGGCCGCCGCCCTGCCGTGGCTGCTGGCCCGGATGCCGGCCGGCTATCGGCCGATCGTGGCCGACAACGGATCCACCGACGGCTCGCTCGAGATCGTCCGCCGGCTCGGCGTCCGCCTCATCGAGGTGACACAGCCGGGGTACGGCGCGGCCGTGCACGCCGGAGTCCTCGCCGCGGACCCGGCCGACGGGGTGGTGTGCGTGATGGACGCGGACGGCTCGTTCGACCCGGCCGAGTTGCCGGCCCTGGCCGACCTTGTCCGTTCCGGAACAGCCGACCTGGCCTGTGGCCGCCGACGCCCGACCACGGCGCGGGCCTGGCCGGTACACGCGCGCCTGGGCAACGCGGTGCTCGCCCGGCGGATCCGCGCGGACACCGGCCTGCCGGTGCACGACATCGCGCCGATGCGCGCCGCCCGGCAGGACGCGTTGCTCGCCCTGGACCTGCGCGACCGCCGGTTCGGGTACCCGCTCGAACTGCTGCTCGGCGCGGCCCGGGCCGGCTGGCGGGTGCACGAGGTGGACGTGACCTACCGCCCGCGGGCGGCCGGGACCAAGTCGAAGGTCACCGGCACGGTCCGCGGCACGCTGCGCGCCATCCACGACATGCGAGCGGTGCTGGCCGCATGATCCAGCTGCTGGTGATGGCGAAAGCGCCGGTGCCGGGACGGGTGAAGACCCGGCTCTGCCCACCGTGCACCCCGGAGCAGGCGGCGATGATCGCGGCGGCCGCCCTCGCGGACACCCTCGACGCGGCGTCCGGGGCTCCGGCGGTGCGGCGGGTACTTGTCGTCGAGGGGGCCTATCCGGCGCCGCCGGGCTGGGAGAGCGTGCCGCAGCGAGGGGACGGGCTGGGGGAGCGGCTCGCTCACGCGTTCGCGGACACGGCACTGCCCGGGGTGCCGGCGCTGCTGATCGGGATGGACACGCCGCAGGTCAGCGGCGCGTTGCTGGCCGCGGCGGCGGAGGCGCTGGAGCGGGACGGTGCGGTGTTCGGGCCGGCCGAGGACGGCGGCTGGTGGGCGCTGGGGCTCAGCGACCCGGCCGACGCGGACGTGCTGCCCGGGGTGCCGATGTCGGTGGCGGTGACCGGGGAACGGACCCTGGCCGCGCTGCGTGCCCGGGGTGTCCGGCCGACGGCGCTGGCCTGTCTGCGAGACGTGGACACCGCCGCTGACGCGATCATGGTTGCGGCGGATTGTCCCGCGCGGGGGCGCTTCCCCGCAGCGGTGACCGGGCTGCTGCTGGGAGCACGCGCATGACCGCGCCCGCACTCGTCTGCCCGCCCGCTGAACTGGGTGCCCTCGACCTCTACGACCAGGCCCTGATCCGTGCCGCCTCGGGCACCGCCGGTCAACTCGTGCTGCGCGACGCGACCGGCCGGGAGACCCGGGTCGACGCCGTGGACTGGTGCCGGGACCACCGTCCCGGCGACACCGGGCTGCTGGACCGCTGCTCCGGTGCCACCCTCGACGTCGGCTGCGGGCCGGGCCGGCTCACCGGTGCGCTGCTGCTCCGGGGCCGGGCCGCGCTGGGCGTCGACGTGAGCGCGGTGGCCGTCCGGATGGCCCGGGCCCGTGGGGCATCGGCCCTGCGCCGGGACGTGTTCGCGCCGCTGCCCGGGCACGGCCGCTGGCAGCACCTGCTGCTCGCCGACGGCAACCTCGGCATCGGCGGCGACCCGGTCGCCCTGCTCCGGCGTTGCCGGGAGCTGATCGCCCGGCGTGGCCAGGTGCACGCGGAGGTGGAACCGCCCGGCACCGGCAGCTGGGCCGGCGTGGCCACCCTGCACGCCGCCTCACTCGGCAGCGGCACCGACGGGGTGGGAGCTCCGCTGCGGTGGGCACGAGTCGCCGCCGACGACCTGGAGTCCCTCGCCCGGACCGCGGGACTGCGGATCCGGGCGGCCTGGAACGAGGAGGGGCGATGGTTCGCCACCCTGACGGCCGCCTGAAGCACGCGCTCACCTGGCTGAACGCCCCACCCGACCGGCTGCGGCGCGGCCCGTTCCGGCCGGACGCGTTCCCCTCGGCGCTGCGATCGACCCGGCTCACCAGCCAGCTCGGCATCGCGCTGGGCGTCGCGTTCCTGGTCTGTTTCCTGACCGGCCTGATCAGCCACCTCGTCCAGCACCCACCGAGCTGGTTCTGGTGGCCGTCCGAGCCGGCCGGGTTGTACCGGTTCACCCAGGGCCTGCACGTGGCGACCGGACTCGCCACCGTCCCGCTGCTCGGCGCGAAACTCTGGTCGGTCTATCCCCGGCTGTTCACCTGGCCGCCGTTGAAGCATGCCGCCGAGCGCCTGTCGGTCGCGGTGCTTGTCGCCGCCGCGCTGTTCCAGCTGGTCAGCGGGCTGCTGAACGTCGCCCACGAATACCGGCCGATGCCGTTCTTCTTCACCACCGCGCACTACTGGGCCGGCTGGCTGGTCATCGGCGCGCTGCTGGTGCACGTCGGCGTGCAACTCCCGGTGGTCCGCGAGGCGCTGCGGTCCAGGGCACCGCACGTGCGGCTGTCCAGGGGCCACGGCGCGCCCCCGGTGCCGGATGCCGACCGCAGGCAGCTCTTGCTCACGGTCGGCGCGGCCGCCGGGGTGATCACCGTGGCCACGCTGGGACAGACGGTCCGGCCGCTCGCCGCGATCTCCGCGCTGGCGCCGCGAAGGCCGGGCACCGGACCGCAGGGGCTTCCGATCAACCGGACCGCGGCCGCCGCCGGTGTCCGCGACGCCGCGCTCGACCCCGGCTACCGGCTGACCGTCACCGGCTTCGGCCGTACCGTCGAGCTGAGCCTCGCCGACCTCGCCGCGCTGCCGCAGCACACCACGGTGCTGCCGATCGCCTGTGTGGAGGGGTGGAGCGCGGTCGGCACCTGGTCCGGCGTGCGGCTGCGTGATCTCGCCGGCCTGCTCGGCGCCGATCAGGCCGACCTCGCCGGCGGCGAGGCGGAGGTCGAGTCGCTGCAGGCCGCTGGCCGCTATCGCACATCGACGGTGGCCGGGCCGCACCTGGCCGACGACCGGACCCTGATCGCGCTGCGGCTCGGCGGTGAACCCCTGGCCGTCGACCACGGCTACCCGGCCCGGCTGATCGCCCCGAACCGGCCCGGCGTGATGCAGACCAAATGGCTGACCCGGGTCACGATCCGGAGCCTGCGGTGAGACGTGCGCTGATCGCTTCCGGGCTACTGCTCATGGTGTACGCCGTGGTAGGCGCGACCACCGACACCCAGGTCAGCCTGCCCGGCGTCCTGATCTTCGGGGTGGCCGTGCTGGCCCTGCACGACGGCGTGTTCCTGCCGCTCGTCCTGGCCGCGGGCGCGCTGATCGGCCGGGTTCCGTCCCGCTGGCGGTCGACCGTCCGCGCCGTCGCCGTGGTCAACATCGCCGTCGCCGTCGTCGCCCTGCCGCTGCTGGTCAGCCGGGGACACGACGGCGACAATCCGACGATCCTTCCCCGCCCGTACGAAATCGGTCTTCTTGTGATCGTGGTGACGACAACCGTGAGTGCCGTCCTGTGCCGTAAGGGAATCGAAAGATGGCGGAACGGGCGCCGGAGGCGGCCGCGTGGGTAGCCTGCCGTGGTGACCCACCGAGTGCTGGTAGTGGACGACGACCCGACCGTCAGCGACGTCGTCCGGCGCTATCTCGAGCAGGACGGCTGCCGGGTGCGGCTGGCCGCCGACGGGCTCGCCGCGCTCGCCGCCGTCGACGCCGAACGCCCGGATCTGGTTGTCCTCGACCTGATGCTCGGCGGCCTGGACGGTCTCGAGGTGTGCCGCCGGCTGCAGCGCGACCAGCCGGGCCTGCCGGTCGTCATGCTCACCGCGCTCGGCGAGGAAAGTGATCGGGTGCTCGGTCTCGAGGTCGGCGCGGACGACTACGTGACCAAGCCGTTCAGCCCGCGCGAACTCACCCTGCGGGTCCGCTCGGTGCTGCGCCGCACCGCGCCGGCCGCGCCACCGCGCCCCGCTCTGCTCCGCGACGGCGACCTGGTCGCGGACACCGGGCGGCGCACCGCGGAACGCACCGGCCGGCCGCTCGCGCTGACCGTGCGCGAGTTCGACCTGCTGGAGTTCCTGCTGCGGAACCCGGCGCGGGCCTGGTCCCGCGCCGACCTGCTGGACCGGGTGTGGGGCTGGCAGTTCGGCGACCAGTCCACCGTCACCGTGCACGTGCGGCGGCTGCGCGAGAAGATCGAGGATGATCCGGCGTCGCCGGTCCGGCTGGTCACCGCGTGGGGCGTCGGCTACCGGTACGAACCGGCCGCCCGTGCGTGACCTGATGCTGATCGGCCTCTACTCGCTGATCGCCGGCGCGGTGGTCGGCCTGGCCGGCGCGGTCGTGCTGCGGCTGTTGCGCGGCCGATCGATCACCGTGCACGTCTGCGTGCTGCTGACGATCACCGTGACCGCGGTCGTGGCCGGGGTCGGCACGGTCGCCCAACTGATGTTCCTTTCCGGTCACGACTTGCAGGTAGTGCTGGTCACCGTGGCCGCCTCGGCGGTGGTCAGCCTCGGCGTCGGCACCGTCTTCGGGCGCCGGCTCGCGGCCGCCGCGGTCTGGGCGGCGCAGGCCCGCGAGCAGGAACGCCGGATGGAGGCGGGCCGCCGTGACCTGGTCGCCTGGGTGTCGCACGACCTGCGCACACCGCTGGCCGGGCTGCGCGCGATGACCGAGGCGCTGCAGGACGGCGTGGTCGCCGACCCGCGCACCGTCGCGGAGTACCACCGGCGGATCGGTGCCGAGACCGACCGGATGAGCAGCCTGGTCGACGACCTGTTCGAGCTGTCCCGGATCCACGCCGGCGCGCTCCGCCTCACCCCGACCGACCTGCCGCTGGCCGACATCGTCTCGGACGCGGTCGCCGCCGTCACGCCGCTCGCCGTCGGCCGCGGCATCCGGGTGGTGGCCGCCGGTGAACGCTGGCCGATGGTCACCGGCGGC
Organism: Actinoplanes palleronii; assembly: GCF_016862315.1. GTDB lineage: Bacteria > Actinomycetota > Actinomycetes > Mycobacteriales > Micromonosporaceae > Actinoplanes > Actinoplanes palleronii. Next base: position 28,820 of record NZ_BOMS01000183.1, on the reverse strand, counting down.
GCCGCCGAACTCAACCGGATCGTCAGCAACCTGCTGACCAACTCGGTGCGCTACACCCCCGCGAACGGCACGATCCAGATCGAAGCCGGCCGCGACGCGCGCGAGGTGTGGTTGACAGTTTCGGACAGCTGCGGCGGCATCCCGGAAGCGGACCTGCCCCGGGTGTTCGACGTCGCGTTCCGCGGCACCCGCGCTCGCACCCCGGAGGGCGCCGGCGGCGGCGGTCTCGGCCTCGCGATCGTCCGCGGCCTGGTGGAAGCGCACGGCGGCCGCGTCCAGGCCGGCAACATCACCGGAGGCTGCCGCTTCGAGGTCCGCCTCCCCGCTTGACTCCCGGCTGCAGCGCCGGCGCGAGACCGCGCATTTTTCCTTGGTACGACTACGGAGCGCTCGTCCGTAGGCTACGAGCCGAGTCCCGCCCGTGAGGCCACCGCGACACCGCGCCCGCCCCGGACCGCAGCGCGCCCCCCGACCCCGGCTGGTCCTGAGGGGTGTCTCAAGCACCCGGACACACCCCTGGCAACCAGCCGGCATCGGAACCGCGGCATGCTTCCGGGCCCCGGCTGGTGGTGAGGGGTGTCTCGAGGGTGTGGAGGCACCCCTGGAGGCCAGCCGGGGCCGGGACGCGCGCTTCGGCCGGGAGTTTCGCGGTCTCGCGTTCGCCTCACGGGCGGGACTCGGCTCGTAGCCTACGGGCGGGCGCTGGATTGTTCGTACCGTATGAAAAGCGGTCAGTAGACCAGCCGTTGGATCGCGGTGACCAGGTCGTTGACCGTGGCGTCGAGCTCGGCGTCGGTCTTGTGGGCGAGCTTGGCGTATTCGGCGTCGCGGATGGCGGCGATCATCTCGGCGAGGCGTTCGGCGGGGATCGCGGTGGTGGCCGTGCCGGCGGCCTGGTCGCGGCGGATCTTGGCGGCGGCGCGCTCGTCGTAGCGGGTCTTGGCCTGGGTGACGAAGTCGCGCAGCTGGTCGGAGGAGGGCAGCGCGGTCGCGGCGCAGGACAGCAGGCCGGAATTCGCCCGCCAGAGCCGCGCCGAGATGCCCAGCTGGGTGCGGAGCAGCTCGGGGGCCGGGCCGGAGCTGTCGAACCACACGTGCGAGGCGGCCAGCTCGTCCCAGACCTGGGCCATCAGCGCGGTGAGCACGGCGGGTTTGGTCGGGAAGTAGAAGTAGAAACTCGTGCGCGAGATGCCCGCGCCCGAGGCCAGATCGTCGATGGTGACCGCGTCGTACGACCGGTCGGCGAACATCTGCCCCGCCACCCGCAGGATCGCGGCCTCCCGGAGATCGCCCTTGGACGGGCCGGTCCGCCGTCGCGACGGTGTTACCTGACTCATCAGCATTCCTTTCGTGGAAACCCCCTAGTCATGGGAGGAATCGAGCTTCTGCGACGCAGGCTGGGACAAGCTGTTCGCTGTCCGTGCGGATGGGTTGTTTCGGCGTGCTGCTTGATTGCTCCAGGGTTGTGCCGCCGGTGGGTGGCGCCGAGGCGCCGGCGCTGATTGAACTGGTTCAGTGGGTCGTTGAACTCGGTTTGGATGCTGGCGCAGTGGTATCCGGGGCTGGCGGGTCAAGAAGCAATGACAAGATAGGAGGCGTTGTCGATCGACTAGATGTCGCGCGTACAGGAATCGTCCAGTTTTTAGCGGTACTTTGCTCGGCGTGTCCACGGAGACAGTGCGATACACGTTCCGCCTGCGGCCCGGCCGCCAGGCGCAGGCGGCGCTGCTTGCCGAGTGGGGCAGTTGCCGCTGGTTGTGGAACGAAGCGGTGCACCAGCAGCAGGCAGGCCGTAGGCCTACTGTGTGCAGGCTGTCGAAACTGTTGACCGGGGCCCGAGCCGACAATGTCTGGTTGCGTGACGGTTCGCAGGTTGCGCAGCAACAGACGTTGCGTACCTACATGACCGCCCTGGGCGCCTCGTTCAAGGTCGAAGGTCGGGGCCGGCCGAAGCCGAAGAAGTCGAAGACGGCGCCGCCGAGTCTGGAGTACACCACGCGGGGTTTCCGGATCAAGGATGGCCGGTTGTGTTTGCCGGGGAAGATCGTTGTCCCGGTGGTCTGGTCCCGGGAGTTGCCGTCCGAGCCAACCAGTGTGCGCGTCTACCGCGACAACCTCGGTCATTGGTACGTGTCGTTCGTGGTCCGCCGCGAGCGCACTGACGTGCCCGAGGCGGATCTGCCAGGGATCGGCGTCGACTGGGGCGTGAAGACCACCGCGACCACCTCTGATCCCGCGTTTGATCTGCCGCACCTGGGTCATCGCAAACGCTGCGCCGCCGAGCGCGCCAAGGCCCAGCGCAAGATGGCCCGCCGACACCGGCCGAAGGGCCAAGCACCATCGAAGGGTTACCTGAGTGCCAAACGGCAGGCCGCCCGGATCGAGAAGAGGGCGGCCCGGCAGAACACCCACGATGCCCGCGCCTGGGCGAAACGGGTGGTCGACCATCACGCGTTGATCGCGGTCGAGGACTTCAAGCCCAAGTTCCTGGCCAAGTCTCGAATGGCCCGGAAGGCCGCCGACGCGGCAATCGGGGCGTGTAAGCGGAATCTCATCTATCTGGGTGTGCGGGCGGGCCGGAAGGTGGTGCTGGTGCCGCCCGCCTACACGACCATGACCTGCTCCGAGTGCGGTACGAGAACCAAGGAACGCCTCGGACTGGGTATACGCATCTTCGAGTGCGCGGCCTGCGGCTACACCGCAGACCGCGATCGCAACGCCGCGAGGACGATCCTCGCCACGGCTGAACGCGACCGTGCCAGTGCCGACGACATCAGACATCAGATCGCCTCCTTCCGGGACCGGGGATCGGTGCGGTCCGAGCTGGGAATCCCTGCCCAACAGGGAGGAAGCTCCATGGCTCCAGCCGTGGGGCGTCGTTAAGTTTCCAGTGTCCCTCGCTGTGATCATCGACGCGTCGACCAGATTTCTCGACACCGCGTCGACTTTGCGGCCTAGTCTATCGCTCGTGAACCAACCCGTACGCCCCCGGCTGCTGCTCCTCGCCGCCGCGGCCGCGAGCTTCCTGCTCTCGCTGATCCAATCCATTCCGGTCCCGGTGCTGCCGCAGATCGCCCAGCAGCTCGGCGCCGACGCCACCACGGTCGGCTGGGTGTCCACCGCGACGCTGCTCGCCGCGTCCGCCTGCACCCCGCTGCTCGGCCGGCTCGGCCACGTCCTCGGCATCAAGCCGGTGTTCATCGGCACGCTGATCGCCACCCTGGCCGGCAGCCTGCTCGCCGCGACCGTGCACGACATCCACTGGCTGATCGTCGCGCGGGTGCTGCAGGGCACCAGCTTCGGCCTGTTCCCGCTCGGTATGAGCCTGCTGCGCCACGAACTCCCGCCGCACAAGCTCACCCACAACATGGCCGTGGTCGCCTCGACGCTCGGTGTCGGCGGCGGTGTCGCGCTCGTCGCCTCCGGCCTGCTCACCCAGGGTGACGCCGACTACCGGCGGATCTTCTGGCTGTGCGCGCTGGTGAGCGCGATCGCGCTGGCTCTCGCGCTGACCCTGCCGCGGCGGGCCGGCGGCGGTGGCCGGGTCGACGTACTGGGCGCGATCGTGCTCTCCGCCGGGCTGGTCAGCCTGCTGCTGCCGATCTCGCAGGGGCACAGCTGGGGCTGGACCTCGCCGCGGGTGCTGGTGCTCTTCGCCGCCGCGGTGATCATCCTGGTCGGCTTCTACTTCCTGCAGCGCCGCACCGAGGCGCCGCTGGTGTCGGTGGAGATGCTGCGGCACCGTCCGATTCTGGTCGCCAACCTGGCCTCGATGGCGGTCGGCTTCGCGATGTTCGCGCTGCAGCTGGCCACCAGCTATTTCGTGCAGAGCCCGCGGGAGTACACCGGGTTCGGGTTCAGTGCGACGGTGCTGGAGACCAGCCTGATCTTCCTGCTGCCGGGCGCGGCGGCGAGCGTGGTGATGGGCCCGCTCGCCGGTGCGCTGATCGGGCGGGTCGGGCCGCGCGTGGTGCTCGTACTGGCCTGCGGGCTGGCCGCGGTGGGCATGGCGTCGCTGGCGCTGCTGCACGACAACCGGGGCGAGACGATCGCCGCGTTCGTGGTGGCCAGCTGTGCGATCGCGATGGCGTACGCGGCGATGCCGGCCCTGCTGGTCAGCCACGTGCAGCCGGCCGAGACCGGGATCGCCAACTCGGTGAACTCGATCATGCGGACCGTCGGCGGCACGATCGGCAGCGCGCTGGTGATCACGATTCTGGCCGCGCAGACGCGCCAGGTGGGCGCGGTGTCACTGCCGACCGAGCATGCGTACGAACTCAGCTACGCCCTGGGCGCGGCCGTCTTCGCGATCGGTGGCCTGCTCGTGCTGCTCTTCATCGACCGGGCCGCCAAGGTCCCCACCGTGGCGGCACCGGCCGAGCTGGCGGTCACTCGCGCTTGATCGGGATGCAGTTACCGGTGTGGTAGCTGCCGTCGGCCGCGCGGACCATCCCGTGACCGGTCTTGGCGATCCGGGCGCAGACCTTGGTGGCGTTGCCGACCGCCTCGTAGTCCGAGTCGGTGACCCGCCGGATCGAGGGCTCCTTGTCCTCGTAGTAGTACTTGCCGTGCGCGGTCGCCTGGCTGCCCATCGTCGACTCGTCCGGGTGCTGCCCGTCGCCGCCGTAGATGTGCAGGTGGAAGCCCTTCTCGGTGTCGGCGGGGACGCCGTTCCACTCCGCGTCGTACCAGAGGGTGAACTTGCCGTCCCGGATGGTGGCCCGGGTGAGGCAGACCCAGCGGGTGCTCCGCTTCATCTGGTCGGTGCACGCCTCGTCGGCGGGTACCGCGGTGGTGGCCGGGCTGGTCGCGGTGCCGTTCGTGGTGCCGTTCGTGGTGCCGGGCGAGGAGCTGTGCTGCTGGCTGTGCTGGAGGCCGGCGGCGGTGGGAGTACTGGGGCTGTCCTTGCTGTCGAAGGCGCCCATGGCCCAGGCGGTGCCGGTGACGCCGGCCAGGACTACGGCGACCGCGGCGGCTACCAGGATCGGGCCGCGGGCTTTTCTGCCGCCGCCGCCGCCGCCGTTGCCGTTTCTGCCGCTTTTGCCGGGTGCGGTCGGTGTTTTCGGCGGCGGGCCGGCCGGGCGGCCGGTGCTCCGGGCCGCGCCGACCGTTGCCGCGCCGGCAGCCGCCGCGCCGACGGTCGCGCTGCCGCTGCCGCCGGCTCGGGGCGTGCCCGGTCCGCCGGCAGCGGGTGCGCCGGAGACCGGCCGGGTCGCGGTGCCGGAGGTCGGCGGGAGGATGACGGTCGGCTCGACCCGCGCCGACGCCCGCGCCCCGGCAACGCCTGGCCCGGTCTGCGGGGCTCCGGCCTGCGGGGCGCCGGCCTGCCCGGCTCCGGCCTGCATCGGCGTGCCGTGGGTGGCTCCGGTGTGCAGCGGTGCCGTCGGCGAGGACCCGGCCTGCGCCGGGCCGTTGTGCGCCGGGCCGTTGTGCGCCGGGCCGCTTTGCGCCGCGCCGGTCTGCGCGGGACTGGTCTGCGCCGGAGTGGCCTGCTGCGGAATGGACTGCGTCGGGACGGACTGCGGCGGCACCCCCGCGCCCGCGGCCGCGCCCACCGCGGCAGCCGCCCCGGTCGCCCACGGATCCACCGCGGGCGGCAGCGCCGGCGCCCCGGCCGCCTTGGTGATCGCGGCCCCGGCCTGCCACGCCGCACCGAGTGCCACCGCATGCTTCGGATGAGCGTCCACCGCCACCGGCCGCCCCAGCTCCGATCCGACCATCTGCGCGATCAGCGGGATCCGCGACGACCCGCCCACCAGCAGCACCGAGTGCAGCTCGGCCGGTTCGGTGCCGGCCGACCGGATCGCCCGGCGCAACGCCTCGATCGACCCGTGCAGCACCGGCCGGACCATCGACTCCAGCTCGGAGCGGGTCAGCCGTACCTCGGTGCTGAGGTTCGGCAGCAGCACCGGGATCGTCGCGTCGGTGTCGGCCGACAGCGCCTCCTTGGCCTGCACGCACTCCTCCCGCAGCCGGGCGACCGCGGCGATCACCGCGGGGTCGTCCTCGTCGAGGTCGTCCAGCGCCCCGCCGAGCGCCCCGGCCACGTGCGCGAAGATCGCGGCGTCGAAGTCGATGCCACCGAGGCGTTCGATCCCCTCCGGCTGCCCGATCAGCTCGAAGCCGTCCGGGGTCTTGCGCAGCACCGCCGCGTCGAACGTGCCGCCGCCGAGGTCGTAGACGGCGACCGTGGCGCCCGGTTCCAGCCGCTGCTGCTGGGCGTAGAAGACCGCCGCGGCCTGCGGTTCGGTGGTCAGCTGCACCTTCTGCTCGATGCCGGCCAGCCGGATCACCTGCTGCATCAGGTCGGTCTTGTACGGTCCCCAGTTCGCCGGGTGCGACACGCAGATCGCGGCCGGTCCGCTGCCCTCCCGCGCCGACACCTCGTCGACCACGGCCCGCAGCACCCGGGCCATCAGCGACTCGGCGGAGTGCGGCACCCCGCCGAGCAGGATCGGGGTGGGGTCGCCCAGGCGCCGTTTGAACTCGCGGGCGACCCGGTGCGGTTCGCTCAGCCCGCGGCGGCTGGCGCTCTCGCCGGTCAGGAACGTCTCGTCGGCGCGCAGCAGCACGACCGTGGGAATGGCGGCCGAGCGGCTGCCCAGCGAGGCGATCTCGGCGTGGTCGGCGCGCCAGACCGCCGCGGCGGTGTAGGTGGTTCCTAGATCGATGCCGAGTGCATACATCCCGAGTACTCCGGATTCGGTCGAGGTCGCGACGTGGGTCGTAGGGTGGAACGATGGTTGCGGTCAGGTCGCTGCGGGAGATCTTCGGTGAGCTGGCCGGAGCCGGTGAGCACACGGGCGCGGATCCGGCCGCGCTGCTGGCCCGGTCCGGCCATCCCGACCTGCCCGAGGAGCTGGTGGCGCAGGCGGTGAGCGGTTTCGCCGAGACCGCTCGGCCCGAGATCGCCGAACACCTTTCGGCGTACGTGATGGCGCACAGCCCGATCCCCGGCCCCGGCGGCGAAGCGTTCGTGTCGTGGGTGGACCTGCTGGCCACCGCCCCGACGGACGACTTCGGTCTCGACTTCGGAGCGGGAGCGGATCACGCGGAGCACGAGGCGGTGACCGCAACGGACCACGACGTGTTCGACGCGGAGGACTGGGCGCCCGCCGAACTGGAGGACTGGGCGCCCGCCGCAGGGGAGCACGTCGGGCTCGAGGCGCCGGAAACCGACGATGACGATGCCGATGCCGACCCGGAAGACCTCTTCGACTGACCGGCTCATGACCGCCCCCGGTGCAGCTCGGCCAGCACACCCTCGCAGGAACGGATCGCCACCCGCGCCGCGATCGAGAGCTCGTAGCGGGTCAGCGGGTTCTCCGCCCGCCGCTGCCACCGGGCCAGGGACTCGGCCGCGGCGGCCATCAGCTCGGCCTCGCCGGCCTCGGCCGGCAGTTGCAGGCGCAGGTGCGCGGCGGTGCCCTCGCCGCCGATCACCCGTTCCAGCTCGGCCACCACTGCCGGTTTCCCGGTCACCCACCCGGCCCGCAGCGACGCCAGCACCCGCAGCTCGTTGAACGGGTGCGCCGAGGCGATGATCTCCTCGACCAGCCCGGCGACGCGCGGGGTGGCCGGGCCCGGGGCGGCGCGGATCACCGAGTCGACCGCCAGCAGCGCCGAACGGCTCTTGAGGATCTCGCGGCGCTCGAAGAAGAGCGAGTCCAGGGTGCGCTGCAACGCCCGCAGTCCGCTGCGCTCGGTGAGCTGCTCGGACAACTCGGTGGCGGTGCCGGCCACCTTGCGGCGCAACAACGTGGCTCCCAGCCGTACGCCGAAAAGCCCGAACCGATCCAGCAGCGCGTCGCGCTCGATCGAGGTGAGACCCAGCTCCGGCAGTCGTTCGCGGAACCGGTCGGCGGAGAGCAGCAGGTCGTCGGCGGTCTTCACCGGCAGGTCGGCGACCCGGCGCAGGTGCGCCACCTCGGCCTCGGTCAGCGTCACCGCCGTCTCGGCGAGCAGCCCGGCGATCGGCACCACGGTCTGCACCAGCCGGCGTACGTTGATGTCGCCCGCCATCCGGGCAGCGATCCTGGTGGCGGAGGCGAGGGTGTCCAGGCGTCCGCCGCCGATCTCGTCGGCGCGGGAGAGCACCCCGATCGCGTTGACCGGGTTGGGCGCCGCCACCTGACGGTCGTGGAAGGCGCGCAGGAAGTTCAGGTCGTCGCGGTGCGCGTGCCGCATCAGGTAGATCACCGCGTCGGCCGGGGTGTCCTCGTCGTCCGGCGCGAGCAGTTCCCAGGTCCGCCGGGAGATCTCGGCCCGCAGCGAGCCGACCCCGGGGGTGTCGACGAGCGTGGCCGTCCGCAGTGTCTGCGACGGCCACTGGACCTCCAGCTCGGCGACCTCCTCGTGGGACAGTCCGCCGAGGTCGATCTCCAGGGCGTTGTCCTCCCGGGTGAACCGGGCCTGCCGGGGTGCGCCCTCGTGGGGACGCAGCGTCACCCGGTACGAGTGCCCGTCCTGATACCAGGTCACGATGCGGGTGCACTCGCCCGCGTCGGTGGGCGCCAGGCGCTCCCCGATCAGCGCGTTGAGCAGCGTGGACTTGCCCGCCTTGACCCGGCCGGCGATGGCCACCCGCAGCGGGGCGTCCAGCCGCTCGCGGACGGTGCGCAGCCGGCTCTCGTACGGGCCGCCGCGGTAGGCGAACAGGGCCTCCTCGAGCACCACCCGGGTGCGGTCGAGCAGCCCTGCGGTGCGTGCGCCGTTGGCGGTCATGACGGCCGCGCCCGGCTCTGCAGGGTGGCCAGCCGTTTCAGCTCGGCGTCCAGGTCACGCACCCGGGCCTCCCGGTCGGTACGGCTGCGCCGGGCGGCCTCCTCGGCGCCGGCGAGAGCGGCCGCGTTCGACCGGCCCAGTTCCTCGGCCAGCCCGGTGTAGTGGTCCCGCAGCCGCCGGTGGATCTGGCGCAGCGTGTCGCGCGAGTCCTTGCCGACCACGAACGTGACCTCGTCGCAGTACCGGCGCATCGCGTTGCGGGCCTGCTGCTGGCGGGCCTTCTCCTCACGTTTCTTCTCCTCGCGCAGGCCCTTGCGGCCCATCACCAGCCCGATGCCCAGGCCGATCGGGCCGAGCACGATCCCGGCCATCGAGGCGAGCATGGTGAACATCAGGGTGCCGCCGTACGCGCTCTTCAACGCGACCATCGCCTGCTTGCGCAGCTTCATCTTCTCCAGATCGACCTTGTGGTCGAGGGTGGTCCGGTCCAGCACCGGTTCCGGGCTGTGCACGCCGATCGCGCCCAGCAAGCCGTCGGACGCGGCCCGGAAGTGCTCACCGACGCTCTCGCCGATCTCACCGGCGCGGACCCGGAGCAGCTCGTAGTTGGCGACCAGCTCGTGCGCGATCCGGGCGCGCAGCCAGGTCTGCATCTCCGGCCAGGTGTCGGCCGGGTCACTCTCGTCGATGCTGTCGTCGGCCTCCCGGGTGACCTCGCGCATCCGCGCGCGCAGGTCGTGGTCCACATCCGAGGTGAGGTCGGCGATCCCGTCGCTCAGGGTCTGCTGCCACCGGGCCATCGAGGTCTTGAGCGCTTCGACGCGCTGTTTGGTCTCGCCGAGCTCGGCCACGATCCGCTGCCCGGCGGCCGGGTCGAGCAGTGCCGTGCGCTCGGCGGTGAACGTGGCGACCAGCTGGTCGCAGACCGCGAGGACCTCGTCGCGGACGTGTTCGGCCAGCCGCTGTTCGGCGCCGCCGCCGACCCGCCCGGAGACGAACCCGACCACGTCGGCGAAGCCCGATTCGACGTTGAGGTCGCGGGCGCCGGCCTTGACCGCATGCATCCGCAGGACCGACGAGGCGGTCAGCACCGGCAGCGCCAGCCCGGCCCGGCGCAGGTGCGCCTCGTTCAGGTCCCGGATCCGCCGCCACGCCGGGTAGAAGTCGGTCTTGCTGATCAGGCAGATCACCGTGTCGCACGCGGCGCGCGCCCGGCGCAGGAACCGCACCTCGCTCTCGGTCAGCTCCTGTGCCGCGCTGGTCACGAAGATCACCGCGTCGGCCATCGAGATCGCGGCCAGGCTCGCCGCGGCGTGGGTGGAGCCGAGCCCGCCCACGCCCGGGGTGTCCACCAGCACCATGCCCCGCTCCAGGATCTTGCGGGGGAGCCGGATCTCCACGCCGACCGCCGTACCGGCCTCGTCGCCGGTGTCGCGGTGCTCGGTGATGTGCCGGCGCACCTGGTCGACCGGCACGTCCTCGCGGCGGGGCGGGTCGTCGTTGATGATCAGCGCGGCGCGGTGCTTCTCGCCGTGCCGCACGTAGGTCGGCGTGGCCGTGGCGACGTCGTCGTCCACCGGGCAGACGGTCGCCCCGACCAGCGCGTTGACCAGCGAGCTCTTGCCCTGTTTGAACTCGCCGGCGACCACCACGTGGATGCTCGGGTCGTCGAGTGTGCGCTGTGCGGCGGTCAGCCGCCGGGTCAGGTCCGCACGCCCGTACGCGGTGCAGGCGCGCAGGCCCAGCGTCAGCAGCTCACCGGGCGCGGTGGCCGTTACGGTCGGTGCGGTGGTCATGAGTTCCCCCAGCGGACTAGGTGTGGCCCGCCACCGGGGTGAGCGGTGGCGGGCACCTGGGACAACGGGCGGACGGGTCAGGAGACCCCGACCGAACCGTCCTCGGAGTGGTCACCGGCGTGGTGCTCGTGCCCCGGCTCGTCGTCCTGACCCGGGTAGGCCGGCGGCTCCGCGTGCTCCGGGTAGCCGGGCTGCTGGTCGGGCTGGTCGGGCGTGTCGTAGGTCGGTGCGTCCCCGGTCGGCTGGTGCGGGACGTAGTCGGCAGGCTTCGGGTAGTCCTCGTCGTAGTCGTAGGGCTGCTCGTGGTCCGGCTTGGCGCCGCCGCCGTAGTTGTCGTCGTACTTGTGCTGGTCGACGTTCACGTCGCGGCCCACGGTCGCCGGGGCGCTGTCGACGTCGAGGTAACCGTCCACGTCGCCGTCCACCGCCACGTCCACCGAGTTGTCCACCGAGTTGTCGGTGGAGGCGTCGATGTCGATGTTCTGGGTGATGTCCCGGTCGTCGGAGTAGGTCACGTAGGTGACGTAGTTCAGGTGCTGGATGATCTCGCCAACGCCCTGCTCGCCGTCGTAGGTCGGCGGGGTCACGGGGGTCGCGTCGTAGTCCGGGCCGGCCGCGTACGGGTCCTTCTGCCCGTGCTGTGCGGCGACCGAGGCGGCGGCCTCCGGAACGTCCACCTCGGAGAGGTCCGCGTCGGTCAGCCCGCGGGCCGCCAGAACGCCGGACGGGTCGGAGGCATACTCCTGAGCGACCTCACGGTCGGTGAAGATGTCCGAGATGAGGTCCTTGATGGCACCTGAGACGTCGATCGTCATGTCCGTTCCTTCCTCTCGTGCTGTCACCCGGTGTCGGCGGGCATGCATACAGCTTGTCGAGCGGGACCGGGTCCGGTCATCGGGGCGATCCCCCTTCTCATGCCCCCGGGTTAGGGGATCGCCCGCCCGTGGTTGATACACGAATCGCTGGTTGCGTCTCGCCCAGCGTCTCGTGTAGAGCTGTCACCAACTCCGCCCTGCTGGTGGCGCCGAGCTTGGTCCGGATCCGGGCCACGTGGTGCTCCACCGTCTTCGCCGAGATGTAGAGCTGCGCGCCGATCTCGCGGTGGGTCCGGCCGGCCAGCACCAGCCGGGCCACGGCCTGCTCCCGATCGGACAGGACTCCGCCGGTAGGCCGGGGCTCGACCGGCGCCACGCCTTCTTTCACGAAGACCAGGCCCCGGGCGCGCTCCAGCAACCAGCGAGCCACCGCCGGATCTCTGACCCGCAGCGCCGCCTGCCCGGCCAGCCGGGACCCCTCCCAGGGCAGCTCCACCTCGGCCAGCCGTTCCGCGGCGGCCAGCACGGCCGGCGCGTCGACCTCGTCGCGCAGCACCGCCGCCCACATCCCGGCGGCCGCGCACTGCGCCTGCTGGCGGTCGCCCAGCTCGGCCCCGGCCTCCCGGGCCACCGCGCGCAGGGCGGCGGCGCCCTGTTCGGCCACCGCCGGTTCCTCCAGGGCCACCGCCACCTGCAGGCGGATCCAGTGGGCGCTGACCAGCCAGGCCGGCGGGGCGCCCAGGTCGGCCACGATCTGCTCCAGGCGGCCGAGCACCGGTTCGATCCGCCGGTGCCCGCGCAGCCGGGCCGCGGTGACCACCAGCTCCTCGACCGCCTCGATCTGCAGCAGATCGACCGCGCCGCGGGCCAGGATCGGCTCGGCCCCGGTCCAGCTCTGCCGCATCCGGGCCAGGTCGCCGCGCCGGCGGGCCAGCCCGGCGCCGAGCGCGGCCCACAGCAGCGCCTCCCGGCCCGGCAGCGGGGCGCCGGCCGGCCGCTCCAGCTCCTCGGCGGCGGTGTCGTAGCGGCCGGCGCGCAACCGGACCCAGGCCAGCAGCAGCCGGTGCCGCTGCGCGGCCACCGGACCGCCCACCGTGCTGGCCAGCGCCCGTCGGAGCAGGGCCTCCGCGGTGGCCTGGTCGCCCGCGGTCACCGCGACCAGGGCGCCGAGCGCGTGCGGGGTGTCCGGCAGCACCACCGCGGGCTCGGCCCGTTCGACCGCCTCGGCCGCCTCGATCAGCAGCGGCAGCGCGCGGGCCGGACGGCCGGTGGCCAGCGCGGCCTCGGCCAGGCGCAGCAGGCTGGCCGGTGCCGGCGTGCGGGCCGCGGTTCGCGCCGGGTCGAGCCGGCCCACCACCATCAGGGCCGGCACCGCCAGCACCGGCCCCGGCGCGGTCGCGGCCAGCAGGGTCTCCGCGGCCCGCCCGGCCCGGCCGTCGTGGGCGGCCACCGCGCCGGCCACCAGCGTCAGCCGGCCCTCCGGGTCGGCGCCCGGCGGCACGTCGGGCGAGTGCGGGTGTCCCAGCAGGGCGGCCGCCTCGGCCCGGCCGGCGGCCAGCCCGGGCAGCGGCACACCGCAGGCCGCCGCGTCGTCGAACCAGGCCAGCGCGTCCGCCGGGCGGCTGAAGCGCAGTTGTTCACCGGCCCGCTGGTAGATCACAGCGGCCGCGCCGCTGCGCGCCCGAGCGGCCCGCAGGTGCTCGGCGGCCGGCACCGCGGACGTCCCGGTGGCCATCAGCGCGGAGGCGACCGCGTCGTGCACCCGGCGGCGCTCGGCCGGGGACGCCTCCTGCCGGATCGCTGCGGCGATCGCCGGGACCAGGGTCTCGCCGGTGCCGGCGAACCAGCCGCTGTCGCGCAGGTCCCGCATCAGGGCGGCCAGGTCGGGCAGCGCGATCCCGGCCGCGGCGGCCAGCGTCGCGTCCGGCAGCTCCCGGGAGTCACCGCGCCCGGGAGAGCCGGGAACACCCTCAGGCGGCTCCGGAACGCCATGCCGCAGCGCCAGCACCCGGGCCAGCGCGGTCACCGCGGGCGGCCGCCGGGCGAGGTGCCGCTGGACGCGCGCCACCAGGGCCGGCGTCGTGCCGTGCCCGGCGCCGGCCAGCGCGGCGACGATCGCCGGGCGGCCGTCGGAGGCGGCGTGCACCCGCGCGGCCTCCGACGCGGTGACCCGCCGCCCGGTGAGCCGGCCGGTCAGCCGGGCCACGGCGGCGAGGTCGAGCGGCTCGAGCACCACCGTGCCGCCGCCGGCGAGCGCCTCGTCCAGCTCGGCGAGCTCGGGCCGGTCGATGGTGGGCCGGCGGGCCACCAGCATCGGCACGCCGCGCCGGGCGGCCGCGGCCAGCTCACGCAGGACAGCGCCGGGGAGCCGATGCGCGTCGTCGACGACGATCAGCGTCCCGGTGGTGGCGGCGGCGAGCCGATCGGCCCAGGCCTGGGCAGGCTCGGTCCACCCGGGAAGTTCCAGGACCGGCCCCGGGAAGGCCACAGCGATCTCGGCCAGCCGGTGCGTACGGCCGGATCCGTCGACTCCCACCACGATGGTCGCGGGCATGGCGTCATCCTCGTCGGCCCGGCCGCCCCGGCCAAGCAACAGTCCAGCAACCGTCTCTAACGGGGGAGCAGGGGAAGGTCGGCGCGGACGGTGTGCACGCCGGAGTCCATCCCGGCCGTGAGGGTGCCGCCGGCCGCCTCGGCCCGTTCCCGCATGCCGATCAGGCCGTGCCCGGTGCCGGCACCCCGGCGCGCGGGATGCGCCGGGTTGGTCACGGTGATCCGCAGTCCGGCCGGGGTGTACTCCAGCGTGAGGTCGGCGCGCCGGCCGATGCCGTGCTTGTTCGCGTTGGTCAGCGACTCCTGGACGATCCGGTACGCCGCCAGGTCGGCGGCGCCGGCCAGCGGGGCCGGGACACCGGTGCGGCTCAGTCGTACGGTGAAATCCGCCTTGCGGAAGCCCTCGATCAGATCGTCGAGAGCGGCGAAGGCCGGCGCCGGCCGCAGACCCTGCGGCGGATCGCCCTCCTGGCGCAGCAGGCCGACCGTGGCCCGCAGTTCGTCGAGCGCGGTGCGGCTGGTGTCGCGGATCCCGGCGAGCGCCTCCCGGGCCCGGTCCGGGTGCGCCGCCATCAGGTGGTGTGCCACCCCGGCCTGCGCGTTGACCAGCGCGATGTGGTGGGCGACGACGTCGTGCAGGTCCCGGGCGATCCGGACGCGTTCCTCGCGTACCGCGCTGACCCGCACCTCGGCGAGCAGCGCGCGCCGGTTGCGGGTGGCCTCGCCGGCCGCCACCGCGATGGCCACGTAGTTGGCCGGCACCAGGTTGGCCAGGTCGAGCAGGCCGCCCCGCTGCCACGGGATGATCGCGGCGGTCAGCGCCACCGCCGCGAACACCCCGGCGGTCCGGGCCACCCGGCGTTCCCGCAGGGTCGCCAGCGTGTAGAGCGCGACGACCGTGGCCACGTCGACCAGGACCAGGTGGGGCGCGGTGAGCGGCAGCGCGGCGCCGGTCAGGACGGTCACCACCGTCACCGGCACCGGGTGGCGCCGCCGGAACAGCAGGGCGATGGCGCCGGTGAGGACCAGGATCAGCCCGAGGCCGCCGGGTGTCCGGCTGACGTGGCCGCCGACGTAGGACACCGCCGCCATCATCACCATGATCACCAGTAGTGGGGGCAGCCAGATCGGCCGGCTTCGCGTCACGGACCGGATCAGCACCCGTCCAGTGTCGCAAAATGATCGTTCCCGGTCGTCCACCCGTGGCGGTGCTCGCGCCTACCGCAACCGCGGTACCCCGGTCCGCCATGTCCGGGTAACAATCGGCGGGCAGACTCGTCGGCATGACAGAGTTCCTGGTCCCGACGGTGGACATCAGCTCCTGGGCCGGTGACGGCAGCCCGGAGGAGAGGTCGCGGGTCGCCCGGGACCTCGACCACGCCTGCCGCACCGTCGGCTTCATCCAGATCGTCGGCCACGGCGTGCCCGCGTCGGTCACCGACGGGCTCGCCGCCGCGGTCGACGACTTCTTCACCCGGCCGCTCGACGTGAAGAAGCGCTACCTGCGCCCGGCCGCCGAGAACCGCGGGTACAGCCCGCCGAAGAGCGAGTCGCTGAGCTACAGCCTCGGCGTCGACCCGGTCACCCGCATGAACGACTTCTTCGAGGCGTTCAACGTCGGCGCCTCCGCCGCCGATTACCCCCATGCGGTGGTCGCGGCCGACGATTACGCCGCGAATACCTGGCCTGCGGAAAACCCCGATTTCCGTACGCGGACGGAGTCCTATTTCGCGCACGCCCGCCGCGTCGCGCACACCTTGACCGGCATCTTCGCCGCGGCCCTCGGTGTCGAACCCGGCTGGTTCGACACGTTCACCGACCACTCCCTCGACGTGCTGCGGATGAACAACTACGCGCTGCCGCCGGGCGAGATCGAGCTCGGCGCCGATCTGACCGGGATGGGTGAGCACACCGACTTCGGCATCGTCACGGTGCTCTGGGCCGACCAGGTCGCCGGCCTGCAGATCCTCGGCGCCGACAACACGTGGCACGACGTGCAGCCCGCCGACGGCGCCCTGCTGGTCAACCTGGGCGACATCACCGCCCGCCTGACCAACGACGTGTGGATGTCGACGTTGCACCGGGTCAAGCCGCCGGTGGTCGACGGCACCATCGAGCGGCGTCGCTCGGTCGCGTTCTTCCACGACGGCAACGCCGACGCCACCATCCGCACCCTGCCGCAGTTCGTCCCGGTCGGCGAGGAGCCGCTCTACGCCCCGGTGACGGTCAAGGAGCACATTCTCGCCAAGCTCAACGGCTCCCGGGCCGGGCTGAAGAACACCACCGCGGTCCGCGAGGCGGCCCGCGTCCACGCCGCCCGGTAGCCGGGCTCAGCTGCCGCGGCTCGCCAGCACGGTCAGGTCGCGTTCGGCGTAACGGCGGTGCTCCCACTCCTCGTTGAGCAGCCACCGCAGCACGTCGCGCAGCCGGTAACCGATCGGTTCCGGCCAGCCGGGCTCGGTTACCGGCGCGGTGGTGGCGTCGAGCCGCTCGTCGGTGAGCGTGTCGAGGACCCGCTGGACCAGGGCGCGGCGGTCGCGGCGCAGCACGAGCATCTCGTCCAGGCCGGGACGCGCCGCCGGGTCGCTCGTGATGCCGGGCGTGCTCGGCAGCTGGTCGAAGGGCAGCCCGAGTGGGTGCCACGGGTACGGGTCGCCGAGGATCACCCGGCCGATCCAGGCGTCGTGGGCGAACACCAGGTGCCGCAGGGTCTCGATGAACGACCATTCGCCGTCGATGCGTTCGTGCAGCAGCGCCGGGTCCAGCAGCCGGGCGCGGGCGACCGTCCCGACCCAGAGCCGATCCATGATCTCCCAGGCCGCGCGGTGACCGCCGGGGTCGGTGGGCCGCATCGCGGCGCGCTCCGGATCCCGGCGGTCCAGCTCGGCCTCGACCAGCGGCGCCACGTCGACGCCGTTGATCACCAGGCCGTCGATCTCGCCGGTGATCTCGACCTGGAACATCTCGGCGCCGCTGATCCGTGCGCCGTTCAGGGTGAGCGCCCGCAACCGGGCGCCGGAGAGGTCCACAGCGCGGATGTCGGCGCCGCGCAGGTCCAGACCGGCCACGCGCGGGCCGCGGCGATCGTCGGTGGGCGCATCGTCGGTCATCGGCCCAGCCTGCCGCATCCGGCCGGGTCAGGGGCGGCCGGGCGGGCGGTCGTTCAGGATGCGCTGGTACATCACGCTGTCCTGCCAGGTGCCGTTGATGTGCAGGTAGGCACGGGCGGTGCCGAAGTGCTCGAAGCCGTTCCTGAGCAGCACCCGCTGCGACGCCACGTTGGTGATGTTGGTGCTCGCCTCGATCCGGTGCAGGTCGAGGGACTGGTCGGCGAATTCGCAGATCGCCGCGACGGCCGCGCCGGCCAGGCCCTTCCCGATCTCGGCCGCGCCGACCCAGTACCCGAGGACCGCGCCGCACATCGGCCCGTAGGTGATGTTGTGCAGGGTGGAGAAGCCGACGATCGTCGCGTCGCGCTCCATCACGAAGGAGTAGAACCGGCCGTCGCGCTGCTGCTGGAGCAGGCCGTCGACCCGTTCCCGCTGCCCGTCGAGGGTCCAGAACGACGGCGGCCGGGGCGGGTCGTACGGCGCCAGATGGTCGCGGTTGCGGACCAGCGCGTCGTGCAGCGCGGGCACGTCGGCGGCGGTGAGCAGCCGCAGCAGGACGCCGCCGGGCAGGTGGCCGATTTCGGTCATGAGGTCTGCGGCTCCTGAGGGTCCAGGCCGATCAGCCGGGCCAGCACGGCCACCTGGTCGGCGAAGTGTGCGACGAACGCGGGGGAGCGGGGGTCGGCGCCGGTCAGGCCCTCGATCACGTGTGGCAGCGTGGTGGTCGCCATGCACGCGGCCATCAGCATCACCTGCAGGCAGGCCGGATCGACCTCGGCCGGCAGCCGCCCGGCGGCCTGCAGCTCGCGCAGCTGGTCCACACCGCCGCCGAGCATCCGGCTGCGCTCGGCGCGGTCGGGGTCGTCGTCCGGCCCGGTCCACTGCAGGCCGCTCCACGCGAACATCCGCACCCCGGCCGGGCTGCGCAGCGCTTCCAGGGCGAAGTTGCGCAGCTGGTCGGGCAGCGGCGTGCCAGGCGGGGCCAGCCCCTCGCGGCGCTGCTCCCACTGCTGGGACATCGCCCGGTAGAGGCCTTCCTTGCCACCGAAGTAGTACGACACCAGCTGCTGGTTGACGCCGGCCCGTTCGGCGATCGCCCGGGTGCGGGCGCCGGCGTACCCGTGCTCGCCGAACTCGGCGGCGGCCGCCTCGAGGATGCGCTGTCGGGTGCGCTCCGGGTCGCGCTGCCGCTCGTGCGGCTCGGGTGATCTGCGCGCTGGCACGCCGCGATCATATACACCCGCTTGAGACAGTCAATTAATCATGTGATTGACAAACCTATGTGTGCGATTGATAACGTCGGCTCATGACGAGAATCCTGATCAGCGGCGCGGGCCTCGGTGGCCTGGCGCTCGCCCAAGCCCTCCGCCACGGCGGCCTCGACGTCGCCGTCTACGAGCGCGATCCCACCCCGCAGACCCGTGACCAGGGCTATCGCCTGCACATCGACCAGGACGGCAACACCGCGCTGCGGGCCTGCCTGCCGTCGCCGGTGCTCGACCTGGTGCGGGACACCAGCGGCGTCAACGGTGACCTGGTCGCGGCGTACACCCAGCGGCTGGAGCGGGTCAGCGCCCAGGAGTTCCCCGGCATCGGCCCCGACCTGATCTCCAACGTGGACCGGGACACGTTCCGCCAGGGCCTGCTCACCGGGCTCGACGACGTGGTCGTCTTCGGTCGCACGGTCACCGGCTACGAGATCACCGGTGCCGGCCGGGTGCGGGTCGGGTTCGCCGGCGGGGGCGGCGACGAGGGTGACCTGCTGGTCGGGGCGGACGGGGTCGGCTCCGCCGTCCGCCGGCAGTTGCTGCCGCAGGCGGGCACCCGTGACCTGGGGCTGCGGTGCCTCTACGGCCGCATGCCGATCACCGAGGTCACCGAACCGCTGATCCCCGCCGACTTCCACCGCGGCTTCTGCTGGGTCGCCGGCGACAACGGTCTCGGGGCCGGCTTCGCCCCGGTCCGGTTCCGCCACCGCCCGGCCGGCTACCTGATGACCGTGCTGGTCGGCCCGCCGGCGTTCCTCGGCCCCGGGCGCCTGGACCTGCGCCGGATCGCACGGGAGGCCACCGCCGACTGGCACCCCACGATCACCACCCTTTTTTCGTACGCCGAGGAAAGCTCTTTCTTCCCCGTCACGATCCGGGCGGCGCAGCGGGTCCCGGCCTGGCCCTCGGGTCCGGTGACCCTGCTCGGCGACGCGGTGCACACCATGCCCCCGGCCGGCGGCGTCGGCGCGAACACCGCCCTGCAGGACGCCGCGACGCTCTCCGCCGAGCTGCTCGCCGCGGCGCGTGGCACCCAGTCGCTGCTGGAAGCGGTCACCGCCTACGAGCAGGTGATGCTCCCGCGGGGCTTCACCACCGTCGACAACTCCGTCCACATGCTCACCCAGATGTTCCCGTCACCCAGCGACCGCGTGTGAACTTTCGGTCCGGACCGCACCAAAACTCCCCACGCCGCGGCCTGCCAGCGGTGGTGTGTGAAGTTGCGGTGCGGTGCGCGCCGAAAGTCCCCACGCTGCGGCGTGCGAGCTGTGGTGTGTGAAGTTGCGGTGCGGTGCGCGCCGAAAGTCCCCACGCTGCGGCGTGCGAGCGGTGGTGTGTGAACTTTGGGTGCGGTGCGCGCCGAAAGTCCCCACGCTGCGGGTGCGAGCTGCTGCGTGTGAACTTCGGGTGCGGAGCGCGCCGAAAGTTCACACGCTGGTGGCGGCCAGGACCCGCTGGCCGCGGCCTCGGCGTTTTGCCTCGTACATGGCGGAGTCGGCGACGGACGGCGTCGCGTTCGCGGGCCGGCACGTCGGCGCCGTAGGCGGCGATGCCGACGCTCACCCCGACCTCCAGCGCGACGCCACCGAAGAAGGCCCACCGTTGCCCGGTCGTCACCGTCGGCGCCGCGGCTGGGACGACGCAACGGATGTCCTTCCGGAGTTCTTCCCCGGCTGATCGGCAGGGGCGGGCCGGTGCTTAGCCCGGGCGCGGCCGGTGAGCCGCGTCATGGTGGGTGGCGGGTGGCACGCTGGGTGACGTAATTTCGGCAATAAGCGAAATGCCGAAGGATGGTGTGCCGAGATGCTGGAGGAGTGCAAGGCGCTCTCGAACGAGACGCGCCTGGCGATCCTGGAGTGGCTGAAGGATCCCGCCACCCACTTCCCCGGGATCGGGGACGAGGCCGACGGGGTCTGCGTCGGCCTGATCCAGCGCAGGGTCGGCTGCTCCGCCTCGACCGTCTCGGCGCATCTGGCGACCCTGCAACGCGCCGGTTTCCTGCAGGCGACCCGGCGCGGTCAGTGGACCTACTACCGCCGGGACGAGGAGCGCATCCGCGCCTTCGCCGCACGCGTGCACCACGATCTGTGACCCTGGAAGGCGGCACCCTCATGCCCACCACCCTCTCCCTGCTCGACCTGGCGCCGATCTCCGCCGGGCAGACCGCCCGCGACAGCTTCGAGGCCAGCGTGGCGCTCGCCCGGGCCGCCGAGCAGGCCGGTTACGCCCGGGTCTGGTATGCCGAGCACCACAACATGGCCTCGATCGCGTCCTCGGCCACGAGCGTCCTGATCGGCTACGTCGCCGCCCACACCGAGTCGATCAAGCTGGGCGCCGGTGGTGTGATGCTGCCGAACCACTCGCCACTGGTCATCGCGGAGCAGTTCGGCACCCTCGAGTCGCTCTTCCCGGGCCGGATCGACCTCGGGCTCGGCCGGGCGCCGGGCAGCGACCAGGTCACCGCCCGCGCCCTGCGCCGCGATCACCTGTCCGCCGACTCGTTCCCGCAGGACGTCGTCGAGCTGCAGGGCTATCTGGCCGGCAAGTCGGTGATCCCCGGGGTGCAGGCGGTGCCGCGCGCCGAGCAGCCGGTGCCGCTCTACATCCTCGGCTCGTCGCTGTTCGGCGCGCAGCTCGCCGCGAAGCTCGGCCTGCCCTACGCGTTCGCCTCGCACTTCGCGCCGGACGCGCTGCACCAGGCCGTGCAGGTCTACCGCCGGACGTTCACCCCGTCGGCGCAGCTGGCGGAGCCGTATGTGATCGCCGGGGTCAACGTGATCGCCGCGGAGACCCACGACGAGGCGGTGCGGCAGATGACGTCGTCGTACCGGGCGCGGACCCGGGCGTTCATCTCGCGCGGCGCGATCGGGCAGAACTTCACCGACGCGGAGATCGACGCGTTCCTGGCCTCGCCGGGCGGGCAGAACCTGGCGTCGATGACCCGCTACACCGCGGTCGGCACCCCGGACGAGGTGCGCGACTACCTGGCCGAGTTCGCCGCGTCGTGCGAGGCCGACGAGCTGATCACGGCGCACCACGCCCAGTCGGTGGCCGACCGGGTCCGCTCGATCGAGCTGACCGGCGCGGCGATGACCGCGCCGGCGGCCGCCTGACAAACCCCCCGCTTGCCTCACGGCCGCTTTCGATCACTGTTCGACCCTTTTCCGGTACGACCGGACGCGCGTCCCGGCGTACCGGAAAAGGGTGAACCTGAAGATCAAGCGGTCGTGGCGCGGCGGAGTTCTTCGGCGTCGCGGGACACCGCGTCGGCGTCGTGGGCCAGATCCGGGTCGGTCTCCGGCTGGGGGACGCACAGGACCAGGGCCTGCGGACGGACCGTGACCAGCAGCTCCCGGCCCGGCTCGATCAGGTCGCCGTCGAGCTGGCGGGGCTGGGAACGGTTGCTGAGGATCCGCACCGTGGTCGCGGTGTAGGTCTCCATCCGCGCCACGGACTGCTTGCGGCGCAGCACGCCCCAGCCCAGCGCGGCCCAGTGGCGCAGGTTGCGCGGGCTGAGAATGGCCACGTCGAGCAGGCCGTCGTCGGGCTGGGCGTCCTGGAGCAGCCGCATGCCGCCCTGCAGCCGCCCGACGTTGCCGACGATCACCGTGCGCGGGCGGCGCCGGAGGGCCGGGCGGTCGTCGAGGGTGATGGTCAGCCGCATCGGACGGTCCCGCAGGTGCTTGACCGCGCCGGCGACGTAGGCCAGCCAGCCGATGTGCTTCTTCGCGGTGTCGTTCGTGGCGTCCAGCATGTGCGCGTCGAAGCCCATCCCGGCCATCACCGCGAAGCTCTGGTCGCCGACACAGCCGACGTCGATGCGCCGCCGGCCACCCTGCAGCACCACCTCGAGGCCGGTGGCCAGGTCGTTGCTCAGCCCGAGGTTCGCGGCCAGCAGGTTGCCGGTGCCGGCCGGCAGCACGGCGAGCGCCACCTCGGTGCCGGCCAGCGCGGTCACGCAGGCCATCACGGTGCCGTCACCGCCGCAGGCGAAGACCACTTCGGCGCCGTCCCGCACGGCCTGGGCGGCCTGGCCCGCGCCGGGATCGTCGACGGTGGTCTCCAGCCACATCGGCGCCGGCCAGCCCGCGGTGGCCAACGCCTCGGTGATGGTCCGGCGTAGCTCGTCGAGGTCGGCGACCTTCACCGGGTTGACGACTACGGCGGACCGCAACGGTGTGTCCATGGGGGAGTCCTCGCGCTTCGGGGGGTGTGACCGTCCCTCAGTACCCCGAACCGCTCGTGATCAGTCGGTCAGCCCGCGGCCGCGGTGAGGATCTCGGTCACCACGTGGTCGGCGGCGTCCGGCCGGCCGTGGGTGGCGGCGGCCCGGCCCAGCGCGATCCGGTGACCGGGGTCGGCCAGCAGGCCGTTGATGGTGTCGCGCAGCCGGTCCGCCGTGGCCTCGTCGCCGTCCAGCATGACCGCCGCGCCCTGCTGGGTGAGGTGCCGGGCGGTGATCCGCTGCTCGCCACCGGCCGAGTACGGGTACGGGATCAGCACACACGCCTTGCCGAGCGCGGTCAGCTCGGCGACCGTGCCGGCCCCGCTGCGGGCGACCACGATGGCGGCCGCGGCGAGCAGGTCGGGCAGCTCCTCGTGGATGAAGTCGACCACCCGGTAGCGGTGCGCCAGGTGTGCCGGCAGGTTCGCGGCGACCTGCTGCATCTCGGCGTGGTTGAGGCTGCCGCACTGGTGCACCACCTGGCAGTGCTGCAGCAGGCCGGGCAGCGCCTCGGCGAGCATCCGGTTGACCTGCTGCGCGCCGGAGGCCCCGCCGGTGACCAGCACCAGCGGGACGGCCGGGTCCAGTCCGTACGCGGCGAGGCCCTTCGCCGGATCGCCCTGCAGCACGGCGGGCCGGATCGGGTTGCCGGTGACCACCGCGCGCTGGCGGGCCTTCGGCGGCAGGTGTTCGAGCGACGCCTCGTGGCTGAGCAGGATCCGGGTGGCCACCCGGGCCAGGATCCGGTTGGCCAGGCCCAGGCTGAGCGTCTGCTCGTGCAGCAGGTATGGCACCCGGAACAGCGCCGCGGCCAGCCCGATCGGCACCGACACGAACCCGCCGGTGCTGAGCACCACGGCCGGCCGGGTCCGGGCCACGGTGTACGCGGCCTGCACGATGCCCAGCGGGATCCGGAACGCGTCGACGACGTTGCGGGCGATGTCCTTCGGGCTGGTCGAGCGGCGCAGCTTGCCGGTGGTGACCGCCTTGAACGGGATGCCGTGCCGCACCGCGATGGTGGCTTCCAGACCGTCGGCGACACCGACCCAGAGCAACTCCGGGGTGACGCCGGTGGCGGCCAGCCGGGCCTGCAGCGTGGTGACCGTGGTCAGCGCCGGGTAGGTGTGCCCGCCGGTGCCGCCACCGGTGACGATCATGCGGAGCGACTGCAGGCGCTGGGTGCTGTACAGGGACATGTGAAGCCACCCCGAGGATCGTGGTACCGGACGGACCGGGGCAGTGTAGTGCTGTGTCCACTGACGTTCACCGGGTTGGGCCTGGTTGTCGTTGTGGATCCTCGCCGCATCGGGTGGATGCGGGCGAGCGACTCCCCGCCGAGGGTGGGCGGGCCTCAGCCGGCCAACTGATCCTGGTGCCGCGTGAGGGCGGCGTGGATCACGCCGGGACCGGCCGTCGGCGGGGGCGCCGCCCGGCCTTCAGGTCGAGGACTCCGCGGGGGGTCACCGACGGTCAACGTCCCGACCCGATGCTCGACAGCCCAGCCGATCACGGTCGTGGCCGCTTCGTGCTGAGCCTGCCGGATCCGCCGCTGGTGGCGGGCTTCGACCTGCCGGGCCCGCCTTCGGGTCTTGCGCCACCGGCGTGAACCGCGCTGACCGGGTTTCGGTGCGCGGGCGGCGGTGGCTTTACGGCGGGCTTTGGTGTCGGCCAGGTGCAGATAGTGTTCGCCCGACCCGACACCAGTAGTGCTGGACCGTCGAGGGTGGTCACGGCGTAGGGGTGGATGATGCCCGGATCAACCCCGGCGATCCGGGCCGGATCGGGTTCCTGCCCGGGCGGGTAGCAGGCCACCGGGAGTTCAGCGCTCGCGGGTGCTCTCGGCGAGCTTCTGCAGCCGGTCGTGGTATTCCGCCCGGTGGGCCGGGTCGGTGAGCGCCAGGTTGCTGTTGTCCGGCCGCATGCCCACCGTGCCGTCGATCAGCTCCCGGGTGATGTCCGCGTGCCCGCCGTGCCGGTTCGTCTCGGCGATCACGTGCACCAGGATCCGGTGCAGGGTCACCTCGCTGTTGTCCGGCCACCACGGCACCGCGCCGGGGGTGTCCAGGTCGCACGTCTCGATCGTGGTGTCCGAGTGTGCCCAGACCCGGCGGTAGAACGCGACCACGTGGTCCCGGGACTCGTCGGCGGTGGCCCACAGGTCGGCGTCCGTCTCGGCGTCGTCCTCGAGGCCGCTCAGCAGGTCATCGAGCTGGCGTCCGAAGGTCACGCCGAGGTAGCCCGCCTCCACCAGGGCGACGTGTTTCACCAGGCCGAGCAGGTTGGTGCCGCTCGGGGTCAGCGGGCGGCGCAGGTCGTACTCGGAGAGCCCGTCGAGCTTCCACAGCAGGGCTTCGCGGGCGCTGCGCAGGTAGCGGTGCAGATCTGCTTTGGGGTCGAATCCGGTCATGCCGTGCAGCATGCCAGGCGCGCGCTGAGACGTAGGTCACGGCGACTTACGGTTACCGGGCCGGGTCGCGGCCGTCTCCTTTACAGCCGCCTCGCTCCGGGGACTGCCCTCGTCCTGGGGCGAGGCGCGCGCAGGCCGCCGACCTGGCGGCCGGACGGCATACTTCGACCTCATGGATTTCAGCGAACGGGTGCGGTCCGCGTTCCGGCGCGGTGAGACCGAAGCCGTGGTACGGATGAGCGAAGCCGAGATCGTCCGAGCCGTCGCCGCCGGTGACCCGGCCGGCGAGGTGGAGGCCCGGTACAGCCTGGCCCGGGTGGCCATCCGCGGCGGTGACCTGCCCGGTGGCGAGGCCCGCGCCCGGGAGGCCCTCGCCGTGGCGGAGCGGTCCGGTGACCGGGCCCTGGAGGAGCGGCCCCGGCACGTGCTGGCCGCCGTCGCCCGGATGTCCGGTGACCTGGCCCGAGCCCGGGAGCTGTACCTCGACAGCATCGCGCTCAACGAGGCCCTGGACCGCCCGGCGACGGTCAACTCGGAGTACCACAACCTGGCGTTCTGCGAGCTCGGCCTCGGTCATCTGGACGTGGCCCGGCAGCTGTTCGCCGAGGGGCGCGAGCGGGTGTTCCGGCACGGCTGGGCGGACTTCGTGCCGTACGTCTGCCTGGCCGACGCCGCGCTCGCCGCAGCCGAAAGTGATCACGCCCGCGCCGCGCTGATGGCCGGGGTCACCGACGCCGCGTTCACCGCGCTCGGCCAGGTGCCGGACCCGGACGACGCGGCCGACCTGGCCGCCGTCCGCGCCGCCGCGCAGCAGGCGCTCGGCGCAGACGCGTTCGCCCGGCAGTACGACCGGGGACGTCAGCTGGAACCGCAGGCGGCTTTCGAGAGCGGAGCACATAAATGATCGACGACATCGGCGCGGAGCAGGTCGAGGCCGCCTTCATGTACGACTACGAAACCGGCATGCCGGAAGCGGCCCGCACCCGGCTCGGTGTCTCGGCCGCCCGGATCGGCGGGGGCGTGGCCGTCGCGATGGCCGCCGACCCGACGACGTACTGGAGCAAGGCGCTCGGCTTCGGCCTGACCGAACCGTTCACCCTGGACCTGTTCGACGAGATCCTCGACTTCTACCGGGGCTCCGGCGTCAAGCAGGCGGTGCTCCAGCTGATCCCGGCGGTGCTGCCGGCCGGGTTCGCCGAGGCGGCCGCCGTCCGGGGTGTCGAGCGCGGCACCACCTGGATCAAGCTCGGCGGTGACCCGGCCCGGGTCGCCGCCACCGCGACCGACCTGCGGATCGGCCCGGTGCCGGCGGAGCAGGCCGAGGCGTTCGCCGGCACCGTGCTGGACACGTTCGGGATGCCCGCCGGTGACCTGACCACGATGCTCGCGTCCACTGTCGGCCGGCCCGGCTGGCAGCCGTACGCGGCCTGGGACGGCGACCTGATCGTCGCGGGCGGCAACCTCTACCTGCACGACGGCGGCGCCGGGCTGAACGCGGCCGCCACCCGCGCCGAGTATCGCCGCCGGGGCGCGCAGGGTGCGCTGATCGCGGCCCGGGCCGCGGCCGCCGCCGACGCCGGCTGCACCCGGGTCTACGCCGAGACCGGCAAACCCGCACCGCACGCGCACAACCCGTCACTGGCCAACATGCTCAAGGCCGGTCTCACCCCGCTCTACGAACGGGAGAACTGGCTGTGGCGCCGATGACCCGGTCCCAGTCGACCGAGCGCGCCCAGTCCGCGTAGCGGTGCCAGCCGACCTCCGGATACCTGGCGTGCAGCGTGTCCAGGTCGGCGAACTCGGTGTTGTCCTCGAACCGCTGGAACATGTCGGCGATCTCGTCACCGGCCCACTGCCGCACCTGTTCGAGCGGCAGCTGCCGGTACGGGATCTCCCGGCCCAGCACCTCGCCGAGCACCCGGGCCGCCTCCTCGCCGGTCACCCGGTCGGAGATCACGTCGATCCGCTCGCCGGCGAACCGGTCCGGGTTCTCCACGGCGAGCACGGCGAGGGCGGCGATGTCCCGGACGGTCACCTGGTCGAGCGGCTTGCCGGGGGAGAGCGGGTTGGCCAGCACGCCGTCGGCGAGCCGGCTGAACCCGACGTTCAGGGCATTCTCCATGAAGTACACCGGCCCGAGGACGGTCGCGCGGACCGGCCGCTCGCGCAGGTGCGCCTCGATCAGCTGCTTGCTGTCGGCGTGACCGATGTCGGTCGCGGCGATACGGCCGGCGCCGCGTACCGAGGAAAAAACGAGATGGGCCTCGGCCCGCTCCGCGGCCTCGACCAGCAGCCTGCCTTGCGAAACTTCCTGGTCCAGGCCGCCTTCCCCGAAGGGTACGGACAGCCCGAAGACCGCGTCGGCACCCGTGATCGCGCGGCCGAGCGCCTCCGGATCGGACAGGTCGCCGGCGGCGAGCCGTGCCCCGGCGGTGGACAGTGCCCGCGCGGCCGGTGCCTCGGGGGACCGCACGTAGGCGGTGACGTCGTGGCCGTGGTCGAGCAGCAGCCGGGCCACGGCACCGCCCTGCTTGCCGGTGGCGCCGATGACGAGAACGTTGGTCATGGGACAGATCCTCTGGGCTCAACCGTGGTTGAGGGCAAGCACTAGATTCGGTCGCATGCCCCGGCCGCACACCCCGTTCCACGAGCTCACCGTCGGCCAGGTCGCCGACCGCAGCGGCGTGGCGATCTCCGCCCTGCACTTCTACGAGCGCAAAGGCCTGATCCGCAGCGTCCGGACGGCGACGAACCAGCGCCGGTTCAGCCGGGAGACGCTGCGCCGGGTCGCGTTCATCCGGGCGTCGCAGCACGTCGGCATCTCGCTCGCCGCGATCCGTGACGCCCTGGACCAGCTGCCGAGCGAGCGGACGCCGACCCCGGACGACTGGGCGCAGCTGTCCGCGACCTGGCGCACCGAGCTGGACGATCGGATCGCCCAGCTGCAGGCGCTGCGGGACCAGCTCACCGACTGCATCGGCTGCGGCTGCCTGTCCCTGCGGTCCTGTCACCTGACCAACCCGCGCGACGTCCTCGGCCGGGAGGGGGCGGGTGCCCGGCGCCTCCCGCATCCGTGAAGCGGGATTGTTCTACGATCTGCATGTGACCGACGAGTGGGGGACCCGGCTGGCCGGAGATCGGGCGCTGCTCGACCGGGGCAGCACCGCGGAGCGGGTGGCGGACATCCTGCGGCAGCGGATCACCGAGGGGGTGTTCCTGCCCGGCACCCGGCTGAGCGAGGAGAGCCTGCGCGAGGCGCTCGGCATCTCCCGCAACACGCTGCGCGAGGCGTTCCGGCTGCTGTCGCACGAGGGCCTGCTGGAACACCAGCTGAACCGGGGCGTCTTCGTCCGGCTGCTGAGCACCGCGGACATCCGTGACCTCTACGCGATCCGGCGCATCCTGGAGTGCGGCGCGCTGCGCAACCTGACGACCGTTCCGGCGGAGGCGGTGTCGCTGGCCGGCGCCGCGATCGAGGTGGCCGAGCAGGCGGCCGCGCGCGGCGACTGGAGCGCGGTCGGCACGGCGAACATGCGGTTCCACCAGACGATCGCCGACATGGCCGGCAGCCGCCGGGTCGCCGAGGCGGTCCGGGCGCTGCTGGCCGAACTCCGTCTGGTGTTCCTGGTGGTCGCCGACCCACGGCAGCTGCACGAGCCGTATCTGGCCGGGAACCGGGCCCTCTACGAGCTGCTGGCCGCGGGTGACCCGCGAGCGGCGGAGGAAGCGCTGCAGCGCTACTTCGACGACGCGGAGGCGCAGCTGCTGGCCGCCTACGCCGCGGCGGCCTGACCGCGGCGATTCTGCCATGGGGAAACCGGCGCTGATTATAGGCGTTGTCGCCTTCGCCGGTGGGAATTCCCGGCTATCTCAGTCGGACGTAGCGGCCAGGTAAGCCATAGGAACGATCTCCCCCCTAGAC
>NZ_BOMS01000182.1 GCF_016862315.1 Actinoplanes palleronii | reverse complement strand
GTGCTCGACGCTCCCCAGGCAAACATCGTGTTCACCCCAGCCGGGGTCGGTTACATCCCGGCCGGGTCGGTTGCATCCCGGCCGCGAGCGCACGGCCGGGTACTCGCCGGTATCCGGTCACCCGCGCCACTGCCCGGACCGGGAGACCTCGCGAGCCAGACGGTTCCGGCCGCCAATGCCCTGGCAAGATCAACTTAAGCTGAGTGGCATGGGAGCTTGCCCGGCTGGTGCTGAGGGCCGTCTCGCGTCCGGTTTGACCGTCGCCAGCGCCAGCCCGGCGGATCGAGCTGGCCGTAGTGGCCGTTATGAGGCGCTTTAGCGGCTGTCAGGGCCAGCTGAGCAGCTTTGGCTGGCGCTGACGGCCCTTAAGAGCGGCGTGAGAGGACCCTCAGGACCAGCCGGGCGAGCGGTGGGCCCGGCGAGCGCTCATTGTGGTCTCGAGGCCGCTTTGACCACCATGGGCGCTCGCCGAGCCGGGCCGCGGGCGAGCGCTGATGTGGCCGTCAGGGCCAGCTGAGTGTCCGGCTGGTGGGCACGGTCGTTTCGGGCCCGCTGATGCGACCGTCAGCGCCACTGAGGGTGTCCGGCTGGTTCTTGAGGCTGTCAAAGCAGTCGGGATGCGACCGTCAGCGCCAGCCGGGCCCGCGCGGCTGGGTTCGCGAGATTGTCCGGAGTCAGGATCGCCGAGCCGAGCCGCGCCGCGCTGGGCTGGGCCGCGCTGGGCTGGGCCGCGCTGGGCTGGGCCGCGCTGGGCTGGGCCGCGCTGGGCTGGGCCGCGCTGGGCT
>NZ_BOMS01000181.1 GCF_016862315.1 Actinoplanes palleronii | reverse complement strand
GGGCCGCGCTGGGCTGGGCCGCGCTGGGCTGGGCCGCGCTGGGCTGGGCCGCGCCGGGCTGGGCCGCGCCGGGCTGGGCCGCGCCGCGCCGCGCCGCGCCGGGCTGGGCCGCGCTGGGCTGGGCTGGGCTGGGGGAGGGGTGGGAGGGGAACGGGGTAATGGCAGGGACCCCCTCTGGGGCGGTGGATCGGGGTGGGGGGTCGTAGCGTTTCGTGACATGCAGATGAGAGCACTTGGGGGCCTGACGGTCTCCGCGGTCGGGTTTGGCGCGATGGGGATGAGTCATGGCTATGGGCCCGGGCCGGACCGGGACGCGAACATCGCCCTGCTGCGGACCGCGGTCGAGCGCGGTGTCACCCTCTTCGACACCGCTGAGGTGTACGGCCCGTGGGTGAACGAGGAGCTGGTCGGTGAGGCCCTCGAACCGTTCCGCGGGCAGGTGGTGATCGCCACCAAGTTCGGGTTCGCGATCGAGGAGCAGGGGCGGCAGAGCGGCGTGGACAGCCGGCCGGAGAACATCCGGCGGGTCGCCGAGGCGTCGCTGCGGCGACTCAGGGTGGACACGATCGACCTGTTCTACCAGCACCGGGTCGACCCGGACGTGCCGATCGAGGACGTCGCCGGCGCGGTCCGGGAGCTGATCGAAGCGGGCAAGGTACGGCACTTCGGGATGTCCGAGGCGGGCACCGCGACGATCCGCCGGGCGCACGCCGTGCAGCCGGTCACCGCGGTGCAGAGTGAGTATTCGCTGTGGTCGCGCCAGCCGGAGGGCGGGCTGCTGGACACCCTGGCCGAGCTGGGCATCGGGTTCGTGCCGTTCAGCCCGCTGGGCCGCGGCTTCCTGACCGGGAAGATCGGCGCGGACACGGTCTTCGCCGAGAACGACATGCGCAACGGGCTGCCGCGGTTCTCGGCGGATGCGCTGGCGGCGAATCAGGCACTGGTCGAGCTGATCGGGCGGATCGCGGACGGCAAGGGCGCGACGCGAGCGCAGATCGCGCTGGCCTGGCTGCTGGCCCAGCGGCCGTGGATCGTGCCGATCCCGGGGACCCGGCGCCTGGAGCGGCTGGACGAGAACCTCGGCGCGGTCGAGGTCACGCTGAGCCCGGCCGACCTCGACGAGATCGAGACGGCGGCCGCGAAGATCGAGGTGCAGGGCGAGCGCTACCCGGAGCAGATGGAGCGGATGACCGGCCTCTGAAAAGCAGAAGAAGAGGCCGGCCCCCGGAGAGCGAGGAAGATCAGGCGATCGCGGAGCGGCGGCCGACGTACTCGGACTTGTCCTCGTACTGCTCGGTCCAGCGGCGGCTGCTCGACTCGAGGGGGTCGGAGTCGTAGACCGAGCGGCCCTGGAAGCGCTGCGCGTAGTCGAGCATGCCGTCGACCAGCCGGTCCACGTCCGGGGCCTGCCGCACCACGAGGCGCATGAACTGGCTGGTCATGCCGAGCTTGTTGCCGCATTCGCGGGTCATGATGCCGTGGTTGGCGACCAGGTAGTCGCGCAGCGCCACCCCGGACCACTCGGTCGGCAGCTTGACCAGGAAGAAGTTGCCCTGCGACGGGAAGACCGTGAGGCCGGGGATGCGCTGCAGCTCGCGGCCCATCGACCGGCGGTCGCGGCTGAGCAGGCGCAGGCTCTCCTCGTACTCCATCTCGTGGTCCTGGATCATGTGGACGACCTTCTCCGCGAGGGAGTTGAGGTTCCACTTCGGCAGCATCTTCGCGATCTTGCTGGCGATCGCCGGGTTGGACAGCATGTAGCCGAATCGGATGCCGTGCAGGCCGAAGTTCTTGCCGAGGGACTTGAGCACGATCGCGTTCGGGCGGATCACCGCGTCCGGGCCGACCGAGGGGAAGCGTTCGGCGTCGGAGAAGTCGATGAACGACTCGTCGACGATCACCAGGTCGAGGTCGCTGAGCTGGTCCATGAACCGGATGACGTCCCGGCGCGGCAGGTAGTTGCCGTCCGGGTTGTTCACGTTGCAGATCACCGCGACCCGCGAGCGGCGTTCCCGGATGAACTCGACGTACTCGTCCAGGTCGAGCCGGAAGCCGTCGCGCTCCTGCAGCGGGAACATGTCCACCCGCTTGCCGGTCTCGAGGGGCTGGTCGGTCCACCGGCCGAACGTCGGGATCGGGATGGCCAGGCTCTCCTTGACCAGCAGGTGGTCGATCCAGGTGATCAGCTCGGTGGAGCCGTTCGCCATCGCCACCGTCTGCGGGTGCAGGTTGAGCACGCTGGCCAGCTTCTTGGTGATGGTGGCCGAGTCGCTCGGGTAGTACTTCAGGATGCTCTTCAGCTCCCGGCCGAGCTCGTCGAACATCTCCGGGGTGGGGAAGTACGGGTTGCACGGGATGCAGAAGTCGACGATCTCCGCGCCTTCCCCGGCGGCTCTCGCCAGGTCGAAGTAGGACGCGCTGTGCGATCCCTTGTGCAGGATCGACGTGTCGATTCCGGTCCGTGCCACGGTGACCTCCCGATAACCCCTCGGTGATGCTGCCGCCACCCAGTACGGGAGTCGGAGCCCGATCGTTCACAACTTCGTTGATCCCCATGGAGGCTTAATCCGGAGGAAAGGAACGACAATGCGGGGGATCCTGCGTACCGGGTTGATCGGTTTCGTGGTGCTGGGTTCGGTGACCGTCGCGGACGAGGTACGGGCGGCTCCGGCCGCCGGAGTGACGGCCCGGACGGTCGACCGGCCGGCACCGGCATCCGGGATGTTGAAAGGCGTTCGCCTTGCTACCGTGACGTCATGACCGGCTGGCCGGCCACCCCGGCCATCTACGAGATCGACACCTGGCCGTGGCTGGTCGGCCTGGGCCGCCGTCTCGGCCGCACCGTCACCCTGTCCGATGTGCCGGGCGAGGTCTGGGACGAGGTGGCCGCGCCCGGGATGCACGCGGTCTGGCTGATGGGCGTCTGGGAGCGCAGCCCGGCCGGGCTGGCCGTGGCCCGTGCCGACGAGGGGCTGCAGCGGGCGTTCCGGCACGCGCTGCCCGACCTGACGCCGGAGGACGTGGTCGGCTCGCCGTACTGCGTGCGGCGGTACCGGGCCGACGAACGTCTGGGCGGGCCGGCCGGGCTCGCCACCGCGCGGGCCGAGTTGCGCCGGCGTGGGCTGAAGCTGGTGCTCGACTACGTGCCCAACCATGTCGCCCCGGACCATCCCGCGGTGACCCGGCATCCGGACTGGTTCATCCAGGGCGCCGAGGAGGACCTGGCCCACGCGCCGTCCGACTGGTTCCGGGCCGGTGACCGGGTGATCGCGCACGGCCGGGACCCGTATTTCGCGCCGTGGCCGGACGTGGCCCAGCTGAACGCGTTCGCGCCGGGGATGCGGGCGGCGACGCTGGCCGGGATGTCGGACATCGCCGAGCAGTGCGACGGCATGCGCTGCGACATGGCGATGCTGATGACGAACGACATCTTCGCCGGGACCTGGGGGAAGTACGCGGGCCCGAGACCTGCCACCGAGTTCTGGCCCGAGCTGATCGGCCGCCTGCGGGAACGGCACCCGGGCCTGGTGCTGATCGCCGAGGTCTACTGGGACACCGAGTGGCTGTTGCAGCAGCAGGGCTTCGACTTCTGTTACGACAAGCGGCTCTACGACCGGCTCGCGCACGAGGACGCCGCCTCGGTCCGCAAGCACCTGGAGGCGGGCCGCGACTACCAGGACCGGCTGATCCGTTTCCTGGAGAACCACGACGAGCCGCGGGCGGCCGCGACGACGCCGGGCGGGCGGGGCCGGGCCGCGGCGGTGGCGCTGTCCACCCTGCCGGGTGGGACGCTCTGGCACGACGGGCAGTTCGAGGGCCGGCGCACGCACCTGCCGATCTTCCTGGCCCGGTATCCGGACGAGCCGGCCGACGCGCGCCTGCGGGACTTCCACCGCCGGTTGGTCCGGGTGGCCGCGACCGTACGCCGGGGTGACTGGCGGCAGGTGCCGACGCACGGCTGGGCGGACAACCCGACGCATCAGGACATGCTGGCCTGGGCCTGGCACGACGGCCGGGTGCCGCGGGATCTGACCGTGGTCAACTACTCCGGGCGGCCGGCGCAGTGCCGGGTCGAGCTGCCCTGGCCGGAACTGGCCGGGCGGGCCTGGCGGCTGGCCGACCGGATGGACGGCCGGGTCTTCGAGCGTTCCGGCAGTGAACTGGCCGCCGACGGTCTCTATGTCGACCTGCCGGCGTGGGGATTCCACATCCTTTCTTTTGAATGACCTGTGCTGAAGCTGTAAATTTCCCATGCATATTTCCTTTCAGCGTTTTCGCAGCTGGGGACATATTGACAGGGTTCCGATAAGGAACTCATAGGCGTAATTCGCTATTGACGGGTTGCTTTCCCTGAGTTGGGTTGTCAACAATCCTGTTGCCGATCCACTTTCTCTTGAGGAGCATCCGTGAAGCATCCACAGGCCTGGCGCGGCGTGGCCCTCGCCGCGACCGCCCTCGCCGTCCTCGGCGCCGGCATCGCCACCGCGAACGCCGCGACCGTCGACACCAAGGGCGGTGCGGCGAACAATCAGGCGAAGGCCGCCCCGAAAGACCCGACCCGGGGCGCCAAGGGGGTCGCGGGACTGGTGAACGCCGCCAACGCTTTCCTGGACACACTCAGCGACGACCAGAAGGCCGAAGTCCTCATCGACTTCACCGCGGAGAACGCCGCCGCCTGGTCGAACCTGCCGTGTGCCGGCACCTGCCGTCCCGGCATCGCGCTCGGTGACCTCACCGCGGAGCAGCTCACCGCCGCGAAGGCGGTGCTGACGGCGGCCACCGGCACCGGGACGGGCACCGGCATCGACCAGATCAACGACATCCTGGCCGCCGACGACCTGCTCGCCGCGGACTACGACCCCTCGACCGGCCCGGGCGGCGGCGGAGGCCCAGCGCCGTCAAGCGATGCGTCGGCGGC
The DNA here is from genome assembly GCF_016862315.1 of Actinoplanes palleronii. Classification (GTDB taxonomy): domain Bacteria; phylum Actinomycetota; class Actinomycetes; order Mycobacteriales; family Micromonosporaceae; genus Actinoplanes; species Actinoplanes palleronii. The sequence continues at coordinate 32,444 of NZ_BOMS01000181.1, read as the reverse complement.
TCCGGCACCCTCCGCGCCGTCGGGCGGGATGGGCGCCTTCCAGTACGGCAGCGGCTACTACTACCTCGCCTTCCTCGGCACCCCGTCGCTGACCGGCACCTGGGAGCTCGGCTTCGGCGGGCACCACCTGGCCGTGCACGTCACGTACAAGAATGGCAAGGGTGTCAGCGCCAGCCCGTTCTTCATCGGCGTCGAGCCGATCAGTTACACCGGCGCCGACGGCGCCACCGTCGAGGCGATGGCCCGGCAGAAGAACGCGATCGCCGCGCTCACCGGCAGCCTCAGCGCCAAGCAGCTGACCGCCGCCACGCTGACCGAGTCGTTCGGCGACGTGCTGGTAGGCCCGCAGCAGGACGGCAACTTCCCGGCGACCAAGGAGGGCGTCGCGGTCCGGACGCTCGCGCCGAAGCAGAAGAAGCTGGTCCTCGACGCGATCAAGCCGTGGGTCGCGGTGGCCGACGACGCCACCGCGCAGCAGCTGCTGAAGGTCTACGAGTCCGAGCTGGACCGGACGTTCGTCAGTGTCTCCGGCGGCACCGGCTACGACACCCAGGGCGACTACGTGCGGATCGACGGCCCGAGCGTCTGGATCGAGTTCGTGGTCCAGAACGGCATCGTCTACCAGGACCAGGTCCACTACCACACGGTCTACCGCGACCACACCCGTGACTACGGTGGAGAGTTCTCCTTCTGATGCGACGGGCACTCATCACCGCGCTGGTGGTGACGGCGGCGCTCCTGTGCGGAGCGTCGCCGGCCTCGGCGCATCCCCTGCCGCACTCGGTGGTCCTGCTCGACGTGCACGAGACGTCGGTGACCGCGCACCTGCAGCTGCCGGCCGGCGACCTGGAGCTCGCGCGCAGGGGCGAGCCGATCTCGGCGTATCTGGCCGCGCACATCACGCCGGTCACCACCGACGGCCGGGCCTGGACCGTCGCGATCGGCGATCTCGCGGTCGGCCGGGCCGAGCAGACCTCGACCGGTCCCTATCAGGAGGTCGTCGCCACGGCGACGCTGACACCGCCACCGGGCGGCGACCTCAGGCACTTCATTTTTTCGTACGACGTGATCGTGCACCAGGTGGTCACCCACACCGTCCTGGTCTCGGTCCGGCAGGACTGGGCCGCCGGCCGGGTGGAGTCGGAGGCCGTGCAGGTCGGCGCGATCGCGATCGACAGCCGCACCATGACGTGCCGGCGCTGGACGTGAACCTGGCACACGGCAGCACCTGGTCGGGCTTCGTGGCCATGGTGAAGCTGGGTGGCGGTCACATCCTGGCGGGCACCGATCACCTGCTCTTCCTGCTGATCCTGCTGCTGCCCGCCCCGCTGCTGGCGGCCGGCGGGCGCTGGCGTGGCCCGGCCGGCACCCGGGCGGCGGCCGGCCGGATCGGGCGTACGACGCTGGCGTTCACCGCCGGGCACTCCGTGGCGCTGGCCCTGAGCGCGCTGACCCACCTGGACATCCCGGCGTGGCCGGTGGAGGCGTTCATCGCGGCGAGCATCCTGATCGGCGCGCTTCATGCCGTACGCCCAATTTTTCCTGGTCGTGAAGCGGCCGTTGCCGGAATCTTCGGTCTGGGGCACGGCATGGCCTTCTCTTTCACCCTCGCCGAGATGCAGCTGTCCACCGGGCGGCTCGCGCTGAGCCTCTTCGGGTTCAACCTCGGCATCGAGCTGGTCCAGCTCGCCCTGGTCGCCCTCGCGCTGCCGGCGCTGGTGGTGGTCGCCCGGACCCGGATCGGACCGGGTTCCCGGATCGCCGGCGCCACCGTCACCGGAGTGGCCGCGACGGGGTGGCTGGTCGCCCGGCTGGGCTACCCGAACCCGGTCGCGGCCGCGGCTGACGCCGTGGGCGCGCGCACCACCCCGCTGCTGCTCGTGCTGACCGCGACAACCCTCACCGCACTGATCTGGACGCTCGCCGGTCTCCGTACCCGTTCAGTGCGGCGATGTGCGTCGTCCGGGGTCGCTTCCGGGTGATGCTCACCCGGGGGTCGCGGGTTGGAGCCGCGGGGAGAGGGAGCAGAGAGATGATCGGGCTACGGGTCACACGCCGGCTCGGCTGGGAACGCAACGTGCTGCGCCGCACCACGGACCGCGTCGAGAGTCTGCTGGTGTTCGTGCTGGTCTTCACGTTCCTGGCGGGTGCGCCGCTGCTGGCCTGGTGGGCCGGTGCGGCCGGGTACCGGTCGGACCTGCGGGCGCAGCAGTGGGAGCGGGAGCACGTCTTCCGGGTGGACGCGGTGCTGGCCGAGGACGCCGGGACGATCGGCGCCACCGGCACCCGGACCGCCGCGCCGCAGGCCGCGCACGCCGTCTGGACCGGGCCGGACGGGTCGGCGCACCGCGGCATCGTGCAGACCGGCGTCGAGCCGGTCCGGGCCGGCAGCCGGGTGACGATCTGGGTGGACGACGCGGGCGGCCTGCAGGTGCCGCCGGTCCGCCGGAACCCGACGTCGCAGGCGGTCCTGGTCGGGCTGGCCGCGACGATCTGCCTGGCCGCCGGGCTGGTCGGGCTGCACCGGGCCGGGCTGGGGCTGCTGGACCTGCAACGGGACCGGTCCTGGGCACGGGAGTGGCGCCGGGTCGGCCCGCGGTGGAGCCGGGACCGGCGCTGGGGCGGGCGGCGCTGACCCGGCCCCGTTTATGCTCTGGGGAAGAGGATAAACGGGGAGCGCGGGAGGGTGACGTGGAGCTGTCGGGAATCCGGGCGGTGCTGCTCGACATGGACGGCACGCTCGTCGAGTCGCACGCCGCGGTCGAACGGGCCTGGCGCGTCTGGTCCGCCGAGTACGGAGTGGACCCGGACGCGGTCATGATCGTCGCGCACGGCGCGCCGGCCGGGACGACAGTCCGGACGTTCCTCCCGGCCGCCTCCTCCGGCGATGTCGTCAACGCCGCCGCGGCCCGGCAGCTGGCGCTGCAGTACGACGATCTGTCCGACGTGACCCCGGCCACCGGCGCGGCCGAACTGCTCGGCACGCTGGCCCGGCGCGGTCTGCCGTGGGCCGTGGTGACCAGTGCCGACGTCCGCCTGGCGAAGGCCCGGCTGGGCGCCGCCGGGATCACCCCGCCGCTGCTGGTCACGGTCGAGGACGTGGCGGCCGGCAAGCCCGCACCGGACGGATACCTGCAGGCCGCCGCGGCGCTCGGGGTCGCGCCGGCGGACTGCCTGGTGGTGGAGGACGCCGAGGTGGGCGTGCGGGCCGGCCGGGCGGCCGGTGCGCTGACCGTGGGCCTGCGCGGCCTGCCCGCCGACCTCACCGTCGACGATCTGGCCGAGCTGGCCCGCATGCTCTGATCCGTGGCACGATGCGGAGGTGAGCGGCACGTCCTCGCACGAGCAACGACTGCGGGACCTCGTGCGCCTGCGCCGGGTCCGCGACCGGATCGACCGTGACTACGCTCAGCCGCTCGACGTCGAGGCCCTGGCCCGCGGGGCCAACATGTCCGCCGGCCACCTCAGCCGCGAGTTCAAGACCGCCTTCGGCGAATCACCGTACGGGTACCTGATGACCCGGCGGATCGAGCGGGCGATGTCGCTGCTCCGCCGGGGCGACCTGAGCGTGACCGATGTCTGTTTCACCGTCGGGTGTTCGTCGCTGGGCACGTTCAGCACCCGGTTCACCCAGCTGGTCGGCATCTCACCGAGCGCGTACAAGAAGAGCGCCGCGGACGCCACCGAGGGCATCCCGTCCTGCGTGGCCAAACAGGTCACCAGACCGGTCAGGAATAGAGAAGCCCGGGCGTCGTCCGGTTCCTAGCATGGTCGGCATGGACATCAGAATTCATGCGAGTTTCCTCCCGCACGTCGACCCGGACGCCGCGCTCGGCTTCTACCGCGACGTCCTCGGCTTCGAGGTCCGCAACGACGTCGGCTACGGCGGGATGCGCTGGATCACGGTCGGGCCGAAGGGGCAGCCCACCTCGATCGTGCTGCACCCGCCGGCCGTCGATCCGGGCATCACCGAGGACGAGCGCCGGGTGATCGCCGAGTTGATGGCGAAGGGCAGCTTCGCGGCGCTGACCCTGGCCACCGAGGACCTCGACGGGGTCTTCGAGCGGCTGGTGGCCGGCGGCGCCGAGGTGGTCCAGGAGCCGGCCGACCAGCCGTACGGCATCCGGGACTGCGCGTTCCGCGACCCGGCCGGGAACCTGATCAGAATCAACCAGAGTTAGCCGGATCAAGCAGAGTTGGACCAGCTGCGGGTGGACAGGACCAGGCGGTACCCGTCCGGGTCCTGCACGGTGACGCCCCAGCGGTCCCAGTACTCGCCCTGGGAGACGACCGTCCCGCCGTGCTCGGTCAGGCGCTCCACCAGGGCCGGGTCGACCGGTTCGCCCAGGTAGAGGACGAGCAGGTCCTCCTCGGTCGGCGCCGGCCGGAGGTCACCGGCGACCAGCTCCAGGTGCCAGGACGCGCCCCGGGGTCCGGCCATCAGCAGGTCCGGCTTGCGGAACAGCTCGGCCAGCCCGAGCCCGTGGACGTAGAACCGTTCGGCGGCGGCCAGGTCGGTGCACGGGCGGGCGATCCGTACGGTCGCGTCATCGATCGTCATCGGGAGATCCTGCGACTTCGAGCCCGGTTGAGGTCAAGGGCGCGCGCTCAGCCCGGCAGGACCAGCGGCATCCGCAGCCGGACCGCGGTGCCGCCGCCCGGCACGTCGTCCAGCTCGATCGTCCCGCCGTGCCGCTCCACGATCCGCAGGCAGGTGGAGAGCCCGATCCCGTGGCCCTTGCGGGACTCCGGATCCACCTGCGCGAACATGTCGAAGATCCGGGCACGGTGCTCGGCCGGGATGCCCATCCCGTTGTCGGTGACCACGATGTGCCACCCGTCCGGCTCGGCGGAGCAGCTGATCCTGATCCGCGGGCGCCGGTCCGGGTGCCGGTACTTGATCGCGTTGTCCACCAGGTTCTGCAGCAGCTGGCGGATCAGCGTGTGGTCCCCGGTGATCACCGGTAGCCGGCCCTGCACCCCGACGTCGGCCTGTCCGCTCTCGATCAGGGTGCGCAGGTCCGCGGTGACCTGTTCGACCACGTCGTTCAGGTCGACCTCGCCGGGCTGGCACGGCGCGTGCCCGGCCCGGGCGTAGCTGAGCAGCGCCTGGACCAGCTGCTGCATCCGTTCCACGGCCCGCAGCGCGCCGCCGACCCACTTGGCGGCCCGGGCGTCCAGGTGCTTGCCGTACGCCTCGTCCAGCAGGTCGAGGTAGCCGTGCGCCCCGGCCAGCGGGCGGACCAGGTCGTGGCTGACCGCGGCGGCGAAACCCTCCAGCTCGTCGTTGGACCGTTCCAGCTCGACCACCGCGGCCTGCAGCTGCTCCTCGCGCAGCGCCACCTCGGTGTGCGCCTGCTCCAGCCGCCGCCGGTAGACCCGGTCGGAGGTGATGTCGGTGAGCGCCACGACCGCGCCGATCCGCTCGCCGGTGTCGGCGAACATGGCCCGGCCGCTGGCCAGCACCGAGATGTACTCGTCGGAGGCGGTCCGCAGGATCATCTCGGCGCCGTCCAGGTAGTTCTCGCGCAGCACCCGCTGCAGCGGAGTCTCGTCCTCGGCCAGCGGGGTGACCCCGTCCGGCCGGAACATCCGGTACCGGCCCCGGTCCCGGGACGGGAGTTCGTTGCTGAGCTCGACGCCGCCCCACCGGCGGGCGGCCCGGTTCAGCACGGTCAGCTCACCGGTCTCGTCGGACGCCGCGATACCCACCTCGACCGTCTCCAGCACGGTGTCGATGAATTTGCGGTTGCGTTCGGACTCCGCGGCCATCGCGGCGTTGAGCCGGGCCTGGCGGCGCCGTTCGAAGAGCCCGACCAGCACCGCGCCGAGGTCCTCGAGCCGGGCGAGCTGCTGGTCGGTGAGGGTCCTCGGCACGAAGTCGAAGACGCAGAGCGTGCCGAGCACGTAGCCGCCCGGGGTGACCAGCGAGGTGGACGCGTAGAAGCGGACCTTGCCCAGCCGGCCGTCCACCTGCGGATGGTTCGCGTACCGCGGGTGCAGGGTGGCGTCCGGGATCTGGATGGTGCCGCCCTCGAGGAAGTGCACGCCGCACATCCCCTCGTCGCGGGGCATGGTGCCGCCCTCGTAGCCGACCGTGGTGAGCGAGCACTGGCGGTTCTCGTCGATCAGGTTCAGCGTCGCGCGTGTCACACCGGCCACCACCGAGGCGACCCGGACGACCGCGGACAGCTCGTCGTCGGCCGGCTCGTCGAGCAACTGGTACTCGTGCAGCGCCGCGAGCCGGTCCTGTTCCAGGTCCCGGAACGGCAGATCGATGAGAGCGGTCACACCCGTTGTTCGGCATTTCCGGGCCCGGGATTAGTGATCTGCTATTTGAAGGCGGCCATCAGGTTCAGCACGGCCGGCCCGATCAGGATCACGAAGATCGCCGGCAGCATGCAGAAGATCACCGGGAAGATCAGCTTGATCGGCACCTTCTGTGCCATCTCCTCGGCCCGCTGCCGCCGCCGGGCGCGCTGGTCCTGTGAGTGCTCGCGGAGGATGTTGGCCACCGAGATGCCCAGCTCGCCGGCCTGCACCAGCGCAGTGACCAGGCGTTTCAGGTCGCGGACCGTGGTCCGGGCGGCGAGCGAGCGCAGCGCGTCGGACCGGGACACGCCGAGCCGCATCTCCTGCAGCACCCGGCGCAGCTCGTCGGCCATCGGGCCGGTCAGGCTCCGGCCGATGTGATCCATCGCGGCGTCCAGGCCCAGGCCCGCCTCCACCCCGATGACCAGGGCGTCCATCACGTCCGGCAGCGACCGCTGGACCTTCTCCTGCCGTTTCACCCCGGCGTTGTAGAGCATCAGCCGGGGCAGGAAGAAACCGAGCGCCAGGCCGCCGAGCGCGCCCAGCAGCGCGCCCCCGTCGGGCGCCAGGGCGTTCCCGACCGCGGAGCAGAAGGCGGAGGCCCCGACGGTGGCGAACGGCCGTAACCGGATCACCCGGCTCAGCGGCCAGGCGGCCGGGTTGCCGGCGTAGTCCAGGCCCTGTGCCAGCCGCGTCCGGTCCTGGTCCGAGGTGATCGCGTCACCCAGCCGCTCCACCAGGACCCGGGTGATCGAGCGGATCCGGCGAGTGATCGGGTGCGAGGCCTGCACCTGGATCGACCCGCCGCTGCCGTACTGGGACAGTGCCCGCAGCAGGCGGTCGCGGCGTGGCGCGGGCAGCACCGCGGCGGCCGCGGCGAGCAGCACGGCGGCGGCCATCCCGATCGCCGCGCCGAGCGCGATGACGTAGCCGCTCACCTCACACCTCGACCTTGACCACGGCTCGCAGCCAGACCACGCCGATACCCATCATGACCAGCGCGGCGGCGATCATGGCGATGCCGGCCGGCTGGTGGAACATCGGCCGCAGGTACTCCGGCCGGACCGCCCAGAGCCCGCCGGCCGCCATGAACGGCATCGCGCCCAGGGTGTACGCCGAGACCCGGCCCTCGCCGGACAGGCTGCGCACCTGCCGCATCAGGTAGGCCCGCTCCTTCATGGTGTCCGCGGTCGTCTGCATCACCTCGACCAGGCTGCCGCCCACCTCCCGCTGCAGGCGCAGCGCCATCACCAGCCAGATCATCTCGGCGCTGTGCATCCGCTCGCCGATCCGTTCCAGGGCGTCCTCGAACTCGCCGCTGATCCGGGTCTCGGAGAGCGCCCGGCGCAGCTCGCTGGCGACCGGCCCGGGGTCGTCACGGACCGACGCCTCGACCGACTGGTGCAGGGTGAAGCCGGAGCGCAGCGAACTGATCATGAGTTGGAGGGCGCCCGGCAGCTCGTCGGCGAACACCCGCTCGCGGCGGCGGATCCGGGACCGCAGCACGGCGTTCGCCCCGAAGAACCCGGCCGGCAGCCCGAGCAGGCCCAGCACCGGCGTCAGCAGCAGGCCGAGGAGCAGCATCACGCCGAGCGCGGCGTACAGGCGGACGACCAGCCACTCGCCCGGTCGCAGGCTGCCACCCAGCCGGTCCAGCAGCGGGGCGCTGCGTTCGGCCAGGGTGTGCAGGCCGGGACGCCGCTCGACGCGCCGGCCCTGGGTGGCGAGCAACCGGCGCAGCGGCGGGTCGGGTGCGGTCTCCTTCCGTACGGTGAACTGCCGCAGGGTGGCCAGCCGGCGCTGGATCGGGGTCTTGCCGAACGCGCTCTGCAGCAGCAGCCAGGCCAGGGCGAACACCGCGGTGCCGGTGGCCAGGACCGCGACGACCAGGGCCAGCATCGGCTGGGCGGACACGCCGCCTCACCGCCGCCGGCTGTTGGAGAACATGGTGGCCGGCAGGGTCACGCCGTACATCGCCAGAGTGTCGGTGAAGTGCGGGCGGATACCGGTGGACTTGATCACCGGGATGCCGCCGGGCAGGTCCGAGGTGGCCGTGGGGTCGTACAGGAAAAGGTCCTGCAAGGTGATCACGTCACCCTCCATGCCGACCACCTCGGTGATGTGGGTGACCTTGCGGGTGCCGTCCTTGAACCGGCTGACCTGCAGGATCAGGTCGACCGCGGAGGCGACCTGATCCCGGATCGCGCGGATCGGCAGGTCCATGCCGGCCATCAGCACCATGGTCTCCATCCGGGACAGCGCGTCCCGGGGAGTGTTGGCGTGCAGGGTGGTCAGCGAGCCGTCGTGACCGGTGTTCATCGCCTGCAGCATGTCCAGCGCGGCGCTGTCGCGCACCTCGCCGACCACGATCCGGTCCGGTCGCATCCGCAGCGCGTTGCGGACCAGCTCGCGGGTGGTGATGGTGCCGCGGCCCTCCGAGTTCGACGGCCGGGACTCCAGGCGCACCACGTGGTCCTGGACCAGCTGGAGCTCGGCGGCGTCCTCGATGGTGACGATGCGCTCGTCGGTCGGCACGAAGCCGGACAGGATGTTCAGCACGGTGGTCTTGCCGGAGCCGGTGCCGCCGCTGACCACGATGTTGCGCCGGCCGCGCACGCAGGCGTCCAGGAACTCGGCGGCCGGCCGGGTCAGCGTGCCGTACTGGAGCAGGTCGCCGACGGTGAGCGGCACCGAGGCGAACTTCCGGATGGTCAGCGACGAGCCGTCCAGGGCGATCGGCGGCACCACGGCGTTGACCCGGCTGCCGTCCGGCAGGCGGGCGTCCACCATCGGGCTGGCCTCGTCCACCCGCCGGCCGACCCGGGAGCAGATCCGGTCGATGATCCGGCGCAGGTGTGACTCGTCGTCGAACTCGGCGGCCACCTTCTCGATCCGGCCGAAGCGTTCCACGTAGACCGAGTGCGCCCCGTTCACCATCACCTCGGTCACCGACGTGTCGCGCAGCAGCGACTCGATCGGGCCGTGGCCGAGCACCTCGTCGACCACCTCGCGGGTGATCCGGGTGCGGTCGGCGCCGGAGAGCGGGGTCTCCTCCCGGGCCAGCAGCTCGTTGAGCGCCTCGCGGACCCGTGCGTCCAGGTCGTCGCTGCGGTCGTTGCTGTAGAGCGTCGGGCCGAGCTCGTCGGCGAGTTTGCGCTGGATCCGCAGCCGGACCTCGCCGACCTGGTCGGTGGGCTGGCGGCCGGCGGCGCGGTACCGTTCGCCGCCGCGCGGCTCGGTGGAGGCGACGGCTGCGGCCGCGGCCGCCGCGGCGCCGCCCAGCCGGCTGGAGAGGCTCACCTGTCCCACCTGTCCTTCGGGTCGTTCACTTGAACAGCCGGCTCAGGAAGCTGCGGCGCTCCTGCGGGGTGGTGTCCACGCCGGCGCACCGGTCGGCCAGCTCCCGGATCGCCCGGCTGACCGGGTGCAGCGGGTCGGTCATCGCGATCGGCTCACCCTGGTTGACCGAGACGATCACGTCCCGGCTGGACGGGACCTGCACCGCGAACGGCATCCCGACGGCCAGCTCCACCTCGGCCGGGCTCAGGCCGACCTGGGTGTTGGCCCGGTTGAACACCAGCAGGCGCTTGTCCTTCGGGTAGTCGAGCAGGTCGAACATCTCCGAGGTCAGCCGGACCGACTTGAGCGTGGGCAGGTCCGGGGTGACGATCGGGACGAACCAGTCGGACATGTCCAGCGCGGCGAGCACCTGGTCGGTGACCACCGACGGGGTGTCCACCACGATGAAGTCGTAGAGCGGGCGGGCCACGTCCAGCAGCTCGACCACGAACTCGCGGCGGACCTGCTCACCCTCGGCTGGGCTGGCCGGCGCGAGCAGCGTGTCCAGGCCGGTCCGGTAGTTGGTGACGATCGAGCGCAGGCCCGGCTCGTCCAGCCGCCCGGCCATCGGCAGGCCGCCGGCGATGCTGCGTTCCGGCGACAGCTTCATCATGATCGCCACGTCGCCGAACTGCAGGTCCAGGTCCATCAGCAGCACCCGGCGGCCGGCGCCGGCCAGCGCCACCGCCAGGTTCACCGCGACCACGCTGCGGCCGCAGCCGCCCTTGCCGGCGAAGACGGTGATCACCCGGGCGAACGGTGCGGCGTCGCCGGCGCCGCGCATGCTGGTGCTGAGCGCCTTGGAGAGGTCGACCGAGCGGACCGTGGCCGCCCGGATGCCCTCCTCGTCCTGCTCGGCGACCAGCTCCCGGATGCCGGACTGCAGGCAGCGCATCACCGCGTCGGCCTCGATCACCCGGCGGACCAGCACCACCCCGATCACCGGGCGCTGCAGCCGCTGGTACGCCGTGAACATCAGCGCTTCTTCCAGGTCCACCTCGGCGCCGAGCACCACGAGCAGGGTCTCCGGGTACCGGGGCAGGTACGTCTCCAGCTCGCTCATGCTCTTGAGCATGGTGCCGCCGATCGACCGGAAGTCGTCACCCCAGTGCGCCCGGCGCTCGTCGTCCGGCTCGACGTAGACGTAGAGGCTCATCGCTTCGCCTCCGCTGCGCACCGGCGGCGCTGGCTCGCCCGCCGGCTCATTTGACGACCCAGCTGGTGTCGACGGCCGGGTAGGCGCTGGAGGTGGCGTTCGGGCCGAGCAGCGCCAGGTAGAGCTTTCCGCTCTGCACGGCGTGCACCAGGCGCAGCGAGTCCTTGTCGTTCACGGCCAGGGTGACCACGTACCGCAGGATGCCCGCGACGGTGGGCGCGTTGCTGGCCATCGCCTGATTGACGTTGCCGGCCACCGCGCCGCTGGAGTTGCTCGGATCGGGTGTGGGGGTGACCCAGCCGGTGCCGGAGGGCGGCGGGGTGGTCGGCGGCAGCGGCAGCGACTCCCCGATGGTGATCACCCGGGCCTTGGCCAGCAGCAGCTGGGTCATCGGAATCGTCTCCGACTGGCCGGCCGTGGTGGTGACCTTCACGTCGTACGTGTAGTAGACCGCGACCAGGTCGCCCGGCGTGATGTTGCCGGCCACCTGCGGCGCCACGTTGAGCAGCACCGAGACGGCCAGCGACTTGCGGGGCACCGGGATCCGCTCGGTGTGCGACGGCGCCGGCGGGGCCGGTTGGAACAGCGTCTTCATCAGCAGCTGCTTCGGCTGCAGGTCGGCGGCCAGGCGCAGCTTGTCGAGGGCGCCGTCCCAGGCGGAGAGCGCGCCGGTGGGCACGGTCACGGTGGGTACCAGCAGGCGCTCGGTCAGGCCCCGGCTGCGGATCTCGGCGCCGCTGGTGTTCACCGGGATCCGCTGCTTGGCGACCAGCACCCAGGTGCCCTCCTTGCCGCTGAGCGCCCGGCGGTCGGCCGAGCGGGCGTACGACAGGACGGCCAGCCCACTGATACCCGCCAGCAGGAGTGCGGCCAACAGGATCAGGACGCGGCGCCGCATGGGATCACCTTCTCAGCCGGGCTCATCCGGTGCGGCCGATTACCGTCGCCCCGAAGTTCGTGGTGGAGGCGAACTCGTTGGGCAGGTGGTTGGCGATCAGGCTGCGGGTGAAGTGGCCGTAGATGCAGGACTGCGCCAGGCACGTGGTCCGTTCGAGCACCGACATCAGGCCGGGCAGCTGCGCGAGGATGCCCAGCACCGATGCCCGGTCGACGACGACGAACGGCGCGAAGCCGATGATGCGATACCTGACCGGCAACAGGTTGGTGAGGGCGAGGCCGGTGATCTGGTCCCAGATCGGCACCATCAGGACCTGGCCGTTCTTGCTCGCGTCCAGCGCCTGGACGCATGTGACCGAGGTGCCGCTGAGCAGGTCCCCCAGGCCGCCGGCCGACCACGTGTAGTAGTCAGTGGTCGCCGTCGACGCGCTGACCCGGATCATGCAGTTGGCGTCCGGCGCGGTCTGGTCCGGGTTGACCAGCCAGGTCCAGCCCTTCTGGCTGGAGTCGGTGAGACTGCACCTGTTGCCGATGCCGAGAACCGGGTTGGAGATGGTGACCTGCTCGTTGGTCGGGGTGGAGAGGCCGAGCAGGCCGTAGAGGCCGCTCTGCTGCAGCAGCGGATCCAGCGGGCCGAGCAGCTGGAAATTCGTGCCGCTGGTGGTCATCCGGTCGAAGTCGCACTTGGAGATGCCCAGGGCGAACGCGTTCGCGGTCAGCGGGGTGCCCCAGGCGACCCGGGCGCAGGCGCCCATCGTGGTGCCGGTGTAGGGCGTACCCGGCAGCGCCTGACCGAAGATCGGCGAGACCGCCGCGGTGCCGTCGGTGTTCCTGGTGCTGGTGCGCACCTCGACGTACTGGTACTTACCGCTGGTGGTCGGCAGCGGCGGGCAGGTGACCGGGGTGTTCCAGGTGGTCGGGCAGCCGACGGCGTTCGTCGCCACCCCGGTCGGCGAGATCGAGACCAGGCAGATCTGCACATCGCTGATCGAATCCTTGGAGTTCCGGTTCGCGTACGTCTGAGCGTTGACCAGTTGCTTGGCGACCGTGCAGTCGAGGAGGGGATTGCTGCTGTTCGCGCAGGTCTGTGCGATCTTCCAGGACGCGGCGTCGGCACCGCTCTGCAGCTGTTCCCGCTCGACGTAGAGCACCCCGATGTCGACCACCAGCGCGCACATGCCGAGCAACACCCCGGTGCCGGCCAGGACCGCCACCAGCGCGGTGATCACGCCGTGGTCGTCCGGCTCGTCGTCGTGTCGCGGCGGCCGGAGCGCGGACCACACCTTCCGGATCAGCCGACGCATGACATCACGCCGGTGGCGGACAGGGTGATCGTGGCCATGTTCTGCCCGCCGACCACCTGCACCAGGGCGACCAGTGGTGTGATCGGGTCGTAGGTGCGCTGGACGACGATCTTGCTGTCCACGCCGATCCCGGAGCCGGCCGTGCAGACGGTGGCCGTGGTGTAGGTCAGCGTGACCGAGGTGCCCACGATCCCGCTGATCTTGGCTTTCACGTCGGTGACCGACCCGTTCAGGGCGCCCAGCCGGGCGCCCTCCCGGGCCGCTTCGGTGAGCTGGATGAACTGCTGCAGCATCCGGCCCATGTCGATGATGCCGAACATGATCAGCAGCAGCACCGGCATGACGATGGCGGTTTCCAGCGCGGCGACACCCCGGTCGTTCCGCGCCCGCCGTTTAACGCGCGGAACTCCCCGCCCCTTGAGCGAGAACCATGCGCAGCATTCCGGCCAGCCGGTCCGCCGTGTACGGTTTCGCGATGAATGGCGATCCGGCACGGATCAGCCCTTTCTTGATCGCGATTTCCTCCGGCACACCGGAGACGTAGACAATCTTCATGCCGGGGCGGACCTCGGAGGCCGACCGGGCCAACTCCCCTCCGGAAACCCCGGGCAGGCCCAGGTCGGTGAGGAGCACGTCGATCGGTCCGCTGTGCACCCGGCAGGTCATGATGGCGCTGACCGGGTCTTTCGCGACGAGCACGTCGAACCCACGCATCTCGAGCATTTGCGATGCGAGCTCACGAAGATCCTCATCGTCCTCCACCAGAAGGACGACCGGACCCTGTCGCTCGGTTGCTTTCCACATCATTCCTCTCCCGCGGCACGAGGAATTCGGTGGCGACCGTCCGGTCGCCGCCTTGACTAACGCTATCCAGCCGCCGGTCGGCGGCGATGCGAATTCTGGAAATGCTCTTACGTCCGTTCTCCGGCGTGATACGTGCCGTCCAGCACCAATTGCGGCTGCACATTTCGCTCAGGCCCCGCCGGGCGGGCTCCCGGCGCCCACCGTCGGTGCCCTCAAGATCACGATGCGCTGATGTCACGTTTCGCCCTGGTTACAGTTCGGGGTCTTGACAGATAAAGAGCGTCGATGGGTGAATGTGTTGGAACCTGATCGGACAAGTGAGTGATCAACTAACTTTTGCGTGTGAAGCCGTTGGCTTTGGGGAGAACTATGTTCAAAAACGTCAGTTCCGCGCGTCCACGCACCATCACCGCCACCTTCGCCGCGGCCGCCCTCCTGCTCGGCGCGGGCGCCTGCGCCAAGAGCGAGGACTCCGGCGCCACCGGCGGTTCCTCGGCCGCGCCGGCCGCCACCCAGGTGGTCGCGTCGGCCCCGGCCGGCTCCGCCACCTGCACCGCCGACCAGTACGGCGCCGCCAAGCTCGACCTGAAGACGGCGAGCGTCGGCTTCTCCCAGTCGGAGAAGGAGGCGAACCCGTTCCGGATCGCCGAGACGCAGTCCATCAAGGACGAGGCCGCCAAGCTGGGCATCACCAAGCTGAAGACCGCGAACGCCGCGTCGCAGTTCAACAAGCAGATCAGCGACGTCGAGCAGATGATCGACTCGGGCGTCCAGCTGCTGGTCATCGCGCCGCTGAACTCGGACGGCTGGGACTCGGTGTTCGCCAAGGCGGCCGCCAAGCACGTCCCGATCATCACGATCGACCGGAAGATCAACGCAGCGGCCTGCAAGGACTACCTGACCTTCATCGGGTCGGACTTCGCCGAGCAGGGCAAGCGGGCCGCCGACGCGATGGCCAAGGCGCTGGGCAACAAGGGTGAGGTGGCGATCCTGCTGGGCGCGCCCGGCAACAACGTGACCACGCTGCGGACCAGCGGCTTCAAGGACCAGATCGCCAAGGTCGCGCCGGACATCAAGATCACGTTCGAGCAGACCGGCAACTTCTCCCGTGAGGACGGCCAGAAGGTCGCCGAGCAGCTGCTGCAGTCCAACCCGAACATCAACGGCATCTACGGCGAGAACGACGAGATGGCCCTGGGCGCGATCACCGCGCTGAAGGGTGCCGGTAAGAAGGCCGGTGACGTCAAGATCGTGTCGATCGACGGGACCAAGGGCGCGGTGCAGGGCATCGTCGACGGCTGGGTCTCCGCGGTCATCGAGTCGAACCCGAGGTTCGGCCCGCTCGCCTTCGCGACCGCGACCACGTTCTTCACCGGCGGCCCGGTCGGGCAGGACGTCGTCATCCAGGATCGTGCCTACGACGAGAGCAACGCCAAGACCGACATCGGCAGCGCGTACTAGAGAGCGCTCTCAATCGGTGCCCGGCCGCGCGGCCGGGCACCGGTCCCGGCAGAAGGAGGGCGGCACATGCTGCTGGAGGTGGCCGGCGTTTCCAAGAACTTCCCGGGCGTACGAGCTCTGGACGGGGTGTCCTTCACCCTGCAGCCGGGCGAGGTGCACGCCCTGGTGGGGGAGAACGGCGCCGGCAAGTCGACATTGATCAAGGTGCTCACCGGTGTCTACCAGCCGGACGGCGGTGAGCTGCGGTACCAGGGCGAGCCGGCCCGGTTCGCCACCCCGTTGGACGCCCAGCGCGCCGGGATCTCCACCATCTACCAGGAGGTCAACCTCGTCCCGCTGATGAGCGTGGCGCACAACCTGTTCCTCGGCCGCGAGCCGCGCAACCGGTTCGGGCTGCTGGACGAGGCCCGGATGGTCCACGAGGCCACCGAGGTGCTCGCCGGGTACGGCGTCCGCGCCGACGTACGCCACCGGCTCGGCACCCTGGCCCTCGGCGCGCAGCAGATGGTCGCGCTGGCCCGGGCCGTCATGGTCGACGCCAAGGTCGTGGTGATGGACGAGCCCACCTCGTCGCTGGAGCCGCGCGAGGTGGAGACGCTGTTCGGGGTGATCCGGGACCTGCACGCCCGGGGGATCGGCATCGTCTACGTCTCGCACCGGCTCGACGAGCTCTACAAGATCTGCGACGCAGTCACCATCCTGCGCGACGGCAAGCTGGTGCACACCGGGACGATGGCCGGCCTGGAGCGGCGCAAGCTGGTCTCGCTGATGATCGGCCGCGAGTTCGGCGAGGACTTCACCAGCTTCACCGAGACGCCGGAGAGCGTGCTGACCGGCGAGCCGGTGCTCCGGGTGACCGGGCTGACCAGCCGGCCCCGGCTGCGCGACATCACCTTCGAGGTGCGGCCCGGCGAGGTGGTCGGGCTCGGCGGGCTGCTCGGCGCCGGGCGCAGCGAGACGATCAAAGCGATCGGCGGGGCCTACCCGGTGGACTCCGGCACCATCGAGGTGGACGGGGTGACCCTGACCCGGCCCAGCACGGTCCGCGCGGTCCGAGCCGGCGTGGCGACCCAGCCGGAGGACCGCAAGGCCGAGGGCATCGTCGCCGGGCTCTCGGTCCGGGACAACATCGCGCTCGCCATCCTGCCCCGGATGACCCGGTTCGGCCTGGTCAGCGACAAGAAGATCGACGCCGTGGTGGCGACCTACATGAGCCGGCTGCGGATCAAGGCGGCGAGTCCGGACCAGCTGGTCGGCGACCTCTCCGGCGGCAACCAGCAGAAGGTGCTGCTGGCCCGGCTGCTCGCCACCGGCCCGAAGGTGCTGCTGCTGGACGAGCCGACCCGGGGGATCGACGTCGGCGCCAAGGCCGAGGTGCAGGCGCTGATCGACGAGCTGGCCGCCGAGGGGCTCGGCGTGGTGCTGGTCTCCTCGGACGCCGAGGAGCTGGTCGAGGGCGCCGACCGGGTCGTGGTGCTGCGCGACGGCGTGGTGGTCGGTGTGCTCACCGGCGACCAGGTGACCACCGAGGACCTGATGGCCACGATCGCGGAGGCCGCGGAATGACCACCGAAGCCCTGCGGACCGGCATCGACCTGAGCCGGCTGCGCAAAGGCCTGCCCCGGTGCGGCGTCTACCTGGCGATCCTGCTGCTGATCGTCTACAACATCGTGTTCACGCCGTACTTCCTGACCCTCAGCAACCTGCGCATCCAGCTGATCCAGGCGGCGCCCGTGGTGATCGTCGCGCTGGGCATGGCGCTGGTGATCGGCACCGAGGGCATCGACCTCTCGGTCGGCTCGGTGATGGCGCTCGCCGCCGCACTGATCCCGCTCTACCTCGGGTACGGCGTGGTCGCCGCGATCCTCGCCTCGCTGGCGGCCGGCGTCGCGATCGGGCTGATCAACGGCATCCTGGTGGCGAAGGTCGGCCTGCAACCGATCGTGGCCACCCTCGCGCTGTTCGTCGGCGGCCGCGGCCTGGCCGTGGTGATCTCCGAGGGCAAGCTCAAGGACGTCCGCAACGAGGACTTCCTCTACCTGGGCTCCGGCGACTTCCTCCGGGTGCCGGTGCTGGTCTGGATCGCCGCGCTGCTGGTCCTGGTGGTCGCGTTCGTGGTCCGGCGCACCGTGTTCGGCCGGCGGCTGCTCGCGGTCGGCGGCAACCGGCCGGCCGCCGAGCTGGCCGGTCTGCCGGTGAAGCGGGTGCTGATCGGGGTCTACGTGCTCTGCGCGGTGCTCGCCTCGATCGCCGGCCTGCTCTCGGTGTCCCGGATCCAGTCCAGCGACGCCTCGGCGGTCGGCCTGCTGATCGAGCTGTCCGCGATCACCGCGGTGGTGGTCGGCGGCACCCCGCTCACCGGTGGCCGGGTCCGGGTGCTCGGCACCGTGGCCGGCGCCCTGCTCATGCAACTGGTGGTCGCCACCATGATCAAACACGATCTCCCGCCGTCCACCACCGAGATGGCCCAGGCCGTGATCATCCTGGTCGCGGTGTACGTGGCCCGGGAGAGGAGGACCCGGTGACGATGTCCGTTCCCCTTCCGGCCGGCCCGTCCCGCCTGGCCGGCGCGGTGCAGCGCCAGGGCGCGCTCGCGGTGCTGGTCACCGTGGTGGTGGTCAGCCTGGCCACGTTCCCCGGCTTCCGCAGCGCGGACAACGCCGGGACGATCCTGATCGCCGCGGCCCCGCCGATGCTGATCGCGCTCGGCATGACCTTCGTGATCATCACGGGCGGGATCGACCTCTCGGTCGGCTCGCTCTACGTGCTCGGTGGCGTGGTGGCCGCCTGGGCCTCCCAGTACGGCCTGCTCGCCGCGCTGGTCGCGCCGCTGCTGCTGTGCGGGGCGATCGGGGTGCTCAACGGGGTGCTCATCGCCCGTACCGGAATGGCGCCCTTCATCGTCACGCTCGCCGCACTGCTCGGCGCGCGCGGTCTGATGCGCAGCATCAGCGATCAGGGGTCGACCACCTACCTGGTGCGCAGCGACGCGTTCCACGAGCTGGGCACCGGTGCGCTGTTCGGCGTCGGCTACCAGGTGTGGCTGGCGGCCGGGCTGGTCGGTGCGGGCATCGTGGTGCTGAACCGGACCCGGTTCGGCCACGCGGTGAACGCGATCGGCGGCAGCGAGGACGCCGCCGCGCTGATGGGCCTGCCGGTCCGCCGGATCAAGATCGGTGTCTACCTGCTCTCCGGGCTGCTGGCCGGCCTGGCCGGGGCGATCAACGCGGCCAAGCTCGGCTCCGGCGTCACGGTGCTCGGCAGCGGCATGGAACTCGACGCCATCGCCGCCGTGGTCATCGGCGGCACCCTGCTCACCGGCGGCTCCGGATCCATCGCCGGAACGGTCGCCGGAGTGTTGCTGCTCGGCGTGATCCAGAACCTGATCAACCAGGTCGGCGACGTCAACAGCAATTGGCAACAGGTGATCAGCGGCGGCTTCCTCGCCGCCGTGGTCGTGGCCCAGACCTATGTGGTACGGGTCAGACGCGCCCCATCCCCCTGAAGAAAGACGCTCCGCCTCCCCCTAAGGAGTTCGATGCGCCACCTCGTCCTCAGAACGGTGGCCGCTCTCGCGCTGGTCGCCGGTGGCCTCACGGTCACCGGCGCACCCGCAGCGGCCGCACCGGCGAAGACCCCGCCGCTGGTCACCCCGTGGACCAGTCAGGTCTCCACCACCAACCCGCTACCCGAGTACCCCCGCCCGCAGATGACCCGCCCGGACTGGCAGTCGCTCAACGGCGAGTGGCAGTTCCTGAACCCGGCCACCGACGGCAGTGGCAACGTCAACCGGAACGCCGCGCCGCCGATCGGGCAGACCCTGCCGGAGCGGATCAACGTGCCGTACCCGGTGGAGTCCGCCCTCTCCGGGATCATGCGCAACGACAACCGTGACCTGATGTTCTACCGCCGCACCTTCACCGTCCCGGCGGCGTGGAGCGGCCGGCGGGTGCAGCTGCACTTCGGCGCGGTCGACTACGAGTCCACGGTCTGGGTCAACGGCACCCAGGTGACCACGCACAAGGGCGGCTACGACCGGTTCGAGGTGGACATCACCCCGCAGCTGACCGCCGGCGCCAACGAGATCGTCGTCCGGGTGTACGACCCGACCGACGGCCGCGGCGAGGAACAGCCGTCCGGCAAGCAGACCAACAACCCGAGCGGCATCTTCTACACACCCACCTCGGGCATCTGGCAGACCGTGTGGCTGGAGCCGACCGCTACCACCTCGATCTACTCGGTCGACATCTATCCCAACCTCGCTGCCAAGAACATCCGCGTGAAGGTGTTCACCCGGGGGACTGCGTCAAGTGTGGTCGCCGAGGCTCTCTCCGGCAGCACGGTGGTGGGGACCACGACCAGTGGCGCCACCGAGTTCACCGTCCCGGTGCCGAACACCCGGCTCTGGTCGCCGGACGACCCCTACCTCTACAACCTGCGGGTCTCGCTGCGGGACTCCAGCGGGGCCACCGTCGACCAGGTGGTGAACTACTTCGGCATGCGCGAGGTCGGCACCAAGATGGTCAACGGCGTGCTGCGGCCCACCCTGAACGGCGAGTTCGTCTTCCAGGCCGGCACCCTCGACCAGGGCTTCTGGCCGGACGGCCTCTACACCGCGCCCACCGACGCGGCGCTGGCCTCGGACATCCAGAAGCACAAGGACCTGGGCTTCAACATGGTCCGCAAGCACATCAAGGTGGAGCCCGCCCGCTGGTACTACTGGGCTGACCGGCTCGGCCTGCTGGTCTGGCAGGACATCCCGTCCGGCGGGGACGCCACCAAGACCGCGGCGCAGATCGCCGAGTACGAGTCCGAGGCCCGCGAGATCATCGACGAGCACCGGTTCAGCCCGGCGGTGATCACCTACGTGCCGTTCAACGAGGGCTGGGGCGAGTGGAACCTGGCCGACACCCAGCGGATCACCCGGGACCTGAAGGCGTACGACCCGACCCGGCTGATGAACCCGCACAGTGGCTTCAACTGCTGCGCGTCGAAGGGTGACCCGGGCACCGGCGACATCATCGACTGGCACATGTACACCGGCCCGGAGGCGCCGCTGCCGTCCGCGACCCGGGTGTCGATCCTGGGCGAGTTCGGCGGGCTGGGGCTGCGCACACCCGGCCACGAGTACAGCCCGAACGGGCAGTACTTCGCGTACGAGCAGATGTCCAGCCCGGCACAGCTCACCGACCGGTTCACCGGGATGATCCGGGACAGCGAACGGCTGATGACCACGCGGGGCCTGTCCGGCTTCGTCTACACCGAGATCACCGACGTGGAGGGCGAGTACAACGGCCTCTACACGTACGACCGGCAGGTCCAGAAGGTGGACACCGGCCAGGTGCGCACCGCACTGACCAACCTGATCAACGCGTCGAAGAACCAGAACGCCGTCGTGCCGCTCACCCTCGGGCACACCCGGTCGTTCCAGGTGACCACGGCCGGCTACACCAACCGGTACCTGCGGCATGCCGACTCGCTCGCCCGGACCGACGTGATCAGCGGGGACACCGCGCGGCAGGACGCGTCGTTCCGTACCGTGGCCGGGCTCGCCGACCCGCGCTGCTACTCGTTCGAGTCGGTGAACAACCCGGGCAAGTACCTGCGGCACGCGTCCGGGCGGGCGCGGATCGACGCGGACACCGGCGGGACGTTCCGGGCCGACGCCACCTGGTGCACACGGGCCGGGCTGGCCGCCGGTGGGGTGTCGTTCGAGTCGTACAACGTCCCGGGCTCGTTCCTGCGGCACGCCTCGGAGCTGGTCTACCTGGCCGCGAACGACGGCACGGCGGGCTTCGCCGCCGACGCCACCTGGAACGTCGCCAACCCGGCGCAGTGGCGCAGTTCGGTGCTCCTCGGGTACGACGTGCGGCGCTCGCTGCAGGTCACCACGTGGGGATACACCGACCGGTACCTGCGGCACGCCAGTGACCTGGGCTGGACCGAGTCGGTCAACGCGGGCAGCGCCGCGCTGCTGAAGCAGGACGCCACCTTCACCCTGCGGCACGGGCTGTCCGACTCGTCCTGCTACTCGTTCGAGTCGGTCAACTACCCGGGCCGGTTCCTGCGGCACGCCGACAACCGGATCCGGCTGGCGGCGAACGACGCCTCGGCGCTGTTCGCGGCGGACGCCACCTTCTGCGCCCGCCCCGGGCTGGGCGGCGTCGGGGTGACCTTCGAGTCGATCAACTTCCCGGGCCGGTTCCTGCGGCACTTCGACTCGCAGGCCTGGACCGCGGCGGGCACCGGCTCGAGCTGGGACCGGCCGCAGACGCTCTCCGCCGACGCGAGCTGGAACGTGGTGACCGGCTGGGCCTGATCGAGGGGTGAGAAGTGCGGGCGCCGGTGGGCGCCCGCACTTTTCTGTCGGCTTACCGCCTCCCGGTGACATCCGCATGGCCCTTCATAGCCGGCTGCCGATACCGTGACAGCGTGCTCGCGCTGCTCAAGGGCGACTGCCAGGCCGGACATGGACAACCGGATAGACCGTGATCGTCGGTACAGCGGGTGGTCGCGGTGAGCGACCATGTCCTACATTGCTGGTTCTTGAGGTCCGTTCCGCCATCCGGCGCCCCGGGCTGCAGATAACCGAGGAGAGCGCGTCATGACCCAGGACCACAACCCGCCGCCGGAGCAGCACCCGTACGGCGGTCCCGTTCCTCCGGCCCCGGGTTCCCCGGCCCCCGGCTCCGGCGGCCCCGCGTACGGCCAGCCCCAGCCGGGTTACGGCCAGCCGCAGCCGGGCCAGCCCGGTTATGGTCAGCCGCCGCAGCAGGGCTTCGGTCAGCCCCAGCCGGGTTACGGCCCGCCGCCGCAGCAGGGCTTCGGTCAGCCCCAGCCCGGTTACGGTCAGCCGCCGCAGGGCTACGGTCAGCCCCAGCCGGGCTACGGTCAGCCCCAGCCCGGCTTCACCGGCTTCGGCGCCGGTCCGGCCGCCGCTCCGGTCAAGCCGGCCCTGACCTGGACCGTGCTGGGCGCCGGTGTCATCGCGTTCCTGGCGTCGTTCATGCCGTGGGCGTCGGTCACCGCGCCGATCACCGGCACCCAGACGGCGTCCGGCATGGACGGCTCGGCGGGGTTCTTCACCCTGCTGCTCGGTCTCGCGCTGGTCGCCTACGCGGCCATCACGCTGCGAGGCAAGCCGGCGCTGCCGTCCTACGCCCCGTGGGCCGGCGTCGGCGTCTCCGGCCTGCTCCTGCTGATCGCGATCTACCAGATCATCGACGTGCAGTCGGCGGCCAACAAGCTGAAGGACGCGTTCGGCGGCCAGGACGACCCGTTCGGCCTCGGCAAGGCGTTCAGCTCCTCGATCAAGGTCAGCATCGGCTTCGGCCTCTGGCTGCTGGTCATCGCCGCGATCGCCGGTCTGGCCGCGACGGTGCTGATCGCGCTCCAGCAGAAGAAGGCGCAGGCGACCCCGCCGCCCGCGCAGTACTGAGGCGTCACCCGATCCCGGCGGCGAGCGGCCGATGGTCGCTCGCCGTCCGGGGCAGGGCGCGCAGCCGGGTCACCGTCATCGACCGGGCCAGGATCTGATCGATCCGGGCGACCGGGGCGGCGGCCGGCCAGGTAAGGGCGAAATCGGCCGGCGGCGCGGTCGTCGACCGGCTGATCGGGCGCA
Source organism: Actinoplanes palleronii (assembly GCF_016862315.1). Classification (GTDB taxonomy): domain Bacteria; phylum Actinomycetota; class Actinomycetes; order Mycobacteriales; family Micromonosporaceae; genus Actinoplanes; species Actinoplanes palleronii. The sequence goes on along the minus strand of NZ_BOMS01000181.1, from coordinate 9,550 downwards.
GCCCGCGGTCGCCGGCGGTGGTGTTCAGGTCGCCGATCACGAGCAGTCGCGGCACCGGGTCGGCGCTGATCAGCGCGCCGAGGCGCCGGGCGCTCTCGTCCCGGCGGTCCGAGGTGAGCCCGCCCGCGGTGAGCCGCACCGACGGCAGGTGGGCGACGTAGACCGCGATGTCACCCCGCGGAGCGCGGGCGACGGCGCGCAGGCCACGGTTCCAGTCCGCGCCCAGGTCGTGCGGGCGGATGTCCACCGGCGCCGCCTCGGTCAGCGGGAACCGCGACCAGAGCGCCACGGTGCCCTGCACGGTGTGGAACGGCAGCGCCGGGTCCAGCACGCTCGCGTACGCCGGCACCGCCTCGGGCAGCACCTCCTCCAGCCCGACCAGGTCGGGTCCGGCGGCCAGCAGCGCGCGGGCGGTCGCGGCCGGGTCCGGGTTCTCGTCGCTGACGTTGTGCTGGACCACGGTCAGCTCCGGCGTCCCGGTGTCCCGGGGCAGCAGGTGCCCGCCGAACTGGACCAGCCAGACCGCGAGCGGCAGCAGCGTGCCGAGGGCGCCGAGCCGGGACCGCCGCCACCCGGCGATCACGAGCAGCAGCGGCACGAGCAGGACCGACCACGGCAGGAACGTCTCGATCAGGCTGCCCAGGTTGCCGATCGCGTTCGGCACCAGCCCGGGGAACCCGATGATCACGGCGGCCAGTAGCGCAACGCACAGGATCGGCACTGGGTGATCCTTTCAGTCGTCCGCTATCTTATTTCGCATGCGAAATAGTGAGACGGTACGGATCCCGGTCGCGACCGGTGGCGCCGTCACGGCCACCCTGTTCCCGCCCGAGACGCCGGTCGCCGTCCTGGTCGTACACTCGGCGACCGCCACCCCGCAGGGCTTCTACGCGTCCTTCGCCGGCTACCTCGCCGAGCACGGGATCGCCACGGTCACCTACGACTACCGCGGCACCGGCCGGTCCGGTCACCCGCGCGACCACCGTGACCTGGGCATGCGCGACTGGATCAGCGCCGACGCCCCGGCCGTGGCGGCCTGGGCCGCCGAGCGGTTCCCCGGCCTGCCCCGGCTCGCCCTCGGGCACAGCCTCGGCGGGCACGTCATCGCGCTCGGCGCGGCGGGGCAGCCGGCCGCCTCGGTGATCGTCGCGTCGCACCTGGCCGCGGTGCGCGCCATCGATTCGTTCGCCGAACGGGTGCGGGTGCGGCTCATGCTGCACGTCCTCGGCCCGGCGTCCGGGCGGCTGCTCGGCTATGTCCCGGCCCGCCGGCTGGGGCTCGGCGAGGACCTGCCGGCTGCCGCGATGGCCGAGTGGGGTCGCTGGGCGCGGCTCGGCAACTACTTCTTCGACGACCCGTCGATGCGCGCGCGGGAACGGACCGCCACCGTCACCGGGCCGGTGCTGGCGGTCGGCACCTCGGACGACCCGTGGTCCACGCCCGGCCAGATGGACGCGCTGACCGTGCACCTGACCGGGGCGGTCGTGGAGCGGCGGACGTACACGCCGGCCGGTGCCGGGGTGCCGATGATCGGGCATCACGGGCTGCTGCGCCGCTCGGTGCGGGACACGGTCTGGCCGGAACTGCTGGCCTGGTTGCAGGCCCACGCGGAGAAGGCGTCAAGATGACCGCGTGCGCCTGCCTCGTTTGATCTTCCTGCTCTTCAACGCCGACCGCACGGTCCGGCGCTGGATCGACGCCCGTTCCGCGGACACCGGGATCGGCGCGGCCGGCGCCGGCGTGCTCTTCTACCTCGCCGGGCATGACAACGCGCTGATCGGCGACGTGACCGCCGCGCTCGGCGCGTCGCCGTCCGGGATCAGCGGTCTGGTCAACCGGCTGGAGCGCGGTGGCTGTGTGACCCGCTCGCCGGATCCGGACGACGCCCGTGCGGTCCGGCTCTCGCTGACCCCTCGCGGCCACGCGTCGGTCGCCCGCGCGCACGTCCTGGTCGGCGACCTGAACGAGCAGCTCATCGACGGTTTCACCGCGTCCGAGGTGGACGTGATCGGTCGCTGGCTGGAGCACGTGAGCCGGATCTCCGTCAATCGGGAATGATTGATTTACGTTACTTTAGGTAACGGTCGGCCAATTCTCTCGGTCTCCGCGGAGGATCGGCGCAGGGTGGGGGACTCGGCACACTGGGTGAGTCCCCCATGCTGCCGTTCTACCGCTTCGAGGAGCCCCATGACTGACTCCGTCGTCTACGACCAGATCCCCGTCGTTCGCGCCATCGGGCGGGGAACCACCTCGCTGAGCGCGTTCCACGATGCGCTGGTGGCCATGGAGTGCGGTTTCTACAACCTGGTCCGGCTGTCCAGCGTCATCCCGCCCGGTACGACCGTCGACGCGAGCGGCAAGGCGCCGGTCCCGGTCGGGGCGTGGGGTGACCGGTTGTTCTGCGTCTACGCCGAGCAGCACGCCAGTCAGCCCGGCGAGGAGGCCTGGGCCGGTATCGGCTGGGTGCAGCGGCGGGACGGTCAGGGCGGGCTCTTCGTCGAGCACGAGGGGACGAGCGAGGCGTTCGTCACCGAGTCGATCCGGGCGAGCCTGCGTGACCTGGTGAAGGGCCACGAGGAGGAGTTCGAGGGCCCGGACTACGTGGTGCACGGCGTCGTCTCGGACGGCACGCCGGTCTGTGCCATGGTCCTGGCCCCCTACGAGACCATCTCCTGGAAGGGCGCCACCGCGTCCACCGCCCCCAGCATGAACTGACCCCACGCCGCTCGGCGCCCGTCCCGTGCCGCGCGCCCGTCCCACTCCGCGCGCCTTGTCTCACGCCGCGCATCCCGCTTCACCTCGAGGCCTCGTCCCTTTCCGGGGCGGGGCCTCGTGCTTGTGGGGTTTGCTCTGACCGTTACCACCCACGGACGTCGCCCCGGAGGGCTTCGCGTTCTGGACGCGCCAGCGGCCAGCGAAGCCCGCAGGGGTCCCGGCGGGAGCGACGATCCGCACCCCGGCGGACGCACGACACAAAGCTCTTGATCTTGATGTTCGTGCGGTCTTTAAGGGCTGGCAGCCAGAAAGAGAAACGCAGCGAGAAGACTCAAATGGACGCCGCCTTGGAGGACGTTGGCGCGGCCGGGGACCACCGTCAGCGTGCCGACCGCGACCGTGAGGGCGAGCAGCACCATCTGGGTTCCGCCGAGGCCGAGCAGCAGCGGGCCGTCCAGCCAGATCATCGCGACCGCGATCGCCGGGATGGTCAGTCCGATACTGGCCATCGCGGAGCCGAGTGCCAGGTTGAGGCTGGTCTGGATGCGGTCCCGGGAGGCGGCGCGGACCGCGGCGATCGTCTCCGGGAGCAGGACCATCAGCGCGATCACGACACCGACGACCCCCTGCGGCAGGCCTGCGCTCTCCACGGCCGACTCGACGGCCGGCGAAACGCCCTTGGCCAGGCCGACCACGCCGATCAGGGCGACGAGCAGCAGACCGAGACTGGTCAGCGCGGCCCGGCTCGACGGCGGCTCCAGGTGCTCCTCGGCGTCGATCACCTGGCCGGCCGTGGTGATCGGCAGGAAGTAGTCGCGGTGCCGGCGGGTCTGCACGGCCACGAAGAGCAGGTACAGCCCGAGCGAGGCGAACGCGGCGAACCCGAGCTGGGCCGGGGAGAACTGCGCGCCGGGCCGGCTCGTGGTGAAGCTCGGCAGGACCAGGCTGAGCGTGGCGATCATCGCGACGGTGGCGAACATCGACCCGGTGCCTTCCGGGTTGAAGACCGCGATCCGTCGCCGCAACGCTCCGACCAGCAGTGAGATGCCGAGAATGCCGTTGCAGGTGATCATCACGGCGGCGAAGACGGTGTCCCTCGCCAGCGACTGCGTCTTCTCGCCACCGCTGATCATCAGCGTGACGATCAGCGCGACCTCGATGATCGTGACAGCCACCGCGAGCACCAGTGAGCCGAACGGTTCCCCGACCCGGTGCGCGACGACCTCGGCGTGGTGCACGGCGGCGAGCACGGCGCCGGCGAGCAGCGCGGCGGCCAGCACCACCGCCGGCGGTGGCAGGTCGCGGCCCCACGTCAGCACGAGCGCGGCAACGGCGAGCACCGGGACGTATACCGTCCAGTGCGACAGATACGACAGCGTTTTGGGTGTCATCCGGCAACTCTGCCAGAGGATCCGCGTCGCTGCAGGCATCGGGGATACTCGGTCGTTGTGACGAACCGGACGCCTCGCCTCGAGATCGAGTACTGCACACAGTGCCGCTGGCTCCTCCGCGCGGCGTGGCTGGCGCAGGAGCTGCTCACCACGTTTCCGCGGGATCTGGGCGAGGTGGCGCTGGTCCCGGGCATCGGCGGGGTCTTCGAGGTACGTCTGGACGGCGAGATCCTCTGGAACCGCAAACCCGACGGCTTCCCCGACCTGCCGCAGCTCAAGCGCCTGGTCCGGGACCGCGTCGCCCCGGACCGCGACCTCGGCCACTCCGACCGCAAGGACACTGCGCCCGAAGCCGCTTCCTGAGCCCGAGGCAGCTCCCGCACTCGTCGTGCCACCACCGTGCGTGTGATTTTTCGGTGCGGAGCGCGCCCGAACTCCCCACACAGGGTGGGCTGTCGCCTTGTGTGTGATGTTTGGGTGCGGAGCGCGCCTGAACTCCCCACGCTCTGGTGATTTCCGGTCTGTGTGTGAAGTTTGGGTGCGCTCCGCGCCGAAACTTCACACACTGGGTGGGGTCAGGGGGCGAGGCGCTGCTCGGGCTGGGTCAGTGGTCGGGGCTGTCGGCCGGGGCCATGATGCGCAGGGCGTTGGCGTCCACCGCGATCCGCATCGGTGTCGAGCCGCACGGTTCCCCGTCGACCTCGACGTGGGCCGGGCGGTCGGTTTCCAGCCAGAGTTCGCGGACGGCGAGGAACGGCCGTTCGTGCAGCGTGCGGCGGTGGCCGGTGGCGGCGTTGCGGGCGGTCTCGCGGAGCAGCTCGCGCCGGGACGGTCCGCCGACCGGGTACGCCACCAGCAGCCGATCGTCGGCGTGCGCGTCCGCGGTGATCGGCCGGCCGGCGTGGAAGCCGCCGTTGGCCACGTACACCTGATGGGTGTGGAAGTGCAGCTCGCGGCCGTCGGCCCGGATGGTGGCGCGCAGCGGGCGGTGCCGGGCCAGCAGCCCGAGCGCGGTGAGCGGGTAGGCGATCCGCCCGGTCAGGCGCTTCAACCGCGGCGGGGCGCTGATCATCACCTCGGCGGAGAGGCCGATGCCGACGTGGTTGGTGAACGGCATGTCCCCGGCCAGGCCCAGGTCCACGTCGATCACCTTGCCGTCGACCAGGGTGGCGATCGCGGCCTGCAGGTCGGGTTCGATGCGTACGGTGCGGGCGAAGTTGTTCGTGGTGCCCAGCGGCAGCAGCCCGAGCGCGACGTCCTGGTGGGCGAGCATCCGCCCGGCGGTGCTGATCGTCCCGTCGCCACCGCCGGCGATCAGCAGGTCGGGGCCCTTGCCGAGCGCGTCGGCGAGCAGTCCTTCGAGGTCGCCGGAGTGCTCCATGGCATACGTGCCGAGCAGGTCGAACCCGGCGGCGACCAGGGACTCGCGGGCATCGTCGTAGAGCTGGCGTCCCCGCCGTGACCGGGTGTTGACGACCAGCGCCGCCCGTCGGTCCCGCCGGATGTCCTCGGTGAGCCGCTGCTTGCTCCGCACCCGCTGACCCTATCCGCCACACCTCTGCCACACCTGTGGAGCCACGACCCGCCGCCGCGCGAGACCGCGCGAGACCGAGGCCGCGCGGGGCCGATCAGGCCGGGTCGACGAACTTGGGGTGGCCCAGCAGGAACTCGTCGATGGCGTCCTTCTTCATCGCCTGCAGCAGCTTCATGCTGTCGTCGCTCAGGATCTCGACGCTGCCGAGCCCCGGTATCGAGTCGGAGTTCAGCTCGCCCTCGTTGGTCTTGATGGTGACCAGGTTGTCCGGCTTGACGCTGCGCAGCGACAGCGCCCAGTCGGCCAGCTGGATCCCGCCGGTGTCGATGGTCATCGACTTGCCGAACGCGGTGAGCAACGACGGCAGCTTGGTCGGCGAGTCCAAGCCGTCCTTCAGCGCCTGGTTGATGATGGCCTTGAAGAACTGCTGCTGGTGCCGCTGCCGGCCGTAGTCCAGCGAGTTGTCCCCGAGCAGGTCACGCTGCCGGACGAAGTCGAGCGCCTCGGCCGGGGTGAAGCAGTGGTCGCCCTTGGCGTAGAAGTTCGGTTTCACGCCCGGGATCGAGCGCTTCAGCGTGCCGTCCGGGTTGATCACGAACGGTGCGGCCGGCTTGCCGTCCTTGCCGGTGCCCTTGTGGATCGAGGTGGTGTCGGTGTCGACGTACATGCAGACCTTGCCGAGCACCTTCACCACGTCGCGGAAGCCCTGGAAGTCGATGATCGCGCCGGCGTCCGGAGTGATCCCGGTCAGCTGTTTCACCGTCATGGTGAGCAGCTCGAAGCCGTGCTTCAGCGCGTCGTTGCCCTTCAGCCCGCGGGTGCCGAAGGCGAACGCTGCATTGATCTTGGCGCGGCCGCCGGCGAACTTCTGCGCGGTGTTGTCGTAGGCCGGGATGGTGACCAGGCTGTCGCGGGGGAGGGAGACCAGGTAGCCGCTCGAATGGTCCTTGTTGACGTGCAACAGGATGATCGAGTCGGACCGCAGCGGCTCGCCGTTGATCTGGTCGGGGCGCTGGTCGATGCCGACCAGCAGGATGTTCTTCGCGCCGTCCAGACTGGCGTTCTTCTTCTCCAGCTCGGGTTTCGCCGAGCCGAGCAGCTCGTCCTGGCCGACCGCGGAGGTGGCCGCGGCGACCGTGGCCTTGAGACCCACCGCGCTGCCGCCGCCGGCCACCAGCAGGACCGATCCCACGACGACGGTCCAGAAGGCCCAGCGGGGTGAGCGACGTCGGCGTCTGCTGGTCCTGCGCAAGATCGGCTCCTCGTTTCCGGGGTACTTCCAATCATGAAGACGGGCGCGGCGCCGCGAAAGACTGCCGTGGCGCGAGGAAAATTTTGGGTACGCGTGTTGCTCGCCTGTTAACCCCTCACCCGCCGATCTCCGTTAACTGTCGCGCCGCCGGGGGCTCATAACGTCCGCGGCATGTCCCCCGAACCGGATGTCAGTGTCGTCATCCCGACGTGCAACCGGCCGGAGCTGGCCGTTCGCGCCGCGCGCAGTGCACTCGGACAGACCTGGCGGAACCTCGAGGTGATCGTCGTGGTCGACGGCCCCGACGAGGCCACCGTGAAGGCTCTTGCCGAGATCGGCGACCCGCGGATCGAGGTGATCGTGCTGCCGGAGCGCGGCAAGGCCCCGAACGCCCGCAACGTCGGCGCCCGGCACGCCCGCGGCCGCTGGACCGCGATGCTCGACGACGACGACGAATGGCTGCCCACCAAGCTGGCCGTGCAGATCGGACTGGCCGAGGCCTCCGGCGTGCCGGACCCGGTCGTCGCCTGCCGGATGATCAACCGGACGCCGCGCGCCGACTCGGTCATGCCACGCCGGCTGCCCGCACCGGGCGAGCCGATCAGCGAGTACTTCACCGTCCGCCGTGGCCTGTTCTACGGCGACGGTTTCATCCAGACGTCCACCATCCTGGCGTCCACCGAGCTGTGGCGCCGGGTGCCGTTCACCGTCGGCCTGCGCCGCCAGCAGGAGCTGGACTGGGCGCTGCGGGCGCTGCGCGAGCCGGGCACCGAGCTGATCTACGCGAGCGAGCCACTGGTCCTCTGGCACCAGGACGAGGACCGGGATCGGATCAGCCTGCAGAACCCGTGGCGCGAACAGCTGGAGTGGCTGCGGGCCAGCCGCGACCTGTTCACCCCGCGGGCGTACGCGGCGTTCACGCTCAGCGTGCTCAGCTCGATGACCGCGCCGACCCGCGACGTGAAGCTCTTCCGCGAGCTGCTCGCCGAGGCTCGGGGGCAGGGTCGTCCGGGTGCCCTCGACTACCTCACGCACCTGCAGATCTGGGCGCTGCCGCCGAGCATGCGGCACCGGTTGCGCGACCTGATCGTGGGCCGGCCGAAGAGCCCTCCGCAGCCGCAGGACGACCGGGTCCCCGCCGATGTCGACTGACCGCCGTGTCGCGATCTGGCGCAGCGCGATGCTGCCCGGCTCGGAGACGTTCATCCGCGGTCAGGGCGACGCCCTGGCCCGCTGGACGCCGACCTACGTGGGCGCGACCAGGATCGAGTCGGCTCTCTCCCGTACCCAAGATGTGATTGCTTTTCCGGACGGGCGTGGGTTTCTGCGGCTTCGTCTCACCGGAGCTTCGCCCCGGCTTTTCCAGACCCTTTCCGAGGTACGACCGGAGCTCGTGCACGCGCACTTCGGTGGCGACGGCTGGCTGGTCAGCCACTCGGCCGGGCGTCTCGGCGTGCCTCTGGTGGTGACCGTGCACGGGCATGACGTCACCCGCCAGCCGACGGCTCCGGGCGCGAAGGGCGTGCGGTACCGCCGCAATCTGCAGACCGTGTTCCGCCGTGCCGCCATGGTCATCGCGGTCTCCGAGGTGATCCGCGAGCAGGCGGTCCGGTGGGGAGCCGACCCGGCGAAGGTGCGGGTGCACCACACCGGCGTGCTCGTGCCGCCGGCCGTGCCGATGGTGCCGAAACGCTGGGACGTGGTGTTCGTCGGCCGGTTCACCGCCAAGAAGGGCATCGACGACCTGCTCACCGCGCTCGCCTCGATGCATTCGCCGCGGCCGCGCGCGCTGTTCATCGGCGACGGCGAGCTGATGCCGGCGATGCGCGCCCGGGCCGAGGACCTGCGGGTGGACGCGACGTTCGTGGGCAGCCGGTCACCCGAGGCGGTGCAGCGGCACCTCGCCGAGTCCCGGATCCTGGCATGCCCGTCGAAGACCGCGCCGGACGGCGACACCGAGGGCCTGCCGACCACTCTGCTGGAGGCGGCCGCGCTCGGTCTGCCGGTCGCCGCCACCCGGCACAGTGGTATCCCGGAGGCGGTCGTCGACGGCGAGACCGGCCTGCTCACCCCGGAGGCGGACCCGGCCGCGCTGGCCGGCTCACTGACCCGGCTGCTCGGCGACGCGGAGCTGCGCCACCGCTTCGGGGTGCAGGCCCGCCGCCGGGTGAGCACGCATTTCGACCTGGTCGAGCAGACGCGTCGCCTGGAAGAGCTGTATGACGAGTCGACGGCGGCGGCTAGGCTTGCCAGCCACCGGTGAGCCACGGCCCGCGGTCGGGGTGCCCGCCGGTGGCGCCGATCCACCCGGGTCCGGCGTCGAGCTGACGCCTGGAGAAACACCATGACTTGTACGTTCTGTGGCTCGATCGCCGTACCGGCGAACGGCGTCTGCCCGGCGTGCGGCCGTACCGACCCGGGCGCGTCGCCCGCCACCGCCTGGCCGGACCCGCTGGCCGCGTCGTCGCTGTCCGACCCGCTGTCGGGCGGCAGCCGTACCGACCCGGCGCACCCGGCGACTGCTCCGTACGGCGTCCCGGTCGACCCGTTCACCGGCCCGACCACCGGCGACCCGTACGCGACCCCGTACGTCGACGGCCCGACGTCCCCGGCTTCCTCGGCTCCCTCGGCTCCCCTTGCGCCGACGCAGCCGTTCAG
>NZ_BOMS01000180.1 GCF_016862315.1 Actinoplanes palleronii | reverse complement strand
TCACCCCTGTGAGCCAGCCAAAGCCGGGGGCGCGGCCGGGCATTGAGCGCTGCGGTCTCGCGTGAGGCCACCATGGGACTCGGCTCGTAGCCTACGGACGAGCGCTCCGTACTCGTACCGAAAAGGATCGGTCTGGGGATGGAGCGGTCAGGAACAGGTGGGCGTGAGGGTCGGGGTGGGGCCGGTGGCTTGGAAGCCGAATTCGGTGTAGCCGCCGGCCGGGATCTGGGTGTTGTAGGCGACGTTGGTGAATCGGACGGCGCCCGTTGTCGCGGAGCGGGTGGTGTTCCAGGAGTTGGTGATGGTGACGCCCGCCGGCAGGGTGAGGCCCACCGACCAGCCGTTGACCGGGATTGATCCGGCGGTGACCCGGATCGTCGCGACGAAGCCACCGGTCCAGGAATTCACCGAAGCCGATGCCGTGCAGCCTGCCGAACCGGGCGTGGACGGCGACGGGGACGACGGGTTCGAGGGCGACGGGCTCGACGGGGACGGGGATGATCCAGTGGTCAGGGTCGGGGTCTGCCAGTCGCGCCACTCCGCGAGGTTGCCGGCGGCCTTGGCGGAGATGCGGAACGTGCCCGGATCCGTGCCGGTGCGGAGCAGGAAGCGGCGGATCGTCTGCTGCAGCGGCGTCGTCCACTCCGGGCGGATCGCGCAGTGGTTGCCGTTCTGGATGTCGGACCAGTACGTGATCGCGTCGCCCGCGCCGAGCGCCTTGTAGACCTCGGCCCCGCCGAGTGCCGCCACGCTCGCCGACCGCGGGCCCAGGTTGGCGATGTGCGGGTTGTCCATGATGAACAGGCCGCGCGGCGCGACCATCGCGACGATCTCGTGCATGTCGATCGGCAGGCGGGTGGGGCTGCCGGTGAACGAGCCGAACGCGTCGCCGAGCCACGGCTGCTCCGAGTACGCGCTGCTCAGACTCTGTGCGCCCTCACCGGGCACGCCACGCAGGATCGGCACGCCGGCGGTGCCCGACTCGATCGGCATGGTCAGCGCGATCCGCTGGTCGAACGCCCCGATCACGAACGCGCCCTTGCCGAAGCGGGAGCAGCCGGTCACCCCGGTCGCGTCGGCGCGCAGGATCGTGCCGCCGGACTGCTCGAGCACGTCGATGATCCGGCTGACGCCCCACGACCAGGCCATCAGCAGCCCGGTGCTGCTGGTGCTGCCGTAGAGGGTGTAGAACGCGCCCTGCTTGTTCGCCCGGCCGGTGCCCTCCTTGCCGACCGCGTACGGATCGAAGTTGATGACAGCCGCACCGGCTGCCTTGATCGTCGTGGTGTCGGCGCCGAGGCCACCGACCACGACCACTGCGGGGAACGGCCCGGTGCCGGACGGCAGGCTGACCGAGGCCGAGAAGCTCGCGCTGCGGCCCTGATCGGACACGTTCACGGTGATGTTCGTGCTGGTCACGGTGCCGGTGACGGTCTGCGGGCGGGCCGGCTTGGTGCCGTGGACGAACTTCTCGGACAGCTTCTTGATCTCTTCGCGGCGGCAGGTCCAGTCGCCGGTGGCGGTGATCCGGGTGCCGTCGAGCCGGGTGAACGGGTCGGGGAGTGTGGCGACGGTCGGCAGCGCGCCGGCGTCGGGCAGGGCGGGGACCGCGCAGGCGGCGCCCTCGTCCTCGACCGGGGCGAGGGCGGCCGGCGCGTCGCTGTGGGGGATGACCATGGCGAGGGCCGCCACGGTGAACGCGGCGACCAGGGAGCGGGTGATCACGAGCTCTCCTTCCGGGGGAAGCGGAGGCAGTGCTCGGAGTTTCCGGCAGGTTATCGGTACATGTCAATGTCTCGCGAAAGTTTCGGCGAGTTTTCCGAGTCGAAGATCAATAATCACTCGACATGCGGTTCCGAAAGTTTCAGCAGGCGGGGCGGAGCAGCTCGGTGCGCATCCGCGGCTCGAACGCCCGGCACGTCCCGGGCTTGGTCTTCTTGGCGCGGTACATCGCCAGGTCCGCGTCCTCCACCAGATGTTCCGCGGTCCGGCCGGCGCCGCTGTAGGCGATCCCGACGCTGGCCCGGGTCAGCACGGCTCGCCCGGCGATGTCGAACGGCTCGCTGATCGCGTCGATCACCCGGTGCGCGATCTCCCACGCCTCCAGTTCGGAGGAGATCGGTTCGAGCAGCACCGCGAACTCGTCGCCGCCGAAGCGCGCGGCCATGTCGGTGTCCCGCACCGAGGCGCTCAGCCGGTCGGCCACCCCGCGCAGCAGCTCGTCGCCGGCGGCGTGCCCGAGGGTGTCGTTCACCTGCTTGAACAGGTCCAGGTCGAGGTAGAGCAGGGCCGCGCCGGTGTCCTCGGCGAGCACCTGCTCGACGCGCTGCAGGAACAGCGCCCGGTTCGGCAGCCGGGTCAGCGGGTCGTGGTGCGCCTCGTGCATCGCGGCCTGGGTGTGCGCGCCGGTCAGCGCGAGGCTGGCCTGCTCGCTGAACGCGGCGAGCACGTCGCGGCGTTCCGAGTCGCGCACGCCGCCGCCGTTGCCGGCCACGACAAAGGCGCCGGCCACCCGGTCGCCGATGTGCACCGGCGCGGCGGCCAGCTCACCCTCGGCGATGGTCCGGCCCGCGGTGATCGCCCGTCGGGCGGCCTGCAGGACGGCGTCCCGGCCGGTCGAGGAGCCACCCGCCACGGAGGCCACGGTCAGCTGGGCCGGATCGGTCAGGTCGTGCATGACCAGCGCGGCCACGCCGTCGTCGTCGAGCAGCCGCCGGGCGCCCGCCGTGATCGAGTCGAGCAGGTCACCGAGCGGTGCGCCCTGTCCGGCCGCCCGCTGCACCCGCAGCAGCGTCTCCAGCAGGCGTTCCCGTCGTTCGAGGGCCTGCAGCAGCACCAGCCGCGACTCCGCCTCGCGCTCCCGGTCATGGCGCAGCTGCTGCTCGGCGGCGAGGGTACGCAGGCTGCGCAGGGCCAGCCCGAGCACCTTCGCCATACCCTGCAGCATCTGCCGCTCGTCCGGCCCGAACGCCTCGTCGGTGCGGGCGACGAGCAGCCGCTCGCCGGCCTCCCCTAGGGCGAAAACGGACACGTAGGCGTCCCCGACGCCCGGGAACGTGGACGTTTCGGTGCCGGACCGTACGCCGGTGAACACCGCGGGGTCGGGGGAGCGACCCAACCCGACCGACGCGCCCAGGCTGTCGCCGAAGATGACGGCGCCCAGCTCGGCGTCGGTGGCCTCGGTCGCCTGCTGGACCGCGATCCGGGCAGCCGCGGCCACGTCACCGGCCCGGGTGATGGCGCTGAAGTATTCGCTGAGCTGCAGCATCGACCATGCTGTCATGGCCGGTCAGCTCACAGCGAGGGCTGCCACGGTCAAGTGGTGCATACCCTTCGCGCCGCCCTGCCGGACGATCTCGCCGTTGGTGTAGAAGCCACTGAACGGGATCGGTTTCATCTCGTCGCGCAGCCGCTCGGTGGCCAGGTCGATGCGGTCGTTGCCGAGGGCCAGGGGCCGTACGCAGCAGTCGAAGACCAGCAGGCCGATCGGCTCCGCGCCCTCGACGGCGTCCACCGCGGCGCGGGCGGCGGTCGCGGCCGCGCCGATCACCGACTCCGGCTCGCCCTCCATGAACCAGACCATCGCCCCCTCGGGCGTGTCGGCCAGGCCGGAGATCGACCGTTCCGCCGGGTCCGCTTCGAAGATGATCCGTACGTCCTCGCTGTTGCGTCGCGCCAGCCCGAGCGGCCGCACCGAGGCGAACTGCAGGAACGTGTTCGGGTCGGCGGCCAGGTCGGCGGCGCCACCGGTCCGGCGCAGGTAGACGTCGAGCGCCGGCTCCCCGTCCAGCTCGTAGATCTTGCCCCCCTCGCTGCGGGTGACCACCATCGGCTCACCGACCCGGTGCCAGCCGTGCGCCATCCCGATCCCGAACGGGGTGGGTGAGCCGAGCGCCGCGCCGAGCACCGCGTTCGGCAGCACCTGCACCTCGGTGCCGGAGCTGAAGAAGTGGAACGTCCCGGTCTGCGTCACGTTGTCGCCGGCGCAGCCACCGATCAGCGGGACCTGCGCGCCGCTCACCGAGTACGCGCCGCGGACGACCTCCTGCTGGTCGCCGCTGCGCCCGTCGCCGAGCATCAGCAGCACCCGGTGCTCCGCGTCGACGTCGTCGATGGCGAGCGCGACGGTCTCGCCGGCCGCGTAGAGGTCCATGCTGTCGTGGGGGACGGCCCGTACGGCCGCCGCGAACCCGTCGCCGCCGAGCGCGTTGACCACCACCCCGGCGCCGCGGCCGTCCGTGGTGAACTCCCCGGACGTCGAGCAGCCGATCATCAGTACGTCACCGCCGGCCGCCGCGTGCACGGCGGCGGCCATCTCGGGCGTCGAGTGCTCCAGCGAGGCGAACACGATCAGCAGGGTCGCGCGGCGGTCGCCGAGCGCTTCCCGGCACGCCTGTGCTCCGGCCTCGGCGGGGTCGGCCAGCATGCTGCGTCCCACGCCGAACCAACGCTCGCTCATGATCGCTCCCTCGCGTGGGGCCCGCAGTGCGCGGACCATCCGGGGTTCCGCATCGGTTGTGCCGTCGTCGACCTGAGGGTTGTTGCCCCCCTTTGGCCTGAGGGTTTTGCCCCCTTTGATCTGAACAAAACCGGCCAGAGGGTGGTGGATTGCTGGTGGATCCCGCGGAAAACCGGACGGCGCGGTCTCGACAGCGCCGGGCATGATGGCCGGATGGGGATCGACATGGATTTCGACACCGCGGTGGGCTCGCTGTTCCAGCCGGAGGGGCGTCTCGACCCGTACCCGGCCTACGACGTGCTCCGCGCGCACGCCCCGGCCTTCCCGGCGTTCGAGAACCAGTGGTTCGTCACCACGCACGGCCTGGTCAGCCGCCTGCTGCGCGACCCCGGCCTGCGGGTCGCGGACACGAGCGACTATGACCGGTTCTGGACGGACTGGCGGGAGAACCGTGGTGTCGCCTCAGTCGTGCTGTCGATGCTGCAGACCAACCCGCCGGACCACTCGCGGGTGCGCCGGGCGGCCGCCGCGACGTTCACCGCGCGCCGGGTCGCGGCCATGCGCGATGTCATCACCGCCCAGGTCATCGACCTGATCGAGGAGCTGCCGGCGCGGAGCGACTTTGTCGGTGACTTCGCCTACCCGCTGCCGATCGCGGTGATCTGCGCGCTGCTCGGCATCCCCGAGTCGGAGCGCCGCTGGTTCCGGCAGCGCGCCGCCGACCTGACCGTGGTGCTGGAACCGATCAGCAGCGAGGAGGAGATGAAGCGTGCCGACAAGGCCGGGCGCGAGCTCGAGGCGTACTTCACCGGCCTGATCGCCGACCGCCGGCACACCCCGCGCGAGGACCTGACCAGCGCGCTCGTCGCGGCCAGTGACGACGACGCCGTGCTCACCGGCGAGGAACTGCTCGCGAACCTGGTGCTGCTGCTGGTGGCCGGCTTCGAGACCACCACGAACCTGCTCGGCACCGGCCTGAAAATCCTTCTCGACCACCCCGAGCAGGCTGATCGGTTGCGGTCCGACCCGGGCCTCGCGGCCGCTGTCGTCGAGGAGATCCTCCGGTACGACTCGCCGGTCCAGCTGACCAGCCGCTACACCACGGCGCCGCTCGATCTCGGGGCGGGCGAGCCGCTCGCGCCGGGAACCATGCTGACCATGCTGCTCGGCGCGGCCAACCGGGACCCGGCGCGGTACCCCGACCCGCACCGGTTCGACCCGGACCGCCCGAACATCCAGCCGGTCTCGTTCGGCGGCGGCGCCCACTACTGCCTCGGCGCGCCGCTGGCCCGCCTGGAAGCACAGATCGCGTTGCCGCTGCTGCTGACCCGGCTGCCGGGTCTGGCGCTGGCCGGGGCGCCGGTGCGGCGGGACCGACTGGTGCTGCGGGGCTACGCGAGTCTGCCGATCACATCCGGTCCTTGAGCTCCTTGGCGAAGAAGTCCAGGAAGCCGTCCGGGTCCGGGCCCGCGTTCATCAGGACCAGGTGATCAAAACCGGCCTCACGGTAGGTCGTCACCGCGTCCAGGTAGGGCTTCGGGTCCGGGCCGCAGACGAATTTCTCCCGTACGTCGTCGGGGCGCACGGTCTGCGACGCCGCGTCGAAGTTGACCGGGTTCGGCAGCTCGGCCATCACCTTCCAGCCGGTGAGCGACCAGCGGGAGGTCTTGTGCGCCTGCTCGACCGCCGCCTCCACGGTGGGTGCCCAGGCGGTGGCGATCTCCGCGTACTTCGGGCCGCTGCCGCCCGCGCCGGTGAACGTGTCGACCAGGTCCTTGCGCGGCTCGGTGGCGAACAGCCCGGTGCCGTGCGTGGCGGCCAGCTCGGCGGCGCCGCTGCCACCGGCCGCGACCGCGATCACCGGGAGGCGGTCCGGCAGGTCGAACACCCGGGCGTCGTCGAGCTGCAGGTGCTTGCCGTCGTAGGACTGGTAGCCGCCCTGCCAGAGCAGGTTGATGATGTCGAGCGCCTCGGTGAGCATCTCGTGGCGTACCCGTACGCTCGGCCAACCCTGGCCCGTGACGTGCTCGTTCAGGCGCTCACCGGAGCCGATGCCGAGCGTGAACCGGTCGTCCGAGATGATCGCGAGCGTCGCGGCGGCCTGCGCGATGATCGCCGGGTGGTAGCGGACGGTCGGGCAGGTCACCCCGGTGGCCAGGCCGAGGCGGTCGGTGCGCGCGGCGATCGCGCTCAGCACGTTCCAGGCGAACGGGGAGTGGCCCTGCTCCTCCAGCCACGGGTGATAGTGGTCGCTGATCTCCACGAAGTCGAAGCCGGCCTCCTCGGCGCGGATCGCCTGCCGGATCAGTTCCTTCGGGCCGAAGCCCTCGGCCATCAGTTTGTATCCGTATCGCATGACTGTCGGCTGCCCCGTTGCCAGGGCGCCAAACGTTGCTAGGCGATGCGGAACACCGGGTAGTCCGGGGCGATGCGTTCGAACTCGGCCAGCGGGGCGGTGCGGTCGATCGGGAAGTGGGCGCGGGCGCCCGGGGCGACGGCGAGGTAGCCGCGCAGGATCGGGGCGGTGACGACGGGATCGACCTCGATCAGTCGTACCCTCTCGGTCGTGCCGTGCCGGAGGACGGCCTGGCCGTGCGCGGCACGGACGTTGGCCACCCAGTTCGCTCGCGGCCCCAGCATCGAGACGAGGAACCGCTGGTCCTCATACGTGGTGACGACCAGCGGGAGGGACACCGGTTTGCCGCTGCGGCGGCCGGTGACCTCGAGGGTGACCCAGGCCGGTGGGGCGAGGAAGCCGGCGCCGAACTGGGCCGCGGAGATGCGGTTGAGCAGGCGGGCGAGGGCATTGGGGCGGCCGCCTCGATACATCCACCGGCGTAAGTTCATGCCGTCAGGGTAGGGGGATCGTGCGCTGCGGGCCCGGGCCGTTGTGCCCGTTTACCTTCTTCTTGCCGGCGGCCGCTTCCTTGCCGCGGCCGCTTTCTTGCCGGCGGCCCGCGCCGGTGGGTGCGGGCCGCCGTCTGATCAGTTGCGGTCGAGGACGACGATCGGGATCTCCCGGTCGGTCTTCGTCTGATACTCGTCGTAGTCGGGCCATGCCTCGACCATCTTCGCCCACATCGCGGGCTTCTCCTCGGCGGTCGCCACCCGGGCCGTCGCCGGGAAGCGGTCACCCTTGATCTGGACCTCCACCTGCGGGTTCGCGCTGAGGTTGACGAACCAGGCCGGCGGGGCGGCCGCGCCACCCTTCGACGCGACGACCAGGTAGGCGCCCTCGTGCTCGCGGAAGATCAGCGCGTGCGAGCGCTCCTCGCCGGACTTGCGTCCGGTGGTGAACAGGATCAGGATCTCGGTCCCGTTGCGCCAGTGGAACCCGTCCTCGCCGTCGGTCTCGATGTACCGCGCGACGTGCGGGTCGCCATGCAATTCGATCGCAGAAACCATGCCGCCAACCTACCTCCGTGGTGGGCTCCGCGCCCGATTTGGGCGGTGCGGCAGCGGCGCGGGCCGGTGGAGAATTCTGTGCGTGCGAACCGAATGGCAACCGTGGTGTGACCGTTCTGCACTCGGCTCGGGTGGGAAACGCCCGAAAGGAGAGGCATGACCGACACGATGGTGGTTGAGCTGGGACTGCAGGCCATGACCATTGCGGCGAAACTGTCCGCTCCGGTGCTGCTGACCGCGCTGGCGGTCGGGTTCGCGATCTCGCTGTTCCAGTCGGTGACCCAGATCCAGGAGGCGACGCTCTCCTTCGTGCCGAAGGCGATCGCGATCGGGGCAGTGCTGCTGTTCTCCGGCAACTGGATGCTGCACGAGATGATCACGTACACGATCCAGCTGTTCGAGAAGGTTCCGCAGCTGCTGAGCTGATCTTTTCGCGGCGTCTCCGCTTTCAGCTCGTGTTTCAGCTCCCGATGATGATCGTTTGGAGTTCGGTGAACGTCTCCATCGGGTGCGGGCCGCCGACCCGGCCGAGTCCGCTGTCCGAGCCGGCCCGGCCGCCGAACGGCAGATGGCTCTCCCAGTAGTTCGTCGACTCGTTGACGTTGACCCAGCCGGTGCGCACCCGTTCCGCGAAGTCCAGGCCACGCCGCAGGTCAGCCGTGTAGATCGCGGCGAGCAGCCCGTACCGGGACGCGTTGGTCAGCTCGACCGCCTCGTCCAGGCCGCCGATCGTGACGATCGGCGCGATCGGGCCGAACGTCTCCTCCGTCGCGGCCAGGGCGTTCGCCGGGACACCGGTGAGGACCGTGGCCGGCCAGTACAGCCCGGTCGGGAACCCGGCCGCCGGCTTGCCGCCGGTCCGGACGGTCGCCCCCCGCTCCACCGCGTCGGCGACGTGCGCGGCCATCTTCGCGGCCACCCCCGGATTGTTCAGCGGGCCCATCGTGGTGGAGTCGTCGAACGGGTCGCCCAGGCGTACCCGGTCCTGCACCGCGGCGGTGAGCCGGTCGGCGAAGTCGTTGTGCACCGCCTCGTGCACCAGCAGCCGCTCGCCGGCCGTGCAGCTCTGCCCCGCGCAGAGGAAGCAGGCCGCCAGCGCGCCCTCGACGGCCCGGTCCAGGTCGGCGTCCTCGAGCACCACCAGCGGGCCGTTGCCGCCCATCTCCAGCAGGGTCGCCTTCCCGGCGGCGGCCTCGGCGACCAGCCGCCCGGTCGCGGTGGAGCCGATGAACGCGACCGCGTTCACGTCCGGATGGCGGGCGATCTCGTCACCGACCACCGGGCCGGGGCCGGTCACCAGGTTCAGCACGCCGGGCGGCAGGTCCGCCTCGGCCACGCACCCGGCGAGCGCGATCGCGGAGATCGCGGTGGACGGGGCGGGTGTCCAGACCACCGTGTTGCCGACCGCCAGCGCGGGCGCGATCAGTTCGGCCGGCATGGTGTACGGCCAGTTCCACGGGGTGATCACGCCGACCACGCCGCGCGGGCGGCGGACCAGCATGGCCCGGGTGCCACGACCGGACGACGGTGGCAGCAACCCGCCGAGCCGCTTGGCGTCCTCGGCGGCCATCCGCCAGTAGACGACCAGCTCGTCGACCTCGTCGTACGCCTCGGCCTTGAGGGGTTTGCCCTGATCCAGGGTGAGCGTCCGGGCGAGGGAGTCGCGCTTGCCCTCGATCACGTCGGCGACCCGGTGCAGCAGGGCGGCACGATCGAACGCGGACAGGCGGGCCCATCCGGTGGCGGCGCGCTTGGCGGCCGCGATCGCTTCCCGGGCATCCGTACGATCACCGTCCGGCACCGTGCCGATCGCCTCGCCGGTCGCCGGACTGGTCGCCGTGGCGACCGTTCCGGACCGGGCTTCACGCCAGTCGCCGTCCACGAACATCCGGAGATCCATTCCTGGACGTTAATCGCTGGACGGCGGCTGGGAGGATTTCGACATGCGCAAGATTCCTACGGTGTTCCAGCGGGACCCGGAGAACCGCAAGCGGGTGCTGCCCGAGGCGAACCCTGAATGTCAGTGGGTGCTCGACGGCGAGGGCGAGGCGACCCGCAAATATGACGGCACCTGCGTGCTGCTGGACGACGAAGGCACCTGGTGGGCGCGTCGTGAGGTCCGTCCGGGCCGGGAGCGCCCGCCGGGCTATCGACCGGTGATGACCGACGACAACACCGGAAAAACTGTCGGCTGGGAGCCGATCGCCCAGTCCTCGTATGCGACATGTCACGTGGAGGCGGTCGCCAAGTCGTCAGCCTGGAAGCCGGGAACCTACGAGCTGGTCGGCCCGAAAATCAACGGCAACCCCGAGGGTACGACGGGGCACGAGCTGATCGCGCACGCGGACGCGGAACGGTTCCAGCTGCCCAGGGACTTGGACGGCCTGCGCACGTGGATCCTGGCCCACCCCCAGTACGAGGGCCTGGTCTGGCACCACCCGGACGGCCGCCGAGCCAAGCTGAAACACCGCGACTTCATCTGACCGGTCGGGGCGGCGCCGCTTTAATCGGCGGCGGCTACCCAGTAGAGCTGCTTGTGGCCGCGGGCTTCCATAGTCGCGGCCAGCTCGTCCGCCTCGGAGCGGGAGTCCTTGCGCGCCACCACATACCGATTCCCGTTGTCATCCTGCCGCCAGACAACCCACCGCGGAGCCGGCCCGTTCCCATCGATCGACATCGGAAAATGATGGCACGTGATCGGCCGGCGCTCGCTGCCGCACGTGCAATTGCTCGTGCCGGGCCGCCAGGTCAGCCATATTTCCTTCTGCTCAACGGCATTCTGCTATGCGGCAGAATGCCGTAAAGCTTTGATCGGTAGCAATTCATTCAGGCTGGCGCAGTTGACATGGTGTTGTCTCGTGACGGCACAATCTCTTATACGACTTTCGCTATTCGGACTGAATGATCTCTCAAGGGCCGGAGAGGTTCCCGACCGTTCGCGATCGCGGGAGTGCGTCGTTGCCGAGGGGGCCGGAATGGACCGCAATGAGTCGCCCGCGCGAGCCGGGCGGAAGTTCGGCGCGGCGCTGAGCGCGTCCGCGCTTCTGCTGCTCTTCGCCGTGTTGGTTCTGGTCGCAGGGATCGTGATGACCGCGGTGCTGGGCCGGTTCGGCGACGACGCGGATTGGACCCGCTGGAGCAATGTCGGCGAGGCGTTCGGTGCGGTCAACTCGGTGGTGTCCGCGCTGGCCGTGGCGGCTCTGCTGATCACGTGGACGCTGCAGTCGCGCGATCTCGCGGTGCAGCGGCGGATCCTGGAGGACGCCCAGTTGGTGTTGCGCCGCAGCGCCGATGTCGGCGTTCGCAACTCGCACGTCATGCTCACCCGGATGGCGATCGAAGACCCGAATCTGGCCGCGGTGTGGCCGAATCACGGCCGGACCGATCCGGTGGTGCAGGCCCAGCACATGTACGCCAACCTGCTGATTCAGCACGCCTGGCTGCAGTGCACCACAGGGCTCGCGACCAGGGAGGAAATGATCAGCAATCTTCGGTTCCTCTTCGCGAGTCCTAAGGTGCGCGATTTCTGGCGCGACACCGTGAACAGTCGCACCAGCATTTATGTGGAAAGCTCTGGCGAAGCGGATCTGGCGGCCATCGCCGACGAGATCTGGGCCGAGTACGAGGCGGTGCTCGCCTGTTCCTCGTCCTCATCCGCTCCCTCGGATCCGAGTCCACGGGCTCGGGATGAGGAACCGAATCCGGGCCTGGCGGAGGTCTAGGACAGGTCCTTGACTGCTGCCATCAGCGTCTCGCGACTAATGACTACCAGATTTTCATACGGGGCAATTCCGGCGTCGGCCGGTAGTTGACTCCGCAGCTCTTCGGTCCGGTTCGTGCCGATGACTGCGAAGTTCCCGTCGGCCAGCTGGAAGATGTCGGGACAGGTGCAGTTCGTGGCGCTGCCCCGCTCGGATGGTGGTGTGCCTACCCGGTGGCTGATGGGTGAGGCTGGTAATGCGTGGGTCTGAGACTCCGTCGACACCACGTCAAATTACACCGGAAAGGCCGGTTTGCGCAGTATCTGCACGGTGAATCTGCAAGATTTTCGGCTCGGAGGCGGAGCGGGCACGGCTCTCGGCACGCTGGCCACAATAGGTCCCGGCCAATACAAAGGCCATACCTGTCCCCGAAACGAGGGTCAGGTGGTCGCCGGCCAGGAGGAGGCCGAAGATGACGGCCCAGACCGGCTCGGTGCCGAGCAGGAGGCTGGCCCGGGAGGCTGACGTGCGGCGGATCGCCCACAGCTGGACCACGAACGCGAACACGCTGCAGCCCAGCGCCAGGTAGACGATGCCGAGCCACTGGCCGGCGTGGAACGTCGCGGCCGCGGGGAGCAGTGCGGGGCCGGCGGCCAGGGTGAAGACCACCGCGCCGACGACGGTCTGCAGGGTGGTCAAGGTCGTGGTGTCGTAGGGGCGGCCACTGGTCAGGTGTGCGGACAACGTCACGTGAGCGGCGCGGACCACGGCCGCCGCCAGGATGAGCGCGTCGCCGGCTGACGGCGTACGAAATCCGGGTCCGGCGACCAGAAGGACCACGCCGAACGTCGCCGCGGCCGCGGCCACGAAGAATGATCGTGGCAGCCAGCGGCGGGTGACCAAGCCCTCCAACATCGGCGTCAGCAGAATGGTCAGACTGATCAGCACGCCCGCGTTCGTCGCGCTGGTGAGCGCCACGCCGTAGGTCTCCAGCGCCAGCACCGACGCCTGCGTGACGCCCAGCAGCAGACCGACGCCGATCTCGCGCCGGCCCGGCCGGTGGCGGGCGAGGAACGGCAGCATCGCCGCCGCCGAGACCAGGAACCGCAACGCCAGCACGACCAGTACGCCACCCGCGACGACCAGGGTCTTCGCCGTCAGATAGCTGCTTCCCCAGACCACCGCGACGGCCAGCAGCAGCACGTCACCCACACGATTTGTCGACACTCGTTGAGCCTCGGGCCGGTCGATCCGGTAGACAAGAGGCCAACCTCTGAATCGACGATGTAGTGGAGCCTGATGGATCCGCACCACCTGCGGCTGTTACGCGAGCTCGGCGACCGGGGCAGCGTCGCGGCGGTCGCCCGCGCGTTGCACATCACGCCGTCCGCGGTGTCCCAGCAGTTGAACACGCTGCAGCGGTCGGCGCGGGTTCCGCTGACCGAACGCAGCGGCCGGCGGCTGGTGCTGACCGCGGCCGGCCGGGCCCTGGCCGCGGCGGCGGTCGAGGTGATGACCGCCTTGGATCGGGCCGATCGGGCGGTCGGCGCCTACCTCGACGACCCGGCCGCGCCGGTCAGCGTGGCCGCGTTCAACAGCGTGGCGCTGGCCTGGTTCCCGGCCCTGGCCGCACGCTCCGGCCCGCCGGTGCGCTTCGTTGACCGGGACGTGCCGCAGGCCGACTTCCCCGGGCTGGTCGGCGACCACGATCTGGTGATCGCGCACCGGCTGGCGCACAGCCCGCCCTGGCCGGACGACCGGGTGACGGTGGTCCCGCTGATCCGCGAGCCGCTCTACGTCGCGATGCCCACGGACTCGCCGCTGACCGGAAAAGCCCAGCTCACCGCGATGGATGTGGCGGACTCACCGTGGATCAGCGTGCACGAGGGATTCCCGTTGGAGGGGATCCTCGCGGCGATCGGCGCGACCGCCGGGCGGCAGCTCGACATCGTGCACCGGGTCAACGAGTTCACCGTCACGGCGTCGTTGGTCGCCGCGGGCGCCGGGCTGGCGCTGCTGCCCGGGCGCACCACCAGGCCCGACCCGCGGCTGGTGCTGCGCCCGCTCGCCGACCTGCCGGCCGAGCGGCATATCGACGTGCTCACCCGGCCGGAAACCCTGCACCGGGCGGCCGTGCGCACCGTGCTGGACGCGTTGCGGCAGGTCAGCCGTGGCGGTGGTGCTTCTTGACATACGTGTAGCCGGGCTCCAACTCCTCGTCGATCTGCTCGCTCTCCAGCGCCCGGTGATAGGCCGCGAGCTGCTTCTCGGTCGGCTGGGCGCCGGGCGGGAGCTTGCGGACGAAGCCCTTCACCCAGTGCTCGCGCCGGTCGTGGCCCTCGCCGTCCTCGTCGTCGTCGAACTCCGGGTCGTTCGGGTGCGGCGCCGGATCCACCAGCGGGGCGTAGAACAGCAGGTCGACGAGCTCCTGGCCGTCGACGGCGGGGTAGGACGGGTGCCCGGTCGCGTCGACACTGCCCTCCACCCGGGTGACGTAGCCCTCCCGGATCAGCTGCTCCACCGCGTTCTTCAGCAGGAACGCGCCTTTCGCGCCGCGGCCCAGCCCGGCCTGCTTGGCCAGCGCCGGCTCCGGGAACACCGCGCTGCCGTCCTCGTAGACCTGGCCGAGCTTGCGGATGGCGTTCAGCACCTGACCGCGATTGGACTTCTGCGGGACGATGTCGCGGGTCACGACCTTCGGGTCGTACTCGTGGTAGTAGTTGACCCCGTCGATCCGCATCGGCTCTTCGAGCACGGTGCTGCGCATCACCACCGCGTCCCGGCCGGACTGCCAGGAGATCGTGACGCGCATGCCGGTCTGCAGGTCAGCGGGCCAGCCGATCCCGAGGAACTGCCAGCCGACGTCCTGCTGCAGGCGCGCGTCGAAGACCTCCCGGCCCGGGGTGACCCCCTTGACCCGGTGTTCCAGCACGACCGTGACCGTGTCCCGGTACTGCAGCGCCTCGACGATCTCCTCCGGCGCGGCGCACACCGAGGCGTCCAGGTCAGCCCGCCACAGGGTGACCCGGCGAGACACCGTATGCATCTTCCACTCCCCATTACCGCAGGTCAGGTAAGAATGCTCGCACGTCGCGGTTTGTGGTGGTCGCGGTGGGCCGCGCTTTTGGTACGCCCGTCGTAGCCTCCGGTCGTCGCTGGTCAGTCGAAGTTCAGGCCGCCGGTGCGGGTGCGTTTCAGCTCGAAGAAGCCGGGATAGCTGGCCATGGTGTGCGCGGCGTCGAAGAGGCGGGCGGCCTCCTCACCTCGCGGGATGCTGTTGAGGACCGGGCCGAAGAACGCCACCCCGTCGATGTGGATGGTCGGGGTGCCGACGTCCTCGCCGACCGGGTCCATGCCCTCGTGGTGGCTCTTGCGCAGGGCCTCGTCCCACTCGCTGCTGGTGGCGGCGTCGGCCAGCGAGGCGGGCAGGCCGGCCTCGGCGAGGGCCTCCGGGATCACCACTGCGAAGTCCTTGTTGCCCTGGTTGTGGATGCGGGTGCCGAGCGCGGTGTAGAGGTCGCCGAGCACCTCCTCGCCGTGCTGCTGTGCGGCGGCGGTGACCACGCGAGCCATGCCTAGCGAGCGGTCGACCAGGTCCCTGTACCACTCCGGGAGCTCTCGGTTCTCGTTCAGGACATACAGACTCATCGGGCGGAAGCGCAGGTCGAACTCGCGCTGCGGGCGGACCTCGAGGATCCAGCGGGAGGTGATCCAGGCGAACGGGCAGGCGGCGTCGAAATACAGGTCGACGGTGGTCATCAGGTTCTCCTAACTGCAGGGCCTCGCCAACGGTAGGACCCGCATGAGGCCCGGCCAAGCGCCAATCCTGCCCCACGTGAACGATCCAATGCGTCATACCAGGGTGGTACGCGAAAGTTCAGACCCTGGTCCGACGCGCACCGGCCCGCCGCTCAATAGCTTCGATGCATGGCCTCCGCAACCCTACTGATCGAGTCCGCCACCCGGCCGGACCGGGACCGCGCGATCGACGCACTCAGGGCGATCGCCATCCTCGGTGTCGTGCTCGGGCACTGGCTGGTGACCGCGCTGGTCTTCGGGCACGGCGCGGTCTTCGGCGCCAGTCCACTGCGCTTTCTGCCACAGCTCACCCCGATCTCCTGGGTCTTCCAGACCCTCGCCGTCTTCTTCCTGGTGGGCGGTCAGGTCGCGGCG
The DNA here is from genome assembly GCF_016862315.1 of Actinoplanes palleronii. Lineage (GTDB taxonomy): Bacteria > Actinomycetota > Actinomycetes > Mycobacteriales > Micromonosporaceae > Actinoplanes > Actinoplanes palleronii. The sequence continues at coordinate 936 of NZ_BOMS01000180.1, read as the reverse complement.
ATCAGCCGGTCCCGCCAGATTCCGTATTCCGGGTGGGTCCTGGCCCGGGTCCGGCGGCTGTTCCGGCCGGTGGCCGTGGTGGTGGCGGTGTGGGCGACGGTGGCCGGCTTCTCGATCGCCGCCGGGGTCGACCCCGCGAGCGTGCGCACGCTGGTGTCGCTCGTGCTCTCCCCGATGTGGTTCCTGCTCGTGTTCGTGGCGCTGACCGCGGCGACCCCGCTGATCGGGCGGCTGCACCCGGCGATCCCGCTCGCCGTGGTGGCCACCGTCGACCTCCTGCGGCTCGGGCTGGGCGCTCCGGCCTGGGTCGGGTGGGTCAACCTGCTGGCGGGGTGGATGGTGCCGTTCGTGCTGGGTGCGGCCTGGGCGCGGGGGCGGTGGGACGACCGGGTGTCGTTGTGGAGCCTGCTGCTCGGCGGCCTCGCCGCGACCGTCGCGCTGGTGTGGTGGGCGGGTTATCCGGCCGCGATGGTCGGTGTGCCCGGCGCGGGGTTCTCCAATCTGGCGCCTCCCAGCCTGGCCGCGGTCACGTTCGGACTGGCCCAGTGCGGTGCGGCGGGCCTGCTGCGCGATCCGCTGCGGCGGCTGATGCGCCGGCCGGCGCTGTGGGCGGGTGTCGTCGTGGCCAACCTGTCCGCGATGACCATCTTCTTGTGGCACCAGACGGCCATGATCACGGGAACGGTGCTGGTCTGGCTCGCGGCCGGCCCGCGCCCAGGGCTGCACACGGTGCCGGAGAGCACGGCATGGGTGGTGGCCCGGCTGGGCTGGTTGCCGCTGTTCGCACTGATCCTGACGCTCTGCTCCCTGGCCGTCGACCGTGTCCGCTCGTCCCGGTCATGAGCGCCCACCGACGGACTCCGGGCGAACGTGCGCCGCCGTGTAAGCCGGTGCGCTGCCCCAGCGGGCGTGGTCCAGGCGACGGCGGATGGTGGC
>NZ_BOMS01000179.1 GCF_016862315.1 Actinoplanes palleronii | reverse complement strand
CGAGATCTGGGCGGGCGCGGGTATTGGTAGCGCGGTCGGTTGTGGTCCGGGTGGGGGCGGATGTCGGTGATGCCGCATCAGGGGCGAGTCGTGGTGTTGAGACTGGCCCTGCCTGCGGTGCATCCTGGACCGATGTGGGCTTTGCCGGAGCCTGGCTGCTGGTTGCATCCGGAGGTCGAGGTGCGGCGGTCAGCGATCGAGGGGGACGGGCTGGTCGCACGATCGCCATTGGCGGCGGGGACTGCGGTGTCGCGACTCGGCGGGCGGCTGGTGAACGGCGACGCCCTGCTTCGTCTGCTGGCGGTCAGCACTCACTACGTCGACTCGATCACCGTGGCAAGGGACACGCACCTGGTGCTGCCGCCGGGTCAACCCAACGGCAAGGGAAACCACAGTTGTGATCCGAACCTGTGGTGGGCGGCGCCTTACACACTTGTCGCGCGGCGAGATGTCGCGGCCGGGGAGGAGCTGACCAACGACTATGCGACGAGCACCGGCGAACCCAGCTTCGTAATGCCGTGCCGGTGCGGGACGCGGCTGTGCCGCCGCGAGGTCACCGGCGCTGACTGGACAAGGCTCGAACTACAAGAACGGTATGGCGACCATTGGGTCCCGGCCCTGCTCGACCGAATCCGGCAGTCATCAAGATGAGCCTGCTGCTGGAGCTGGAGCGGGCCCAGAGTCCAACGAGCAATGTCATCGCTCAGCCGGCCGGCGGCGGCTGACCACAAGGCTGCCGGTGGGATCACCCCGTCGCAGGCCTTGACCGTCTTACCCGGGACCGGCCGTCTTGCCCGGGACCGGCCGTCTTGCCCGGGACCGGCCGTCTTGCCCGGGACCGGCCGTCTTGCCCAGGACCGGCCGTCTTGCCCAGGACCGGCCGTCTTGCCCGGGACCAGCCGTCTTGCCCGGGACCGGTCGCTTCACCCGAGATCGGTCGCCCTGCCCGGGACCGGTCTTTCGATCAGGGCTGGTCGCGTTACCGGAGGGTCGGCGATGGGCTCGGGTGGTCCTGCGGTTCGGCTCGGGCCTCGTGTCGGCAGGTGCGGATCGGCTCGGTCGTCGATTCAGGTGGCGTCGAGGATGCGGTAGCGGGCCATGACCGTGGCTCGGCGCTCCTGGTTGACCGCGCGGACGCGGCGGGCGAGGAAGAAGACGTCGAGGACGGTCCATACACCCAGGCCGCCGAGCGTGAACAGCATTGCGATCGAGCGGGCGGTGTCGCCGAGATAGAACCGGTGGCCGCCGAAGATGCCGGCGACGGCCCAGATCGCGTACGCATGCCTGGGGTCTTTTTTGATCGCGTCGAATTCTGACTCGGCGCGCAGCAGCCGCAATCGCTCCCATTCCGGAAGGAGAACCGGGGGAGCCGGGAGCGGGGCCGGAAGGCCGACCTGGTCCTGCGGCGTCGTCATCCGCGCAACGATAGCGGCCACGACCGGCAGGCGACGCTCCCGAGCCCGAGCCCGAGCCCGAGCCCGAGCCCGAGCCCGAGCCCGAGCCCGAGATTCAGACCGAGAACGGTCAGGGTTTGCGGGCCACCGCGCCGAACAGCGAAGCCTCCACCGACGTCGGGTGCTCCTCCGCCGACGGATCCGGGCGCCATTCGCTCACCGCCACCACCCCCGGCTCGATCAGCTCCAGACCGGCGAAGAACTCGTCGAACTCCGCCCGCGCCCGTGGATACACGTCCGACCGGCCGCTGCGCAGGGCCTTATCCCAGTTCGCCTTCAGTTCCGGCGTGAGGAAGTCCGTGGTCGCCATCGACATCATCAGATAGCTGCCGGACGGCAGGGCGTCGAGCAGCATGCGGACGATCTCGACCGACCGGGGGTGGTCGGGCAGGAAGTGAGCGACCGCGACCAGGATCAGCGCGACCGGTTTCGATAGGTCGAGGATGTCCAGCGCGGCCAGGATCTGCTCCGGCTCGCGCAGGTCCTCCTCGAGATACCGGGTCTGGCCCTCCGGGGTGCTGGTCAGCAGCGCGCGGGCGTGCGCCATCACCATAGGGTCGTTGTCGACGTAGACGATGCGGCTGTCCGGAGCGACCCGCTGGGCGACCTCGTGGGTGTTGTCGGCGGTGGGCAGGCCGGTGCCGACGTCCAGGAACTGCCGGATGCCGGCCTCGCCGGCCAGGAAACCGACCGCGCGGCCGAGGAACGCCCGGTTGGCCCGGGCCGCGATCCGCGCCGCGGGGTACGACTTGGCGAGCAGATCGCCCGACTCCCGGTCGGCGGCGAAGTTGTCCTTGCCGCCCAGCCAGTAGTTGTAGCGGCGGGCCGGGTGCGGCACCCCGGTGTCGAGCTTGTCGATCGTCACGCCGCGATCCTAATAGGATCTTGCCGCCCGTGGTACGTCCCGCGGGCGATTACCGCAGGTGGTTGCCCGGATGCCGAGCGTGTGGAGTTTGGTAAACGGCCCGCGAGACGGCACTATGCACGGGTGGTTCGTTACCGAGTTGCGATTATGGCTGTGGCGGCGGCTGTCGTTCTCGGCGGCGGTGGCCTGATCTATGCCGGGCTGAGCAAGGACGGCGGCTCCGGCGGGGGCGGCCTGCTGCCGAACGCTCTGACCGGCGGCGATGCCACGCCGGCCGCCTCGCCGACGCCGACCGGGCCCAGCCCCGAGGAGTTGGCGAAGGCCGAGCGGGCCAAGCGCGAGAAACAGCTGACCGCCGCGCTGAAGAAGCTCACGGCGACGTCACCGGAGTTCTCGGTCGCGGTCCAGGACAAGACCACCGGCGAGACGTTCGTCTATCGGGGTGACGAGCACTACGACACGGCCAGCATCGTCAAGGCGCAGATCCTCGCCTGCATGCTGCTCAAGGACCAGGACGCCGACCGCGCCCCGACCTCCGGCGAGATGGCCCTGGCCACGCCGATGATCCAGCTCAGCGACAACAACGCGACGACGGCGCTGTTCCAGCGGCTCGGCGGGCGCACCGCGGTCGGCGGCTGCAACAAGCGGCTCGGTCTGAGCGACACCGTGGTGAACAGCTCCTGGGGCCTGACCAAGACGACTGTCGATGACCAGATCAAGCTGCTGTCCGAATTCGTCGACACCAAGGGGCCGCTCGACGCGGATTCCCGCAAGGCCGCGTTCAAGCTGATGAACACGGTCAACCAGGCGCAGGACTGGGGCGTCCCGGCGGTCGCCAAGGCCGACGAGACATTCACCGTCAAAAATGGCTGGGACACCCGCTCGGCGGACGGCGGCCTCTGGGCGGTCAACACGATCGGCCGCGTCACCTCGAAGGACGACGACGTGGACGTGTCGGTCGCCGTCCTGTCGCACAACAACCAGTCGATGGAGGGCGGCATCGCCCTCGTCGAAAAGGTCGCCAAACTGACCCGTCAATACCTCAAATACTAAAACCCCTATTCGGTACGAATACGGAGCGCCCGCCCGCAGGCTACAAGCCGAGTCCCGTGGCAGCCTCGCGCGACACCGCCGCCCCTCACGACCGTGCCGCGCCCCCAGACCCCGGCTGGTCCTCAGGGGTGTGTCAACGGCTCTGAGACACCCCTGAGAGCCAGCGGGGGCGGTGAGGCGCGCTGCGGTCCGGGGTGGTGGCGGTCTTGCGTGAGACCGGGATGGGCTTGGCCTACGGGTGGGCGCTCCGTGCTCGTACCGAAAGGTATTCGGCGTCGCCGAGGTACTGGCGGTGGTGGCCGGCTTTGAGGTGTGCGGCGAAGGCGGGGTCGCCGGCGGAGGCGCGGGCGCGCATGAAGGCGACCATGTCGTGCAGGCGGGTGATGACCGTGGGGAGCAGTGCGGCGCGGTCGGCATCGGTCAGGCCGTAGCGGTCGCAGAAGAGGCGCAGGCGGGCGGACTGTTCGGCGGCCGAGCCGCGGGCGTCGTTGCTGCCCGGAGCGGTCAGCGGGGCCCAGCGGTAGACCGCGTAGGCGACGTCCCACAGGCGCGGGCCGGGGCGGGCGTGGTCGAAGTCGAACGTTCCGGTGGTGCGGTTGCCGGTCATCACACAGTTGTACGGTGCGTAGTCGCCGTGGCAGATCACCTCGACCGGCTCGATGGCGGAGCGCTGCCAGCCGTCGCGCGGAGCGGTCCGGGCCAGGGGGACTGTCGCGTCGTGATACGCCCGGAGCAGGTCGGCGGCGCTCAGCAGGGCCTCGGTCGAGGTGGCGGCCGGGCTGAGCGGGTAGTCGGCGACCTCGCCGGGCAGGAAGTCGAGGATCTCCTCGCCGTCCGGCGTGAGGCCGTGGAAGCGGGGCGCGCCGGTGAAGCCCGCGGCCTCGAGGTGCCGCAGCAGGTCGTGCACCCGGGGTGACCAGGGGCCGGTCGGGCGGTGGACCCGGTCGCCGATGCGGAGCACGGAGTTGATTCCGCCGGTCAAGATCTCGGGCTCGGTCATCAGGCCATGATGCCGAAATGGGGCAGCCGAAGCCGCCCCATTTCCGTCCCGCAAGATCAGCCCCAGTACGCGCTCGACCAGTCCTCGGATGACCAGAAGCGGCCAGACCAGGAACCCGCCGACCAGAAGCGCCCGGACCAGAAGCGGCCGGTCCAGCTCGGGTCGGCCCACGACGACGCCCCGCCCCACGGCGTGCCCGCCCAGACCGCCGGCGCCCAGGTCTTCGACGCGAACGACGTGCCGGTCCAGCCGTCGCCGGCCATCGGCATGCCCATCCAGGCGCCGCCCTGCCAGGTCTTGCCGAGCGCCGCGTACGCCGCCCAGTTCGCGCTGTGGAACGGACCGAAAATGGTCATCTCACCGCTGAGCGCGACGTTGTTGCTGACCACCCGGCTGTCACCCCGGGCGTCGTCGAGGTTGCCGCTGCCGTTCGACGGTGTCCAGGTCTGCTTGCTGGCCGACGACGGGACCGTCTCCAGCGCGGCGTTCACACTGACCTGCTTCAACCCCAGCGCGGCCGCCTTGCCGGTCACCGCGGTGCCGCGCTTCAGCACGTCCTTGACCTGATCCGGGGTGTACGACGGGCGGGCCTGCAGCAGCAGCGCCACGGCGGCCGAGGTCACCGCGGCGGCCTGCGAGGTGCCGCTGCCACGGAACAGTGTGGTCCCGGTCCGGGCACTCGGGTAGGTGTTGTCGATGTTCGAGCCCGGGTCCCGCAGCGACGCGATCGACTCGCCGGGCGCGAGCACGTCCGGCTGCTTCTCCTGGCTGGCCAGGTTGGTGAAGGTGGCCAGCTCGTCGTCGCCGGTGGCGCTGGTGCCCTTGGTCGCGGTGGCGCCGACCGACAGCACGAACGGGTCGGTCGCCGGGTTGGCCAGGGTGGTGCTGCCGTTGCCGTCGTTGCCGGCCGCCGCGACCACCACGATGCCGGCCTTCCACGCCTGCTCGACGGCGAACTGCAGCGGGTCGGTCCAGGCGTTCGGGTTGCCGCCGCTGCCGTACGACAGGTTGAGCACCCGGATCGGGCTGGCCGGGTCGTCGTTGCGGTGCTCCACCACCCAGTCGATCGCCGCGATCACCTGGGACACGTCCACCGCCCCGTTCGCGGTGCCCAGTTTGATCGAGGTGAGCTTGGCCTTCGGCGCGATCCCGACACTGCCGCTCGCGGTGTCGTTGCCGATGATGATCCCGGCCATGTGGGTGCCGTGCCCGTAGGTGTCCAGGTAACGCAGGTCGTCGGACTGCGACTCGAAGGACAGGTCGGGGCCGTTGACCAGCTGCGCGGCCGGGAGACCGGCGACCGGTGCGACACCGGTGTCGAGCAGCGCCACGCCGACTCCCGCGCCGGTCAGGGCCGCCGCGGCACCGGTGTCCGCCCCGATGATCTTGCGGACGTCCTTCAGCGAGGTGCCGGTCGTCCCGGTCGTACCGGTGCTCAGCCAGGACCCGGACCAGCCGCCGCCCGGGGTGGACCGGCTCGCCGCCGCGGCCGGCGTCGCCGGTGCGAGCAGGGCCAGCGGCAGCAGTGCGGCGGCGGTGGCCCGGGACAACCGGCGGGGGCGGCCGGCGCTAGATGAGGGCACCTGATGTCCTTCCGAAGAACGAACCCGGCCACGATCAGTGGCCAGGTCCACCACTCTCGGTAGCGAAACGGGTTCCCGTCCAGAGCTGCGCGGGTCTTCCGGACGTTTGGATGATCAAGGTTGGTGTCCGCCGGACGGGATTCCGGGGAAGACTTCAGGTTGCCTGCCGGGTGGCCGATGGGCGGTCTCCGGAGCAACTGGTGTGGAAGGGTCGGTGACGTGGGCGGCATCCTGACGCTCGACCCCGTCACCGGGACTGCGGGGCGCGCCGAACTCAACGGCCGGCTCGCCGGCGCGCTGCGCTCCGCCACCGCGACCGGCCGGCACTGCTCGCTGTTCCTCTTCGACGTCGACCATTTCAAGACCGTCAACGATGTGTACGGCCATCAGCGCGGCGACGAGGTGCTCCGGGAGATTGCGGAACGCGCGGTGTCCGCGGTGGCCGAGACCGGCACGGTTTTCCGGTACGGCGGTGACGAGTTCGTCGTCCTGCTCCCGGACACCACGGCGGCCGGCGCGCTCCGGCTGGCCCTGCGCCTGAGCAGCGCGATCCGGGAAACCGCGTACGGCGCCGAGCCGCCCCTGCACCTGTCGGTCAGCCTCGGCGTGGCCACCTTCCCCGAGCACGCGGACTCCGCGAGCACCCTGCTCGGCGCCGCCGACCGCCGCAACTACCTGGCCAAACGTCGCGGCCGCGGTGGTGTGGTGGCCGACGACGCGGACACCCCGGCGGACGGCGGCTCGTCCCGGCTCTGGGAACGTGACGCCGCGCTGGCCGCCACCCACGAGTTCCTCACCGGGCTCGCCGCACACCACCGCGGCGCGCTGCGGATCACCGGCCAGCCCGGTGCCGGACATACCCGGTTCCTGGCCGAGGTGGCTCGGCTCGGCCGGCTGCGCGGGTTCGGCACGGCCGCCGGCGGGGACGGCCCGGTGCTGCTGCTCGCCGATCTGGACACCGACCCGGAGCTGCTGCTGCGGGACTGGCCGGCGGACCGGGCGGTCGGTGTCGCGTACGCCACCACCGGCCCGCCTGCCCGGCTGCCGGTTCCCGAGCTCGGCGTTGCCCGGCTCGACCCGTGGTCGCCGGCGACCGTGCACATCTGGCTGCGCGCCGTGCTGGCCGGCGAGCCGTCACCGGCCCTGGTCACCGAGGTGGTCCGGCGCAGTGGCGGTCTGCCCGCCGCCGCGGTGACCGCCCTGGACCGGCTGCGCGAACGGGTCGAGGTGATCCCGGACGGCTCCGGTGGCTGGACCCTCACCCCGGCCGGCGCCGGTGCACCCCGTCGCCGGTTGCGGCTGCCCGCCGAACTGACCGCGCTGATCGGCCGCCAGCCGGAACGCCGCCGGGTGACCCACCTGCTCGGCGAGAACCGCCTGGTCACGCTCGCCGGGCCGGGTGGCATCGGCAAGACCCGGCTGTCCGCCGCGGTGGCCCGGGACGTGGCCGGCGGCTACCCGGACGGCGTGGTCTTCGTCCCGTTCGCCGACACCACCGACACCGACGAGGCGATCCGGGCGCTCGCCGCCGCCCTGCAGGCCGAGGACGTGCCCGGGATCGACCCGGCCGACGCGCTGGCCGAGGTGCTCGCCGACGCGGAACTCCTGCTGGTCGCGGACAACCTGGAACAGGTGCCGGGGCTCGCGCTCACCCTGGCCCACCTGCTCGCCGAGGCGCCCGGGCTGCGGATCCTGGCCACCAGCCGGGAGCCGCTGGGCCTCTACGGCGAACAGGTCTATCGGGTGCCGCCGCTGCCGGCCGCCGACGCCGAGGCGCTCTTCGTGCAGCGGGCCCGGGCCGTCGACGGTGACTTCGCGCCGAGCGCGGGCGACCTGGCCGACGTGGTCGCGCTCTGCGCGCGGATGGACGGGCTGCCGCTCGCCATCGAACTTGTCGCGGCGCGGGTCGGCAGCTATCCGCCGGCCAGGCTGCGCACCCTGCTCGACCAGCACCTCGACGTGCCCGGTGGGCCCGGCCCGCGGGACCGGCCGGAACGGCAGCAGACCCTGCGCGGGGCGATCGAGTGGAGTCACGCGCTGCTCGACGCGGACGAACGACGGATCTTCACGGGGCTGGCGGTGTTCGCCGGCGGGTGCACCGAGGAGGCCGCCGACGCGGTGCTGCCGGGCGCCGCGGCCGGCCTGGCGCGCCTGGTGGACAAGAGCCTGCTGACGGTGGAGACCGGGGCGGGGCGGTTCCGGATGTTGGAGACCATTCGTACGTACGCCAAAGAACTGCTCGCCGGAACCGCAGCGGACCTGGCACCGGTCCGTCGGCGCCACGCCGCGTACTTCGCTGATCTTGCCGCCTTGGCGGCCGACGGGATGACCGGTTCCGATCAGCAAACCTGGGCGGAGCGCCTCGATCTCGACTACGCCAACCTGCGCGACGCGGTGAGCGGCGCGCTGGACGCCGGGGACACCGCGACCGCGGCCCGGATCTGCCGCGGCCTGTGGCGGTACTGGCGCAACGGCAACCACATCGCCGAGGGGCGGATCTGGCTGGACCGGCTGCTCGCCGTGCCCGGCGACCTGGACGACGCCACCCAGGCCGGACTGCTCTACCCGGCCGCGGTGCTGGCCGCGACCCAGGACGACAATCCGTCCGCGGCGGCCCTCGGCACGCGGTGCTTGACCCTGGCGGTGTCCGGAGGTGATCGGCCGACGGAGGCGCAGGCGCGGAACATCCTGGGGGTGGCCGCGCTGCGGTCCGGCGAGTACGCGGCGGCCGCCGATCACTTCCGGTTCGGCCTGGACGTGTGCCGGGAACTCGACCAGCCGGCCGGGGTGGCGATCGCGCTCGGCAACCTGGCGAAGCTCTCGCTGCGGCAGGGCGAGATCGGCGCCGCCGCCGGGCACATCGATCAGTGCCTGGAGCTGGAACGCGCCGCCGGTAACAGCCGGGGCGTGCTGCTCGGGCTGGAGTGCCGGACCGACATCCGGCTGGCGCAGGGTGACGCGGCCGGTGCGCGCGAGGCGGCCGGCGAGGCGCTCGGGCTGAGCCGGGAACTCGGCGACCTGTTCGGCGAGGCGATGGCGCAGCACCAGCTCGGCCTCGCCGCGCACGCGGACGGGGCGGCCGCCGAGGCGGCGCGGCTGCTGCGGGTGGGCCTGACCCTGCGGCACGAGCTGGGTGACCGGGAGGACCTGGCCAACTCCTTCGACGCGCTGGCCTCGGTGCTGGTGGCCGGGGAGCCGGCGCGGGCGCTGCGGCTGGTGTCGGCGGCGGGGGAGCTGCGGCGGCGGAGCCGGCTGACCGATCCGGCCGAGGCGCAGGCACGGCGGGCGGCGGTTTGCGCGGCGGGCCGGGCGGAGCTGGGCGAGCGCGGGTTCGCCGCGGCGTGGCGGGCCGGCGCGGCGATGTCCCTGGACGAGGCGGTCGCGGACGCCACGTGACCCGTCCCGAGGTTGCGGTGCCACGCGGGTCGCGCCCCCGGCTGGTGCTCACGGTCGTCTCAAGCCCGCGGAGGCAGCCCCCAGCACCAGCCGCCTGGCGTTACCTGCGGGCGGTGCCGGGTTGCCGGCTGGCTCTCAGGGGTGTGTCGAGGGCTCCGAGACACCCCTGAGAGCCAGCCGGCAACCGCAACAGTCAGGACTTGAGCAGCTCGGTGGTGGCGGACCAGAGGCGGGTCTCCCGGGCGCGGTCATGGGCGATCGGGAGCACCTCGATCACCCTGTCCTTGAGGACGAACGCGCCGTCGCGCAGGTGGGACCAGCGGGCGTCGAGGGCCAGTGAGGCCAGCGCCGGGCCGGAGCGTTCCGGGGTGGACACCCCCGGCAGGCGGCCCAGGGCGCGGCCGATCGCCTGCACCGCCGCCGGGGCGCCGCGGCCCAGCGAGGTGCCCGGCATCCAGCCCGGTTCGAAGACCGTGACGTGGACGTTCGGGCCGGCCTGGCGCTGCAGCTCGTGGGCGTAGTAGAGGATCGCGAGCTTGGCGTTCGAGTAGGCGACGCCGTTGGCGGTCATGCTCGGCGGCGTCGAGGCGGGGGCGGGGCGGGCGATGTCGATCGGGTCGGTCCACTTCGCTTCCGGGACGCTGAGCAGCCGGCGCCAGAAGTTGGCGTGATACGTGTTCGAGCCGAGCAGGACGATGCGGGCCGGTTCCGGTTGCGCGGTCAGTTCGTCGAGCAGGTCCTGGATCAGCTGGGCGTGGGCCAGGTAGTTGACCGCGAACGTCATCTCGTAGCCGTCGGCCGAGGCGATCCGGGTGTCGGTGGTCATCGCGCCGGCGTTGGCCACCAGGGCCTGCAGGGGGCGGACGGTTCCGGCGGCGAGCAGGTCCCGGACGGTGGCCGCGGCGGCGCGGACGTCGGCGAGCCGGGACAGATCGGCGCCGATCTCGTGGACCCGGGCGCCCAGGGCGCGGGCCTCGGCGGCGATCGCGGTCAGCGCGTCACCGGAGCGGCCGACCAGCAGCAGGTCCGGGCGGTCGGCGGCGGGGCGGGCGGCCATGGCGAGAACGGCGTGCCGGCCGAGGCCGCGGGTCGGGCCGGTGATCAGGACGGTTCCGGTGGTGGTCATGCCATCAGCGTGCCGGGACCGCGAATGACCAGGCAGTCGTCGGGTTTTCGTAGGACTGCCAGGGCCAGGTTGAGGACGGGCGCGGGGACAAAGCGGAGACAAGGCGGAGACAAGGCGGAGACAAGGCGGTGGGACTGACAGGGCCAGGACAACCCGGCGATCGGGGCGGAGACTGGAGCGCGTGGAATCGTGGGAGTTCGGCCGGATGGTGCGGCGGTGGCGGGACCGGGTCACGCCCGAGGCGGTCGGCGTGCCGGTCGGGCGGCGACGGCGGGCGACCGGTCTGCGCCGGGAGGAGCTCGCCGCCCTGGCCGGGATCTCCGCCGACTACCTGACCCGGCTCGAACAGGGCCGGGCGACGGCGCCCTCCGCCCAGGTCGTCGAGTCCCTGGCGCGGGCACTGCGGGTGCCGGACGCCGAACGGGATCTGCTCTTCCAGCTGGCCGGGCACGCCGCGCCGGGGCTCGGGGTGGTGCCGTCCCGGGTCACGCCGAGCATTCAGCGGCTGCTCGACCGGCTGGCCGGCACGCCGGTGGTGGTCTACGACGCGACCTGGACGCTGGTGCTCGCGAACGCCCCCTACAACGCGCTGATGGGTGACACCACCGGCTGGCAGGGCCTGGAGCGCAACGCGATCTGGCGCAACCTGTGCGGGCCCGCGTCCCGGGTCGTGCACTCCGGCGCCGAGCAGGCCGAGCACGAGGCGCGACTGGTCGCCGACCTGCGGATGACCGCGTCGCGCTACCCGGCGGACCGCTCGCTGCGCCGGCTGATCGGCGAGCTCGCGGACGCCAGCCCGCGCTTCACCGAGCTGTGGGACGCCGAAGCGCCACCGGAACTCGCCGGCCCGGGCCGCCAGAAGGTCGTCGACCACCCCGCGGTCGGCCGGATCACCCTCGACTGCGACGCACTGCTGGTCGCCCTGGACGACCTGCGGATGACCATCTACACGGCCGAACCGGGCACCGAGGACGCGGAACGGCTCGCGCTCGCCGTGGTCGTCGGGACCCAGATGCTCGTCGATCGGGTTCAGGGCTGACGCATCGGTGAGCTTCTGTTTGACTGAGCGTCATGCAGAGCGCCGCGCCGCGTCTGGCGATCGACTACGGATCCGCGTGCACCCGGGCGGTGCTGGCCTGGCCGGACCGCCCCTGGCACGCGTTGATCATCGAGGGGACGCTCGAGCCGTCCAGCGCCGTGCACGTCGCCCGGGACGGTGGGATCACCGCCGGGCCCGGTGCGTGGCGGCTCGCCGGTGAGGACCCGGGCGGGTTCGTGGCGGCGCCGCTCGACGGTGGGGTGGGAACGGTGCGGGTCAATGGTCGTACCGTGGAAGTTGCGGACCTGGTGGCGGCGACCTTGCGCCTGATCGCGGACGAGGCGGCCCGGATTGCCGGGATTCTCCCGGCGGACATCCGGATGAGCGTGCCGGCCGGCTGGGATCCGGTCCGGCGGACCTGGCTTCGGCAAGCCGCGCATCAGGCCGGTCTCGGCCGCCCGCAACTGATCGAGGCGCCGGTCGCGGCTCTGCTGTCCACGTCCGGTCCGCTGTCGTCCGGGCCGTCATTTTCCGGTACGACCTCAGCCGGCGGCCGTTACGTGCTGGTGTGTGACGTCGGCGCGACCGCCGAGGCGAGCGTGGTGCGCGCCGAGCCGACCGGCGCCGAGGTGCTCGCGACGGCGGCCGACCCGGACGCGGGTGGACGAGCCGTCGACGACCGGCTCGTGGCGATGCTCCTGAACACCGCGGCCACCGGCAACGCGCAATCCGAAGCGGACACGGGCGGCTCGGACGTCGGGGCTGTCCTGCGTGCGGGGACTGCGGCGACCGCGGCCATCCTCCGTACCGGAAAAGAAGCGGTCTCGGTGCAGCCGGCCGTGACCGTCCCGCTTCCCGCGCCCGGCGTGGCGGTCGTGCTCAGCACGACCCTGGTGGAACAGGCGGCCGAACCCGTCCTGCGGCGCGTCGTCGCGCTGGCCTCGGCGGTGCTCCGAGCGGCCGAGCTGAGCGCGGGCGACCTGGCCGAGGTGTACGTCGTCGGCGGCGCGGCGGCGATGCCCGCGGTGCCGCGCGCCCTGGAACGACACTTCGGTGTGCCGGTGCGGGTCGCCTCCACACCCGGCGCGGCCGTGGTGCTCGGCGTCGCCGAAGCCGAGGGCGCCGCCGCACCGGAGACCGAACCGGCGCCGGTCGTGCCACGGCTGACCGTGCTGCGGATCCTGGGACTGCTCGTGCCGGGGCTGGCGTCGGTGGCCGTTTTCAGTCACTTCGTCGTCACCGCGCGCGGGGCGACCGCGTCGAGCTGGGGCGAACTGGCCCTCGCGGGCGTGCTCGGGCTGATGCTCTGCCTGGCCGCCGGACCGTGGATCGGCGCGGCGCTGGCCCGCGACGCCGGGTTGCGGATCCGCTGGGACGCCTCCGGGCAGGTGTCGGCGGGCCTGCTCACCGCGGACGCGTTCGGTGTGACGGTCGCGGCCCTGTACGCGGTGGCCGCCGCGCTCTACCTGGTCGCGCCGTTCGGCGAGCCGCTGCAGTGGTCGCTGCTGCCGGTGCTCCCCGCCGCGCTGCTGGCCGGCGCCGTCGCGGTGATCATCCGAAGGCGGCTCAGCGCGCCGGTGATCGTGGAGTTCCCGCTGGTGGCGACGTTGATCCTGAGCGTGGGGAGCGTGCTGTTCGCGCTGACCGTCCGGGAGGAGTTCGCGCCCGGCGCGCAGGTCTGGGGCGAGGTGGCCGGCCGGGTGGGTGGCGCGCTGGTCGGTGTCGGCGTGGCGATGCTGGTGTTCCGGATCGCGGTGCTGCGCGGGATCACCGCAGTGGTGCTGGGGGTGTTCGGCTTCTTCATCGCGGATCCCCGCGCGATCGGGGTGTTCGGGGCCGGGGTGGGCATCGCGGTCGCGGTGTGGTGGGGGCAGCGGCTGCTGGCCCTGGTCCGCACCTGAGAGTGGCCGATTTCGCCCTGGTCGGCGCGTGGCCGATGATCTCAGGGTGAGTAACTACATCGAGCACCTGGAGTCGCATCTCGGGCTCATCTCCGGCGGCTACCGCGGGGACGGTCTTCAGGTGATCTATTCGGAGGCGGGCCTGCCGTTCGAGGGCGTGCGGACCCTGGTGACCGCCGGGCTGGGACGGCTCGACCTGGACCTGCCCGACGGCAGCACGGTGCGGCAGGAGCTCGTGATGCACGTGCCGGCCGGCGCGGCGTACCAGGACCGGACCGCCGCGCTGCTGCTGCAGGTGGCCAAGCGGATGGCCGACCGGCGCACGGCCCTGCGTACCCATCAGGTCCTCGGCCCGTTCGGGCCGCTCTTCCCCGGTACGTCGATGACCGCGCTGGTCGCCGCCCCGCCGCAGTACCTGCCGGAGACGTTCGCGGCGTGGCGTGGCGAGGAGCCGCCGATCATCATGGCCTGGCTGTTTCCGATCACCACGGCCGAGGCCGGGCTGGTCGCCGAGCACGGCTGGGACGAGCTGGAGAAGATCCTGATCGCCGAGGACCCCGACCTCAGCAACCCGGAACGCCCCGAGGTCACCCTGCGCTGAGCGGGTGTCAGTACCGGAAGTGGCTCACCAGGTTCTGCAGGTTGTTGGCCATCACGCTCAGCTCGGTGACCGCCTGCTGGGACTGGGCGATGCCCTCCGTGCTGACCTGGGTCGCGGTGGCCAGGCCGGTGATGTTGGCGGCGATGTCGCCGGCGCCGGACGACGCGAGGGCGACGTTGTAGCTCATCTGCTCGGTGGTGGCGGTCTGCTCGGCGACCGCCGCGGCGATGGTGGCCTGGTAGTCGTTGATGTGCGCGATCACCGAGGTGATCTCGCCGATCGCGGTGACCGCGCCCGCCGTGTCCGCCTGGATGGCCTGGACCCGCCGGGAGATGTCCTCGGTCGCCCGGGCGGTCTCCTGGGCGAGTTCCTTGACCTCGCCGGCCACCACCGCGAAGCCCTTGCCCAGTTCGCCGGCGCGGGCCGCCTCGATGGTGGCGTTCAGGGCGAGCAGGTTGGTCTGCTCGGCGATGCTGGTGATCACCTTGATCACATCGGCGATCTCGGCGGACGACTCACCGAGCTTGCCGACCTGGGCGGTGGTCGCCTCGGCGACCGAGACCGCCTGCTGGGCGACCCGGGCCGCCTCGGTGGCGTTGTGCGCGATGTCCCGGATCGAGATGCCCATCTGATCGGTGCCCTGCGCGACGCTGCCGACGTTGTCGTTGACGCCGGCCGCCGCCTGGGACGCGGTCTGCGCCTGGGTGGCGGCCTGCTCCGCGGAGCGGGACATGGTGCCCGCGGTCGCGGTGAGCTGCTCGGCGGCGGCCGCGACCGCCTGGGCCGAACCGGCCACCGAGGAGACCACCCGGCGGGTGTTGGCCTGCGCCTCGTCGAGCGCCCGGGCCATCTGGCCGACCTCGTCCTGGCCGCGGACCTCGGCCGCGACGGTCAGGTCACCGGCGGCCATCGCCTGCAGGGCGGCGCGGACCCGCTGCAACGGCCGGGTGATCGACACCACGACCAGGCGGGCCAGCACGACAACCAGGATGGCGGCGACCGCGACCGCGAGCCAGAGCACCCGCTCGGCGGTGGCCTTGCCGTCGCGCGAGTCTTTGTTGGCCTGCGCGACGGTGTTCAGGAACAGCTGCCGCTCGTTCGCCAGCACCGCGCTGACCAGGTAGTTGTCCACGCCCACCTGTTCCCAGGCGAGCCGGGCGCCGGCCTGGTCGGCGGCCGCCGACGCGACGAAGCTGGTCAGCGTGGTGGTGTAGTCGGCGATCGCGTCCTTGATCCGGGCGACCGCCGCGTCCAGGCCGCTGGGCAGCTCGATCGCCTCGAGGCTGGTGAGCAGCTTGTTCGTCGACTCGATCCGGGTCTTCAGCAGGGTGGCCTGCGCCGCCGGGTCGGCCCGCACGATCGACTGCAGGCCGTTGGCCCGCAGCGCGGTGGCCTCACGGTCCAGCTGCAGCACCATGGCGCTGGCCGAGTTCAGGTTCTCCAGGTTGCGCGAGGTCGCCGCGGCATAACTGTCGTTGATCACGGTGACGCCGAGGCAGACCGCGAGGGCGGCCAGGCTCGCGCCGACCAGCACGGTCAGCTTGGTCCGTACCGAGAGGTCGAGAAAACGCTGGATCACCCGATTCACCCCGCCAGCTGGTCGGCTGTGTAATAGCCGCCGTCGACCAGCACCCGCTGGTAGTTGGAGCGGTCCACGTTCACCGGCTGGAGCAGGAACGTCGGCACCACCTTGACACCGTTGTCGTACTGTTTCTCGTCGTTGACCTCGGGCACGCCACCGAGCAGCAGCGAGTTGGTCATCTGCACGGCGACCTTGGCGAGTTCCCGGGTGTCCTTGTAGACCGTCTCGGTCTGCTTGCCGGACACGATCAGCTTCACCGACTCCAACTCGGCGTCCTGGCCGGTGGTGACCGGGAGCTTCTTGGCGCCCTTGCCGTACCCCTTCTCCTCGAGCGCTTCGAGGATGCCGCGGGTCAGGCCGTCGTACGGGGAGAGCACCGCGTCCACCCGCTTGCCGCTGAGCGGACCGGCGAGCAGGCGTTGCATGCGTTTCTTCGCCACCGCGCCGTCCCAGCGCTGGGTGGCCACCGTCTTGAAGGCGACCTCGCCGCTGACCACGCGCAGCCGGCCGGACTTGATCAGCGGTTTGAGCACGCTCATCGCCCCGTTGTAGAAGAACGTGGCGTTGTTGTCGTCGGCCGACCCGGCGAACAGCTCGACGTTGTCCGAGCCCTTGGTGCTGGTCAGCTTGAGCGCCTTGACGATCGCGCCGGCCTGCATCACGCCGACCTTGAAGTTGTCGAAGGTGGCGTAGTAGGTGATGTTCGGGGTGTCCCGGATCAGCCGGTCGTAGGAGATCACCGGGATGTCCGCGGTCGCCGCGCTGGCGAGCACGTCCTTGAGCGCCGTGCCGTCGATCGCACCGACCACGAGCGCCTTGACCCCGCTCTTGATCATGCCGCTGATCTGGCTGATCTGCTTGTCGACGTCGTCCTCGGCGTACTGCATGTCGGTCTGGTAGCCGAGCAGCTCGAACTGCCGCTTGATGTTCGTGCCGTCACCGACCCAGCGGGCCGACTTGGTGGTCGGCATGGCGATCCCGATGGTGCCGCGATCCGGTTGACTGACCGCGGTCTCCGCCGCGTTACCGCAGGCGGTGGCCATAGCGAGCACCACTATCCCGACGACGAACCAGCGCATGGGGATCTCCCTTTCTCAGGTCCCCATCTTCAGCCGTGCCGGACGGATATGAGACCTATTCCGGTCCTTTCGTCGTTTTCTTCTTGCCGGCCCTCGTTTTTTGGATCTTCGTCGACGCTGCGGAGCATCCGGAGAAGGACTCCGCGCTCAGCGCGCCGTCCGGATGGCAGACGTACCAGGCGGAGGTGTAGCAAGCGATATCCACATCCGGCACGGTCGGCTGCCGGGCGGTGTCGCGGAGTGCCGAATCGGTGCGAATCTGTCTCAAGATCGGTCGCGGGTTCCCGATACTGCGGGTATGCGGCGGGCGGTGGCGTGGTGGATCCTGGGCGGGTTGCTGCTCGCGCAGGTGGCCGTCATGGCCCTGTCCCTCGACGGCACACTGTTCGCCGGGCTGGTCCTCAACGCCGTGTACCTGCTGCCAGGTCTGCTGGTCGCCGGCCGCGCGTGGCGAAACCCCGGGCCGGACCGGGCCGCTTTCGGCTTCCTGTCCGCCGGCATGACCGCGTACGGCGTGGCAAACGTCTACTGGTACCTGGTCGTCCGTGACCTCGACCCGGAACCGCTGGTCAGCCCGGCCGACGGGATGTGGCTGGCGTTCTACCCGTGCTTCGCGGTCGCGCTGGTGCTGCTGCTGCGCCGGCGACTGCCCCGGCTGAGCACTGCCGCGTGGCTGGACGGGGTGATCGCGTCCGGGGCGGTCTCCGCGCTGGTGTCCGTACCGCTGCTGGCGACCGTGGATCCGTCCCCGCAGGCCACGCTCGTGGGGGTGGTGGTCAACGCCGCGTACCCGGTCTGCGACATCGTGGTGGCCGGTTGCCTGCTCGGTGCCTGGGCGCTCTGCGGCTGGCGGGCCGAACGGACCATCATCCTGATGATCGCCGGGATGGCGCTGTTCGCCACCGGCGACGCGTTCAGCATGATGCTGATCTGGCAGGGCATCGACCCGTGGCCGGCCTGGATCGAGCTGACCTGGACGATCGGGCTGACCCTGCTCGCGCTGGCCGCCCGGCACACGGCTTCTTCGCCGGGCTCCGCTGCCGGCGGTCAACCGGCTGGTATGTGGGTGAGCACCGCGGTGCCGTCCGGGCTGGCCCTGCTCTGCCTGGCCCTGCTCGTCTACGAGGCGCTCGCCGACCACCTGGCGCCCCCGGTCAGCAGCTGTCTCGCCGGGATCGCGGTGGCCGCCGCGATCCTCCGGATGATCCTCAGCGTGCGCAGTGCCGAGGCGCTCGGCGCGGCCCGCCGCCAGGCCCGGACCGACGACCTGACCGGGCTGGCCAACCGCCGGCACTTCGTCGAGCACCTGGACCTGACGATCGCCGGGAGCGAGCCGTGCCTCTCCGTCGCGTTCGTCGACCTGGACCGGTTCAAGGAGGTCAACGACAGTTTCGGACACGACGTCGGCGACAGCCTGCTGCGGATGGTCGGCGACCGGCTGCGGGCCGCGCTACCCGACGGCGTGCTGCTGGCCCGCCTCGGCGGCGACGAATTCGGGCTGATCATGCCGGGCTGCGACGCCGGCGGGGCCGGCACGATCATCGAGAACATTTTGCGTACGCTGCGCGAGCCGTTCGCCCTCCCCGAGGTCGACCTGCACGTGGACGCGAGCGTCGGTATCGCGGTCTACCCGGACGACGGCACCGACCGTCCCACCCTGCTGCGCCGCGCCGACGTGGCGATGTACGCCGCGAAGAACGGCCACGACGGGCTCACGTTCGCGACCGGGCTCGACGACCAGGCGCGGGCCCGGCTGACCATGCTCGAGGAGTTGCGTACCGGCCTGAGCCGGGGCGAGCTGGTCCTGCACTACCAGCCGAAGGTGCTGGTCGGAGCGGCGCTGGAGGTGTGCGGCGTGGAAGCGCTGGTCCGCTGGCAGCACCCGGTCCGCGGGCTGATCTACCCGGACGACTTCCTCTACACCGCGGAGAGCGCCGACCTGATGCGGCACGTCACGGCGGCGGTGCTCGACCTGGCCTGCCGTCAGATCCGCAGCTGGCACGACGAGGGGCTGCCGATCTCGGTCGCGGTGAACCTGTCCGTCTCCAACCTGCGCGACCCGGAGTTCCCGGCGCAGGTGGCTTCGCTGCTGGAACGGTATGACCTGCCACCGAGCGCGCTGGAGCTGGAGGTCACCGAGAGCGTGCTGATGACCGATGCGGATCACGCGCTGGCGTTGCTGGGCCAGCTGCGGGGGATGGGCATCAAGCTGGCGGTCGACGACTACGGGACGGGGTACTCCAGTTTGACGTACCTGCAGGTCCTGCCGGTCGACGACCTGAAGCTGGACCGGGCCTTCGTGTCCCGGTGCACCACCGATCCGCGCAGCGCGGCGATCGTGCAGAGCACGGTCCAGCTCGCGCACAGCCTCGGCATGCGGATCATCGCGGAGGGGGTGGAGGACGATGCGACGCTGGCCATGCTGCATGAGTACGGGTGCGACATCGCCCAGGGGTATGGCATCGCCCGGCCGCAGGACGCCGCGACGACAACGCGGTGGCTGCGCTCACACCAGATCGCAACCCTCGCCGCCTGATCCCACCCGCCGCTCGATCACCTTCCCGACCCACCCCCTTCCTCCCTCCGCCCCGCACCCGCAGGCGCGAGGCGGCTGGGACTCCGGGCCGTGGCGCGTGTTCCTGCTTCGGCTGGTTCTGAGGGGTGCCTCCCGCTTGTTGAGGCACCCCTCAGAACCAGCCGGGAACCGGTACTTCTCGCTTTCTGATCCTTTGAGGACGCTGAGGAGGGACGGCATTGATCGCGGTCAGCGTCTACGTTGCCGGGTATGGGGCTGTTCGGCGAGGAGTATCAGGCAGATCCGCATCCGGCGCTGGCGGAGCTGCGGCGGGACGGGCCGGTGCACCGGGTGGTGACACCGGGCGGGGTGGCGTTCTGGATGGTGACCCGGTGGGCCGAGGCACGGCACGTGCTCGCCGACCCGGCACTGTCGAAACGGCAGCCCGTGGACGGCTTGCCGCCGGAGCTGCAGGCCGCGATGGCGACGCAGATGTTGCTGCGGGATCCGCCGGACCACACCCGGCTGCGGCGGCTGGTGACGGCGGCGTTCACGGCCCGGCGGATCGAGGCGCTGCGGCCGCGGGTGGAGGAGATCACCGACCGGCTGCTCGACGGCCTGGAATCCCCGGGCGACCTGATCGAGGCGCTGGCGTTCCCGCTGCCGTTCGAGGTGATCTGCGAGTTGCTCGGGGTCCCCGGCGATGAGCGGGGAGCGTTCCGGGGCTGGTCCAACACGATCATTCTCGGTCAGTTCGGGACTGCGGAATTCACCGAGGCGATCGGGGACCTCGTCGGGTACCTGCGCGGGCTGTTCGATCGCAAGCGTGCGCGGCCCACCGACGACCTGCTCGGTGCGCTGGTCTCGGCGGAAGGGGACCGGCTCTCCTCCGACGAACTCGTCTCCATGACGATCCTGCTGCTGATCGCCGGACACGAGACGACGGTCAACCTGATCGGGAACGCGGTCTACCTGCTGTGCCGCCACCCGGACCAGAAGAAACGGCTGCTGGACGACCCGGGGCTGGTGCCGGCGGCGATCGAGGAGACGTTGCGGCTGGCGAGCCCGTCGGCGACCACGACGTACCGGGTGACGACCCAGCCGCTGACCCTCGGCGAGGTGACGATCCCGGTGGGGGAGCAGGTGCTGGTGTCGCTGCTCGCGGTCAACCGGGACGCGCAGCGGTTCACCGCCCCGGACGTGTTCGATGTGGACCGGGCGGACGGCGGCCACCTGGCGTTCGGCCACGGCATCCACTTCTGTCTGGGCGCGCCGCTGGCCCGTTTGGAGGCCCAGATCGCGCTCGGCCGCCTGCTGTCCCGCCACCCGGACATCCACCTCACGGTGCCCTGGCAGGACCTGCGCTGGCGCTCAGGCTTGCTGATGCACGGCCTCACCGCCCTGCCGATCACCGTCGCGGCCTCCTGAGCTGGTATTCGTTGCGGCACCCTGAGCTGGTGTTCGTCGCGGCACTCTGAGCGCCGGCTCGCGATGGCTGGCTGGTGCTGAGGGGTGTCTCGCGGAGCTTGAGACACCCCTCAGCGCCAGCCGGGGTGGGGAGGCGCGGCACGGTCTGGGGTGGGCGCGGTCCGGCGGGCTGGTCAGTGGGAGGTGAAGGCGGCGTCGAAGGCGGCCGTGGGGGCGTCGAAGAGGTTCTTGCGGACGAACTCCAGGGCCGACGGGGCGCCGACCAGGCGGTCCATGCCGGCGTCCTCCCACTCCACCGAGATCGGGCCGGTGTAGCCGATCGTGTTGAGGGCGCGGAAGCACCGCTCCCACGGCACGTCACCGTGGCCGGTGGAGACGAAGTCCCAGCCCCGGCGCAGATCGGCCCAGGCCAGGTGCGAGCCCAGCCGGCCGTTGCGGCCGTTGCCGACCGCGAGCTTCACGTCCTTGCAGTCGACGTGGTAGATCCGGTCGGCGAACTCCAGGATGAAGTCGGCCGGGTCCAGGTCCTGCCAGATGAAGTGGGACGGGTCCCAGTTCAGGCCGAAGGCGGGGCGGTGGCCGATGGCGTCCAGGGCGCGCCGGGTGGTCCAGTAGTCGTAGGCGATCTCGCTGGGGTGGACCTCGTGGGCGAAGCGGACGCCGACCTCGTCGAACACGTCCAGGATCGGGTTCCAGCGGTCGGCGAAGTCCTGGTAGCCGGCGTCGATGGCCTCCTGGGAGACCGGCGGGAACATCGCGACGTACTTCCAGATGGACGAGCCGGTGAAGCCGACGACGGTGTCGACGCCCAGGTTCGCCGCGGTCCTTGCGGTGTCCATCAGCGCGGCGGCGGCCCGCCGGCGGACGCCTTCCGGGTCGCCGTCGCCCCACACCGCGGGGGACAGGATGCCCTGGTGCCGCTGGTCGATCGGGTCGTCGCAGACCGCCTGGCCGGTCAGGTGGTTGGAGATGGCGAAGACCTTCAGGCCGTACTTGTCCAGGATCTGGCGACGGCCGGCGATGTAGCCGGCGTCGGTGGCGCCCAGGGCGACGTCCAGGTGGTCGCCCCAGCAGGCGATCTCCAGGCCGTCGTAGCCCCAGCCCGAGGCGAGCTCGCAGACCTCCTCGAACGGCAGGTCCGCCCACTGTCCGGTGAAGAGAGTGATCGGCCGGGTCATACTCGCTCCTCAACAGGATCGACGATGGCGGACTCGACGGTGACCCACGACGACGTCTCGGCGGACCGGGACACCGCGTCCAGGACCAGCTGCACCTGCAGCGCGTCGGCGAACGACGGCGTCGGGTCCTCTCCCGCCGCGATCGCCCGGACCAGGTCGTGGGCCTGGTGGGTGAAGGTGTGCTCGTACCCGATGGTGTGCCCGGGCGGCCACCACGCCGCCATGTACGGATGCGACGGCTCGGTCACCAGGATCCGGGTGAAGCCCTGCTCCTCGACCGGCCGGTCCAGGTCGTAGAACTGCAGCTCGTTCATCCGCTCGACGTCGAACACCAGCGTGCCGAGCGAACCGTTGATCTCCACGCGCAGCCCGTTCTTGCGGCCGGTGGCGAACCGGGTGGCCTCGTAGGTGGCCACCACCTGATCGCCGAGCCGGGCCAGGAAGAGCACGGCGTCGTCCACAGTGACCTCACCGCGTTCGACCACGCCGCCCGCGGAAAGAGCGGACAGCCCGGCCGCCGCGGATGGCAGCGGCCGGGACCTGACGAACGTCTCGGCGAGCGCGCTCACCTCGGTGACCAGCCGGCCGGTGACGAACTGGGTCAGGTCGACGATGTGCGCGCCGATGTCACCCAGTGCCCCCGAGCCGGCCACCTCCTTGCGCAACCGCCAGACCAGCGGGAACTCCGGGTCGACGATCCAGTCCTGCAGGTAGCACGCGCGGACGTGACGGATGGTGCCGAGCCGTCCGGCCGCGATCAGGTCCCGCATCAACGTGACCGCCGGCACGCGGCGGTAGTTGAAGCCGCACATCGCTCGTACCCCTGATGTTTTTGCCGCATCGGCGGCCGCGACCATCCTGCGGGCCTCGTCCACCGAATTGGCCAGGGGTTTCTCGCAGAGCACGTGTTTGCCCGCGCTCAGCGCGGCGATCGCGATGTCGGCGTGCGTGTCACCCGGCGAGCAGATGTCGATCAGATCGACGTCGTCCCGGGTGAGCAGCGTACGCCAGTCGGTGGTGTGGTCGGACCAGCCGAACCGGCGGGCCGCGGCCGCGACCGCCGGAGCGGAGCGGCCGCTGACCACCTGCATCTGAACCGGCGACGGCAGGTCGTAGACGTGATTCACGGTGCGCCACGCCTGTGAGTGCGCGGCGCCCATGAACGCGTATCCGACCATGCCGACCCGTAGCGGTTGCGCCATGAAACCCCC